>JAGHJS010000040.1 GCA_017886545.1 Clostridia bacterium
ACGGCATCATGCTGCGCAGCTTCAACATGCACGAGTATCCCCTCGGCAGCAACCTGCTCGCCGTGGCGCGCGCGGGCGCGGGCACGAACAACATCCCCATCCCCGCCTGCACCGAAAAGGGCGTCGTGGTGTTCAACACCCCGGGCGCGAACGCGAACGCCGTCAAAGAGCTGGTGCTGTGCGAGCTGTTCCTCGGCGGCAGGAAGATCGTTGACGCGATCGACTGGGTGAAGACGCTCAAAGGGACCGAAGGCGTCTCCAAGGCCGTCGAAAAGGGCAAGTCCAAGTTCGTCGGGCACGAGATCTCGGGCAAGACGCTGGGCGTGATCGGGCTGGGCGCGATCGGCGTGATGGTCGCCAACACCGCCGTCGACCTCGGCATGGACGTCATCGGGTACGACCCCTACCTCTCTGTGGCGGGCGCGCTGCACCTTGACAACCGCGTGCATACGGCGGACCTTGACACGCTCGTGAAGAGCGCGGACTTCATCACCGTGCACGTTCCCCTCACCCCCGACACCGAAAAGATGTTCAATGCCGACACCTTTGCTAAGATGAAGGACGGCGCAGTGCTCATCAACAATTCGCGCGGCGAGCTGGTCGATACGGACGCGGTGCTCGCTGCCGTTGCAAGCGGCAAGCTGGAGCGCTACATCACCGACTTCCCTTCGGACGCGCTCATCGGCGTGCCGAACATCATCTGCGTGCCGCACCTGGGCGCTTCCACGCCCGAGGCGGAGGACAATTGTGCGCAGATGGCGGCGAAGGAGCTTGTCGACT
This sequence comes from Clostridia bacterium, assembly GCA_017886545.1. Lineage (GTDB taxonomy): Bacteria > Bacillota > Clostridia > Christensenellales > Borkfalkiaceae > Borkfalkia. The sequence goes on from JAGHJS010000040.1 coordinate 781, forward strand.
ACATCGAGAACGGGAACATCACGCACAGCGTGAACTTCCCCGACGTATCCGCGCCCCGCGCATCCGCTGCGCGCGTGTGCGTGATGCACAAGAACGTGGAGGGCGTGATCTCCTCGATCACCTCCGTCGTCTCCAAAGCGGGCATCAACATCGCGAATCTTCTGGATAAATCCAAAAAGGAAATGGCGTACATGATCCTCGACCTCGACGCGAAGCCTTCGGACAAGGTCGTCGCCGAGATCGCGGCGCAGGCGAACGTCATCCGCGTGCGCGTACTCGCGTAATACGGAAAACCTATACTCCGCGCCCCGTTCGGGGCGCGGTTTTTTATGCCGCACTCGCGCGGCGGTCTTTGCCGTGCGGCGCGGCAGTCTGTTCTGTACACGCGCGGCGGTCTATGCCGTGCGGTCCCGATACCGTATGCAAAAAAGGCGCCGCGCTTATAAAACGGCGGCGGATGCGCCATACTAAGGGCGACAAAACTCTGCGGAGGTGCCCTATGGCAAAAAAGAAAAAGGCGAAGGTGCGTACGCTCACCGAACAGCAGTACAACGATTATCTGATGGCGCTCAAAGACGAGCGCCCGACCATGGTCGCGGACGAGAACGGCAAGCTCCGCCCGCAGAAATGACCGCGCGGGGCGGGCTGCCGCCAGCCCCGCGCGGCAAAATAAGCGCAGGCGCCCCGCGGACTTGTTCCGCGGGGCGCCTGCGCCGTTTGGATCAAAACCCCATCTGCGCCGCATGCAAACATTGTCATTTTTTTGCTCACAGCCATTGGTATGCGTCGCGGTCGGCGGGCGCCGCAACAGCTCCGTCGCTCTTTTTATACCAGATATTCTCGGAGAATTTAAAAGCATATTGGTATATAGCCGAATTTTCCTCTATCGTCAATTCGCTCAGTTCCGCCTCGGTCATCGTCCCGTACCCTGTCAACAGCCCCGTTTCCGTCACGAACGAAATATAAACATCAAACATTTGAAAATCCATCTTTTCGACTGCCGCGTCTTTGCTGTCTTCCCCTCCGGCGATGCTGATGAAATTTTTATAATATACATAATACTCATAAAAAGCACCTGCATCGCATGAAATTTTGACCTTTGTTTCATCGCCTGCATCATCGATATACACCGTAACCCCTTCATCGCAGTTCAGCAGATAGGAAAGAGACCGCGTAAGCGACACGCTATTGAAAAATTCTATAAAAAATATTTCCGCATTGCCCCGTATAACATACTTGCCCGTCTCCTCCAAGGTCTGATCGCCCGATACGCTTTCCATTTTACCGTCAAGATATACCGTCGGTATATAGGAGGACACGTTTTCCGCGTAAATGTTCCCTTCAAGGGCTGTTTTCGACTGTGATGCAACCTGCTCCTCTTCATTCGACGAGCTATCTTCTACGCTGGTCTTGCCCTTGCCGCTTGCCCAATTCGCGAAAAAGCCCAGTCCGTTATAAGCATACTCTATATCCAATTCCAATTCTTTGGAGGAATAGCTTTCGCTTCCCTGAAAATAGGACGCACCGTCACTTATCGACACCGACGTTTCGGTTTCACTCTTGGCAGAGAGCTTCATTCCGCGTATAAAATCATCGGTAATTGGATCGCCAAACCATTTCTCTTCATTTTCCGTCACGATTTCGATCAACGCATGTACTTCTTCATCCGTCGCCGCCGTCGAAAAATCGCCACTGATCCGCATATTATCTTGGCAACCGACAAATGCCGTTGCAACTGCAGACATCAAACCGACCGTAAGCAATACCGCCAAAGTTTTTTTCATAAGTTCTCTCCAATATTTTTGTCAATATATTCAATATAGCATTTCACTCTAAATATGTCAACTATTTCTATATAATAACTTTTATTACTATTCTTGACTTGCAATTCGTTATAAATCTGCAACGAACAAAATACGCAACCAAACGGCGGCGCGCAAAACAAAGCGCCCCGCGGACTTGTTCCGCGGGGCGCTCCCCTTTTCTTTTTTAAACCGCCGGCTACTCTCTGTCGCCGTCCGCATGCGCGTGCGCGCTCTGCGCAAACTGCGCGTTGTACAGATCGCAATAGAATCCGCGCCGCTCCATCAGCTGCGCGTGCGTGCCCTGTTCGATGACGGCGCCGTCCTTCATGACAAGGATAAGATCGGCGTCCAGAATGGTCGAAAGCCTGTGCGCGACGATGAAGGACGTTCTGCCCTGCATGATCTTGCGGAACGCCTTCTGAATGCGCAGTTCGGTCATCGTATCGATGTTGCTGGTCGCCTCGTCTAAAATGAGCATGGGCGGGTCGGCGAGCATGACGCGCGCGATGCACAAAAGCTGCCGCTCGCCCTGCGAAACGCTGGAATTGCCCGAGAGCACCGTGTCGTACCCGTGCTCCATGTTGCGGATGAAAAAGTCGCAGTACGCCGCCTTCGCCGCCGCCTCCACTTCCTCGCGCGTGGCGTGTTCGTTGCCGTAGGCGATGTTCCAGGCGACCGTTTCGTTGCACAAAAAGCTCTCCTGCAGCACCATGCCGAACAGCTTTCGGTATTCGTCGAGCGGGATATCCTTCGCGTTCACGCCGTCGATATAGATGTTGCCGCCGTCCAGGTCGTAAAAGCGCATCAGTAGGTTGATGAGCGTCGTTTTTCCGCAGCCCGTCGGCCCCACGATGGCGACCTTGCTGCCCGCCTTCGCGTGCACGTTCAGGTGCTCGATGAGCGGCTTCTCCTTTGAATAGGAGAAGGACGCGTCCTCGATGCGCACCTCGCCGCGCACGCGCGCGAGGTGCCTGCTGCCCGCGCGCTCTTCGGCGGGCTGGTCGATGACTTCGAACACGCGCGCGGCGGATGCAAACGCGTTCTGCATCTGCGTGACCACGTTCGACACCTCGTTGAAGGGCTTCGTGTATTGGTTGGCGTAGCTGATGAACACCGACAGCATGCCGACGGTGAAGCCGCCAAGCGAAAGCGAGCCGAGGGTGAGCACGCCGCCGTCGCTCCAGATGCAGAACAGCGCGCCGAGCACGCCGACGAACGCGGTGATGATCGCGTTGACCACGCGCGTGCTCGGGTTGGTCAGCGCCGAATAGAACTGCGCGCGCCAGCCGATCTTGTACAGGTCGGCGTCGATCGCCTCAAAGCGGCGGCAGGACTCCTCTTCGCGGTCGAACAGGAGCACCGTCTTCTGCCCCGCGAGCATCTCTTTGGCGTGCGCGGTGAGCCTGCCCTGCACCTTCGCCTGCGCCGCAAAACTCTTGTACGTGCGCTTGGTGATGAACGCCGCCACGAACAGCGAGAGCGGCGTGAGCACGACCACCACGAGCGCGATGAGATAGTTGATGACGAACATCACGACGAGCGTGGCGAGAATGGTCATCACGCCCGTGAACAGCTGCGCCACCCCCTGGAGCAGCCCGTCGGACACCGTGTCCACGTCGTTGACGATGCGCGTCATCACGTCGCCCTGCTGGTGCGAATCCACATAGGAGACGGGCACCTCGGTCAGCCGCGCGAAGGCGCGCCTGCGCACGTCGCGCACGAGCTTGTAGCACAGCGCGTTGACGCAGTTGTTCAAAATCTTCTGCGCCGCGCCCGCCAGAAGGACGGAGAGCGCGAACCCGCCCGTCATGAGAAAGACAGAGCGGAACAGCACCTGCCCTTCGCCGAGCATATCGTCGATGGCGAACCCGTACAGCACGGGGCCGATGAGTGTGAAGGCGACGTACAGGATGCTGCACACGAACGCGCCCGCCGCATACCCCTTATACGGGCGCACACAGGCGAGAAGCCGCTTTGCAACGCCTTTTTTTGCGCCCTTTTGGGCGCGTTTTTTTACCGCCGCTTTGCTCATTCTTCCGCCCTCGCCTGCGAATCGCAGATCTCGCGGTACAGGGGGCAGCCCCCGTACAGCGCTTCATGCGTGCCCTGCCCGACCACTTTGCCGTCCTCCAGCACGAAGATCGCGTCCGCGCTGCGGATGGAGGAGGCGCGCTGCGAAATGAGGATGCAGGTCATCCCCGAAAGCGCCGCGATGTTCGCGCGCAGCGCCGCGTCCGTCGCAAAATCGAGCGCCGAACAGCTGTCGTCCAAGATCAGGATATCGGGCTTTGCCGCGACCGCGCGGGCAATGGTCAGCCGCTGACGCTGCCCGCCCGAAAAGTTTTTGCCGCCTTCGATGACGGGGATATCCAGCCCGCCCTTTTCGCGTACGAAGGTATCCGCGCACGCCACGGCGAGCGCGGCGTACAGCTCCTCGTCCGAAGCGCCCGGCGCGCCCCATTCGAGGTTGGAACGCACCGTCCCCGAAAAGAGTTCCGCGTTCTGCGGCACGACGCCCATCGTGTGCCGCAGCTGCCCGAGCGTGTACGCCTTCACGTCCTGCCCGAACACGCGCACCTGCCCCACCGTCGCGTCATACAAGCGCGGGATCAGCCCCGCAAAAGTGGATTTGCCGCTGCCCGTTCCACCGATGACGCCGACCATGGCGCCGCGGGGAATGCGCGCGCTGACCTCGCGCAGGCTGTAACGGTCGGTGCCCGCGTACGAAAAGCTGACGTTTTCAAACTCGACCGCAGGCGCCGAAAGATCGGGCTGCGCGCCCGCCCCGTCGGTCACGGAGGGGGTGAGGGCGAATACCTCGCTGACGCGGTTCATGGAGGCGTGCGCCTTGGTGAACAGCGAAACGAGGTTGGAAATGACGATCATGGCGTTTAAGATCTGCACCATGTAGTTGATGAGGGCGACGATCTCGCCGCTCGAAAGCACGCCCGTATCCACCTTGAAGCCGCTCCACAGGAGGATGAGCGCCACGCCGAAATTGACGATGGCGAAGGTGAGCGGATTGAGCCACGCCGAAATGTGCCCGATGTGCAGGGAATTTTGCAGCATATCCTCGGCGGCGGCGTCAAAGCGGGCGCGCTCGCGGTCGCGGCTGCGGAAGGCGCGCACGACGCGCGCTCCCTCTAAATTTTCGTTGGTGATCTGCGTAAGGCGGTCGAGCTTTTTCTGGTTCGCGGTGTAGTACGGCACGCTCTTTTTCATGATGATCCAAAGCACCGCCCCCACGAGCGCCGCAACGGCGAACACGACCAGCCCGATCTGCCAGTCGATGACCATGCACAGCACCACGGAGCCGAGCGCGATGAAGGGCGCGCGGACGACGAGGCGGATGATCATGGCGACCGCGCTCTGCATCTGGTTGACGTCGTTCACCGTGCGCGTCAGAAGGGACGCCGCGCCGATCTTATCCAGCTCCCTGCCCGAGAGGGTGTTGATGTGGCGGAACAGCGCGTCGCGCACGTTCGTGCCGAACCCCTGCGAGGTGATGGACGCCGACCGCTGGCAGAAGATGGCGCAGAAAAAGCCGACGATGCCCATGGCGAGCATGAGCGCGCCGCCCCACAGCACATAGGGCACGTCGCCGTTCGCCACGCCCACGTCGATGATGTTCGCCATGACGAGGGGGACGAGCAATTCGAGCACCGCCTCGATCCACTTGGCGATGGGGCCCAGAATGCAATGCAATTTATACTCTCTCAGATATTTGAAATACTGCCTCACTGCCGTTCCCGTACCGTTTTATTCCCCTTTATTATACGCGAACGGGCAGAAATTGGCAAGCAAAAGCGCCGCGCCGAACAAAATCGGCGCGGCGCAAGCTTTTGCAGCCTCTGCCATCCCGAGCTTGCCGAGCGGGGTGCTCACTGTCATCCCGAGCTTGCCGAGCGGGGTGCTCACTGTCATCCCGAGCCTGTCGAGGGATCTCTATGCAAACATCGTCAAAATTAAAATAGAGATCCTTCGAAGGCGCGCGTAGTTTTACTTTGCTTGCAAGGGGTAAAACGAGCGCGCCGCAATCGGCGGCATATGGGCGCATGCCCATGGCAACTTGTTGCCGAAAGCGTCAGCTTTTTTGC
>JAGHJS010000041.1 GCA_017886545.1 Clostridia bacterium
ATCCCGCAGGAGGACATCGAGGCGCACCTCAAGACGGTGCTCAAAGCCGTCGGCAAGGAGTACGAGGACGAGGCGGTCGCCGCGATCGCCCGCGCGGGCGCGGGCAGCATGCGCGACAGTCTGTCCGACGCCGACATGTGCATCTCGTACAGCACGGGCAAGCTGACCTATGCGGACGTGAACGAGGTGCTCGGCAGCGCGGACTTTTACGAGATCGCAAAGCTCGGCGAGGCGATCCTCACCGAGAACGCCTCCGACGCGCTGACCGAAACGGAGAAGGTGCTCTCCTCGGGCAAGGGCGCGGCGGTGCTCGCGCGCGACCTGCTTTCCTTCTTCAACCGCTGCACCGTCGCAAAGACCTGCAAAAACGGCAACGCGCTCTTACAGCTCCCCGCCGAGATGTACGCGGAGACGGAGCGCATCGCAAAGGCGGCGGAAGGGCGCGCGCTGCTGCGCGTGAGCGAAATTTTTGCGGCGCTGGAAACGGAACTGCGGTACAGCGTTTCCCCGCGCGTCGTTCTGGAAACGGCGGTCGTCCGGGCGAGCATGCCCGAAACGGACGGCGGCGCGCCCGCGCTGGAGCGGCGCATCGCAAAGCTGGAGGAGGCGCTGCGCGCGCTGCAGGCGTCGCCGCTGCCGCGCGGCAATGCACAGGCTCCCGCTGCTGCCTATGAGGAGATCGGCGCGGAAGCGGATCCGTTTCCCGCAAACGTACACGGGAACGGGGCGCAGGCGGGGCGCGGGCGCGTTCCCTTGCCCGAGGCGCCGCCCGAGGAGGAGCCCTTCGTGCCGCCGCTGCGGGAGGAGCCGCGCGCAAAGGCCGCGGCAAGCGTGAACGCGCTGGAGCCGGAAAAGCGCAAGTCCGCGTTCGCCTACTTTCTGCGGGCGCTGCGGCGGGGCGCGAAGAACGGCGTGCTGTTCACCATGTGCCAGGACTTAGAGAGCGCCTTCGAAGGGGATACCTTTCTCCTTATCACCGATTCGGACGCGATCTACCGCTCGCTGCGGCGGGAGGAACACACCAAGGCGATCGCCGCCGCGCTGGAACAGATCGGCATTTCCTCTTTCGACATCCGTTTGAAGGGCGAAGAGGCAGACCCCGTCGAGGCGGGCATCGAACAGCTAAAACGCGACTTTGCGGGCACGGAGATCCGCATCAAATAACAAATAAAATCAGCAGCGGAGGTTGCACGATATGGCAGGATTCAAAGGCGGCGCAGGCATGGGCGGCAATATGCAGAACCTCATGAAGCAGGCGCAGAAGCTCCAGCAGGAGATGCAGGAGACCGAAAAACTGTTGGACGATTGGGAAATCGTCGGCACGAGCGGCGGCGAGGCGGTCGTCGTGTATATGAACGCGAAAAAGATCATCGACGGCATCGAGCTGGACGAAAAGGTCGTCGACCCCGAAGACGTGGAGATGCTTGAAGACCTCATCATGGCGGCGATCAACGACGGCTACAAAAAGGCGGACGAAGTGTATAAAGAGAAGATGGCGCCGTTCGCGGGGTTGGGGGGAATGATGTGACCTGTTCACAAAATTTTTTCCGAGATGACGGAAAAAATTTCCGAGAGTTGAGGGTGACACCGCCGTTCGCGGCAAAGCCGCCCGGCAGCGGTTTCTCCCTCTTTAGGGCGCACCGTTATAGATGTGTCCGAAATTCACCCTCTTCTGTTACGCTTTTCGCAAAGCGCAAGGGGCACGAACAGGGTTCCCGAAAATCGCAACGGAGTGAGATTTTTGGGAAGAGGAGGAGCGGAGTGCGCACGCGAGCATTGCCGCTTTGCGACAATGCGAGAACGCAGCCGACTGCTCCGACGAGGGTGCGCTTGCAAAAAGTGTGATTTTTGCGCGCGCAGTAAGATTATTGAAAAGTATAACTTCGCTTGTCATCCTGAGCGGAGCCGCCCGTAGGGCGGCGCAGTCGAAGGATCTCTATGAAAATAGCGACAATATTCGCATAGAGATCCCTCGCAGGGCTCGGGATGACAGAGAATTGTTTTCGGACGCGCGATTTGATTATTGAGAGTGATTTTCCTTGCGCGAAAGATTATAGAAATCGCGTGCGTTTACCGCTTTTTCGGGAAAGCCGTAAGGGTATGGCAAAGCAGGTGCTTGGTTTTTAAGGTATCTATGGAAGTATTTATCGAGCCGATCGGGCGGCTCATCAACGAATTTTCTAAACTCCCCGGTGTCGGCAGAAAAACGGCGCAGCGCTACGCCTACCGCGTCATCAACATGACCGAGAGCGAAGCGCAGGCGTTCGCCGCCGCCATCGTCAACGCCAAAAAAAAGGTGCGCTACTGTAAGGTGTGCGGCAACTTCACCGAAGAGGAAGAGTGTGAGATCTGCCGCACCCGCGATAAGCGCACCATCTGCGTCGTGAAGGAGCCGAAAGACGTCATCGCGCTGGAAAAACTGCACGAATACAAGGGCGTGTACCACGTTCTGCACGGCGTCATCAACCCCATGGAGGGGGTCGGGCCGAACGACATCCGCATCCGCGAACTGCTGGCGCGCATCGCCGAGGGCGGCGTGGAAGAGGTCGTGCTCGCGACCAACCCCGACGTCGAGGGCGACGCGACCGCCCTGTACATCGCCAAGCTCATCAAACCGCTCGGCGTAAAGTGCACCCGTCTTGCGCGCGGCATCGCCATCGGCTCGGAGATCGAATACACCGACGACGTGACCCTCGCAAGGGCGTTTTTGGAGAGGAAAGAGATATAAGACATTTCGCGCAAATCTCGCAAAAGAGATGCTGCGGTTTGCGCGATTTTGAGGGGACAACCGCTGCCCTTGCGGGACAGCCGTTTTCCCCTCTGCGTGCGACCTTTAAGGGCTCTCCTATTATAAGTCGCACGCATTCACCCCTTTCGTGTGAGCCGCAGGTATGCGGCAAATTGGGTGCGCTTAGGCAAAAGTGTCATTTTGCCACGCGCAGGTGATTATTAAGAAACGCTTTTCCAAAGATGTGGCTTTAGAGCGCACAAGAGATTATTGTAATAATGCGCAAATCCCATGTCATTCTGCATGGCGCCGTCCGCAGGGCGGCGCAGGCGAAAGATCTCTGTTGAAAGAAGGGGAGGAGAAGGAAAATGGCTTTGTCCTTGAAGTTCTTTTCGGAATTCAAAAAAATATCGGTGCTCGGCTGCGGCAGATGGGGCTCGTTCATCGCGTGGTACCTCGCCGTCAAAAAGGGGAAGCAGGTCTTTTCCTGGGGGCCGGCGGGCGACTATTCGTACGAAATTTTAAAAGCGTCCGGCAAAAACGAGTACGTTGCGCTCGATCCGTCCATCACGCTCACCTGCGACCTTGCGGCGGCGCTTGCGCATGCGGAGGTCATCGTCATCTCCATCAGCTCGCAGGGGCTGCGCGGCTTTATCCGCACCATCCGGCAGACGGGCGACGTATCCGACAAAATTTTTGTGCTGTGCATGAAGGGCATCGAGATCGAGTCGGGCAAGCGCCTTTCGGAAGTGCTCATCGAAGAGGGCATAGCGGCGGACCGTATCGCGGTATGGGTCGGCCCCGGGCACATTCAGGATTTCACGGCGGGCATCCCCAACTGCATGGTCATAGACGGGTACGATCCCTCCCTCAAAAAGAAACTTGCGGACGATTTCAAAAGCAGCCTGATCCGCTTTTATTACGGCACAGACGTGATCGGCACCGAGATCGGCGCCGCGGCGAAAAACGTGATGGGCATCGCCGCGGGCGTTCTGGACGGCGGCGGCGTTTCCACGCTCAAAGGCCCGCTTATGACGCGCGGCGCGCGCGAAGTGGCGCGGCTCATCGAGGCGATGGGAGGCAACCCGCTCTCCGCGTACGGGCTGGCGCATCTGGGCGACTATGAAACGACGCTCTTTTCCCGCCATTCGCACAACCGCATGTACGGGGAGATGCTCGCAAAAGGGCAGCGGTTCGAAAAACTTGCCGAGGGCGTGCCGACCGCCGCGGCGATGAAGCGGCTCGGCAAGGAGCTGGACGTCGACCTGCCCATCACCGAAGCGGTGTACGACGTATGCTACGGCAAACAGCCCAAAGAGTTGGGCGACGGGCGCAAACTGTGCATGAACATGATCGCCGAATTGTTTTCGCGGGATACGAAGTACGAATTTTAGGGCGCGGCAGCCGCGCACGGCATGAACAACGGGAACGTTCGCCCGGAAGCGGGGGAGCGTTCCCCATTTTTTGCTCTTTTTGTGCAGAGGTGTGCAAAATCGGTTTACAAGGTGCGCCGCATCGTGATATAATGCATTCATTACGAAAAATTTTGTCGGTAGGGAGCGAAAGCGCGATGGCGTCGATCACGATAGATGAAAAGGTATGCAAGGGCTGCGGGCTGTGCGCCAATGCCTGCCCGAAAAAGGTCATTTCTTTGAGTGAGCATAGGATGAATGCGAACGGGTACCTCGTTGCGGAAGCGGTGAATCCGGGCAACTGCATCGGCTGTGCGTTCTGCGCGATCATGTGTCCCGATCTTGCGATCACGGTGGAGAAATAAAGGGTTCACGAAATTTCTTTCATCTCTTTTGAAAGAAATTTCGTGAACGCCTTTGCGCGAGAAACGCGTGAACCGAGGTTTTTTATGAGTAAAATTTTATTACACGGAACAGAAGCGATCTGTGAAGGCGCGCTGCGCAACGGCTGCCGCGCGTTCTTCGGGTACCCCATCACGCCGCAGAACGAAGTGCCGGAATATATGTCCGTCAAAATGCCGCAGCTCGGCGGCGTGTTCGTGCAGGCGGAATCGGAAGTCGCCGCCATCAACATGGTATACGGCGCGGCGGGCGCGGGCGTGCGCGCGATGACCAGTTCGTCCAGCCCCGGCGTCAGCCTCAAACAGGAGGGCATCTCGTACGTTGCGTGCGCGCGCATTCCCTGCGTTATCGTCAACGTCATGCGTGCGGGTCCGGGGCTCGGCGGCATCCAGCCCGCGCAGGGCGATTACTTCCAGGCGACCAAGGGCGGCGGGCACGGCGACTATCACCTCATCGTGCTGGCGCCTTCCTCCGTGCAGGAAGCCTGCGACTTCACCTATCAGGCGTTCGACCTTTCGGACAAGTACCGCGTGCCCGCGATGATCCTCGCGGACGGCATGATCGGGCAGCTGATGGAGCCCGTCGAACTGCCGCCCGTGCGCAGCCTTGCGGATATCCCCAAAAAGGAGTGGGCGACGGACGGCCGCTTCGGCGAAAAGCGCCGCGTGCTGAATTCGCTGCTCATCGAGCCGGACGTGCTGGAACCGCATGTGAACGCGCTCGCGGCGACCTATGAGGAGATCAAAAAGAACGAGGCGCGCTGCGAACGGTATAAAACGGAGGACGCGGAGATCGTTCTCACCGCATACGGCACGGTCGCGCGCATCTGCAAGAGCGCGGCGGACCACCTGCGCGAGCAGGGCATAAAGGCGGGCTGCATCCGTCCGATCACGGTGTTCCCGTTCCCCGAACGGGAGTACGCCGCCGTCGCGGCGCAGCCGCAGGTGAAGGCGCTGCTTGACGTGGAGCTTTCGCTCGGGCAGATGGTGGAGGACGTGCGCCTCTCCGTCGCAGGCAAAAAGCCCGTATTTTTCTACGGCAGGACGGGCGGCAACGTGCCGAGCGAAGAGGAGATCGTGGAACAGGCGAAAAAGGCGCTCGCTTCCGCGAAGGAGGGAGTATGAAAGTTTTTGAAAAGACGAAGATGCTCACCGACGCGCATATGCACTATTGCCCGGGCTGCACGCACGGGATCGTGCACCGCATCCTCGCGGAGAGCATCGAAGAGCTCGGATTAGAGGAAAAGTGCATCGGCATCGCGCCCGTCGGGTGCGCGGTGTTCGCGTACAATTATTTCAACTGCGACATGCAGGAGGCGGCGCACGGCCGCGCGCCCGCCGTCGCCACGGGCATCAAGCGCTGTCTGCCGGACAGGACGGTCTTCGTCTACCAGGGCGACGGCGACCTCGCCTCCATCGGCATGGCGGAAACGGTGCACGCCGCGGCGCGCGGGGAAAAGTTCACCGTCATCTTCATCAACAACAGCATTTACGGCATGACGGGCGGGCAGATGGCGCCCACGACGCTCGTCGGGCAGAAGGCGACCACCTGCCAGAGCGGGCGCGACCCCGCCGTCAACGGCTATCCCATCCGCATATGCGAACTGCTCGCCACGCTGGACGCGCCTTATTACATCGAGCGCGTGTCCACGCAGGACGTAAAGCACGTTCTCGCCGCGAAAAAGGCGATCAAAAAGGCGCTGAAATTCCAGTCCGAAGGCAGGGGGTACACCTTTATCGAAGTGCTCGTTTCCTGCCCCACGAACTGGCACATGCAGCCCGTCGAGGCGCTCCGCTTCATGGCGGAGGAATGCACCAAAACATTCCCGCTCGGCGTGTTCCGCGACAAATCGCAGGAGGAGGGCAACGCGCATGCTTAAAGTATTGCTTGCAGGGCAGGGCGGCCAGGGCGTTCTGAGCGCGGGCAGGTTCCTTGCGGAATGCGGCCTGCACGAGGGGAAGGAAGTTTCCTATCTCCCCGCGTACGGCCCCGAAATGCGCGGCGGCACGGCGAACTGCTCGGTCATCGTGTCCGAAAAGCCGATCGCGTCCCCCCTTTGCACCGTGCCCGACGTGCTCATCGCACTCAACGCGCCGAGCTTTCATAAGTTCGCGCCGCGCGTGGCGAAGGGCGGGCTGATCCTCGTCAACGGGTCGCTTTCCGACTGCTACGTCGAGCGCGACGACGTGCGCGTGTACGATATCCTCGCGAACGACCTCGCCATGGAGGCGGGCGACATCCGCTCCGCGAACATGGTCATGGCGGGCGCGCTGTGCGAGCTGACGAAGGTCGTCAAAGAGCGCAGTTTCATCAACTGCCTGAACGAGAAGTTTATCGGCAAGGCACATGTATGCGAGGTGAACAAACGTGCGTTCGCCGCGGGCATCGCCGCCGTGAAGGAACAGAAAAACTGAAACGTATTTTTTTATGCGCCCCCGCCGCGTCATTTGCCGCGGCGGGGGCGTTCCCTTTTCGGCGTGCATGCGGACGTGATGTATATGCGAAAAAATAATAAGATTTTGTGAAAATTGTATAGAGGAGCGTAATGCCCTTGACAGGTTTTGTCGGGGGGGTATACTTTTAGAGGAAATAAAGCCCCGTAAAGAGCGGGGAAAGGAGTATAGGCATGAAAGGTAAAAAATGGTTTTGCATCGCGCTCGGCGCGCTTTTGGCGCTCTCTCTCGGGCTGTTTGCCGCGTGCGATACCGAAGAGGAACAGCAGACCGTAGCGGTGACGTCCGTCACGGTCTCGCCCGTAGCGCTTTCGCTGATCGCGGGAGAGAGTGAAACGCTCACGGCGACAATCGCGCCCGAGAACGCGACGGATAAAACGGTCACGTGGTCGAGCTCGGACAACGCGGTCGCGACCGTCGAGAACGGCGAAGTGACGGCGGTCGGCGCCGGTACGGCTACCATCACCGCTACGGCGGGAGGCGTTTCGGGCACCTGTGCGGTCACGGTGAACGCGCCGACTTCGGTGTGGGACGGCACCGTTCCCGCGGAACAGCCCGAAAGCTATGCCGTCGATGCGGACGGCAACGTGACGCTCGGCGACGCGGCGGCGTTCGTCTGGTTCGCGCAGCAGGCGCAGACGAACACCTTCGAGGGCAAGACGGTAACGCTGGCGGCAAACATCGACCTGGACGGGCAGGAATGGACGCCCATAGCGGAAGGTTCGCGCAGCGGCAATACCTATTCGGAGGGCGACGCGCATTTTGACGGCACCTTCGACGGAAACGGGCTGACGATCGCGGGGCTGAAAATTTCTTCGCTCCCTGCGGGTGCGAGTGAGGACTATGCCGTCGGGCTGTTCGGCGTCGTGGACGGCGGAACCGTCAGAAACTTCACGCTTGCGGACGTCGCTATCGACGTGGAGGCGAGCGAATGCGCGGGCGGCGCGGTCGGGCTGCTCGTGGGCGGCGGCACGGCGGAGAACATCACCGTTTCGGGCAGCATCACGGCGGGGCGCGGCAACGGCGGCGTCGTCGGGCGCATGACGGTCAGCGGCACCATCCGCGGCTGCACCAATAACGCCGCAGTCACGGGCGTTGACGCGGGCGGCAATACGGGCGGCATCGTCGGTGCGGCGTATTATACCGCCGTCGGCGAAGAGATGCTCATTGAAAACTGCACCAATACGGGCGCGGTCACGGGGTACGTCGGCGTGGGCGGCATCGTCGGGCTTTCGTCCGCGAATGTGAAAAACTGCACGAACAGCGGCGCCGTGAACGGAAACGGAGCCTGCGTCGGCGGCATCGTCGGCGAACAGCAGAACTACGGCGCCGTTTCGGACAATACGAACACGGCGGACGTGGCGAACGCCTCCGAGTCCGCGGCTGTGTTCGGCACGGGCGGCATCGTCGGCTGGGTGCGTTACAGCGGTACTGACGAGGCGTATCCCCTCAAAGGTATCATCGAAGTGACGGGCAACCGCAACAGCGGTTCGGTCACGGGCGGCGGCTCTGCGGGCGGCATTGTCGGGCACCTGTACAATTACGGGCTGGTGCGCGAAAACGTGAACACGGCGGAGGAGATCTCGGCAGAACTTTTTGCGTCGGGCATCGTCGGTTCGCTGCAATTTGAGGAAAACAGCGTCGTTTCCGCTCTGGAAAAGGATACCGACGTCGACATCGTGTACAATGCGTCTGCGACGGCGGCGACGAGCATTGCGGCAGATTTTACGCATGTGTACGTCTACAACAATATGACGGACGGGGCGACGTACGACCGCGTCCTCGAACCGAATTATGCGACCGAGGAGGCGCTCGAAGAAGCGCTTGCGGCGCTCGCATAAAGGGAAAAGGGAAAGTGCGCCCGCGGCAGTTTGCCGCGGGCGCTTTTTCGTGCGGAAAAGAGCAAAAAAGCCCGAAAAAACAAAAGGGCGGTTTTACGCGTGAAACATTTTTGCCGAATTGCGTAAAGTCAAGTAAATTTATAAAATTTTTTTGATTTTTCAAAAAAAATTTCTTCGGCGTGGTATAATGAAACCGAAAATCGCCGTTTCGGACAGAAAATAAGGCTTATTCCAACAAAGGAATAAGCCTTTCCCAATTTCTCGCGAACGGCAAAACAGCCGTCTTTCGGCGGCTTCTTGAAAGTGTACTTTCAAACTTACTGTAAAGCGGCTACCTGCTCGTCAAACCGTTCGGCAGACGTGGCATACCCGAATATCTCGCGCGGATAGGAATTTACCCAATCTTCAACCGCCTGTATTTCCTCATCGGTAAACTTTGCGATGTCCGAGCCTTTTGGTATGAGCCGCCGTATTTCACGATTGAGCCGTTCGTTCGAGCCGCGTTCGCAGGACGTATACGGGTGACAATAATACACCCGTACCCGCTTGCCGCGATAGGACGATTTTTCCATACCGTTAAAGTCGGAAAATTCCGAGCCGTTATCGACCGTTATCGTCTTAAAGACTTTGCGGAACAGTTTACCGTACCGCCGCTCCAAAACATTCAGACAACGGATAACGCTTTCCGTCTTTCTGTTCGGCATACGAAATATAATCTCCCTTCGGGTAAGCCGTTCGGTCAGCACAAGCAGAACACTCCGCGTTTCTTGCTTCCCGATTACGCAATCCATTTCCCAATGCCCGAACTCTTTACGTTCGGCGACTTCGTTCGGACGCTTTTCAATGCTCGTACCCTTTGGCGGACGTTTCGCCTGTGTCTTTCGGTAACGCTTCTTCCGCAAACCCACGGGCAAATCCTTCATGGTAATATTCATGAAAATGCCGTCCGCTATGTACCGATACAACGTCGCTTTGCTTATATCGGTGCGGAACATTTTAGCCCGCTTGATCTCGCCCAAAACCGCACACGGAGAAAGACCGTCCGCAAGAACCCGCTTTTCGACGTAACGGACAAAATCGTAATCGTTGCCGAGTTTCAGCGGACGACCTTTCGCCGTCATCGCCAAATCGTACTTTTCCTGCGCGATTTGCGCGCTATACGACAGCACCTCTTTATAATGCGCTTCGCCGTAGTACCCCGTCCAGCTGCGTACCTTCTTATAATACGCTCCGCGTTTGATTTCCTTGTAAACCGTGGAAAGGCAAACGCCGAGCTTGTCGGCAATCACCTTTTTGCTCAAACCCGCGTTTACGCAATCTTCGAGCAAGAGCCGCTGCGTTCGGGTCAAATTTTTTGTTCCTTTCCGTTTCATTTTCTTACCTTCCTTTCGTTCAAAACTAAATCATTTTATCACAAAATCGTTCTTGATACTTACAGCGACTTGACACACAACCCGAATTAAAGTAAAATTATTACGCTACACAAACGAATATATCAAACGAGGAATACCGTCAAAACTGTATTCTTTTTTTACCATATCGTTTGATATGTTTGTGTAGCAACAAGCAAAAAGAGTACGTTTTGGGAGAGGTACGCTTTTTGCGTATCTCTTTTTTTATGGAGGTGTAATATGAACTGTCAAATCTGCGGTAAACCGAGCGGCTTTTTCCCTTTATGCAAAGAATGTAACGCCCTAAAAGAAAAAGGGAAAATCATCAAATGCGAAAACTGCGGCAAATGGCACTATGCAAACAGACCTTGCCCCGACTGTAAAAAACCAACGGCAGAGCAAACCGACGAGTTAACTTGCATAATTTGCGGAGAAAACTCCAACGGAAAACATTTTTGCAAAAAATGCTATGCAAAATACAAAGACAGGTCGGTAGATATTCGTATCACCCATTGCACCGAAACCGAAATACTTGACGAATACGGCAACCTTCAATACAAATGCGACGACGGACGAAAAGTCAGAAGCCGCGCAGAAAAAATCATAAGCGACTTTTTCTTCAAAGAACGTGTCCGCGCCGTTTATGAGGAAACCATTTACTACTCCGAAAACGGAGAAGATAAAACGCTACACCCCGACTTTTTTCTGCCCGATTACGATATGTACATTGAATACAACGAACTAAAAAACAAGCCCTATCTCAACAGTAAAGACTACACGCAGAATATCTATAAAAGACTAAACAAGAAAGTTTTAATTATAGATGACAATGACCTGCGCGACATTGCCGCTTGCTTAAAGCCGAAATTAGGATTGCATTAAGGCAAAAATTGTTTACAGAGAGCAATACGCGCCACCTTGTACTATACGAGCGCCGCGCTTCGCGCGGCGGTACAAGGTGGCGCGTATTGCCGAACCCACAACCGCCTTTTTGCACCGCAAAAAGGGCGGCGTTCGCGCTAAACCGCTTGCGAAACGCCGCCCTTTTATTTTTGCGCAACCAAAAAGCGGAGTTTCCACGGGGATTTCGCCACCTCGTTTCCGTTTTCGGCAACGCCAAAATGCGCCGTATGTAAAGCCACAGGCGCAAAACAGGTCAACTACCTTGTATCACCGCAAAAGCCGCGTATACTTACGCAACCTGCGGACTTCGGCACAATAAGTCGAGTATAGACATCTGCTTCGGCTTATAGTGCATTATATCCCGTTCCCAGCTTACGGTATCGTCGAACAGTACGAACTTGCGCACATAATCGACAAAATGCGTGACGATTTCCCGCGCAGGAAGTTTCATACAGATTTCAGACGGAATACCGCGACTGTAAACAATGCGCTCTCCCGTTTTGCTTATGTACTTTAACAGATAATCGACGGCGTTGCCGCTTTTCAGTTCCATAGCGTCCAATTCCTCAAAATCGTTTCTTCCGAACGCTTCCTCAAAAAACGTGTTCGGGTACGTCACTTGCATTTTTCCCTGCGCGGTACTATAATCTTCCCGCCTGTAAACCTTTCCAATCATCTCACCCTCGGGGATATAGGCAAGCCCGTGAAAGTGCAATCTTCCCGTTTCGGGCGCACGCTCAAACACACCCATATACTTCCACCCGCGGCGGGTATGTAGGTTGGAAAGACACTTGCGGAGCTTCTTTCGGAACGTTTCTTCCGTGTGCTTTTTGTCATCATAGGTGATTGTCAAAAACCTGTTCCAACGATTCAGATACGCTTTGCGGCAGAACCGCTTTTTGCGGTGCTGCCAATTATTCCGCTTGCGCTTGATCTTCTCGTCGATACTGTCGTCGAGCGTTTCGTATTCGGGAAAAACTTTCACCATTCCCGCCTTGATATATGCCGTCATAGCCTTGTCTTTCTTCGTATTGCGCAAACCCTCGCGGAGAGCCGCGGAATACAAACCGTCAAACAAAATGTCGGACGCTTCCCTTGTATGCGCCGTTGCCTGCGGCTTCATCTGGCTGCGGTACATGCGCGTGGCAACATAATGCCCGCCGTCATTGTAAATCTTGTACCACGCTTCGCTCGCCACCTCGTCAAAGAAAACGATCGGCACGTCGTTTCCGTCATAGGGAGTTAAAAGAGCCGTATTCATTTTTATGTACCTCACCGAAAGTCTGTCTGATTATCACCCCTTACGGGGAGTAGCCGTCAAAGAAAAAGTTACCGCCAATAGCGGGCGTTGTTTTTACGTTCGGTCGCTTTGTCGCGGTAACCGCACATGACGCCCTTAGAAAAAGTTTGCCCTTCGCGGGCATATACGGAAGAAAGGTTGATATATGCCTTCGTCAGCATTTTCCCTTCATCGTCCTGCTTCGGATAGTCACGGTAAAGCGCAACCCCGAAACAGTATCCCGACGAAAACAATCCCTTGCGGCGTTTGTTGTATTCGTACTTTTCCTGCACCGTGCGTTTCATCTTTTCACCTCGTTTTTGAAAGTGTACTTTCAATTTTGATTATTTTCCGAAAAGCCGTTGACTTTTTCGGAATTTTGCATATAATAGTTAATAGATACGCGGTCGGTGGCAATACCTGCGCAAGACCGCACATTTTCGGGGCGTTCTCCGCGAACGCTATATCCCGCCTTGATTGCCCAAGGCGGGTGATTTTTTATCGCGTAAACTTCCCGACGAAAAACTTATGCCGCCGCTTCATTGACTTTGAGCCGATATTTTTTATATCGGCTATTTTCACGCCCTTAATGTTCCCGTCCAAATTGACAGCCGACCACAAAGGAAAGTCTGCGTCTTTTTTCGGGATAGGGTATAGATAGCCGCGCTTGACCTTTTCAATTTTCAAAGGTGCAAACTCTGTCTGCGGTTCGCCGTATCGGTCTTTCACAATAAATCCGCGCCTGTCGCGGCGCACCGTTTCCAACGACGTGATTACGTTGACGTTGCAACGGTCGTTATACACCTCACGGATATACACATAATGCCCGCCCTTCAGCGACTTGCCGTACATATCCTTTAACACCAGCGTGGCATTGTTGCAATACCCGATTTTGCCGACATAGCGTCTTTTATCTCTGCTCATCTTGTTTACCTCTCAAATCGTTAAAGAAATAGCTGTGCTGCCTGTCCATTTCGTCAAAGGTCGCCTTCTCCGTCCTGTATTCGGGAAAATCGTCCAGCCCGACGGGGGAACGCAACGCCTTCTGCGTAAAGAAATCGGAAAAACAGTCTGTGGAAAACCGCTTACTGTAAATCTTTTTGCTCGCAAGGTAATAGATGTTTTCGTCCAACTCGCCGTCCTGCGTTCCGCTTTCCACCTGCACACGGAGCGGGCAATAGCCGAATGTATTATAAATGCCCGTGTAATAGTGCTGTATCTTCGCCGTCAGCGTTTTGAGAATGTGCATAGACAGCGTATTATCACCGCGTTTAAAACGGTAATCATAATACAGGTTGACGAACTTCCCGAATATTGCGGAATAGAGCAATTCCCCGATAAAGAACAAGGGCATGGCAAGCCGTGTTTCGCCGCTCTCGCGGATATGCACGATCTCGCACAAATCGCGTGCGTCCGCGCCCCAGCTTTCGGGGCGCTGCTCGTCCGTGATGACCTTGACAAACGGAAAATTATCTACCGTCGCCGAATGCCGTATCATTTTCAGCCAATCGTTGAAGCCGTCGTTTTTCTGATTTGTCACTTCTTCCCGCTTTTTCATCTCTTTGAGTTCGAGCATGTTTTTCCGCTCTTTCCCGACTTCGGTAATATCGACAACGCCAAACTCAAAGCTGTCCGCAAAAGGATTGTTTTCGACCATTTTCCTGCCCAGCCGCAAAGCGTCGAAATCGATGATATGCGCATGGCGGGAAAAGCTGTCGATCAGACGGCTGTCGCGCTTGAAAAAGTCCGTGTTCCAGAGCGGGAAATTGCCGATATCCGATATAAGGCTGTCCGTCCGCACGGAATAGTTTGAAATAATGAGCGATGATTCTATAATGTAGATGAAATACAGCTGCGCGTACGTTTCGATAACTTCCCAAACGTTCACGACTTTCAATTTATCGTCGTATGTAAAGCCGTACCGTTCGTAATCGTACCCGAAGCAGAAGTTATCGTAACAAATCGCATATGCCTTTTTCAGGTGACGGCGGACAGCCTTTCGGTATTCGGGAATTTGCGCCGCCGCAAAGCAAGCGGACAAGTGTTTGATATACTTGCGGCAAGTAGCAAGGTTATATACTTCGTGCCGCGACATAGCATAGCGGAGCGCGTTTTCAAGGTTTACCCACGGGAAATACGGGAACTTCAAATCGTTTTCAAGTATCTTTTCAAACGCCTTGTCCTTGAACATCACTGCCTGTGAAAGGGCAATATCTGTCAGCATGGTGGTTTTCTTTTTGCCCATTGTTCCGCACACCATAAGGACAACGGGGCGAGCATTGATAAAGCCGCGGTTTTTCATTTCGTTGTGGTGCAGAACGGAATATCCGATCTTTTTGCGGATTCGGTCAAGGACGATAAGCGCGACGATCGCCCAACCCCAAAGGGGGATAAAGGAAAGCACCGCCCAAAGATCAAGAAAAAGTTTATACACCTGCACATAGATTTCCGAAAAATCGAAACTCACGACGAAGTAGAAGTAAAACGCGATAAACTCCAAGATGATTGTAAAGGCGTTGAAGTAGAGCAGGAACAGAACCAGCCATATCTTACAATACGTTTTATGTTCGCGGACGAACCCGAAGAAAGAAAGCAGCCACGTTTTAAGAGGTGCATAGAACGCCGTCACGCGCTTGAAAACCCGAAGCGGGCGGGTGTCTCTTCCGTAGTCGTTATTCTGCTTTTTCGCGCCGCGTTTCAAGAGCAGATACAGGATAAGCACGAACGGGAGAATGCAGACGACGAACATACAGACATAGAAAAGGAGATCGCCAAGGAAACCGAGATACGCCGAAACATTTTCCCAAGTCGCCCAGCGCGCCCAATACGCCGCCCAATCCTGCTGAAAGGCGGCGAACGTCGTGGGGAAACTGAAATCGGGCAGGGCTGACCCGAACGGGAAGAAAGGGATTTTCGGGTACTGCGTTACGGTCGGCGTAATGCCGTGCTCCACGCCGAACAGCTCACAGAAATAGTAAGCGACCGACAGCCCGAGATCGCGCCCGCCTTCAATCAGCCGCCCGACGCAATCGAAAAAGCGGAATACGCCCAGCGCAAGAATGCCGATCGTAAGCGCGATACAGATATAATGACGGTAATCAACGTGCCGCAAAGCCTTCATCATATCTGAAACCCCGTATAAATGAAATATCCGATAACGACCATGATCAGCAGAACAAGCAAAACTTTCAAAATCCGCTTAAATGTTTTCATTTCCTATTCCGTTCTTGAAAATACACTTTCAATTTTTCTTTTCTTTACAAAATTGTTTGACTTTTGCCGCCGATAAGCATATAATAGCAATGCGACGTCGGGGAATTCCGACCAGACATTTGAAGTCTATTCGCACCTAACGGGTAACAGTTTGTTACCCGTTACTTTTTTGGCTTATTTTTCCCGCGGCGTACCTTTTCCATATCCCATTTATTGAGGCGTGTATTTGTCTTTCCCAAATACCTTTCCTGTATGGGCTTTCCGCTCGTCGTCTTACGGAACGTCTTATCTTCGACCCCGCTTTCCTTCGGAATATCGGGGTATTTTTCTATCGGGATAAGCCGCTCCTTTTTATTGCCGTTCTTGTCGTATAACGACAGAATACGCTTTACTGCCATATTGTCCTTATCATTGCCCATAGAAACGACCCTGCGTTTTTTGCCTTTACCACCGACAAGAACCTTGTCGTTTGTAATGTAAACTTTGCCTTTTATGTAGCGCTTTTTCCTGCTCATTCAGAAACCTCAATGAAAAAGTATTTGTAATGCCGATCAGGCTTTTCTGCCCGAATCGGCATTACTTTTTTTGTACAGCGACCCCAATCCCGAACGCTGCACCTGCCGCCGCAATATGAGGGAGAGTTGTTCGGCAGCGCCCCAAAGGTACGGCAATGTGCACACCGCACGCACCCGTTAAACTACTTTTTGCGGGCTTTTCGCTTCCGCTGTTTTGTTTTGCCGCTACTTTTCGCCGTCGGCGGGGCTTGCGCTTGTCCTGTATCTTTCGGCTTTTTCTTCACCGCCTTTTTGATACCCTTGAATAGTGCTGCGATCGCCTTGAAGGGCAGGCAGACAATCCATACGATTCCCTTTACGATATAGGGAAGTACAGGCATGAGAACGATCAAAAGCAGGATAACAGCAAGAACAATCAGAACGATTTTGATTATATCCAGCAGCCCCAAGCCTTCATGGTAATTTTCTTCAAGCGGCGGGTCAACATCGCTGAACACATCTTCGGGCGACATGACGACAGGGATCTCCGTTGAAACGCCTTCTTCCGTCGTAAAGGTTATGGAGATGATATCAAAGTTTAAAAAGACGGTCTCCCGCGCCATATACGCGGAATATCCGACACTTCCCCAACTTCCCGTCCATTGTTTCGCGCAATCATATGCAAGGTCGTTGTCCGTTTCGCCTTCCGAATACGAAATGGTATATGCCTGTGCAACGGGCATGGAGTAATACCCTGTATTCGCATAGCGGAACAAGACCACTGTTTCGTCAAGCAAATCCGCTGCCGCAAAGCGAAGCCGCAGCGCAGGAACGTCGTCTACGTCGACATACAGAAGTTCTGCAACTTCCGCGTCCGAGCCGCTCAAATCTTCCGCCGTAACATAGTGGAACGCGTCAACGGTATCGTACTCCGTCGTCACGTCATAGCCGCCGAAAATCTGCTGCCAAAAATCCTTTGTGGTCGTGTTCCAATAGATATCCAGCGTATCGACGGATTCCGCTTTGTTGTACCCCATAGTGCGCCCGTCTGTTACATAGTTTTCAAACAGAGAGCTTGCGTATTTGCCGACGATCGAAGTATCGCCGAGCAGCTGCGAATTTTCAATGAATTTTTGTTCCAGATCTTCTGCGCTTATCCCGAAAGTTTCATACGATTCACCGCCTGTATAAAAAGCGGCGGAAAGATTACTGAAAAACAGATCGTCGGCAATCGCCGTGGTAATGGAAGCGTTTATATCCATAAAGGTATACGAATCTTCCATTTCCACATTTGACGTCCAGCCCAACCCGTCCGAATGCGAACCGAACCACGAAGAATCTGTATTGCTCAACGCGATCAGCAAAACGTAGAAGTTGTTCAGGGCAGAAGTGTTCCCGCCGTGCAAATCGTCAAGATTGCGCCAAATGGTGGAATTTTCCGTAACCAAAATCGGCTTTGTGACATACTCGTACCACTCGTATAAAATCTTTGATACGTTCCCGAATTTTTCGATATACTCATTCGGGATCGTGAACCAGCAGCTGTTCAGCTGCGACTGATCGCCTTCATAAAAATCGCCTTGCGGACGGTAAACCGTCTGTTCCACGTCAAGCGTCAGATACTCGCTGAACCCTTCGACCATACAGGTCAACGTGCTTTCCGTCGCAAGGTTTGAGCCGTAACCGAGCATATACCCGCTGTATGTATACACAGAGCCTTGCTCCGTAGCCGTATCATATCCGACGGGGTATTCCGTCACCTGCCCGCCGACGGAAAACTCCATGCCCGTGATCGTATAGACCCGCGCGTTTGACGAAAGCAAACGCAATGCCTGCGTCCGCTGCGCTTCCGTCAAAGTCACTTGAAACTTATAGAACAAGCCTTCGTACCCAGCTGCTTGCGAATAAGTGAGAAAAGCAAGCGTATATTTGTCATACGTCTTGTTTTCGCCGAACGCAAGTTCCAGCTTGTTGTAATCGCTCTCCGTATCGATCGCCAGCCCCGACGGATTGTATACATAGATATACAATGCGTATTCATTGCGCAAGTCGGAATACATACTGTACCCGACTTCCGCAAAATAGATCATCTGCGGGCTGCCGTTTTCGTTCCACGGGTAATTCGCAAGGTCAAAGTCCTTTCCGCCGATGACCGCGCCGTCCAAGTCGTCCAGCGGGTCAGAAGTGCGTATCGATTCCGCTTCCGTCGTATCGCCGTCCGCGGCAAACACCGCCGAAGAAGAACCGAACAACAGTACCCATACAACGGCAAGAAGAACAAGCAAGGGAATCACCCGATACATAAGTGCTTTTCTCATATCGTATACCTCTAAAACACAATGGACGGCGTGTCAAACGAAAGGCGAATCACATCGAACCAAAACGGCAACAACACCGTGTCATCGCCGACCGAAACGGATAGTACAAAATAGCAGACGCCATATTGCAGGTCGTTTTGTAATTCGATCATTCCGCCATAGCGCTGCTCGACGGCACTTGATACGGAAAAATCATCGGGAATCGTTACAGAGAACATATCGCCGTCCGTCTGTACTCCGAAAATTTCCGTATAATCGTTCAAGGACGCTTCCGCGCCGTAAAAACGGTAAAGAACGCCGTCCATGGTGAAGTCAAAAGACTGTTCCACGTTTGCCGTAATTTTTACGGAGTAATCCACGCTTTCGCCGACAAGCGATTGCACGGAAAAATCATATGTTTCGCCCGCAGGTATACACAGTTCCTCGTATTCCGTACCCGAATAGAACCGCTGCCCGTCTTGCGTTACGGAAAAGGAAACACCCTTTTCCTGTAACACAAAATAGGCGACAGCACCCGCGGCAGCAGCACATAAAAGCAGTGCAAAAACATATGTTAAAAACTTTGTCAGTCCTTTCATTCGCAGCCTCCGTCAAAGCGCTTAGAAAACAATATCCGAATCGTCCAAAGAAACATCGGCAACATATGTGGTCGAAACGTCCTGCTTAAAATTCACTTCAAAAGAATAATCTCCGATTTGCACGGACAACACAAGGAATGTCCTATCATAATAAGAATTATTGTCATACTTATAATTATTTGCAAAATAGTTATTGAACAAACTTGCATAAAACGCCTCATCGCGCCCGCTCTCTGCATCATAAACATCTTCATAAGCTGTATAACCATGCGAACCGCTTACCATATACTGCAAACCGAGATGGTCGGCAAAAAACGAAAGGCTGAAATACAGCCCACTGGATTCAAGCTCTTGTGCATAGTAATGCATATTGCCGGGAGAAGAGCCTGTATAACGGTTATAGCGTAACGGAACAGTCCCACCCATACCATCATCAAAAAAATACTCACTTGCAGGTCCATACAACTCAAAAGAATAATTAAATTCTTTTGCCACGGTATAGACGTCCGTTCTTTCGAACGAAAGTTCAAGCAGCCCGCCTTCGCCCTGTTCTTCGGGGTCAAGGGCAAGGCGCACAAGCACTTCGTTTTCATCGGGCGCAGAGCCGTCGTAGATCGTGCCGAGCGTACCGAGTTTCACCTCAATGCTGGACGTATCGATACGCTGCGCATAATTCAGCGTTGCCGTGCAGGAATACGTTTCGCCGCCGTTCTCAACGGAAAAGGTGATAATGCCGACTTCCGCAAAGGCTTGCAGACACTGTACCGTCGCAGTAAGCGTGTTTTCCTGCACCGTTACGGTAAAATAGTCGGAAGCGGTCTTTCCGCTTGCCCATTCGCTGCCCGCATTTTGCCATGAACCCGTCCAAGTCGGATTTTCGTAAACCGCATTTTCGGGAAGGACGGTCGCCGTCAGAAGCTGCGCCGATTCCGCCTGCGCCGAAACACCATAGTCGGCATATTCTTCGGCGGAAATGGTTGTCGCTTTCAGCGTAATGCGGTTGCCTTCTTCCGTATCCACGATCATTCCGCCGTTGTCTGCCGTATCGTCATCGGCGGGCTGTTCCTGCTCCGTTTCAAACCTGCTCCAATCCTTGAACCCGTCCGACAGAATCCCGACACCTGCGACCACGCCGATAATGACGATTACGAGCAGAACGGCGAGAATGCCCGTCCAGACCTTACCCGAACTTCTTTTATAACTCATATCGATTTCCTCTCTTTCAAATTTCTGTTACTGTCATAGACGAAAAAGTGTAAGAACAGTTTTCGCCATAAAAATAAGTGTTATATTCGCCTTCGGGAACGCGTACGGAATAGACCTGCGTCAGAGATTCCGTGTCGCTCAACACGATCGTCTGCGTGATCGTGATAACGCCCGAATCGGTATAGGCGAACGCCACGGAATACGCCGTGGAACTCTTTGCCGTTTCCGCCGTCCACGAATCGCCGCTCATATACACCGCCCATAATTCGGACGCTGCGTCTGCCGTGCCGTTGACAGGGGCTTCGGCAAACGTGTTTGTAAATTGCCCGTCGGGCGACCCGCCGACGACCCAATTATCCATGCGGCAGACAAAACCCGTGCTGCCGCTGTAAATCCCCACAAGAGGGTGATACCATACTTCCGTTATATTGTCGTCGTTTGCGATAGTGCCCGAAAAAAGAACTTCCGTACCCTGTTTGATCGTGCCGTATGTATAGCCCGAATGCGCGGCTTCGGCAGGGGAATCTTCGCCGCTTACGATCGTTGCCGCTTCGCCCCAAGCCGTCGCCGTAATCGTATCGTTCAGAACGGTCGTTACAGGTTCGGAAACGGTCGGCGGCTGCGGCTCATCATCGGGCAGAACGAAAAATACAAGACCGATAATAAGCAGGACAACGAGCACCGCCGCCGCAAACAACAGCACCGTACTCCATGTACCGCTCTTTTTCGGTTCAGCCGAATTACTCATTGTCCTGCACCTCGTTTATCGGTTCACCGTTACCGTCACTTGCCCCGCATAGCCGAGGACTTCCGTCAGGTCGACCGTGCTGTCGTCGTCGTCCGTGGGCGTAATGACGATCTTCGCCGTTTCCGCATTTTCGGGGATTGCGCTCCCGTCAAAATCTTCGGTCAGCGCGTCCGTTTTGGAAATGAACGTATCGTCCTCGCCGTAGAAATACAGCGTGTACGTTGCGGTCGCGTCGTCCGCGATCTCAACTTTCAGCCCGTCCACCGTGAACGCGTTACGCGTCACAATGGACGCATTGCCTTCTTCCGCCGCGCCCTCGTTGTCAAGCGTGCCGATAATATACGCTTCCGCGCCGATCTCCGTTACCGTCGTCTGCCTGTCCAGCATGACGAACAAGGTAATGACCGCGCCGATCAGCCCGATTACAAGCAGAAATACGATCACCCATTTCACCGCGTCCGCCGCCTTGTGTTTTTTCAGTGCATAGTTTGCCATTTTTCTTTTTACCTCTCAAAATTTTTCTTTCCGAAACCGTAATGAAACTCACGGCTCGTAACAGCAGAGTTCATCTGCAAATCAAGCACGCTCCCAGCGGGCGATTTTACCACGCACCCGTCTTTAACCGTGCCGTTCGGGTAAAAGGCAACATACCGCCCGTTATACCCACCGTACTTATAGACCATATCGCGCATACGCTTTTCCGCATACGCGCGTGAAGTCGCAACGATTTTGACACGTTGCGGGCGCATGCGATAAGTATCGTACTTGCGCCACATGTCAAATTCCAATTCGTAACGCTTCGGCATATCCGTCACCTCGCGTTTCTCTTACGGCGCTGCCAACCCAACTTTGCAGCATAACTGCGCCGTGCCGCCCGTATGTAGTTTTCATGACCCGCGCTCCAATCGACGTACCATTCAGACTTTTGCCGTCCGTCGGGGGATATAGACGAAAACGTGTCGTATGGCTCGTTGTGCCTGTACCTGTCGCGCTTTTCCAAGCGGTGAGAACGCTCGAACGGCAAACCGTGCTTGTCGAGAACGTACCCCGCCTGTTTACGCGAAATCATCTCTTGCTACCGTGCGACGGGAAACCAACGGCTTCCGCGCTTCACATATTCCGTTTTCGTCATCGGGAACAACTTGCGGTCGTTGCTGTAATAGGGAACTTTCTTTGCCATTGCCGTCACCTCAATTACACCGCAGATAGTCGCGGAGATATTCACGCCGCCCGTTGTGCTTGAAGTACGGCTCGCC
>JAGHJS010000042.1 GCA_017886545.1 Clostridia bacterium
CTTTCCCTCCGTTTTCGCCGTTTTACTTTCGCTTTCTCTATTATACTTCCCTCTCTTCCCCTTGTAAAGTAAAATATTTAAATTATTTTTAAATATTTATTCTTATTTTGTACTTTTTTGTCGAATCGGGCTCGCGACCGCGCGGACGCATGCTGCAAAACGGCGGCGCATGCAGGCGGACGGCGTTGTGCCGACGCCGCTCTCCGCGACCGAACGTGCTTGCTATGCCGCCTTTTCCCTCCTGCGCGCGATCCCGCTCCCATGCCCTGCCCGCATGCGGCACGACGCCCTTTTCCCTCTCCCGTGCGCGCCGCGGCTCTTTGCTCTTTGTGCTCCCTGCGGCTCTTTCTGCTCCCTGCGGCTCTTTCTGCTTCCTGCGGCTCTTTGTGCTTCCTGCGGCTCTTTGTGCTTCCTGCGCACGGCAAAGCCGCCCCCGAAACGGGGGCGGCTTTGCCGTATATTCGGGAAACCAGAACTACTTGATGAACGGATAGATCCTGGCGAAGAATGCGCCTTTGACGACGCCCTTTTTAAAGCAAAACGCCAGAGCGCCGTAGGCGATGAGCAGCGCGCCGGCCGTGCAGCCTATGGCGATCCCCGCGATCGCCCCGCCCGAAAGGAGCGGTTCCACCGTCACCGTCAGCGCGACGCGCGCCGCGGCGTAATTCGCCGTATCCGCGGGGGTATAGACCGCCGCAAAGGTCTTTTCGCCCGCTTCGCCGACGGAGAGCGCCGCCTCCTCCCACGCCCAGCCCGCAGGCAGGGCGATCTCGGAGAGCGTCTGTCCCTCTTTCGCGGTCAGCCCTTCGGGAAGTTCGTACACGGGCGTCGCCTTGTGTATGGTCAGCGTCGCCGTCATGGGGGCGATGGCGTTGTAGTTGTCCGTATCTTCGCCCGTAAAGGTCGCGGTGACTTCCAGCTCGCCCGCGTCCGTAAGCATGTTCGCCGAATACGAGACCGTAACGCCCTCGGGCAGCGCGCCCGTGACCGTCAGCGTCTTTTCGCCGCCGTCGTAGGTATATGTCGCGTCCTCGAACGAAACGCCGCTCATGTCGTAGTCCGCTTTGCCGATGACAACGGTAAACGCCGCCGTACCCTGCGGGAAACAGACCTTGTTTGCGACGTCGATGCCCGCCGCAAACGTTGCCGTCACGGTGTAGGTGCCCGCATTTTGCGGCAGCCCCGTGCCCGTACCGTTTGCCGAAGCCCCCTCGCCCGAGGTCTCCTCCCACGAATAGGTCACCGCGGCATTCTGCACCGCGTAGGACGTTGCGGGCGCATATGCAGTGCCGTAGGTAATTTCCAGGTCTTCTATGTCATACCCCGAAGGCGCTCTGTACACCGCATAGGGGTAGTCCGCATCAAAGTCCCCGTCACCGTAATGCTCTTCTTCCGAAAGGGTGACGACCGTGTGCGTTTCCTCGTTGAAATATCCCGCGTCGACGTAAGCACGGGGGTCTTCGGCGAAGTACCCGCCGAGAATGGACGCCGTATCGCCTGCGATAGAACCGGCGCCGAAATACCCGCCGTTTATGGTGAACGAGCTGTAAGAAAGGAGCACGCCGCTGCCGCTTTGTGCGGTATTGTCCGCGATCGTGCCGCCCTTCATGGTGAATACATCACCAATCATATACACGCCGCCACCGCCCGATTCAGCGGTGTTGCGCGCGATCGTGCCGCCGTTCATGGTGAATGCGCAGTCCAATACGTACACGCCGCCGCCGTCACTGAAAATATCACCTGTCGCAGTGTTGCCTGCGATCGTGCCGCCGTTCATGATGAATGCGTCTCCGCACGCGTACACGCCGCCGCCGAGGTCCGCGCGGTTGCCGACGATTGCGCCTCCGTTCAGAGTAAAGACAGTATCATAGTCAGCGCGAATACCGCCGCCCGCCGTTGTATCGCCTCTCCTGCCCGTGCCGCCCGTGATCACGCCGCTGTTGTAGGGGACGCCGTTTATTTCGTTGGCAACGTCTGCGGCCCCCTCACGGCAGTCGCACAGCGTGAAAACACCGCCGCTTCCGACCATGATGACGGCGCCGCTGCCCGTGCCCGTGAGAACATAGCCATTCAGGCACAGCGTCACCGTGCCCGAAACAGTCAGGTCTGTCGTCAGCGTAACGTCGGAGGCAAGATAGTAATTGCCGCCCGTAAGCGTGCCGCCATCTGCGGAGAGAGCCGTCCAGCCTGCGCCGTGTCCGGTGTGGCCGCTCTCCGCCGCGTGCGCCGTTCGGGCATAGCCGGGCAGAAGAACGGCGAGCGCCAAAGCAGCACACAGCGCAAACAGCGCCGCAAGCAGCCACAGGAAAAGTTTGTGAGCGTTCGTTCGGTGTTCCATGCGGTATCCCCCTTTTGAAACTATTTGCAGACCGTCTGCGCAACGATTGCATCCGACGCGTTCGTCCCTCCGTTTCCGATCCTATTTCGCCGCGTACTTTTCCGCGATCATCGGCAGCATCTCCTCGATGAGCGCGATCTGCGGCTTCAGGTATTCTTCGTCCTCAAACAGGGCATAGTGCACGCACGCGCGTACAAACATATAGATGAGCGGGCGGATGACCTGCCACGGGATGCCGAGTTTCGGCTCCAGCGATCTCGCATATTCGGTGTAGCGTTTGGTGACGCCGCTGAAAAACTCCGCGCCGTATCTGCGGTACCTGGGCGACGTGTACACCTGGTACATAAAGCGGTATTTTGCGCCGTGCTTTTCCGCCGTCCAATACGGAACTTCTTTCAAAAACCGCCTGATGTCGGCGGCGCTTTCGGGCGCGTTCGCCATGAAGTCGTCCTCCACTTTCGCCATGCAGTGCGCCGTAGACTTGATGATGATCTCGTCTTTCGTGGCAAAATAATGGAAGATGTTGCCCGCGCTCATCCCGCACGCCTCGGCGAGCATTTTGGTAGAAGTATTCTCCAGCCCGTTCCTGCAAAAGCAGTCGAAGCACAGTTCCAGCAATCTCTCCCGTTCGCTTACATTTTTTGTTCTCATTGCTCTCCGTTTTATAAAGTAACCAGTCAATTTATAATTTTATTATACAGGCACATCGGCGCAATGTCAACCCGTTTTCCGAATTTTCTCCCGCAAAAACCGATGCAGGGTACGCGCCCGGGGCGCTTCAACCGCCGTGCCCGACAGAACGCCGCGCCCGACATGTGTGTACCCGCGGCGCGGCAGCCTGAATGCCGCAGCGGTCACGCCCTGCACGGCGGAAATATAGTGACGGACGATGCCGCAAACGGACGACTGAAATGCCCCCGGCCAAAAACCGGGGGCATTCCGAAGTGCCTGAAATATCGTTGTTTTTTAACCGTCACCGTCTTTTATGCCGCGGCAACCCCTGCATAGTATCTTGCCAGCATCGCATAGCAGTGCGCGTTGGCGGATTGCAGCAGGATCTGCCTGCCGTTCCCCTCGCTGTTCACGCCCGTATCGGGGTGCTCGGACCAACCGATGATCCATGCGGGAGCGACCAGCCCGTCCTCCGCGCGGTTGTTGTTCCACGCATAGTCGAGCGCGCTGCGCATATGCTCGATGTATTCCGCGCCGTCCGTGACGGAGGCGCTCAGATCGATGAACCCTTCGAGCAGGAAGGAAGTGAACCAGCTGTTGGAGTTGTACGAGTACTGCCCCTGCATGACCTGCGTGTTCGCGAACTGCCTGTCTGCCGCGGCTGCCGTCTCTGCGTTGCGCTCCTGATACAGCTCGGCATACAGATCGCTGTCCGCCTCGTCCGAAGCCGCATAATACGCATACAGCTCCGCACCCGCCGTCATGAACGTGCCCGTGTTGTACGGCAGTTCCTGCGCGTCGGTAAGCTGGATCATATCGTTTGCGTTGGTCATCTCTTCAAAGCCCTCTTTGAGGAACACTTTGTCGCGGATGCACCCGGAATTCGGGTTGCGCAGCGTCATATAGCAGAACTCATAGATGTTCTGCGCTTTGAGCATCCAGTCGTCGAGCAGACCGTCGAACTTGCCCTCGAGCGCGGGATCGTCCATAACGCCGATCAGCTTCATCAGCATCATCGCCGTAGGCGCGGAAGAGCAGGCGTTCAGCGACGCGTGCGTCGTATCGCTCAAACTCGTCGATCCTTCAAAGAGGAACTTCGCCGACCACAGCCAATAGATGCCGTGCAGCCCCGTCTCTTCATACCCCTCGCCGACGATCCAGTTGACGATGTTTACCGCTTCGTTGAGGTATTCGACTTTGCCCGTGTTCAGGTACGCGTAGTAGAATTCCTTCGCGACCCAGATATTGTCGTCGAAATAAATGCCGCCGATACCCGTATTCACACTGTCGATCGCGCCGTCATTGCGCCCCGAATTGTAGATGGCGTACGAATTTGCCGTGCCGTCATTTTCGCCGAACTTCGCAAGGACATGATCGGGGTTTTCCCATGACTGCCCGCTACCCATGTTCACCTGCGATACGCGGTAATGGCGCAGGCCCGTGATCAGCTCTTCAAGGTATTCCGTAAAGTATTCATAGTCCGCATGCGTCTCGTCGATCGCCTGCAGGATGCCGTTGACCATGGAGACCTGCTCCGTATACGGCCAAAGGAACGGCGCACCGCCGCCCGGGGTCAGTTTGGAGAGGCAGGTATCCGAATTCCAATAGGTTTCACGGATGAGCTTTGCGTATTCAATGGAACGCGCAAGGTTGGTTTCCGCATACTCTGCGGCGGGGTCGGGTTCTTCCGCCTCATCCTGCCAGCGCGCCTGCAAGGTAACGCTCGCCGTCGGGGTATAGCGATCCCCCGCCTGCCCCGCAAGCGTATCGCCCGCATACCAGCCCGTGAGCGTTGCGCTCTCCTTCACAGCAGTCGGAAGGGTAACGCTTTCGCCCGCCTCGACCCGTTCGCTTTTCTCGCCCGTGAGCGTGCCGCCGTTCGCATCGTAGGTGACCGTATAATACACGGGTTCCTCTTCGCCTCCCTGGTCACAGGCAGCAAAGAGCCCGAACGCCAGTACGAGAGCGAGCGCAGCCGCCAGGATCATACTGAATTTTTTCATAGATCATTTTACTCCTTAACATATTGATAAAAATACGCCAACGTTCCGAAATTTTCCGCATTCGCAGCCATATCCAGCACGTTTGCCTTGCTGATGACGGGGGTGCCGTTTTCATCCTTGCTCCAACCGTTTACCCAATCGGAGGGCATCAGCCCGTCATGCAGCATAGAATACGCATGATTGAGGTTCGCTTCATACGCCTCGATGTACGGCAGCGTCCCTTCGGGATCGTATTCGTACAGTTCCACCCATGCGTCGAACAGCAGGACGTTGAACCACGGGTTCACCGAATCGATAACGCGGTAGTCGTACCCTTCCCGCTCTTTGAACCAGTAGGAATAGGCGCCTGCCGCGCTTGCCTTTGCCTGGTCGAGGTAGCTGCTCTCCTGCGTGATCTCATACAGTTTGACGCCCGCGGCGATCATACTGCCTGTGTTGTATGTAAATTTCCAGGTCGTGATGCTGCCGCTGTTGCTGATATTGTCCCAATACACATTGTCGGAAGGATCGCGCAGGGTGTCGTACGTCCACTGATAAACCTGCTTTGCCCGCTCCAGCCATACCTCTTCGCCCGTCGCTTCATACAGCCGCGCGAAGAGCAGCGACGCCGGCGCGTTGGAACAGGTGTTGCGCGAATTCTTGTCCTGCTCGCACCAATAGATGCCGCCGAGAGAGTCGTTCGCCCAACCGCTATACACGAATTCCGCAACGGCGACCGATTTTTCGAGGTAGTCCTCATCGCCCAGCTCCTCGTACGCATTCAGAAATTCGCGCGAGACCCATACGTTATCGTCATAGTAGAAGTCGCCTCCCGCCATGCCGACCGTCGTCGCGCGGGAAGAACAGTACGTCGTGTAGTCGGTGCGGAACCCGCGGTAATACTCGAACCCTTCGACCGTATCGCGGTAATAATCGGCAACATACTCGTTGAGCGTATCGCTCAGCGTGGCAATGCGCCAATTTGCCGCGACCGTTTCGGTATACGGCCAACAATATGCCGTACTGAGATCGCCGTCCGAAGCATCCATGTTCGGATAATAATGATACATGAACAGCGTAACGTCCAACCAGTACTTTTCACGCACGGATTCATTGAGCTGTACGGCACGTTCCGCATACATGGCGGCCGTTTCGTTCAGTCCGTCATACATGTTCTTCTCCTCGGCGGGGTCGCAGCCGACGATCCCGACGCATGCCGCCGCAACGAAACAGGCGGAAAGCAGCAGTGCTACGATCTTTTTCATTGGATCTCCCCTCTCTCTTTCATTTCAGTGACCGCCCTTGCAAAGAGCGTGTTTGCCCAACAGAACCATGGCCGCGTAAACTTTGCGGGATCGTCGCAGTCGAACCCTTCGTGCATGCATCCGCAGCCGGCGTCCGTCGTAAGCAGATACCGGAAACATTCGGCACGCTCCTCCGCGCATGTGGAAGTAAGCAGCTGCATGATGATGCCGATATGCCAGATATACCGATCGGGCGTGTGCGGACTTCCCAGCCCGCGCGCAGCGGCGCCGCTGAAAAAGTACGGATCATCGCCGCTCAGCACAAAGGCGCGCGTATTGCGGTAGATCGGGTCGTTCTTCGCACAGTACCCGATGTACGGCAATCCCAGAAGGTTAGGCACGTTCGCATCGTCGCAGAGCAGGCGGTTGCCCAACCCGTCCACTTCGTACGCGTACATTTTTCCGTACTTCGGGTGCTCGTACACGGCGTATTGCGCAATGCCCTGTTCTATTTCCCTGCACAATTTGCGCGTCCGCAGGCGCGCCTCTTCCGAAATGCCCGTCTTTTCCGCATGCCCGATGAGCCACTCCAGCACGGTGCAGGCGAACATATTGGAAGGGATCAGATACCCGTATTCGCATACATCGTCGCTCGGGCGGTACCCGCTCCAGATCATGCCCGTGTAGCCGACGGGCGTTCCTCTCCCCTCGTTCTGCAGCGTGGGGAACTGCGGGTATTTCGGGCGGCTGTGGCGGTACGAAGACCTGCCGAAATGGTCCTGCTCCGTTTCAAAGGTATCCAGTATACGCCCGTATGCCGCCTGAAACGTTGCATCATAGACCGTATAATCGCCCGTCTGCTCGGCATATTGCTGCGCGAGCCACAGCGGATAGCAAAGCGAGTCGATCTCGAATTTGCGCTCCCAGACCCACGGGCTGTCAAAGTCCGTCACATCGTCTTTGTGCCCTCGCCCGTTCGCCTCCTCGTTGAAGGCGTTCGCATACGGATCGATGTTGATATAAAAGAACTGCCTTGCAAGCACGCCGCGGATGAGCGCGCGCACATCATCGTCTGCCGCCGCATACGGAAGATAGCCCGTGACCTGGACGGCGGAATCACGCAGCCACATTGCGGGAATGTCGCCCGTCAGCATGAACACGCTGCCGTCGCTCTTCCACTCCGCCGCCGTATCCAGCGAGGAAAAGAAGCAGTTCAGAAACATTTCGCGCACATGCGCGTCGCCGAGCGTTGCGGCGAAGTCATTCACCATGCGGCGCATGGTCCCGCATTTTTGCATCGGTTTCCCTTCCGCAGAGGGGGAGCTTTCGCTCCCCCGTACGGATTCATTCATATAGAAAGCCAAGGGATCTACTCCTTACGGTTTATTGCTTTTTGCCTGTCCCCTTTTGCAGCGGATCAGTCCTGTTTGCCCGCTTTCTTTTTACGGACCAGCACAACGGTGACCACGACCGCCGCGATCACTACGACCGCCGCGACTACGATGCCGACGATCAGCCCCGTGTTATCCGGATCCTCCGGATCGTCGGGATCGGTGTCGGGATCTGTACCGGGATCGGGGTTCAGATCGGGATCAGAATCGGGTTCTGAGCCGTCCGTCACGTTGTAGGTAACGGTAAAGGTGAGCTTGTCAAATACGCTCTGCGCCGTCACCGTAACGGTGTAAGAGCCAGCCTCGGAAGCCGATACCGTGTACACACCCGCATCGGAAAGCTGTCCGTCACCCGAAACGAGCTCGTAGGAGACGGTGTAACCGTCTTCATTTACGACATACTGCGAAAAGTCGATGGTGACCGTATCGCCGACCGCAGCATCGGGCTGCGAAGGCACGACCGCCGAGGAGATGCTGCCGCCGAACTGCGAGATGAACTCCACCCATTCGCCGCTGCCTTTGTTTGCTTCGAAATCGTAAACGCCCGAGACCTTGCTCGCCGTTCCGTCCGTCACGATGATGTAGATCTGACGGTCGGTGACGTCCGTATCGGTAATGTTGAACTGCTGCACGATCACGCCCGTCGCGGTGTTGATCATCATCTCCGTAGTCGCCCAGCCGTTGCCCGAAGCGCCCTGCGCCGCGTAGCAGTCCGCGATCTTATCCGTGGTGATATACACCTTCCCGTCCTCGGGGTTGTAGGTCATGAGCGTGTTGTCGCCCCAGAAGTTTGCCGTTCCGTTGCCGCCCTGCAGCGTGAGTTTGATGACGCCGGACTGCCCCGTCGTCCACCATACGATACCCTCGGAAACGGGGACGCCGCAGGAGAAGCCTATTTCAAACGCGGCATTGTATGCTTCGACGAACGCCTCGGCGATCTCTGCCTTAGTGGGCTGTTCGATGCCCCAGATCGTCCAGTACGCGGAACTGATGACGCCGTCGTTGACGATGCTCTCCGTGATGTTTTCGGAATAGTTGGTCGTTTCAAAGAAGTTATCTTCTGCGTTATAGATAGAACCGACCGTGACGGAAGCGGATTCATTCAGGATGGTGACAATGCCCTCCCCGGGAACGATCGTCCGCTGTTCGCTCGCCGTCAGGCGGACATAGCCGTTGCTGAACGGATAGGCGTAGATCGTCTGATCGTCCGTCTCCGCCGCCGTGATCCGCTCGCCCGTGGGGTACCCGACCGCCGTGTTGCTTGCATATGCCGAATATACGGCGGGGCGCAGGTAGACGAAGGTATCCTCTGCCGCAACATACGCGAGCATGTGCGTGCCGCCCTTGGTATCCGTATACAGCTGATAGATAAAGCCGTTGCTGTACGTCGCCAGCGTAACGGTCTGCAGCTCTTCGTCGGAGGCGAATTCGACCTTCTCCTCATACGCGGCGACCATTGCCTGGCTGAACGTCGTCAGCGTGTATGTATCGGGGATGACGCTTTCGGTGACGGTGCTGTCCAGCCTGCCCACCCGCGAAGTGAGGTCGATGTCGGAGGCAACGCCGTCCGAATTCACGTTCTGCCCGATATAGGCAGTTGCCGAGGTGTTCTGCGCCGTGCTGCCCGCCGCCATCATGTAGCCGTTCGAGTAGTTCTGGTAGCGGTTGCCGTCCGTTGCCTCAAAGATATCGGAAACAGGGTAACCCAGGCTGGTCGTATTTTCTGCCACTGTTTCGATCGCATAGCTGAATTCATCGCGGATGAGATATACCCTGCCCTCCTCCGGATTGAGCGCAAGGAACGCCCAGCTGCTGCGGCCCGAATCGTTCCAGGGATCGGTAACGCTGTCGCCGAAGCGGAAATTCTGCGAAATGAGGTCGGCGCAATAACGGTCCTCCCCGCTGCTGTTCTGTCCTCCTGCCATGACGGGGGAGAAAGAATAGCCAACATCAATGCCTTCTTCCGCATAACGGTTGTATGCATCCACAAACGCCTGGTAGAGCGCCTGCTGCGTCATACCGGCGGTAGAGGCGGTCGATGCCGTCGCCGCGCCGACAAAGCCCGTAGCGAGCGGGTCGGCGTCCACTTCGGTCACGTCCGTCCCGCCCTCATTGAGCTTGACGTTCTTTTCATTGACGACCGTCGTTGTGCCGTTGTCCGAACGGATATAGCCGTTCGTAAAGTTCTGGTACGCCACATAGGTGCCCGCGCCTTCATCGACGATGCGGAACATATCCCCGACGGCAGAACCAAGTTTCTGGTTGCCGCCCGTCTGGTACTG
Source organism: Clostridia bacterium (assembly GCA_017886545.1). GTDB lineage: Bacteria > Bacillota > Clostridia > Christensenellales > Borkfalkiaceae > Borkfalkia. The sequence continues at coordinate 9,910 of JAGHJS010000042.1, forward strand.
ATTTGCAAATTCGGCGGTGATGATATATGCCTCATCGTCCACACCGTTATAACTGAGCCAAGCGATACCGCCGTCCCACATCTCGACCCCGTGCTGAATAAACTTTAAATCAAGCATAGCGGCGCCTTCCCATACCTTCCAGCCCGAACGCCTGTTTGCCTCGTCGATAATGCCGTTGCTGCTTTCGATGTTGGAATAGGCGAGCAGTTCGCCTTTGTTATATGCCTCTTCTAAGTTACCTCCCCCCGTGGTGATCTCTTCGATCTGGGTGTTCAAGGACTCGATCTTTTCGTTGAGCGCGGCGATGATCTCACTATCGCTCTTGCCTCCCGGATTGACCGAGCCGCCCTCGGTGGTTGCCGAGAACGTGCCTGCGGCGAACGCCATGACGGACGTTCCGATCACGCAACCGACCAGCACAAGCGCCAGCACGATTGAAGCCCAAAGTTTTTTCATCAAAAATCCTCCTTTGACTTTTCAGTCTTTTATTCCCCCGAGGGCGACGCCCCGGATAAAATACTTTTGCATCAAGATAAAGATGATCACGATCGGGATCGACATCAGGATCGAGATCGCCATCAGCGGCCCGTAGTCTGTTGAAAGCGTCGTTTTGAAGAACTTGAACGCCATGGTGAGCAGCTGGTTCTGCGGGCTCTGCAAAACGATGTTCGGCCACATAAAGTTGTTCCACCCGCTCTGGAAGGTGAAAATGCCGAGCGTAAGCAGCCCCGGAATGACGAGCGGCAGATAGATCCGGAAAAAGATCGTGAAGTCGTTCGCGCCGTCCAGGCGGGCGCTTTCGGCAAGGTCATCGGGAAGCGAGGCGAAGAACTGACGCATGAAAAAGATGCCGTATACGCCGATGCAGCCGGGCAGGATGACCGCGCCGAGGTTATCATAGAAGCCGATGCCGCCGTTCCCGAGGATGTCGTTGCCGCCCGCAAACGGAAAATGCAGCAGCACGTAAAACGTAGGGATGAGCGTGATGACGCCCGGCACCATCATCGACAGCAGCATGATGTTAAAGATGATCTTGTGCCCCGTAAAACGGATCTTGGAAAACGCATATGCGGCGAGCGACCCGAAAAACAGGTTCGTGAATACACCGACCAGCGTCGTGATGAGGCTGTTGGCGAGCATGTTCCAGAACGGGATCGTTTCAAACACATATGTATAATGTTCGATCGTGAACGAGGACGGGAACCATGTGATGGGCAGTGCATAAATTTCACTGTCCGGCCGCAGCGATGTGATGAGCGACCAATAGAAGGGCAGCACCATCGCCAGGGCAAGGAAACTCATAACAAAGTAAATGAGCACAAGGTAGACGATACGCACGGCTTTGCGCTTGCGGCGCGCGCGCACGGCGTCAGGATCGAGCTGCGGCGCAGGCGTTTGCGCCGCAGCGTCCTGCGGAGCGGGCAATGCGGTATTCGCTTTAAGTTCCGTCATTCTTCTCCCCTCCTTACCCGTTTACCTTTTTATCCAGGCGGCGGATCAGCAGGTTCACGATCATGATGATCAAAAACAGGACAAACGCCTGTGCCGCGGCATAGCCCGCCTGTCTGCCCGCGTTTGTGCCGAACGAATTCTGCCATATGAGGTACACGGGCGTAAGTGTCGCGTTTGCCGGTCCGCCGCTGGTGAGAACGTAGATCTGGTCATACAGCTGGAACGCGCCGATAAGCGTCATCGTAAGAATAAAATACATCGTGGGCGCGATCAGCGGGAAGGTAATGCGGAAAAAGATGGTGAGCGGTCCCGCTCCGTCCAATTTTGCCGCTTCGTACACCTGCGTGGGCATATTCTGCAACGCGGCGACAAAGATGATCATATTCGCGCCGACGCCCTGCCATACCGTAACAAGCGTGACCGAAACGAGCGCCGTAGACGAATGGGTGAGCCACGTGCCGCCCGGAAGCCCGAAGAGTGCAAAAATATCGTTCAGCAGACCGTACGAGGTGTTCATCATCCACAGCCACACCGTGCTCGCCGCAACGGTGCTGGTGACGCTGGGAAGGTAGAACAAAAACCTGTATGCCTTCACGCCGCGGCGGTCGCTGTTGACGAGCAGCGCCAGGATCATCGAAAGGATGATGTTCATAGGCACCGCCATCAGCGTGTAGCAAAGAATGTTCAGGATACTCGTCCAGTACAAACTGTCCTGAAACACCTGCGCAAAGTTATCGAATCCGACATACTCCATGCTGAGGAAGAACATATCCGACTCAAAAAAGCTCAGGTAAACGGACATGATCAGTGGGATCAGCACAAAGATACAGAAGATCAGAAGCGCGGGCAGGACAAACAGGTATCCGATCAGGTTGCGCTGCGCTTTGAGCGTCAGCCCTTTCCGCTTCTTCTTAACGGATACAGACTGAGCCTCTTGCATTACGACCTCCCCTGAGCCTGGCGCAGCAGCGCATTGCCGTCGTCGCGGATCTTTTCATACGTGGCGAGAACGGTAAGGCTTCCTTCCTTCAGCATCTGGATATCCGCACGCACGATGCTCGATTCAAACACTTCATACCCTGCCACGCTCGGGCGCATCTTATAATTTTCAAGATACGGCAGGATGTCGCCGATCACACCCGTGTTTTCGGTATAGAACGCATTGTTCCACAGGTCGCTGCGGCAGGTGATGACTTCGTTGGCAGTGAAATAACTTTCGTTCATTTCGTCATCCAGAAGCCACAATTTGATGACTTCCCATGCCTTTTCGACATGCGATCTCCATTCGTCCGTACGCATGTTCTCCATAACGGGCTGCGGGATGGCGAGGCCATACCCGCCGAGCATGCCGCCGACCTGCCCGTTCTGCATGCCGGTGCTGTCCGTTTCGCTTGCCACGAGCGATTCGCCGTGCGCGCCCTGTTCGGTGTTGACATTGATGTAGGTGAGATCGCGCGCAGGGTACGGCAGCATCTTATAATTTTTGATGCTGTACGAAGAGAGTTCCTGCGGGAAATAGATCGAGCCGTACGTCATCGCCAGAAGCCCGTTGCCGAACGCGTCCGTACCGCCGTGCCCCGTATTGCACAGATTCAGCGCATACAGCTCCTTGAAAAACGCAAGCGTGTCGTATACGCGCATCGATTCGCCGTCGGTGAAGATATCTGCCGAATCCGTCGACATGACCGTATCGCCGTAAGCGCTGCTGTTTTCGTCGGTGTCGATGAGCTCGCCCGTCCCCGTATATACGAAGGAGAAGAACTGCCCGTCCGCGCTGGTCGTGTTCAGACCCGAACGCGTCACGTTGCTCCCGTCGCGGATGGTCAGTTTATCCGCCGCGTCGATGAGCTCGGACCAGGTATCCAGCGAATCCACGTCGATCGCAGACGCCGAGTTCTGGTCGTTATATGTATTCACGATATCCATGTTCACATAGATGCCCCAAGGGTCGGCATCCAGCGGCAGCCCGTACTGCGAGCCGTTAACGGTCAGCTCGTCGTACGCCTCATCCAGGAAAACGGACGTATCGATGTTATCCTCTTCGAGCAGGTCGTCGATCGGCATAAGATAGGTCGTGTTCGAAGGCGTCGCGAACCTGTCCCAGATCACGATATCGGGCATCATATGCGGCCCGGAAATGCACGCCGTGCTCAGCGTCGTGGGAAGCTGCGTGAACGGCGAAAACTCCAGGTACACGCCGAGTTCTTTGATCTTGTCCGTTTCGTTGAAATCATCCAGCCACGCCTGGAACCGCGAGCGGATCGTGGCGTTGGCATACTGGTCGGGTGCCCAGATCGTAAGGATCAGACGCCCGTCATCCGTGTATTCGCTGTAATCGTTTGCACTCGTCGTAGAGCACGCCGTTGCACCGAATACTGCCGTCAATGCAAGGATCGCCGATAGGCAGAGTCCCAGCAATTTTTTCATCTTTCATTCCTCCTTCCAAACAAAATTCGGGGCATTTTCCCCCTTGTTCTCTTTCATTCTACAATACATTTTCTAAAATTGCAATATGTTTGTGACATTAAACATCATTTTTAAATCATTTAAAACATTTTTATTGCATTTTAGAAATCCGCTTTCATTTGTTTGACCGTTTTACACAAATCATGTTATAATCCAAGCAAAGGAGAAAAAGTTGCTATGGATATCGAGGAACAGGAACGACAATCCGAAAATTCCCATACGCTCTATCTGACGATCTACAACAAACTGAAAGACGACATAATCCGCGGCGTTTACCCCATCGGTTCTGTTCTGCCGACGGAAATGGATCTGACAAAAGAATTTTACGTTTCCCGCACGACCGTGCAAAAAGCAATGCAGCTTTTGCTCAAAGAGGGCTACATATCACGGACGGCGGGGCGCGGTACCTTCGTGGAAAAGATCCCGATCGCACCGCAGAAACATACGATCGGGCTTGTGCTTTGCAACATTGCGTACAGCTTCGGGCTGGATATCCTGACTTCCGTCGAACGCGAAGCGGCAAAGTACGGTTACCACGTTGTTTTCAAAAACTCGATGGACTCTTCGCAGAAAGAAACACAGGCGATCAACGACCTTGCGGCGTTCGGCGCGGAAGGGATCATCATTCAGCCCGTACATAAAGAGTATTACAACGAAGCGCTTATACAGCTGCACTTCAACAAGTTCCCCATTGTACTCGTTGACAGGTTTTTTTCGGGATTCCCCATTCCGAGCATCAGCACCGACAACGCGGCGGCGGCTAAAGCGGTGACAAATTATCTGTTTGCCCACGGACACGACCGCATCACCTTCATCTGCAGTCCGCAGCAAAACACCTCTTCCGTGCAGGACCGCATCGACGGATTTTTGTCCGCACACCTGGAAGCCAACAAACCCACTCACAACTCTGACGTGCTGCACACCATCCTCAGCCCGCACCTGCAGAACAACGAAAAAATGTTCCAGCAGGACATTGAAACGATCAAGCGGCACTTGCTCGATTCACCGGACGTGACAGCGATCATATCCTCCGAATTTTCTATTACGCAGATGATCGTGCAAGCCGTACAGCAGCTCGGCAAAAAAATCCCCGACGATTACTCCCTTGTGATGTTCGACGGATATGAATCCATCTATCCCTCTATTGCAACGCATGTTGAGCAGGACCAGGCTGAGATCGGCAGGCGTGCCGTAGAGATCCTTCTGGCGCAGCTTACGGGCAAAACCGTACCCATTAAAACACATATTCCCTTTACGATCGTCGAAGGCAATACCGTCCGGACGCGGGAACGCTGATATCCTTGCCCCGCCGCGACTTATCCGAAAACAAATATAAAAAAGGGCGCGCCCCGAAGCAAATGCTTCGGGGCGCGCCCTTTTCCCTGATCCTGTCTCTATCGTTCTCTGCTTTTCTGCCAGGGCTTTCCCTCCGCAGGCAGCGTTGCCTTCGCGTCCTTCATCTCTGCACGCGCCCGCCGTTCCCTCCGGACAAAAACGCATACACGTCCGCTTCCTTCGCGTAACTGAAATCGCCGTCCGTGCTGTGTTTCAGAGCGCCGACCGCGGCGGCAAAGCTCGCCGTTTCCGCAAGCCCCTTCCCCGTTTTATACGCATGGATGAGCCCTGCGAACATCGCATCGCCGCAGCCGAGGCGATCCACGATATCCAGCTCGTACATAGGCGAAGCATACGTTCCCTCTCTGCCGCACAGCACGACGCCGTACTGCGTGCGCGTTGCCGAAAGCATACGGCGCTTTGCATGCACAAACAGCTCGATGCCAAACCGCTTGCGCAGCCTTGCGTCCGTTTCTTCAAGCGGCTCGCCTTCCTCGGCGAAAAGATCTTCCGCTCCCGCACACACCTTCACATAGGGCAGGAGCGTTTCCATCCCCTTCCGCGCCCGTTCCTTGCTCCAAAGAGCGGCGCGGTAGTTTACGTCGCAGGAGACGCAGACCCCCATTCCCGCCGCCGCCTTTGCCGCCGTAAGGAGAATGGCAGGCATTTCTCCGCCGAGAGCGGGGGTGATCCCGCTGAAATGGAACCAGTCCGCATCGGCAAAAATCTCCTCCCAGTCGTAATCCTCTTCCTTTGAAAGAACAAAAACCGATCCTGCGCGGTCATACACGACCCGTGCGGAACGCGCTCCCGCGCCTTTTTCATAGTAGTAGAGCCCCATCCGCCCCTCTGCAGGCAGAAAAAACCGCGTGTCCACCCCGAAGGCGCGGAGGCACTGCACCGAGGCTTCCCCTATCGGATTTTGCGCATATTTACTGACGAACGCGCTCTCATTGCCTAAATTTTTAAGCGCAACGGCAACATTTGCCTCCGCGCCGGCAAAAGAAACGTTCAGGTCGTTCGCCTGCCGCAACAGAAGGGACGCGGGCGGCGTAAGGCGGAGCATCAATTCGCCGAAACAGACCGTTTTTCCCATTTCATGCCTCGCCCGCGATCGTTTTCAGCCGCGCGGCTTTGGCGCGCACCTCTTCTGCGGACCCGCTGCACAGCGCGCCGCCGACGCCGAGCGCGAAGGCGCCCGCACGCAGCCATTGCGCGGCGTTCTGCTCGCCGACGCCGCCCGTGGGGATAAGTTCGAGGTTGGGGAACGGCGTTTTCCATGCACCGATCGCGGCAGGCGTGAATTCGCTTGCGGGGAACAGCTTAACGGCCATGCACCCGCACTCCAGAGCGCGCACGGCCTCGGTCGGGCTGTGCACGCCCGGAAAGACGGGAACGCCGTAGCGGTTCCCCATCTTTACCACATCCGCGTCAAAAGCGGGCGTGACCAAAAATTTTGCGCCCGACAAGATCGCAATGCGCGCACTCTCTGCATCCAACACGGACCCCGCGCCCAACAGCGCTTCGGGCAAGGCATCGGCAACGGCTTCCAACCGCCTGTGCGCGCGCTCCATCGTGAGGGGCAGCTCCATCACATGCAGCCCGCCCGCCACAAGCGCACGGCAGACGGCGGATACTTCCTGTCCGCTCTCTCTTCGCACGATGGCGATCACTTTCTCCCGTGCGATCTGTTCGTACACGTCTATCGCTTTCACCGTTCACACCTCCCCTTTTACTTGCCGTACAGCTCCTTTTGCGCCGCAAACGTATCGTGAAACACCGTGCAGCTCTCCCGCTGAAGGCTGCTGACGACCATTTGCAGCTCCGAGCCTTCCGAAACAAGTTTCCCCGCGAGCACATCCTCCGGAGTGAACTTCGCCATCAAAATTTCGCGGGCGGGATCCTCCACCCCCGGCACGCCGTAGCCGCGCTCACGGTCGTATACGATATAGATGAACCCGTTCCTCTCCGTCCCGTCAGGGTACGAGACCAGGTTGCGCCCGTCTAAAAGCAGACCGCCCTTCCACGTTTTCCCTTCGTCTTCGGAGAGCAACGCCGTCAGGTTGTTCCGCCCCGTGTAATTGACGTGGTTGACCAGCAGCAGGCGCCCGTCCTGCAGGCGGCGGAGGAAGAAACGGCTGCACGGGCCTCCCCAGCCCGTATCTTCGCCGGCGCTCCATTGCCTGCCGCCGTCCGAAGATTCGCTCACGCCGATCCCCTTATAGGTGCGCACATACATACGGATGCGCTCTCCGCTTTCGACGAACATATGCTCGTCGTAGCAGCGCGCGGGCATATCGACGCCTCCTAACCGCTCAAACGTTTTTCCTTTGTCGCGCGAACGATACGCAAACGCCAGACGCGGCTCGCTCTCCGATTCGGGCATGCCGGTAATGTAAATGCCTCTCTTCCAGACGGCGACGGGGAACAGCCAATCGCCGTTTTTCAGGACAGTGGGCTTATTGAGCATTACGTCCTGCCCGATCTTGAAAGGCTCGCCGAAGGTGAGCGTTTCGGAATCGGGATCCTCGCAGACGGCGGCGTATGCGCCGTACAGCGCGCCCGGCATGACGGACCAGATGAACCAGAGCCGCCCGAGCGGATCGACCCACACGCAGGGATCGTAACAGCGGAATTCACTTCCGGCATCCGCCGCCGCAACGGGCGCGGACCAGCTCTGCCCGCCGTCGTCGCTTTTGATGAGCACGCAGAAGTTGCCAAGCTCTTCGCCGTCGCCGCCGCTGTAAAAGGTAACGAATAGCCTGCCGCCGAGGGTGACGTCGATGCTCGGGATGCCCTGCCATTTGCGCTGCGTATATTTTTTTAAAAGTTCTTTGTCGGTAACAAGCATATCCTCTCCTTTTTTGCTATGCGCCTATCTGCGGAAATACGGTGACGCGCAGTTTTGCCGCGCCCTGCGGAATAAGTTTTATATACTCCGCGCCGCCTGCCGCGGAAAGGATGTTCCGATCGGGCAGGCAGGGCGTGAACACAAAATCCCCCTGCAAGGTACGCCTCTTCTTGGCATATAAGTCATAGCACTGCACGACCTCCTTTTTCCTTTCGAGGTCCCAGCCTTCGATCGTGTGCGCGGGCACTTCGAGGCTGACGGGCACATGCGCCGCATCCCACGGATCTCCGCACAGCTCTCCGCGCGAAAAGCGCACGTTTCCGTCTGTAAGTTCGCTTTTGCGGAGCGCGAAATTCCACTGCGAATCGGGGAAATATTCATAATCGGGCAGCGCGCTCTCCGCAGCCTGCGTAACATGTTCCCTGATCTTCACGCCGAGGCTGTACACCAGCGCGCCGCGCTCGATGTACAAACCGCCGTCCGCACTGTCCTGCACGCGCACCTGCGGATACAGCTGCAGGCGCAGCACGTCCCCTTCGCAAAAGACGCGTTCGATCCTGCAAAAGCCGCCCGCAAACGCCGCCTCGACCGCCTGCCCGTTCAAGGTAAGGCTCGCCCCACGGCTCCACGAGGGCACGCGCAGATGCAGCGCAAAGCCGACGGGGTCTGCCGTATGTACGGTGAAGGAAAGTTCGTCCGTAAACGGATACGCCTCCGTCTGTTCGACGGTCACCGTATGTTTACCGCGCGTAAAGGTAAACGCTCCGGGCGCGTACAGGACCGCATACGGCTCGCCGCCGCGCAGGAACCACATATGGCGGCAGAAGTTCGGCATAAAGCGGTTGCAGTTGCCTGAACAGCACGCCGTATGATGGCGCGCATTGTAGCGCATCCAGCCCGTTCCCCTGAAAAATTCGTTGTGATTGCTGTTCTCCGCCGCAATGACCTGGTTGGGGCAGGAAAAGTACTGTATCGCGGAAAAATCTTCCCGCACGGCGCCGATCCCCGCGTTGAAGATGCACTTTTCGATCTTGTCGGCATACAACGGATCGCCCGTCGCCATAAAGAGATAGGAGAGCGCCCAGGTGTAATCCGTAACGGTGCACAGCTCATGGCTTTGCAGCGAATCGTTGCCGATCAGAAACTCATTGCTGCAATGCCCGCCGTCGGCAAGCATGAACATCGTGTCCAGCTTTTCAAAGGCATGCACGCTGGCGGCAAGGTAGCGCCTGTTCTTCGTATAAAGGTACAGGAGCGCGCCGATCTTGCCCGTCTCGTCATAGGTGACGCCGTGCGCGTACGGCTTTTTTTCGGAGAGCATGACCTCCTCGCAGTTGTCGTCGAGGCAGCGCGCATTGTAGTTTTTGTAGGTGCTTTCCGCCAAAGAGAGCAGCCGCGCATCCCCCGTGACGCCATACGCCCACAGCATGGGTTCGATATGCAGAAATTCGCGCTTTTCGGAGTAGTCGTACTGCCCCTTCAGATAGAAATCCCGCACCGCTTCGGGGATGCGCCTGTCCCCTGTATGCTCGTACTTTGCCATCAGCCCGCGGAAGAACACGACGTGCGGCCAACGGTGCCACCCGCTCTTTTGCCGCAGCACATCGGAGCCGATAAAGCCGTCTTCGGCGACGTGCGACAGGGCGTAACCGAAACTTTCGTCCGCGCGGGCGCACAGATCTTCCCGCCCCGTCAGTACGCCGCAGCTGTACATGCCGTCCAGCCAATAGGCAGTCTGCTCGAACACCTCCCACGGCGGCGTTTCGCCCTCCCTGGTTTCGCCCTTCCAAAAGGCGATGCTGTACGGGTACCCGATCTCGTTGAGATGCCCCGTAAGCCCCTCTGCCTGCGTATTGAGAAAGTCTTTCAGCCAGCCGCGCGGCAGCACTGCGCCGAGCGGCACTCTTGTAAAATTGCCCGTATCCATGATCTCCTCATACATAAGACATATATTCCGTCAGTGTGTTCGCAGTGACCGTTTCTCCCCAATTTTGCATGATGATGCGGTTCCCCTGTCCGAATTCATCCAGGATATCCTCTTCCAGCTCCTCTATCCGCGCCGTTTTTCCTTCGGCGTACGCTTTGAGCCGCTTTGCATTTTGCTGCAGGCGGAAGAGGAGCGCGCCGATGCGGATGTGCGTGACGTCTATGCCGTGCGGCTTGTTGACGCGCATCCACTGCTTTTGGAACGCTTCAAAAAAGGCGCGTATCGCGCGCATCGCTGCGGGATAATCCTCTTTGGCAAGGCGAAGTAGTTCCGCCTTATCCCCCGAACGGTATGCCTTTCGGGTGCGCACGCCGAGGTCGAACTTTTTCGAGAGCGCCTTTACGAGCGCGATCTGCGTATCGAACAGATAGGAATATTCGCCCGCCGCCCTCTTCGCTTTTTTAAGTTTCGCAAGCTGGGCGCGGTACGCCTCGGCGATGCCCCCTTGCAGGGTCTTATCCATACACCCCAAAAAGGTATCGTTGTAGAGTAGGTACTTTGCCGAGGTATTGATATAGCCGCGCTCCCCTTTACCGCTCAGATCGTTCGCGCCGTCTATGCTCATAAAGAGGCGGAAGGGGCAGAACATCTCCGAAAATGCCGCGCGGAACCTTTCTTCGCTTCTGTTGCCGTAAGCGCGCTCCGCATAGTAGACGATGTTGGGAAGCACCGAAAAGACCGGCGTTTCGCAGCCGCAGTCTCCCCACGCGGACAGCATGACGTCGCGCACGCCCGCACGTTCGCAGTCGTTTAAGTTCGCGCGGTTGACGGGCAGGCTGAACGCGTTGTTGGGCGCAAAGCCGTACCACTTCGCCGCGCCGCCGCAGAAGCGGAAGGAGGAGCAGAAGTTTTTGCCTTCCGCAAACCGATGCGCGATCTCCCCCTCCCGCACCTGCGTTTCATAGTCCGCAAAGGGGTTGCCGTAGCTCCAGCCGATGAGGGTCACACCCTCGGGCACGGCAGGCATCTTTTTGCCGCTCCTGCCCGCTTCCTCATACTCCCGCCAGAACATATCTCCCCACATCTGCACGGAAAAACCATACTTTTTTGCAACGGAGAGCACAAACGCAAGGTGCCTGCGGTAGAGTTCGGCGGGATCGTTCTGCCCGTAGAGATCCCTGTATTTGCCCCGCCCGAGCATGAACGCTTCATCCATGCCGATATTGACTTTGCGCGAGGTAAACGTTTCGGAAAGAGTTGCAAAGATATGTTCTATCAGTTCGCGCACGCGCTCGCTGCCGACGAGCAATACGTCGTTGCAATCGAACGCACCCTTATAATAGGTGCTCCAGCGGTACAGGCTGCGCAGATGCGCCAGCGTCTGAATGCAGGGCACGAGCTCGATGCCGAACAGTTTTGCGTACGCATCGATCTCCCTGAGTTCCGCCCGCGAATACCGCCCGCGCAGGTAGCCGAAATACGGCTCGCCCTCCACTTCGTAGGTATCCTCCGTATACAGCTGCAATTCGCTGTAACCGAGCAATGCAAGTTTGCGGATAAGCTCCTTTACGGCAGGCACGTTCATCACCGCATTGCGCGAATTGTCGACGAGCAGAGAGAGCGTGTCGAAGACGCGTTCCTCAAAGGAGGCAGCGTTCCCGCCCGCCGAAAGGGCACGGCGCAGCTGACGGAAGAACGCGGCGGGGCGGTCATAATAGACCGTGATCCCCGTTTCGTCCCGTTCAAACCCTATGCGGGCGCCCTCTTTTGCCGTAAGGCGGAGAGCGGGCCCGCTCTCTCCGATGTGCAGGTCTTCCCGAAGCTCATAAAGCCCCTGCCTGTACCGGGCGTCCTGAACGCCCGACCCGAATAAAACGTTCATTCTTTAAAAGAAAACTCGATGGAATCGACAGAAAATTCTTCACCTGCGCCAAGCCGCAAAAACATGAACATGATGTTTTTTTGGTTGCCGCAGTTCATGTTGTTGCGGTAGTACCCTGCGCTCGTTTCGATAGCGGTCGTAAAGGAAAGCTCCGCAAAGGTCCCCGCTTTGGGCACTTTGGTCTGGTTGGACATTTCCGCCCCGTCCTCATCGTTGTAGGCGAGGAACATGTTCGGCGAAGCCTGCGGGTCGACGTTGACAAGCATGCTGACCACGACTTCGGTGCCCTCGTCGTATTCTTCAAACGCGGAGGAGTAGACGCGGAAGCAGACATTGCCGTACGACTGCATGGTATCGCTCATGCGGACGGTCAGCGCGCCGTCTACAGAGTAAGTGAACTGCGCCTCGCTGTCCTCCGTCTGCCCGGCATACAGCTGCACATAATTTTTCGCCTCCGAAAAGGGATAGCTCATCTCATTGTAGCCGTATCCGAGCCCCACCGTCTGCCCGTCGTCAAAGGGAAACGCGGAACCGTCCTGTTCCTGCTGCCCGCTCTCCGCGCACCCGAAGGCGGCAAAGAGAGCGAACAGCAGCAAAAGCATGGCGGAAACGATCTTGCTTGCCCTCATATCCTTTTCTCCTTAGGCGGGAACGGGGTAGAACTCGATGCTCTCCACATAGATGCTCCCCGTTGTTTCACAGTGAAGGTAGAACCAACCGTAACTGCCGCCCGAAAGCGTGCCGTTCAACGCAACGTTCTCCAGCAGCAATGATCCTTCCGTCGCGTTTGCTCCGATCCCTCCTTCCCCGACGGAACTGTCGGAAGAATCGGTCACATACAGGCTTGTAAGCGTATTTTCATCGAAACGGAAATTGATCCTGACAGTATAGGTGCCGGACGTGCCGAGGGTGGACCTATGCGGCCAAAGGCAAGTTATAAGCGTATTGTTTTCATTGGGCGTGATCCTGAACAGATTGGTCCCGTCTTCGCCTTCCACGACCGCCCTGGCGGCTCCGTTTGTAATAAAGTTCCCTTCCGGCCCCGCCGTTTCGCTGAGGGCGTCCCCTTCAAAGGTCGTGACCGCCGCGGGAACGGAACCCGCTTTTCGGAACACGATGCTCTCAACATAGACGGTACCCGAAGACTGACACCAAAGCTGGAAACCGTAGCGCCCGCCCGGTCCCGAGATCGACCGTCCGAAGAGCACCAACGATCCCGCTTCCGCGTTTGCCGTATTGATATCCTGCCCGTACAAAACGGAGGTGCAATTTAAATCCGTCGCCACAAAGATACGGGTCAGCCCTTCGTCAAAGCGGAAGTTGATGACAATATCGTAGCTGCCCGCGGGGACGTTCCTTGCGACCCAGTTCAGATTGAGCCTACTGTCTTTCGGCGTGAAGGCAAACGCGTGGTTGCCGCCGCCTACATCTGCCACCGTGCGCGTGCCGTTCGTATCATTGTTGTCTCTGCCGTTGGTGATAAAATTATCCGACGGAGCGCTCCCGACAGGATCGGTATCGAACGTAGTGATGTAGCAGTCGTCCGCCCTGACGAGCAGATATTGCGTTGCCGTCAGATCGCCGCTCGCCCCCTTCGCCGTAACGGAAATGACAAATTCGTAGTACGAGCCGCTCGCAACGACGACGGATGCAAACGTGTTCGGCTGTTCCTGCTCTTTTCCGTCGATCTTATACGACGTGACCGAGAACGCACCGCCCTCGGCAGGCTCCGCGTTGATCGCAAGCACATCGCCCCAATCGCCGACGGCAAACGTTTCGCCCGCCGTCAGGACCGTGTTGACTTCATACCCTTCCTTGAACTGCACTTTCAGTGTTTCGGTGTTGTATACGACGTTCACGGTGACCGTTCTTTCAACGCTGTTGTAGTTTTTGGTATCGCTCGGGGTGAACACAGCCGTAAAGGTGTTTTCGCCGAAGCTGAGCGCGGTATCCGCGCCCGCGTCTTTCCACGCCCATGTGCCGGGATCTTCCGCAGGCAGCGCGACCTCGCCAAGGGTGTTTTCAAACGTATAGGCGATAGAATACTCCTCCTTTATGGAGACAACGGGCGTTGCCTTGGCGACCAGGACGCTGACCCGCCCTTCGGCGGCGTAGTATGCATCCGTCTCTGCAAAGACAACATCAAAAACGTTTTCTCCCGCTTCCCCTACGGCGGTATCGCCCGCAGACTTGAATGCCCAGCCGGACGGAAGGATCACGTCGGCAAGCGTGTCTCCGTACGTCGCCGTAAGCGACAGCCCGTCCAGGACGGAGAGATCGGGATACCCCTTGCTCACCGTGACGGTAATCTGCTTTTCGGCGGCGGTGTAGTTTGCGTTCTCGGCAAACACGACGGTAAAGGTGTTCTCTCCCGCCGCCCCTACAGGCGTATCGCCCGCATCCCTGAACGCCCAGCCGTTCGGAAGGGACACGTCTGCCAGCGTCTGCCCGACGGTCGCCGTGATGTCTGTCAGCCCCTCTTCGGAGGGCGCCGCTTTGCCGATGGTGACGGTCACGGCGTTGCTGACGGCTTCCGCATTCTGCTCACCGTACGTTGCGGAGAGCTCCAGCGTATACGTACCGCTCTCGGCGACCTCCGTAAGGATGAGCGTTGCAGGAAGCGCCGTACCCGCTCCTTCCGCAACTTCCGCCCCGTCCTTGTACCACCGGTACGAATAGGCGGCGGGAACGGCGGAAAGCGCCTCCTTGCTCTCATCGGAAAGGTCTGCCGTAAGCGTGATCTGCGCGTCGGGAGAATAGGTCATCTGCGTTTCGCTTGCCGTGACCGTCACGGCAAGCCCGTCCAATTCTCCGCCCTCTTTTTCCTCTTCGGTGCACGCGGCAAAGAATATGCAGCAAAACGCGCACAGTCCGATGAGGACAGTTATCAATTTTTTCATACTTTTCCCTCCTTATTCTGTTGCCCCTGCGGGGATAAACTGCACACTCTCTACATACACGTTCCCGCTCACATTGCAGTACAGCCTGAACGCATAGCGCAGCGTCGAAGCAGGCACTTCGTATGCGGATATGGTGATCGATCCTTCCGTAGCACCCGCCGTATCGATGTCCTGCCCGTTGATAACGGAAGCGTAGCCCGCGTCGGTCAGGAACACCCGCCTGAGGGTGCCCGCATCGAAGCGGAAATTGATCCTGATGTCATAGGTCCCCGCAGGGATGCCGTCCGCCACCCAGTTCAGATTGAGCTGCGTAGAGCCAGGCGTGAAACGGAAGGCGTAATTGCCGCCGCCGAGATCGACGACCGTACGCGAATTGTTGGTCGCCGCGCCGTTATCCGTCTGGTTGCACACATAGTTGGAGGAAGGCGCCTGCCCGAGGGCAAAGGTGTCGAAGGTGACGAGGTAGCAGTCCGCCGCCCTGACAAGCACATACTGCATCGAAGCGTTGCCGAACGAATCCGTGACCGTGACGGTGAATTCGTAGTACGAACCGCTCTCGACCGTTACAGAGCCGCCTTCAACGGTATGGGCGGCGCCGTTCTTTTTGACGGCGATGCTCTCCTCCGTTTCGCTTTCGTCGCTTATCCCGATCCCCAGCCCTTCCGCGGAGACGGTGATCTCTGTTCCCGCCTCGACCGTCTGGTTTACGGTTTTGCCGCCCGTAAAAGAGAGTTCGGGGGCGTATACATCTACGTCGCCGACGGCAAGTTTGACCGTTTTTGTACCAGAAACGCCGTCTTTTTCGGCAGTGAACGTGACGTCGTAAAAACATTTCGCCGAGGTATCAACGGTATACGGCGGGGAAAGCTCCGTCGTCGTGCCGCCCGGCTCCGTCTTGCTGACGCTTTGGATCGACGCCTCGACTTCGGTCCCCATAAAATCGGTGAACTTGACGCCGAACAGGTCCGCGCCGAGCGTGACGTCTGCGCCTACTTCTGCGTTCACGACTTCGCTTTCCGCCGTCGCCGTAAGCGCATCCTCGCAGGTATAGGTGAAGTTATCGAGGTAGAAGGGGTTGCCGATGGCGCGCACATAAGCGGTGGTATCGATCTTGCCGTTGGTCACGACGCCCGTGACCGAGCCGCGCACGCGGTAGGTCTCCCCTTCGCAGCGCCCCGTACCGACGATGGTCGTATACTTATTGGGGTCGGTGCCGAAATCGTAATCTTCGTACCCTTCGACGCGCAGATCGAAGGAAACGGTTACTTTTTTCCCGTCGAGCGCGGCGGCGCTGCCCGATACGACGGGGATGCTGAGCGGAACTTCCCGCGCGGCGGGCACGACTTTCACTTCGGCGTTGTCGTTTGCGCGCACCAGCGAGACGGTGCCGCTTGTGGCGGTCATCCCGTAGTCATACACGTCTGTATAGCGGTTGAGCGTTTCCGCATAGAGATCGTCGGTCACATACACAGCGTAAGCGGAAACTTTTTCCTGCCCCGCCGCGGCGGTGCCCTCTATCTCGTACAGAGATTTTGCCTCCGCCGTAATGCTGCTGCCTGCCGCCTCGACCGCCGTACCGTTTTTGCGGACCGTAAAGGAGAAGGTATATGCCGTATCGGCGGAAAGTTTTTCGCCGAAGAAAGATTTGTCCAGCGCGATGGTCTCCCCTGCGGCGATGACGCTGTCCGCCAGCCTGCGCACAGAGAATTCCTGTTTATAATTTGCGGTATTGCCTGCGCCGTCGGCGGCGGTCACGGCGAGCGTATAGGTCCCCTCTTTTTCGGCGACGAACGCCTCGCCGTCCGAGACCTTTTCCTCCCCGTAATACACGGCGGTGCTGAAATCGGTGACGGCGGCGCCGTGGTTGTCGCGCACCAAGATCTCAGGCAGCTCGACCGTTTCGCCGGCGAAGTACCCGTCCAGCGAGCCGCGCACGATGACGATGGGCTGCATGGTATCCTCCGCCCTGATCTTCCAGCCGGCAGAGGCGGCGTCGACCGTCCAGGTGCCCTCTTCGCTCAGATACAGGAGCTCGCTCGAAAGGGTGACGACCTCCCCCGAAGGAGACGTGACCGAAAGGTCATAGAAGCGCAGCTCCCCCAGATCGGGCAGGGTATACAGGTCGAATGCGGTGCCGTACTCGCCCACGACTTCGGTATATCCGTAACTTTTTTCGCTGTCGCACGCGGCGCAGAACAGTCCCCCTGCCAGCACGAAACACAGCGCGACGGACAGCGCGCCTTTTTTCAAGAATTTTTTCATGCTCATACCTCTCCGAATTCCTGTGCGCTCTTGAAGGAAATGTTATCAAGATACAGGGCGCCGCCCTCGGCGGTATACCCGTCGACATAGATCACGATGGTCATGATATCGAGCTCCGTACCCGTGACCTGATCGAGCATATCCTGCAGCAAGAGGCGCGTTTCATATGGATCCGACCATGAATTTGCAGGCACGACGGTATTGACGCGGTACACCTCGTCGATCTTCGTGAACAGCGCGATGCCTACCTGCAGCTCCTGTTCGGAGGCGTTGTATACATCATACGTGAGGTACGTCGTTTCATAATCGAACTCATTCCAGCTCACGGACTCCGTGCCGCGCACGGTGCGGAAGCCGACCCCGACGACGTCTGTGCCCGCCTCGTTCGGGAAGAACTCCACCTTCATGGAACCCGTACCGTTCAGAATGTAGTGCGGGTCGCGGTTCAGGCTGTAACGGGGGTAGGCAAAGCGGCTGTCCGAAGCCGCCGCGCCCATGTTCGACATGAGCCCGTACACGTCATATTCGTTGGAAAAGGTAAAGGGTGTGGTGCCCGAATAATCAAGCTCCTTCTGATAGACCCGCTCTTCCACCGTGACGGCGACGAAACTGTCCAAATAAAACACGTACGGCTCTTCCACGTTCGCGGGCTTCCCCTCGAACCAAAGGTCGATGGTCGATACGCTGCTGAGATCATAACTCTCGCGCGAAAGCGGTATCGTGAAATGATTCCAACCGGGCTCTACGGACCCGTACCACATGTAATTGGAGGTATCGATGGTGAGCATGGTCTGCACGGGGGCTTCATAGGCGCTGTACAGGTCCAGCTCGAAAGCGACGGTGTCGGTATAGTTGGTCTTCGGCAGGAACGACGTCCCCGTCACAAACGTGAGCGTAAGATCGTCCCCCTTTTCCTCGCGCACAGGGGTCTCCATCGTCATTTTCGCGCACGCATCGCCGCTTGTTACATACGCGGGATCGTCGCACAGGTCGATCTTGCCCCCGCCGACGTTGTAATAGGCGATAGAGAGCAGTTCCCTGTTGTTCTCGAATCCGCACAGCGTTACCTTTTCGACGGTGCTCTCCTCTTCGGAGGTCTCGTCGCATGCGGCAAAACCGACCGCGCAGGCAAGCAGCAGGACCGAGGTCAGAATACAGATGATTTTTCGCATTGCCGTCCCCTCCTTAAACCTTGTTCTTGATGTAAAACTCATCGATATACAGCGTGCGGGAATACACTGCGCCGTCCTCGTCGAGCAGGTTTTCCTTTGCGCTCAGCCCGATCTGCAGGATGTCCGCAAGCCCTGCGCCGTCCGCGTCGATCTGGGTGAAGTTCCCCACTTTGACCGTCGTCCAGCTCATGGCAGGGAGCGTGACCTCGTCCAGGCTGTAGGTCGAAAAATCATCCAGCGCCACGACCTGCACCGTAAAGTCTTCGTCGGATGCGTTGTACACGCAGAAGGTGACGTACTCGATGCCCGTCAGCCCGTCCACATCAAAGTAAACATACGGGTGGAACGAGCTGTTGTACGATTCGTTGTCAAACAGGTGCCCCGAAAGCTCGGCCTTGAGGCTGGTTTCGCTCAACGCATAGGTACGATCGGTATTGACGGCCACCGTGCTTCCGTACGTTGCCGCGACGCTTACGGCGGAAAGGGACGCCTCGTCCGCAAAGCTGTTCCCCTCTTCGGGCTTTTCGCCGAGCGTAAAGGTGAACGAGCTGCTGTATCCGCTGCCGGCGACCTTTACGCGCAGGGTGCCGCTTTCCCCGTAGGGTACGCGCGCCGTGATCTTGTTCCCTCCGCCGGCCGATATACCCGTATACTCCACACCGTTGATCGTAACCGTATAGCCGGGCTTTACATAGAACGAGCATTCGATGGCGTCCGTGCCCGCCTCGATCTTTTCCACGGCGAAGCCCGCGTCGCTCTGCGCAAGTTCAATGAACCGTGCGAGCAGTGCGCGCATGTCCGCAAGTCCCTGATAGTTGAGTTTGGACGCGCTCAGACTGAAGATCTGGTCGTACATGCTCTCCAGCGAAGTGCGCACGTCCAGTTCGGCGCCGTACACCGCGGAGAGCGCCGCATACTCCTCCTCCAGAAGGCTCATGTAATCGTAATCGTCGATCCCGTCACGCCGCATCATCAGGCGCAGCGAAGGGAAGGGGCTGTCGGAGCCGTACTGCTTCCCGGGATAGAGCATGTAGCCGTCCCCGTTGGTCAGGCCGTCATGCGACGCCTGCGTATACAGGTCGTTCAGAAGCCCGTACCCGCGCCCGACGAACTGCCACCACGCGAGGTAGCCCGTCAGGTTCCAATACAGATCCCCTTTGATGCCGTAGGCATACTTGGACCAGAAGATGTCCCTGCCCGCAATGGTGTAGTCGTTGATCAGCTGCGACCCGACGACCCCTCTGTTTGCCGCGGAATAGGAATAGATGGTGTACCCCTGCTCCATCAGGTCCTGATAGAAGGCGATGGAATCGGTGGTGATAAAGTTGCTGTACGAGGGGCAGAAGGTATCCACGCCGTAGTTGAGCGCAAGGTTCTCGTCGTACGTCGTCGTCATCACATGCGGGATATCGCGGATGGACGCAAAGAACTCCTCGTCGGTGACCGTTTCGCTGAACATACGGCCCGAGCCTACCTTGCCCTCTGCTTTCAGCTGTGCGATGACCTTCTCTTCGAGTTCGCCCACTTCGCGCAGCACCTGCTCCGCCTTCGGATAGCGGGTCGCATACACGGAATCGTGGTTGCATTCGTCGTAGATGGTGTGGATATAATACTTCGCCTTATCGAAGTAATTCTTACCGTCTTCCAGGCTGATCTCCGCGATCGCATAGATGTAGCGATACATGAGGTCGGTATCGATCTCGAGGTTGCCCTCGATCTTAAAGGGGATAAAGTAAGCGGCAAGTTTGTCGTAATATTCGCGCACAGCCGCCTTGTAGCCTTCGATGTCCCCGATCTCGACGGGCAGATCGTACCCGCAGATGTTGAAGTCGATGAGGAAATCGAAGTACGTTTTCCACTTCTCCACCGTGCCGTCCAGTTCGCCGTAAATGAGCCAGTCTTTCCAGATAAGGTAGGACGTTTCGATGGTGGGCGTTTCGGGCATTGCGAAGTCGAATACTTCTACCGAAACGGGTACGGCGATCTGCTGCCCGTCAAAGGCAAAGGTGACATAGCCCGCGTATTCCCCTGCCGCCGTATCGTACGGGACGAACACGTCCAGCCAGAACCCCTGGTTCTGCCCTGCCCCGATGCTGTTCTCCCCCGCCGCCGTGATATATTCGACGGGGATAAGGCAGTCGGGGTAATACCCCGCAGGGAAATCATTGGTGCCGTTGATGACGCGCGCATAGATCTGCACATACAGCGTGCAGTTTTCGGCGGAGATCGTGTTCCCGTCCGCGTCCGTAAGGTCGCTCACCGTTGCGGTGTATGCGCTCACGTCGTTTGACGGATTCACGATGACCTGCGCGCCGTCCGCCTCGCCCTGCGCGGCGCTGATCGATAAGCGGCCGTTCCGGAAGGACGCGATGTCCTCGCTGCGCTCGACCGCGAGCGTATTGTATGTCGTTTTGACGGTGATCTCGTTCTCCGCCGTGTTGTCCGTGCCGCAAGCGGCAACGCTGAAACAGACGGAAACCGCAAGCAACAGCGCCAACAGCGTCCTGCAACAATTCTTCATGCTCTCCTCTCCTCAGCGAAGTCCCGCTTTTTTCAACAGATCCGTCCAGCGCGTGCCGGTTTTGTAATAGTTGATGTCTTCCTTCACGACGTCGTCCCCGCTCCAACCCAAAGAATACAGACAGTGTTCGATGGGAGCGCTGTACACCGCACGCCACGCAAGCAGGTCGTTGCCCAGGGGCAGCTCTGCATGGCGGTAATAGTACGTCGCATTCTTGGCAAGTTCGTAGCGCGTCTTGGCAAATTCCGAGGTGGAAGCAAACCAGTCGCAGGTGCTGATGTCGTACCCATAGGGCAGCGAAGTATTGCCGTCCATCGCTTCCGCGTAGATCTCCTGCCCTTTGTCCGAAGCCATCAGCTTCAAAAATGCCTTGGCATATTCGAGGCGGGGGCTCCACGCCGCCGCGCACACGGTATGCAGGTTCGCATAGGTATCCACCACGCAGCGCGCGTCATACACTTCCTGCAGAACTTCGTCCGCGGTCAGCGTAACGCCGTTCACCTCTTTCGGCGCAAGCACGGGTTTTGTTGCCGTTTCGCCGTCGAGCAGCGCGTCTGCATAGCTGACCGCCGCCCGCAGCTCATCTTCCGTAATGCCGAGTTTTTCGCCCAGCGCCGAAACGATCGGAACGCGCATGAACTGCACGTCGTTATCGGGGAAGCTCTTGCCCATTTCGATGTTCGTCCAGTCGCCGTTCGGCAGCATCGCCGCTTCGCCCGCCATGAAATAGGTCTGCATCGCGTCCCATTCGATGCCCGTGCTCTTCGGATAGACGTACGGATCCTTCATGATGGATTCCATTACGTCCATCGCCGCATATCTGCCGTCCTGCTCAAAGATCAACGGACTGAGCTCCATCCTGTCCGTCGTGACGTTATAGGCCATCCCGGAATAATAATTTTCGATCCCTTCGAGCCCTTCATACTGCGTCCACCATACGTTGTAGAGCGTCTGGTAATACTGCTGCCCCGCCGCATAGATGAAGGAGTATTCGCCCTCGCCCGCAAGCGCATCCAGCAGGTCCATCCATTCTTCCGTGGTGCGGCAGGGATACGTTTCGCGCCAGTCTGCGCCCAGCGCGCCTGCCACGACCTCGTTGTTGACCAGCAGCCCGTTGATGCCCTGCGTCCACGGCATGGTATAATATTTCGTTTCGCCCGCCGCATTTTCGTTCTGGAAGGAAGAGAGCAAGCTGTCGTCCAGCTTATCCTCCACGATGATCGTCTCTTCTTCGGAAGCGGGGTTCGCATAGATGTCCGACAGATCCGCCAGAACGACGTTGGACCCGTCCATCGTTGTTTTGATATACGAACGGAAATCCGTGCCGCCGAAGAAAAGATCCCATTCACAGTACCCTTCCCCCGCGTCCAGCTTGTTGGTGATGTTGGTATCCACGACCTCCGTTTTGATAACGATGGTGATGCCGGGATACATTTCCTCCATTTCGTCGGCAAGCGCTTCCAGCCATTCGGTGCCGTATCCTTTTTTCAGGGTGATGATATTCAGACCATAGTCTCCTTCATACGCCGTGTTGGAATTGCAGCCGCTCAGCGGCAACACGAGCGCCGACACACCCAGGACCGCGGCAGTGAGAACTGCCAGCAACCTCTTTTTCATTTCTTTTCCTCCTTATGGTTTTCTTTTAAATTTGAAAAGCGCGCAGCGCTCATTCTTTCAGACCGCCCATGGATACGCTGTTCATGATCTTATCCTGCGCAAAGATGTAAATAAGCAGTGTGGGGATGCACGTCATGATGATGCCTGCAAAATAGACGGGATAATTGATGTTGAATTTCGACGTTTCCTCGTAGAGGTACAGACCCGTCGTAATGGTGGGAAAGCTCGGCAGATAGTACAGCGGCATGGTGTAGTCGTTCCACCCCGTGATCAGCATGAGGATGAAAATGGAGCTGATACAGGGGATCGCGATCGGGAACATGACGCTGAACATGATCCTGTAATGCCCTGCGCCATCGATCTTTGCCGCTTCCGCATATTCCCAGGAGATCCCGTCAAAAAAGGAACGCATGATCAGCAGCAGACTGCCCTGCATGGAGGCGGAGATGACCAGAGGGTACAGCGGGGAATCATACAGCCCCATCTGATGGACCAAACGCATCTGCGCCGCGCCCGTACCGTAGAGGGGCAGCATCATCGTGGCGATGAGCACGCCGTAGATGATCTTCCTGCCCACGAATTTGTACTTGGAAAACAGGTATGCCGCACAGGTAACGCAGGCAAGCGAGACCAGCGAACGCCCGAGCGTCATCCAGACGGAGTTGAACAGCATGATAAACAGGTTCGTATCGTTCGCCTGCAGCAGTTCGAAGGCTTCGATATAATTTGAAAAGAGAAACTCCGACGGGAGCCCGTTCTTGTCAAACATGTATTCGACGGGTCCTTTCAGCGAATTCATGATCGCCCAAAGCAGGGCATAGATCATGGACGCCGCATACAGCCCGAAGAGAATGAACATCACGATACGCACGGCATTGGTCCGTTTAAAGCGGCTGCGGATGCGCTGACCGATCGTCTTTTTTCCGATTGCTTCCATAGTCTCCTCCTTTAAAACGTAACTTCGCCGGGCATTTTTCTGAACAGCCACCGCGTAAGCACGAAGATCGGCACGGTGGCGAGCGTTAAGATCAGACCGAAGGCCGCCGCATAGTTGTACCGCCCGCTGAGCACGACGGAATTATACATCCAGTACCCGATCGTCGAGGTCCCGTACATACCGCCCGAGAACAGGATGATGGGGCCGTCCGCATTGAAGATACCGATGACGGAGAGCAGCATCATGATGGAAACGGTCGGCCAGATGATGGGAAGCACGATCTGGAACATCTCGCGCGTGAACCCGCAGCCGTCGATCTTTGCGTATTCGATGACCGAATCGGGGATGCGCGCCATGGAACCCGAAAACAGGATCATGTTCATCCCGAATCCCGTCCAGATCTTGAAAATGACGATCGCGAGCGTGGCAAGCCCTTCGGTGTACAGCGGATAATTCTCCATCGGATGCCCCGTAATTGCGGTGACGAGCATATCGAGGGGACCGTCCGCCGAAAGCAGGTTTTTATAGATCGCCACCAGCACGACGCTGGAAATGATCATCGGAAGCGTAAAGATCACCCGGAAGAATTTATACCCGAGCAGTTTTTTATACAGGAAAAACGCCAAAATAAACGCGAGCGGCGTCATACACAGATCCACGAAGAAGTAGATGAGCGTATTGACCAGGCTCTTCAGGATCTCGGATTCCGCGCCGAGCGCAAGTTCGTTGAAGAACAGTTCGAAGTTGCCCCATGTGAACGCCCCCGTATTTTCGTCGAGGAAGGGCAGCGCAAAAGAACTCAGATTGACGTAGATGTAAAAAATGGCAAAGTGCGCCAAAGGGATCGCCAACAGAGAATAGGCGAACAGATTGGTCTTTATCTTTTCCTTCAGCTGTTGTTTGCTGAGCGTCTTTTTCATGGTGGTTTCCGCGGTTTCGTTATTTTTCATAACATCCCCCGCCTCTTCGTTTTCTTTGCTTCCGATGATAAGAGTTTTCTTCATGTTTCCCCTGCGTTTTCGTTGTTTCTGTTTTCAATTATATTGGGTCATGCCCTGCCTGTAAAGCAGGCACGGGCAAATTTGTTCACGATTTTCTCATTGATATATCAAATTAGTGAACTTATTTGCTCTTTCCTTGACTTTTCCGTGAAAAAATCGTAAACTGGATGTATGATACAAAATCTTCTGAACACGATAAAGGTGAGCGTATGCCGCAATCCCGTATGGGAAAAAGGATTTGCCATGACGCCGCACAGCCACAGCACGCTGGAGATCGTATACATACGGCGCGGCGTAATGACGATCTATTACGGGGAAAAGGAACTCACGGATGAAATAACGCTTTCAAGCGGGCAGTTTGCGGTGCTCTTCCCGCACACGGCGCACCGCTATTGCAGCGAAACGCCGCAATGCGAATTCCTCATCCTCGAACTGCTCCTGCAAAACAGGAATTGTTCCTTTTCGCATTGGCTGCGCAGCGAAACCTTTCTTTCCAAAGTGCCGCAGCTTTTGGAACTGCTGCACGCGAACACCCTGATCCTCTCTTTTACGGACTCTCTGAACGTATTGGAGCAGCTTCAGGAGATCCATCGCATCGTCGGCGAAGAGAACTTTGCGGAAAATCCCCTTTCGCGCATCCATTATTCCATCGCGCTGGAACGGCTGTTGTACTCGGTCTGTTCCTGCCGCGTCTATTATTTCAATGCGGCGGGCAACATTCATGTGCGCAAGTGCATGCTGCTCATCCGCGACGGATACATGAGCGACCTCTCCGTGGGCAGCCTGGCAAGCGCGGTCGGGGTCTCCCCTTCCTACCTGCAGCGGCTGTTCAAAAACGAATTTCACCTCTCCGTGCTGGACGTTATCCAATTGCAGCGGCTGGGGAACGCCTGCCGTCTGCTGCGCATGACGGACGCAAAACTTACGGAGATCGCCGCGCGGAGCGGTTTCCGATCGGCGAGCGCCTTCAGCAAGGCGTTCGTGAAAGAATACGGTCAGACGCCCGGCGATTACCGAAAACTGTACATCGAGCGCACCAAGGATTATACGGACACGCCCAAAGATTATTTCGATACGCTGACAAACAACTCGTAAAAAACGGCTATCTTATTTTTTGCATGAAAAAAGAGGGGGAAGGATCCCCCTTTTTTCATGTCTTTTTATCTCTTGCGCCAAAGGCGGGGACGGCACAAAAGCCCGAGCGGCTCCGCCCTGTTCCACAGCGAAAGCGGATCGCGCCGCTCCATGACGGGGGTGCCGCTTACCTCTATGCGCAGAGCATGCTTTTCCGCGCCCGATAGCCTGAACGTATACGCATAGGGCGCTCCGATGCGCCAGCCGAGGCTCTGCCCGTCCAGTTCTGCCAGCACGCTCCCTCCTGCATCGCCGAGATCGAGACGGTACTCCCCTTCTTCCGCCGAAAATTCCCTCTCGTAAACGACGCTGCCCGAAAAGCGCTCCGACTCCCCGATGGCATATACGTTTGCAAATGTGTCGTCCGGCAATTCCCTTGCCTTGTTGTCCGTTCCTTCGCAGCGCACGCGCCAGGCGCCGCCGAGCGGCACTTCTTTATACTTTGCCTTCTCCTTCCGCGCCCCGCGCGCCAGAAGCGCGACGCACTCGCCCGCCGAAAGCGCAAGCGCAAACGCATCGCCCGAAACGCCGTATTCTTCCCCGCTCTGAAAATTCCTGACTGCGTTCACCCGTACGCCGCAGCCGGGCCGCACGACCCCGCGATAGGGCACGGCGCCCGCATTGAACACGAGGAAGTTCGTTTCCCCTTCCGCACAAAACGGATAGACGACGACCCCCCGCGCAGGAGTGAGCACAAGTTCGCGCCGCACCGACTTTGCGACGCGCGCGGCGAACGCCTTCGTCGGGCGGCGGGGCGCGTACATGACCCGCTCCAAACCAAATTTCCCTGCCGCCTCCTCCCATTCGGGAGGGATGCGCTCCGCCCACGGAACGATCAGCACGTCCAGCGCTTCGGCGTCGTTTAATCGGTCATACGGCACGATCATGGCAGGGATCTGCGCATCGGCGAGCACCTTCATAACGCCGTCCACAGGGGCGTTTTCGCCCGCGCTCCACTCCGCTTCGGCATGGTAGAGTACGCCGCAGTGTATCACCGCCCTGCCCGCCGCCGTCATGCCGCTCACCTCGTCCATATAGCGCATGAGCGCACCGAACGGGCGGTATGCGGGATTTTTGCCGGCGCAGTAAAACTGCGGCGGACAATCCTCATCCGGTTCTTTTGCCGAAAAGGCATGCGGAATAAAGTGCGTGATGCCGTTTGCGAGCATCAGGTCCGCGATCCACTTCATATCCCTGATGCTTTCGCCGAAGCCGTAGGCGCCGAACAGCTCGCACAGCGCCCTGCCCTGCTTGTTTTTATCGAGCAGCGCGCAGGAGCGCGCCAGGGCGGGCAGCGTATAGCAGAAAAACGCGGGAGAGGCAATGCCGCCGCTGACGGGAGCCAGATGGTCATAAGAGAGCGAAAAAGGCTTGATCTGATGCAATACGACATCTATGCCCGCAAGATCCTGCCCCTGCTGGCTTTTGAAATAGTGCCCTGCGCTGCAGGCGGTGTGCGTATGCGCATTCATGTCCTCGATGATATGCCCCGCATAGCACACGCCGCGTTCGCGGCACCACGTGCCGATCTGTTCGGTAAAATTTTCTGCATACTGCCGCGTGATGCTGCGCATAAAGGCGCGGCGGAAAGCGCTCGTCTTTTCGTCCGCCCCGTACCAGAGGCGCAGAAGATCCTGCGCGCAGTACCCCGCTGCGTACAGCTCCTGCAAAAGCTGTTCGCTGAGCGGCATCGCCAGCCCCGCCGTGCCGATATTCGCATCGTACGCCGTGCCGTGAATGCGCGAGCGCTCGTTATAAAAATTCCCGAAACGCGGCTCATCGGAAAAGAAGCCGCGCAGCGTCTTGCCGAAAAAGTCTTTGTAACGGTGATAATGCGGTTCGTAGACCGCATCGATGAGCACCCGCACGGAAGCGGCATTGAGCATGTCGATGTAGTTTTCGCGCTCCGAACCCGCCCTCGTCTTCCAGATGGTTACAAAGCGGAACAGTTTGGGCGGCAAATCATACCGCAGTACGTTGCCGCGCACATTTGCCGTCAGGTCGGTCGCCGTCTCCACAGCGAACCCTCCGGGGCGGTGTTCCAACGCGTATGCGCCGAGCAGCTCGTCCTCCTCGTCCCTTTCCAGCAGCAGCATGCCGTTTTCCGAGCCGACGGCATCCGCATTCCGCGAGGCAATGTGCCATTGACGGAGCTCTCTGTGCTGTTCCAGCTTTCCGTTTGCATAGCCGGTGGGGTACTGCCTGTCGTCCAGCACCCAGACTTCCATATCCAGCTCTTGCGCCCGCTTTAAAACGATGTCCATATCCCGCCACCAGAGCGGTCCGCAGAAATCCGGATGCGGGCGGGATTCCACGCAAAACGCGGAGAGATTTGCGCCGCGGATCGCATCGATCTCGCGCACGATCTGTTCCTCGTTTTCGCCATGCAGCCATAAAAAGGGAAAGATCCTCTGCATCATTCTTCTCCCGATATAAATTCATGCCTTCCCGCAGAAAACTGCCTGCCGCGCCACACGGCGCTGACCCCCTGCGGGATATCGAACCGTATGCGCACCTTCCCTTCCGTCCGTTCCCAATGCACGCGCAGCTCGCCGTGCGCAAGTTTACGCGCGGCGGTGCATCCGCTGAGCTGCTTTGGGAACTGCGGGTCCAGCACCGCTTCGGCAAATCCCTTTCCGTTCCCGCTGACGCGTATCCCGCCCAGCGTTTTGAACATCCAGCCGAGCACGCAGGAGAACATATGATGATTGCGCGAATCGGTAAACTGATCGCGCCATGTTTCCCAAAGCGTGGTCGCGCCGCGGTCCAGCCAGGCACGGTAGCCGGGTTCCCCCCGTACGGTGAGCGCATGTACGGCAAGCTCCGTTTCTCCGCACGCCGTAAGCGCGTCAAAGATATACTGCGTGCCGACCATCCCGCAGTCGATGTGCCCGTCCTTTTGCCGGAACAATGAAACAAGCTGCTTTTTGAGCGGCGCGATCGAATCATACGCCCCCGCCGCGATCAGCAGCGCGACCGCCGTCTGTTCCTCCACCGTACACCTTCCGTCCGCACCGAGCCACTTTTCTTTGAGGGCGACCCGCCGCCTTTCCGCCTCCCGCCGCAGAAAAGCGGCATCCTCTTCTTTCCGAAGCGCCGCCGCTTCCGCCGCGATCAGGAAGAACTTCCCGCCGTAAAATTCCTGTATCATCTCCACGGGCGTGGGAAGATTCCCCAACCCGTTCCAATCCGCCAGCGGAGCGCGCACCCCCTCTTTTTCGCACTTCGTATAGAAAGCAAGATACCGTTTGAACCAGGGATACGCCTGCTTTAAAAGAGCATCCTCCCCCGTATACAGATACAGGCGGTACGGGATCTCAAACAGCGCGCCGTCGGCGACGGGCCCGTTGTCATACCCCCAGTCGGGCGAGGGCGCGATCCCCGGCATCGCGCCGTCTTCGCGCATGGCGTCAAAAATATCGACCATCCATTTACGGAAAAATTTTCCGATCCCGAAATTGATGCACATCTGCTCGGCAGACGCCTGCGCGTCGTTCAGCCAGCCCAGCTTTTCGCGCGTGGGGCAGTCCGTAAGCGCGTAGTGCAGATTCGAATAGGTCGCAAGGATCCCGCACTCGTATATTTTATTGAGCACAGGGTCGGAACAGGAAAATTCCGTCAGCCTCTCTATCGTCTGATGCACAAAGACCCCCGCGGCCGCCGTGATCTGCGGCGGCTGCGTAAAGCCTTCGACCTCGATAAAGCGGAAGCCATGGTAGGTAAACATCGGCTGCCATACGATGGGGTCGCCGTCACAAATAAGCCGATCCGTCTGAAAGGGTACCTGCGGGTAGAGCACGTTCAGCCCGTTCAGTTTCAGCTTCCCCTCCTCGTCTGCCTCTTCGGCACAGCGGACGGTGAGCACGGTGCCGCACGGCTCGCATACGGTAAGGCGCGGCACGCCCGCGATGTTCTGCCCTATGTCGAACAGATAGGTGTTCTCTCCCGTTTTGCGGACCGTGCGTGCGGGATAGACCGAACAGGCGCGGATCGGTTCGCATTCGCACAAACGGAACACGCCCTCGGGCGGGCGCTCGTCTGTACGGGCATGCTCCCAGCCCGCATCGTCAAAGCCGTATTCCTTCCACCTTTCGTCATATAGCCGCGCGTCGAAATGCTCGCCGCTTCTCAGCTGATTGAAGGTAACAAACGACGCGGGACGGCACAAAAAACCGCCGTCGCTCACGAGCACCGTCTTCCCTCCGACGGTAAGGCGCAGGATCATCTTCGGGTTATCCCGCCAGGGAGCGAGGTGGTGCTTCCACGGCGTTTGAAAACTTTCGTTGAAAAATCCGTTGCCCAGCACCGCCGCAAAAACATTCTCCCCCTCGTGCAGAAGATCGCTCACGTCATAGCGGTGCACCCAAAGCGTTTTGCGATAGTCGCTGACGGCCGACACGAACAGATCGTCGCTGACAGGCCGCCCGTTGAGATAGAAGTACCCGTACCCGAGTGCACACACTTCCAGGACCGCCTCGCCTTTCTTTTTTACGGAAAAACGCCTGCGGAACAAGGGGGCCGGGTCGTGCTCGGAATAGTCGCGGTGAAATTCTCTGTCAGGCTTTATAAAGGAAGCCCCTTCCAGCAAACTCATTCGGGTTTATCCTCCAAAACGAGCGGAAAGTCGCCGAGCTTATCCACTTTAAAGCCGTTCTTTTTATACGCTTCGTAATCGAACGCCTCCAGCTCGTCAATCGCGAGCTTATGGAACTCGTAAAAATTATGCCACCACTCGTACCCCGTTCCGAGTTCCGCGCCCAGATAGGCATCCGCGATGTCGCACCCCATCTTGGGCGCAACGTAGAACGCGCCCATCGCCAGCACGTTGACCCCGTTGCCCGTGATGGCACGGAGCGCCGCGGGAACGCTTTCGACCACGCCCGCATGCACGTGCGGGCACTTGCTCGCCGCGATGTGGATGCCCATCCCCGTGCCGCAGAACAGCAACGCGCGCTCGTACTCGCCCTCTGCGATCATCGCCCCGACGCGCAGCCCCACGCGGTGAAACATGAGGTCCGTATCGTCGGGATCGCTGTCCTTTTTTACTCCCATGTCGCAAATTTTCCAGCCTTTTTTTTCAAGGTGCTCAACGACCGCCTCTTTGAGCGGGAAGCCCGCAAAATCTGCCCCTACCACCAAATATTTGTCTTTGACCTTTTTCATTTTTTATTCTCCTTCGAACATACTTTCGATCAGTTTTATTGCCGTATAATAATGCAGTTCGCGAACGGGGTGGTTGAGCTTGTTCGCCAGCAATTCGGTCACGTCTGCGCCGCCGCGCTCCAGCTTTTTCCACTGCCCGTAAATATCGCAGACGGCTGCCCCCGCCCGCTGCGCCGTTTCTTTCGCCGCCTGCACATATTTATCCAGCACGCCGCCGTTCTGCAGCGCCGAAAGACTTTCCGCCAGCCCGATAAATTCCTTATCGCAAAGATGACAGCTCACTTTTGTGTTCATCATGTTGGGCGTAAGACATATGATCTCCGCACCGATCTTTTTGCACTGCGCAAAGATGCTTTCCAGCGCGCGTATATAGGAAGGCAGCCCCGCCTCGCCCCTCGTGCTGTCGTTGAGCGCAAAGCCCACCACTACGAGATCGGGAGAATAGGGCGCAACATCGCGCGCAAAGCGCTTTTCTCCGCCCTCCGCCGTGTCGCCCGAGATCCCCGCATTGATCACATTCAGCTGCACGTTCGGATAGATGAGCTGCAGCATTTCGCGCAAACGGGCGGAATAACCGCTCGCCCCGTCAAATACCGTATCGATCGTATTTCCTTTTTTATAGCACTCAAAACACCCCTGTGTGACGCTGTCGCCCAAAAAAGCGATCGTTACGGGCGGCGCGCCATACATGTTCTCTGCCTTTGCCTTCAGCTTTTGTATTATGCGCATCGGTTCCTCCTTTCCGCATAGAGATCTATGGGCTCTTTCTATATTATACAATCCTTTCGGCCGCAAGTAAATACCCGAAAAAAGCACGAAGTTATCCAAAATAATCACGATTTTAGGAAATTTTATATAAAACCGTTGACGCCGCTTCCCGTTCTGCCGTATAATACGGCCATGATCACGACTCAGCTTTTATTGGCAAACGAAGGCTATACGCATGCGAACTGGCTGTTCAAAAACATCTGCACGAATTTTTCGCGTGTGTATTATATTTTGGGCGGGGAAGGATACTGCCGCTATGAAGGGCGCACTTTCCGTTTAAAGGAACATTGCCTGTACTTTTTCCCCGCGCGCAGAGCGTTCGACCTGTACGACAACGCCAACAACAAACTTTTGCATACCTATGTGCATATCTGCACCGACCCTGCGATCGGCGAACTCATCGAACTGAACGTGGAGCCGGATACCTTTTGGGCGGATGCCATAACCCTCCTGCGGAAGTATATCCCCCTGCAGGATGCGGCTATTACGATCGGCATTTTGGACATGCTGCTCTCGCATGTCTTTTCACGGGCGGCGGCGCCGCCGCTGCCTGCCCGGCAGGTAAAAAATTACATCGACTCGAATCTTTTGGGGAAACTCGATCTGAACGCGCTGTGCGCCGAGATCAACTATTCCAAATCGCAGCTGAACAGATTGTTTTTAAAACATTACAAAACGACTCCGATCCACTACTACAACGATAAACGATTGGAACTTGCGCTCAAATTTTTGATGGAAGGGCAAACGAGCAGAGCGGTATGCACCCGCCTCCACTACTCCACTCCCGCGGCTTTTTGCAAAGCGTTTAAAAACAAGTACGGTCTCTCCCCCGAAAAGCACCTTGCCGCCATGAAAAAGGAGGTCCTTCCGATTTTTCAGACATAACGCGAATCCCTCCACCCCAAAGGAAAGAACGCGCCCGCACCGGGCAAAAAAAGACCGTTCAAAAACGGTCTTAAAAAACAAGAATGTACTTTCGGACGCTTCACGAACCCTTTATGCAAACGCAGGCAGAGGTTTTTCCTCTGCCTGCGTTTATCTGCGGACGGGATAGGTCCGAAAAATTTTCAGCTGCCCGGCGCCCCGCGACCGTGCAGAAAAGAACGCTGCGCCGTCCTTTCGCCCGACGGGCGGATCATTGAAGACGCATGGGAACCACGGCTTCCGCTTTTTATTTCTTTTTCTGTTCCGCCTCTAAAAAGCACGCCTGGAAGGGCTTTGTGAAGGCAACTTCCAGCGCGGTCCCCGCCGCGCGGACGCGCACGGGACCCGCCTGCGGGTATGCGACGCGTACCTCTGTCACGGGCGCGCGCAGCGGGAGCCGCAGCGTATTTCCCCCGCCTAAATTCCATACCGCAAGGTACACTTTGCCCTGCGCTTCGAACCCCGCCGCGACCTGTTTTTCCCCGAACGACGTGAACCCCA
>JAGHJS010000043.1 GCA_017886545.1 Clostridia bacterium
ATGGAGAGCATTTGGCGCGCGCCGCAGAGAGAAAAACGGCGGTTAGCCCGCAAAGCGGGCGTGCCCGCCGGTTGTCTCTCAAATCACGGAAAAAAGTTTTGTCTCTTTCAAAACTTTTTTCGTGAACACCTTTGCGCGAGAAACGCGTGAATTTTTGTGCGAGGAATGCGTGAACCTTTTTGCGCCGCGGGTTTAAAAATACTTTACAAATGCCGCCGCACTTGGTACAATAGGGGCAGTTGCATACGGCGCTTACAGAGGACGCGCCGCATGCGCAGCCCGTTCCGAAAGAGAGCCGCGGCAGGTGAAAGGCGGCGTGCGGGGCGCATGCAGGTATCCCCTCTCAGCCCGCGGGGCGAACCCTCCGCAAGGAGAAAGTAGTTTCGCGCGCGGTCACTTCTCCCGCGTTACGAAAGAGGGCGTATGGCAGTATGTTTTGGTGGTAAAAAAGCGTTCTTTCGTTTTTCCGGAAACGAAGGGGCGCATTTTCGCACTTTATAGAGGTCAGTATGGGAAAGTATAAAAAAGTAGACACGTCTCTGAATTTCGTCGGGCGCGAGCAGGAAGTCATCGACTTCTGGAACAAGAATCATGTGTTCGAAGAGAGCATGAAGGAGCGCGAGGGGGGAGAGGAGTTCTCCTTCTACGACGGTCCCCCGACGGCGAACGGCAAGCCGCATATCGGGCATATCCTCACGCGCGTCATGAAGGACATCATCCCGCGCTATCGGACGATGAAGGGAAAGCACGTCCTGCGCAAGGCGGGCTGGGATACGCACGGGCTGCCCGTCGAGCTCGAGGTCGAAAAACTGCTCGGCATGGACGGCAAGCAGGATATTGAAAAGTACGGCATCGAGCCCTTCATCAAGCAGTGCAAAGAGAGCGTGTGGAAGTACAAGGGCGAGTGGGAGCGCATGTCCGAGCGCGTCGGCTACTGGGCGGACATGGAGCACCCGTATATCACCTATGACGACAAGTATATCGAGTCCGTCTGGTGGGCGCTCAAAGAGATCTGGAAGAAGGGGCTTTTGTACAAGGGACACAAGATCGTCCCGTATTGCCCGCGCTGCGGCACCGCGCTCTCCTCGCACGAGGTCGCGCAGGGGTACAAGGACGTGAAGGAGACCTCCGTCTTCGTCCGCTTTAAGCGCAAAGGCATGGAAAATGCGTATTTCCTCGCATGGACGACTACGCCGTGGACGCTCCCTTCCAACGTCGCGCTGTGCGTCAACGCGGAGGAGGACTACGCCGAGATCGAGGCGGAGGACGGCGCGCGCTACGTGCTCGCGCAGGCGCTCGTGCCCTCGCTGTTCGCCGAGGGGACATACAAGACGCTCTCGGTGAAGAAGGGGAGCGAATACGAGCGCTGCGAATATGAACCGCTCTTCCCCTATGCCGGGGGCAGCTACCGCGAACAGGCGCACTACGTCGTCTGCGACGGGTACGTCACCCTGACCGACGGCACGGGCATCGTGCATATCGCGCCCGCCTTCGGCGAGGACGACTACCGCGTCGGCAAAAAGTACGGGCTGCCCGTCGTGAATCTCGTGGACGAGCGCGGCTGTTTCAAACCCGCCGTCACCGACTTTGCGGGCGTGTTCGTCAAAAAGGCGGACAAGGGCATCATCGCGCTCCTGAAAGAGAAGGGGCTCTTGTTCAAAGAGCTCGTGTACGAGCACAGCTACCCGCACTGCTGGCGGTGCGATACGCCCCTTCTGTACTATGCGCGCGAGAGCTGGTTCATCAAAGTCACCGCCGTCAAGGACGAGCTTTTAAAGGCGAACAACTCCGTCAACTGGATGCCCGAGACCATCAAAACGGGGCGCATGGGCAACTTCCTCGAAAACGTCATCGACTGGGGCCTCTCGCGCGACCGCTATTGGGGCACGCCGCTGCCCGTGTGGGTGTGCGAAAAGTGCGGCAAAGTGCACGTCATCGGCAGCAAGGAAGAGCTGAAAGAAAAGTGCGGCATCGAGGGAGACATCGAACTGCACCGCCCGTATATCGACGGCTGCACCTTCGCCTGCGAGTGCGGCGGCACGATGAAGCGCACGCCCGAGGTCATCGACTGTTGGTTCGATTCGGGTTCCATGCCCTTCGCGCAGTACCATTACCCGTTTGAAAACAAGGACCTGTTCGACGAGACCTTCCCCGCCGACTTCATCTCCGAGGCGGTCGACCAGACGCGCGGCTGGTTCTATACGCTGCTCGTCATCTCGACCATTCTCTTCGGAAAATCGCCCTTCAAAAACTGCATCGTTTTGGGGCACGTCAACGACAAGAACGGCGTGAAGATGTCCAAGCACAAGGGCAACGTCGTCGACCCGTGGAGCGTGCTCGACAAGCAGGGCGCGGACGCCGTGCGCTGGTATTTCTATACCTCGAGCGCGCCGTGGATCCCGTCCCGCTTCTATCCCGAGGCGGTCTCCGAGGCGCAGCGCCGCTACATGGGCCCGCTGTGGAACAGCTACGCCTTCTTCGTGCTGTACGCGGATATAGACGGCTACGACCCGAGCAAATATGAACTGAAAGACTGCAAGCTCACGCTCATGGACAGGTGGATCCTCTCCAAGCTGAACACCCTTGTCCGCACGGTGGACGAGGGGCTGGCGCAGTACGACATCACCGACAGCGCCCGCGCTCTTCAAGACTTTGCGGACGTGCTCTCCAACTGGTACGTGCGCCGTGGCCGCGAGCGCTATTGGGGCAAGGGCATGACGGAGGACAAGGCGGCGGCGTACACGACGCTGTACACCGTTTTGGTCACGCTCGCAAAGCTGACTGCGCCCTTCACGCCCTTCCTCGCCGAGCAGATCTACCGGAACCTCGTGCCGCAGTTCTTCGCGGACGCGCCCAAGTCCGTGCATCTGTGCACCTTCCCCGTCTGCGACGAAGGGGCGATCGATCCCGACCTCGAAAAGGGGATGGATTCGGTGCTCGACATCGTGGTGCTGGGCAGGGCGGCGCGCAACGCGGGCGCGCTCAAAAACCGCCAGCCGCTCGCGGAGATGGTGGTGGCTGCTTCGCGCGATCTCGACCTCAGCGACGAGTTGCGCGGGGTCATCCTCGACGAGCTGAACATCAAAAAGATGACGCTGACGGACAGCGCCGATAAACTTGTCACTTATAAACTCAAACCGCAGCTCAAGACGCTGGGGCCGAAGTACGGCAAGCTGCTCGGCGGCATCCGCGCCTTCTTGGAGAGCTGCAACGGCGCGGAGGTCGTCGCGGCGGTGAAGGGCGGCGGCACGTATAAGACGGAGATAAACGGCGCGGAAGTCGAATTTGCGGAGGAGGATCTGCTCATCTCCACCGAGAGCGCCGAGGGCTACGTTTCGGCGAGCGACAAGGGGATGACCGTCGCGGTCGACACCCGCCTCACGCCCGCGCTCATCGACGAGGGCATCGAGCGGGAGATCGTCTCCAAAGTGCAGAACGAGCGCAAGGCGAGCGGCTTCGAAGTGACCGACCATATCCGCGCGTATTTTGCGGCGGAGGGCGACGTGCTGCGCGTCCTGAAAGAGCGCGCCGACGCGATCGCAAAAGTCGTGCTCGCAGACGTGTTTGCAACGGACGGGGCAGCCGCGGAAAAGGCGGCGGACGGCGCAGGATGGGACGTCAACGGCAGCAAAGTGCGCTGTGTCATCGAAAAGGTCTGACGCGGAATGAAACTTGCGACCGATTGGAAGGATTACGCCGTGCTCGCCACGGGGGACGGCTACAAGCTCGAGCGCTGGGGCGGGATCGTCCTGCTCCGCCCCGACCCGCAGGTCATCTGGGGGGCGCGGCGCGACCTCTTCGCCGACCCGTCGATCCATGCCGTCTACCATCGCAGCGAGAAGGGCGGCGGCGCGTGGGAGTACCGCAAAAAGATGCCCGCCGAGTGGGAGATCGGGTATAAGGACCTGCGTTTCAAGGTCAAGCCGATGGGGTTCAAGCACACGGGGCTGTTCCCCGAACAGGCGGTCAACTGGGAGCGCATGCGCGCGCTCATCGAAGGGGCGGGGCGCCCGATAAAGGTGCTGAACCTGTTCGCCTACACGGGCGGGGCGAGCGTCGCCTGCGCCAGGGCGGGGGCGCAGGTCACGCACGTCGACGCGGCGAAAGGCATGGTCGAGCGCGCGGGCGAGAACGCGCGGCTCTCGGGGATCGCGGGCGGCATCCGCTATATCGTGGACGACTGCAAGAAGTTCGTGCAGCGGGAGCTCAGGCGCGGCAACCGCTACGACGCGGTCGTCATGGACCCGCCCTCCTACGGGCGGGGGCCGGGCGGCGAGCTGTGGAAGATCGAGGAGAGCCTCTTCCCCTTCGTGCAGCTCTGCGCCGGAGTGCTCTCGGAGCGGCCGCTGTTTTTTCTCATCAACAGTTACACCACGGGCCTGCAGCCCGCGGTGCTCGCCAATATCCTGACGCTGTGCATGCCCGCGGGCGGCAGCGTCGACGCATACGAAGTCGGGCTGCCGACGGAGGAGGGGATCTCCCTTCCCTGCGGCGCGGGAGGAATGTGCACATGGACGAACTGAAGATCCTGCACGAGGACAACCACATCATCGTCGTATTAAAGCCGCAGGGTATCCCTTCCTGCGGGGACGAGAGCGGGGACGAGAACATGCTCGACGCCGTGAAGGAGTATATCCGCACGGCGTACAAAAAGCCCGGCAACGTGTACGTCGGGCTGGTGCACCGCCTCGACCGCCCCACGGGCGGCGTCATGGTGTTTGCAAAGACGAGCAAGGCGGCGGCGCGCCTTTCGGAGCAGATGCGCACGGGCGACTTTGAAAAGAAGTACCTCGCCGTGCTCTCCGCCGTGCCGAAGGAGCCGCAGGGAAAGCTCGTCAACTACCTCAAAAAGAACGCCGTGAACAACATGGTCTACCTCTGCCCGCCCACGACGGAGGGGGCAAAGCTCGCCTCCCTCGAATACAGGGTCGCGGAGGAGAAGGGCGGCTGTGCGCTCGCGGAGGTCAAGCTGCACACGGGGCGCTCGCACCAGATCCGCGTGCAGATGGCGGGCATCGGCTGCCCCCTCGTCGGCGACATGCGCTACGGCGGGGAGAACGCGAAAAAGGGGAACCTTGCGCTGTGGGCGTATTCGCTTGCCTTCACGCACCCCGTCACAAAAGAACGGCTGCGCTTCCTTGCGGAGCCGCCGGAAAGCTCGCCGTGGAAGTATTTTTCGCTCGCGCCCCTCTTCACTTTGTGAACGGTCTGTTAAAAGGGCGGAGAAATCTCTGAAAATCCGAAAAGAACGAAAAAAGCGATTGACAAAAGGGCGGCAATCCTATAAAATGATACGGTACAAGCCTTTAATCGGAGTAGTCTCATGACAGGTACGAAGTCATACAGGTTTTATAAAAAGTGTGCGGTGACGGTGCTCGGGGTGCTGCTTGCGGTCTGCCTCATCGCGGGGGGGATCCTGCTCCTTCCGTTTTCTCCCGTGTACGCGGAGGGGACGGTCTCTGCGACGAGCATTTTCGAGACCAGCGGCGCGGACTATATTTCGGGTTCGGACGATTCGTATGCGTATATCGCCTATGAAGTCAGCGGCGGCGGCAGGGTAGCCTTCCAGCGCGACATGGCGCTCAAATGGTACGAGCGCGACACGTCCGAAGGCGCGGACGCCTATGACGGCGCGGTCGGCTATTTCAGCACAGAATTTTCCTTTGCGGAACTCAACTTCACCTCCTTCACGCTCACGATGGAGACCACCGAGATGAGCCAGAGCAAGGAGGGCAAGGCGGTCAATACGATCGTCTTTACGCCTGCGGAGGGCAGCGGGTTGAACGTCTCGGTCAACGGCGGCACAGAAACCGCCCTCGCCTATACGGCGGGAGAGACGATCCGCGTTGCCTTTACGAGAGCCGATACCTACGGGAACTTTTACGTAGCGGTCATCAACGCCGCGCAGGACAAGGAGCTCAGCCCCGTGCGCGTTACGGGCACTTTCACCAACATCGGCAAAAATTTTGCGGACTATGCCTCCTCTTCGAGCGATACGCCCGTGACGCCGCTCACCTTCTCCGCAGAGCTTGCGGAGAATGCGGAGGCGCCGCTGGTGCTCACCATTCTCTCTCTCAACGGGCAGAGTTTTGAACTGACGGACGACGGGCGCGTCACCGACAGCACGGCGCCCGTGCTCGTTGTCGACAGCGAGATCAAGCGGTTCGTGCTCGGCACGCAGTTCGATTTCGAGATGACCGCGATCGACGTGTGCGATTCCTCCATCTCTTCCAGCGACAGGACGAGCTATTACTATGTGAACCCCGTCTCCTCGAACATCTCCTTTGATGAGAACGGCGACCTGCAGACGAGTGTGACGTCGGGCGAGGGCGAGGACGCCGAAACGACCGAATATTACGTCGAGTGGGAGAGCGACAGGTACTTCTTTGAGAGCGATTTCCTTGGTACAGACGGGCAGCTCAACGACCCTTCGATCAGTATTGCCGTCTCCCTCACGGACGACTCCGACAACACGGGCTGGTACCTGTTGGAGTGGTTCGGCGATTACAGCGAAACGGAGGGCAGTTTCTACGGCATCCCCGTTGTCACGCCGGAGAGCGACACCGCGGCGCGTCCCGACGCGGGGTTCTATACCGTGACCGAGACGGTCGAGGACACGCCGGATGAACCCGAACAGGCGAACAGCGGCAGCGACATCTCCGCTTATCAGGAAGCCGTCGACGCTGCTGCCGTCACCGAGGACGAGGACGGAAACGAGGTCAGCATCCAGGTCGGCGACGGCGCGTACTTCTACCTGCCTTCGCTCAAAGCGTATATTTCGGATACGACCTGCGGCTACACGGATATGGAGTTCACCGTCTATTACACGGTGAACGGCGGCGAGACGCAGTCCGGCAGCGGGCTCTCCTATGACGAGCTCTCCATCGAACTTTCTTCGGCGGGCAACTACCGTTTCCGCGTCGTTCCCACGAACGCGTCGGGGCTGTCCTCGTACGGCGTATTTGAAACGTCGGAGGGGAGCGGACAGTATAAGTACGCCGAGATCACGAGCGACAACGTCTGGGACGCGCTCAACCTTGCGGATTTCACCTTTGCCGTGACGTATAACGGTCCCTCCGTCGAGGCGTCCGACAACGACGACATCGGCTATGTGGACGCGACGTTCACTTTTGAGGACTTCGAGGTGATCGCGCTGAGCGGATACCAGAGCAATTATACACTCTACCGCATCGTCCTTCTGGACGCGTATGCGGACGAGTATGAGAGCAGCGACCGCGCGGCGGACGTCCAGACGGCGTATGCCGAAGGGCGCATCGCTTCCTCCCGCGAAGAGGCGGAAGCGAATCCCGAGCAGTATATCGGGTACACGGTGGCGATCGCCGAATACGACGACGAGCTGGACGAGGACGAAGGGGACAACGTTTACAACTGGAATCCGGATTCCTCTCTCTCCTTTGTCCCGCAGGAGATCGGGTATTATATGCTGACCACGGAAGTCGCGTCTTACCCCTGGAGCAATGCGCACGGCACGGTCTCGGGGCAGAAAGCGGTCTACATCAGCGCGGAGTCGGATATTCAGGAGGGCGAAACAGGAACAGACTGGCTGCAGAACAACATCCTCTCCGTCGTGTTCCTCGCCGTCGGTGCGGCGTGCCTGATCGCGATCGTCGTGCTGCTGCTCATCCGTCCGAAGAAGAAGCCTTCGGATGCCGCTGCCGTCAAGGCGCTTGAAAAGGCAGAGGGTTCGGAACCCGCGCAGGAGACCGAACAGAGCGGTGCGAAGAGCATCAAGCAGAAGCGCAAAGAGCGCAGGAATAAAAAATAATCGTAAACGAGCGTTCGGCGCGCCGCGGAAATTTCCGCGGCGCGCCGTTTTTCTGTCTGCGAAAAGATTCCCCCTTTCAAAGAGGGAAAGGTGTCACGCAGTGACGGATGAGGAAGACGCGATCGCGGAATAAAAAAGTCTCCCCCTTTCCCAAAGGGGAAGGGGTCACGCGGTGACGCAGGCGGATCGTTTTTTCTCCGTTTTTTCGGAGCCTGCCCGTGCGGCGAAGGCAGGGGAAAACGCGCACGGCACGGGGGGGGGACAGGCTGTGCAGGGGTGTGCGGTATGGCGTGTGGCAAGGCGGGGTGCGGCATAGCGCGGGAGTTTTCCGCATATCGTATAGGTATGAATGCGGAAAATGCCGGATGCGGCAGGGACTATCTCGTACTCTCGGCGGACGCGCCGCCCGCCCTCGCGGAGCGGCTGCGCATGCTCAACCTTTCGGCGGGGCGGCGGGTGCGCGTCCTGCGCCGCGCGCCCTTCGGCGGCGGCGTCATGCTGGACGCGGAGGGGGTGCGCCTTGCGCTGCGCCCCTCGCTCGCGCGGCGGGTCGCCCTTGCGCCCTGTCCGGCGCATGTGCGCCTTCTTGCGCCCGTCACGGAGCGCATGCGGGAAGAGAAAAAAACCGTTCCGCCCGCCGCAATGCGGCGGGCGGAACGGGCGGGGGAAACCCTCCCGCGGCTGCTGCTCGTCGGCAACCCGAACTGCGGCAAATCCACCCTCTTCAATGCGCTCACGGGCGGGCATGCAAAGACGGGCAACTGGCACGGCGTCACGGTGAGCGTGAGCGGCAGGGAGGCAAAGTTTGCGGGCGTGCGCGCGGAGGTGTTCGACCTGCCCGGCATCTATTCTCTCGAACCGTACAGCCTCGAAGAGAAGATCGCCCGCAAAGAGATCGTATCGGGAAATTACGACCTCACGGTGTGCGTGGCGGACGCGCTCACCCTCCCGCGCGCCCTTTCGTTGGTCTGTGAAGTGCTCGCGCTCGGCGGGCGCGCCGTGCTCGTCGTGACGATGGAAGATCTTCTGCAAAAGCGGGGCGGGCGGCTGGACGGGCGGGCGCTCTCCGCGCGGCTGGGCGTGCCCGTGCTGGCGCTCTCCGCGCACAGGCGCGGCGACCTTGCGCGGCTGAAAACTTTCCTCGCGGCGCACATTGCGCGGGAGGGGACGGAGGAAGAACGGCTTGCGCAAGGGCAGACGGGCGCGCAGCCGCCGAGCCCGTCCGCCGCAGGGTCACAGTGCCCGCTTGGCGCGCAGCCGCCGCGCCCGCTCTCTGCGGGATCATCGTGCCCGCCCGCGGCGGAACTGCTTGCGGGCATCTACGACGGGGGAAGAGTGCGGGAGGGGCGCGCCGAAAAACTCCTGTACGGCCCCTTCGCGCTCCCGCTCTTTTTTCTGCTGCTCGCGGCGGTGTTCTGGCTCGCGTTCGGCGGCGGCATGCCGGGCGTGCTTTTGAAGGACCTCATCGAGCGCGCCGTGTCGGAGGGGATCGGCGGTTCGCTCGCCACCCTTGCGGGCGCGGGCGGCGCCGTCGCCGCGGCGGACTTTTTGCAGGCGCTGTTCGGCTGCGCGGGCATGCTGCTCTCCTTTTTGCCCCAGCTCGCGATTTTGTACTTCGCGCTCTTTCTTTTGGAGGAGAGCGGCTTTCTCTCCGCGCTCGCGTTCATGACGGACGGGCTGTTCCGCCGCGTCGGGCTGACGGGGCGGGCGGTCTTTTCGCTCTTGCTGGGGTTCGGCTGTACGGCGGCGGCGATCCTCACCACGCGCGGGCTGGAGGACAGGCGGGTGCAGCGGCGGGTCATCCTCATCCTGCCGTACATCTCCTGCACGGCAAAGCTCCCCGTGTGGCTGGCGCTCGCGGGCAGTTTTTTCGGCGGCTCCTTCCTGTTCGTGCTCGGCATGTACGCGCTCGGGGTCGGCTTTGCGTTCGCGGCGGCGCTCGTTTTAAAGCGCGTCGCGGGCGGGGAGGAGACCTTCGTCCTCGAACTCGCGCCCCTGCAATTTCCCTCGCTGCGGCTTGCGTGCAGATCGTTGCGCTTTTCGCTGTTTCAGTTTATAATAAAGGTGACGACGGCGGTGCTCGGCTTTTTCGTGCTCATGTGGCTGCTGCTCTCCTTCTCGTTCTCCTTTGTCTACGTCGGGTCGGGGAGCGGGCAGGGCATGCTCGCCGTCCTCTGCCGCGGGCTGAAATATCTCTTCTGCCCCATGGGCATCGACGACTGGCGCGTCGCGCTCGCCGCGCTCTCGGGGCTTATCGCCAAGGAGAACGTGGCGGGGATGTTCTCCCTCTTTTACGGGGGCGACCTTGCCGCCGCCATGAGCCTTCCTTCGGCTGCGGCGTTCGCCGTCTTTCTGCTGACCTGCTCGCCCTGCGTCTCGGCGATCGCGGCAAGCGCGCGCGAGGTGGGTCTGCGCCGCGCCCTGCTTTATGCAGCTTTGCAGACGGGGCTGGCGCTCGCGGCGGGGTATCTGACCTACGCGCTGTTTGTGTCGCCGCGCATTGTTCTGCTTGTGCTGCTTGCCGCCGCGGCGGCAGGGATCGCGATCAAGGAGTTGTATCATGCAAAAGTTCATCGTGCCGCAGAGAATGCGCCTGCGGGAGTTCACGGACGCGACCTACCCGCAGGGCTCGTTTGCGCTGCCCCGCCTGCTGCGCGCGCGCGACGTGCGCGTAAACGGCAAAAAGACGGGCGAAAACGTGTGGCTTTCCGCAGGCGACGAAGTCGCCTATTACACCACGCCCGCCGAAGAGGCAAAGCCCTTCTATAAAGAGGTCTGGCGGGACGCGGACGTGCTCGTCGCGGATAAGGTTTCGGGCGTGAACACGGAGGCGCTGGCGGCGCATCTCTCCCGCACCTGCGGCGCCCTGCCCGTGCACAGATTGGACAGGAACACGGCGGGGCTTCTGGTTTTTGCGCTGAATGCGCGCGCGGAGGAAGAACTGGGCGCGGCGCTCAGAGAGC
This sequence comes from Clostridia bacterium, assembly GCA_017886545.1. Lineage (GTDB taxonomy): Bacteria > Bacillota > Clostridia > Christensenellales > Borkfalkiaceae > Borkfalkia. Next base: position 10,750 of record JAGHJS010000043.1, read on the forward strand.
GCGCCGTCCGCAAGGAATACGAGGCGGTGTGCGTCGGCATCTTTGCCGAAAAGCAGGCGCGCCTTGCCGCCTACCTTGTAAAGGATGCCGCGCGTGCGCAGGTGCGCATTTTTGCACGCCCGCACGCGGGCGCGCTGCCCGTAGAGACGGAGTACGAGGTGCTCGGAGAGCGCGGCGGACTCTCCCGTGTGCGCATCGTGCTGCACACGGGCAGGACGCACCAGATCCGCGCGCATATGGCGTTTGCGGGGCACCCCGTGCTCGGCGACGAAAAATACGGAGACGAAGCCGCCAACGGCCGCTACGGCGTACGGCGGCAGCTCCTTGTCGCAAAGCGGCTGACCTTTTCGCCTGCGGGCGGGCTCAAATGCCTGCGCGGCAGGGAATTCGTCTCCTCTTTTTCGGCGGAATTTCCCGAAGAAAAAGGGGGATAAAAGTCTGTGACAAACGTTTGACTTTCCCTCTTCCGTATGCTATGATTTGTACTGCGTGGGTGAACGATGAGAGCCTTTTGCGGGGTACGTCACGCTCCGTCCGTGGGCGGAGAGGGATCCTGCGCAATACCGACGAAGAGAGAGTGAAAACATGAGTTTTCAGCCCGATTACCGCAACATTGTACAGGCGGCGCGCAACGAGATGCCCGCCCGCATCCCGCTGTACGACCACAAGGTCGGCGACGGGATCATCTCGAAGATCATGGGTGAAAAGGTCGGCATCGGCGACGGGAGCGAGGAGGCGCTCTCCCGCTATTTTGAACTGTACGACAGGTTCTTCCTGCACATGGGGTACGACACCGTGACCTTCGAGGGCTGCATCACGCGGGTGCTCCCCGGCGGCGGCGCGCTCGGCAACCATGCCGATCCCGCCATCAAGACGCGGGAGGACTTTGAAAAATATCCCTTCGACAAGGTGCCCGCCCTCTATGCGGAGCGGTTCGGGCCGCAGTTCGACGCGCTCCGCGCGCACATGCCCGAGGGCATGAAGGCGATCGGCGGCGTCGCGATCGGCAGCGGGAACTCCATACCCGACTATGTGGACGTGAACAAATACGTGCTCATGATGCGCACGGTGCGGGAGTGCCGCGGCGATAAGCTGTAAGGAGTGAGGTTGTAACGGCGGCGGGCTGAAATGGCGATAAGCCGTAAGGCGTGAGGTTGTAACGGCGCGGAACGGAAAAATTTTTCTCTGCAAAAAACCGACACAAAGCTGTGTCGGTTTTTTTGTGTGCGGAGAGTTGACTTTTTTATATGAACAGATTATTATATGAATAGTAATTCATATGTAAACCGTGGTTGCAGGAGACGCGGAGGCGTGCGCGGACGGCGCGGCGCACCTGCGGGCAGGGGCGCCGCGGAGAGAGGAGGGTCATATGCCCGAAGAGAGAGCGCGCCCTGCGGGCGCGGAGGAACAAATTGCAGAGACTCACGCGGAAGAGCAGACGGAGCGGTCTGCCGCGGAAGAGCGGGCGGAACGGTCTGCCGCGGAAGAGCGGGCGGAACGGTCTGCCGCGGAAGAGCAGACGGAACGGAACGCCGCACTGCTTGCGGATGCCGACAGCGTGGAGGAGGCGTGCGAACACGAACTTTTGGCGGAGCGCGCGAGAAAGAGCATGCCGCCCGAAGAGCAGATCGAATGCATGTGTTCGGCGTTCAAGGTGCTGGGCGAGCCGTCGCGCATGAAGATTTTGCTCGCGCTCATGGGCGGCGAGCTGTGCGTGTACCATATCGCCGAGGCGGTGGGCGGCAATCAGAGCAACGTGTCGCACCAGCTGCGCATTTTAAAGGACGCGCGCATCGTCCGTTCGCGGCGGTCGGGGAAGAACATTCTCTATTCCGTCGCCGACGAGCACGTCACGGCGATCGTGCTCATGAGCCGCGCGCACGCGGAGTGCAGGTGACGGTATGAAGAAGAAATTACAGCTTAAAAATCTGGACTGCGCCAACTGCGCGCGCGCTCTGGAAGAGGAGATCGCCGCGCTGGACGGCGTGACCCATGCCTCCGTCGACTTCATGCGGCAGAGCCTGACCCTCGAATACGAGAGCGAGGCGGCGCTTGCCGCCGCGATCGGGAAGGCGAACTCCTTCGAGGACGTGCGCGTCGCGGAGGAGGGAGAGAGCAAGGCGAAGGGCGTGTGGCGGGAACACAGGGGCGAGGCTGTCTCCGTCATCGTCGCCGCCGTCCTGCTCATCGCGGGCATCATTCTCGAAGAGGCGTTCGCAGACGCGGGCGGCGTGCTCGCCGTCTATTCGCTGTTCGGCGAGACCGTTCTCCTCACGCCCGCGCTGCTCGCGGCGTATATCCTGTTCGCGGGCGCGTATTTCACCGTCGGGTGGAAAATCCTGTGGGAGACCTGCAAAAACATTGCCCACGGCAGGATCTTCGACGAGAACTTTCTGATGACCCTCGCCTCGGTCGGCGCGATCGTTTTAGGGCAGTACGCGGAGGCGGCGGAGGTCATGGTGCTGTACTGCCTCGGCGAGCTGCTGCAGGGCATTGCGGTCGGCTCTTCCCGCCGCTCCATCGCCTCGCTCATGGATTTAAAGAGCGAGACGGCGACCATCCTCTCGGCAGACGGCGAAAGGACCGTCCCGCCCGAGGAGATCAGAAAGGGGGACGTCCTGCTCGTCAGGGCGGGCGAGAAGATCGCCGCCGACGGCGTCGTCGTGCGCGGCGAAACGGAGCTGGATACGAAGTCTCTGAGCGGCGAGGCGATGCTGCGCCCCGTCACCGTCGGCGATACCGTGCTCGGCGGCAGCATCAATACGGGCGGCGTCATCGAAGTGCGCGCCGAAAAGGACTATTCCGACAGCACCGTCGCCAAAATTTTAGACCTTGTGGAGAACTCCGCCGCCAAAAAGGCGAAGAGCGAGAAGTTCATCACCAGATTCGCAAAGATCTACACGCCCGTCGTGGTGTGCGCGGCGCTGCTCGTCGCCTTCCTTGCGCCCGCCTTTACGGGAAACTATGCCGCGAACCTCGGCGCATGGGTGTACAGGGCGCTGACCTTCCTCGTCATCTCCTGCCCCTGCGCGCTGGTCATCTCGGTCCCGCTCTCCTATTTCAGCGGCATCGGCTTTGCGGCGAAGTTCGGCATCCTCGTCAAGGGTTCGACGGGGCTGGACGCGCTCGCGAAGGCGCAGATCGCCGCTTTCGACAAGACGGGCACCCTCACCTACGGCAACTTCGCGATCGGGCAGGTGCACGGGGATAAGGAGCGCGCGCTCGCCGTCGCCGCGGCGGCGGAGAAAAACTCGTCCCACCCCGTGGCGGAGGCGTTCGCGCACATTCCCACCCCCTATACGGGCGTGAATGCGAAAGAGCTTGCGGGCAGGGGCGTCGTGTGCGAGATAGAGGGCAAGACGGCGCTCGCGGGCAACAAAAAACTGCTCGAAGAGTACGGCGTCTCCGCGCCCGACTTCGGCGGCGGCACGCTCGTGTACGTCGCGCTCGGCGGGGAGTACCTCGGCTGCGCCGTTATCGAAGACAAGATCAAAGAGAACGCGGGCGAGGCGGTCGCAGCCCTGCGCGCGCAGGGCATGCGCGCCTGCTACATGCTGACGGGCGACAACAAGGAGCGCGCGGAGGCGGTCGCGGCGGAGGTCGGGCTGGACGGCGTCTATGCGGGGCTCTTGCCGGACGAAAAGCTGAACGTCGCGCGCGGGCTCAAAGAGCAGGGCAGCCTGCTATACGCGGGCGACGGCATCAACGACGCGCCCGTGCTCGTCGAGGCGGATGCGGGCGTCTCCATGGGCGGCGTGGGCAGCGACGCGGCGATCGAGGCGTCCGAAGTCGTGCTCATGCGCGACGACCTCTCGCTGCTGCCGCTGGGCAGGCGCATCGCAAAGCGCACGCGCGGCATCGTGTTGCAGAACATCGTCTTTTCCATCCTCATCAAAGTTGCGGTCATGGTGCTCGGGCTGTTCGATCTCATCCCGCTCGGCATCGCCGTGCTTGCGGACGTGGGCGTGATGATGCTCGCGGTGCTGAACTCCTTCCGCACCCGCATCCCCTTTGCAAAAAAGCGGGAGCCCGCCGCGCAGAAGAGCGCGTGCAGGGAGTAAAAGGCAGAATATACGAAAACAGGACGGCGCCTGCCGTCCTTTTTTTGCGCGGTTCAGTCTCCCATGCGTCTGCGCGGTTCAGTACTCCTTGCGCCCGACGAGGTAGTCGAGCGAAACGTCGTAGATGTTCGCAAGTTTTAAAAAGTTTTTCAGATTGGGCAGTGCGATGCCGCGTTCGTACGCCTGGTAGGATTGGTAGGTCACCTCCAGCTTTTCGGCGACCTGCTGCTGCGTAAACCCGTACGACTGCCGCAGTTCCCGTATGATGCGCGGAAAATTCTCCAGCTCCTGCATGAGCAGCCTCCTTTTTTTGTTTGACATTATACAGTTTGTTGCTGTATAATATCCAAAATACAGTTTATAACTGTGTGAAAGAGGAGGGGATATGAATGAAGTGTAAAAGGTGCGGAAGAGAGTTTACGGGCAATTTCTGCCCGCAGTGCGGGCAGCGCGCGGAGGAGGGAGCGGAATGTGCGCCTGCCGTACAGCCGCAGTGCGGGCAGCGCGCGGAGGAGGGAGCGGAATGTGCGCCTGCCGTACAGCCGCAGGTCGTGCGGCAGACGGCACAGGGCATGCAGGCGGCTGCCGCGGAGAAAGCGGACTGGCAGTTTTCCGCCAAGCCGCGGTGGGAGTTCGGGCAGCCGCGCAAAAAATCGGAGAACGCGACCGTACTGCAATGGGGCTGTTTTTTGCTCTTGCTGCTGCTGGCGGCGAGCGCGTTTCTCTTCTTTTTCTTGAACAGCATCGGATATTCTCTCATGGGCATCGCCGTGGAGACGCACTCCGTATTCGGGCTGACGGGCATGTTCGGTGCAGAGGATGCGGGGATTACGGAGCAGTCCATCTTCTATCCGTACAACGGGTATATTCTCGTTTTTTCGCTCCTGTACTTCGCCGTCGCCCTGCTTGGCGCGGCAGAGGTGTACGTCTGCTTTCAAAGCGTCGGCAATTATCACAGGGCGCTGCGCAAAAAGCTGTTCGCGTATGCCTGCGGGCAGGCGGGCTGTTCGCTGGCAGCCATGGTGCTGTATCTCCTGTTCTCGAATGCCTTTTTTGCGGACATGGGCATAGCCGTCGGCGAACTGAGCGTGCTGCCGTACGTCTGTTTCGGCGTGAACGCCCTGCTGTTTTGCATTGCGCTTGTGCTGTTCCTTGCCAAAAACAAGGACGAACACGCCTATCTCACCGCATGGGATACGCTCGGCGTTGCCGCTTTCTGCAAAAAACACAGGTCCGCCGTGTTCGTGGTCGTCGGGCTGCTCTGTACGGCGGCGACGCTCGTGCTCTTTTTATGCTATCCGCTGTATTCGGACGGGTTTTTCACATACACGCTGCCGCAGGTCCGTGACGCCCTGTTTATCTGGAACGGCGCCGAGGGAATGGATGCAGGGCGCACGCTCTGCGTCGTCTGTTTCGTCCTCCTTGCGGTCTGTGCCGCGCTGTACATTCTTCATTCCGTATTGGCTGCGTCCGTCGACCCCGAGGAGGCGGCAAAGCGCGGGTATGCGACGGGCAGGCAGATGTGGGGAGCCGTGGCGGGCGTCGTGGCAATTCTCGCGCTTTTCGTTGTGATGATCATTCTCGGCATGTTTTTGCCCGATAATCTTCTGGCCGCGGACGACGATGCGGGGTACCGCGTATTTTTTGAACTGCTGTTTTTGTGGTATGCGGTCTATGAAGTTGCGTCCTTCCCCGAAAAGCTCTCCGCGGTGCGGCTCTCCCCCGAGGAAATAAAAATATCCGCGCCCTGCAAAAGCGGGGCGGCGGGCTCGGCAGGTGATGGAAGAGATGACCGCTTTCGGCACGGGGCGCTCCGCAGGGGCGCCCTCTTTTTTCGGGGGATGCGGCGCGATGCTCTATGTCGTCTTCGGCGAACTGCTCCCCGAGTCCATTCTGATGTGGCGCTCGAAGGCGCCTGCCTTTGCCATGCTGGCGGGGCTTCTCGTCGGCGTGGTCATTTTGTTTGTGTGAAGCGCGGGCAGGGGTATCTTCCTGCCTCGTTTTTATGCAAAAAATATGAATATTCATTATAAAATTAAATTTTTTCAACATGCGCTTGTGTTGCGGCACGAGATATGCTATACTGTTCTCATCCGTACGGCGGGATTGTGCGAGATCCCGTTCCGTGCGGCGGGCAGGTGCGAACTGCCCGAACCTGTTTGCCGCACGCAGAGGCGTGCGGTGCGCGCCGCAAAAGGCAGCGGCGCTCCGTCTGCGCGCGGCAAAGCGCGGCGGGCATTCTGACAAATAACAGAGGAGGTATCAAAAACTGCATATGGATCTGTTTGCCAAGATCGAAAAGAACGGGAACTGGCGCATGTCGCAGGAGGCGAAAGCGGCGGGGGCGTATCCCTATTTCCACGAACTGCGTTCGGGGCAGGACACGGTCGTGGACATGGAGGGGCGGCGCACGATCATGCTCGGGTCGAACAACTACCTCGGGCTGACGAGCCACCCCAAGGTGAAGGCGGCGGGCATCGCCGCGCTCGAAAAGTACGGGAGCGGGTGTTCGGGGTCGCGCTTTCTCAACGGCACGCTGGACATTCACGCGCAGCTCGAGCGCGAGCTTGCGGATTTTCTGCACAAGGACGACGCCGTCACCTTCGGCACGGGGTTCCAGAGCAATCTCGGCATCCTCGGTACGATCGCGTCCCTCGGCGACTATATTCTGTGCGACAAGGAGAACCACGCGAGCATCTACGACGGGTGCAAGCTCAGCTACGCGAAGATGGTGCGCTATGAGCACAGCGACATGGCGGACCTCGAAAAGCGGCTCAAAGCCGTGCCCGAAACGGCGGGCGCGCTCATCGTCACCGACGGCGTGTTCAGCATGAGCGGCGACATCTGCAACCTGCCCGAGATCGTGGCGCTCGCTAAAAAGTACGGCGCGCGCGTCATGGTCGACGACGCGCACGGGCTGGGCGTGCTCGGCAAAACGGGGCGCGGCACGGCGGAGTACTTCGGGCTGGAGGACGAAGTGGATATCCTCATGGGCACTTTTTCCAAGTCGCTCGCCAGCATCGGCGGGTACATGGCGGCGCGGGAGGACGTGGTCGAGTTCGTCCGCCTCAATTCGCGCCCGTTCATTTTCAGCGCGAGCATGACCCCCGCGGCGGTGTGCTGTGCGCGCGCCGCGCTGGAGATCCTGCGCGGCGAACCGCAGCGCGTGGCGCGGCTCGCGGAGCTGAGCGCATACATGCGCAGAAAGCTCAAGGAGGAGGGCGCGGACATCATCGAAAGCCAAACGCCCATCATCCCCATCTACACCTACGAGAACGATAAAACGTTCCTCGCCTGCCGCCTGCTTTTGGAGCGCGGCGTGTACGTCAACCCCGTCATCGCGCCCGCGGCGCCCGCGGGGCAGTGCCTGCTGCGCACGAGCTATGTGGCGACGCTCACCGAGGAATTGTTGGACGAGGCCGCCGCAAAGATCGGCGAAGTCCTCCGCATCGTGAACGGATAGGAAAAGGCCCCTCGGGCGGCGCCGTTGCGGCGCCGCCTTTTGTTTTGCCCCGCCCGCCGCTCCCTGCGGGGCGCGGCAGGCGAAAAAAGCCGCGTTCACCCCCACAAAAGCGCTTGACATTGTTCCCCCGTTATACTAAAATAGGGGAGCTGACAAAAAGTGGAAGCAAATAAGTGCTTTGGGCGAAGGAGGGTAGAAGAGGAATGTCCACGATCCGCGTCGGAGAAAACGAGTCCGTTGACAGCGCGCTGCGCCGTTTCAAAAGGAAGTGCTCGCGCGACGGCATCATCGGCGATCTGCGCCGGAAAGAGCATTACGAAAAGCCTTCCGTCCGCAAAAAGAAGAAGCGTGAAGCCGCCCGCAAAAGAAGCAACAAGAATTGAAACACAAAAGCCTGTTATTTGTAGAATAGCAGGCTTTTTGTTTGCGCAAAATTTGTCGTTTCGCTTCGCATACGCGTCGCAATACTTTGTTGCGCTGCGGCAACCTTCGGTCACGTACGTCTGTGTACGCTCCCTCAGGTTTTCCTCGCGCGCCTCGTCTTGCTTGCGTCTGCGAACCGAAACACGGATCGAAGGGGCGCGGATCTGCGTCGCAATACTTTGTTGCGCTGCGGCAACCTTCGGGTCACGTACGTCTGTGTACGTTCCCCTCGCAAAGCCGCGCCTTCCTCGCTCTGCTCGCAGCTTCACGGCGAACCATAGGGGGCGGATCTGCGTCGCATAGCCATGTCAGGCTTGCGTTTTGCTTCGGGTCACGTACGTCTGTGTACGCTCCCCTCGCAAAGCCGCGCCTTCCTCGCTCTGCTCGCAGATTCGGACCGAAAAGCGGGGGGAGTGCGCTTTCGCGCTGACCGGTTCTGCGGCGCAATGCGCTGTTTTGCAGCGGAACGATACGAAATAAGGCAGGAGAAAGGAATGGCAACGGGGAAAGAAAAGAGTTTCAAAAGCATCGCCAGGGACGCCAAGCGCCGCTTAAAGAGCGGGTTCTGGCAGGACTGCGAAGAGGAACTCGCGCGCGAGCTTGCCCGTGCGCGGGAGGCGGGCGTGAGCGAAAGCCGCGCCGCGCATTACTTTACGGACAAGATCGCCTTAAAACTTTCGGGCGGCGACGACGAGGCGTTCTATGCGCGCGTGCGCGAGATGCTGCTCGCCGAGGGCGAAGTGTCCGACGCGATCGGGCGGCTCATCGACCGCGCGTACTACGATACGCTCAGCTACGAGGAGAAGCAGCGCTACACCCTGCGCCTCTCCGAGCGCTACCTGCGCGCGCTGGAGCGCTTCCGCCGCGAATGCGAGTTTGAAAGCCTCTGACCCGCCTTTTCGTGCTTCATCGGATGGCGGCGCGGCGGACTGACGAGGGCAGATGCGGCGACCGATGCGGACAGGCGGGCAGCTGAGGCGGTCATGCACGGCTGGCGGCGGACAGGCGGCGGCTGCCGACGGACAAATTTGCCGCGGCGGGCAGGCGGCAGGGGCTTGCGGTGCGGCGCGGTCTGTGGTATAATAGAGGGGAAACACGAAAGGGAAAGACGCGCGCTCTGTCCGCGCGCGGGAAGGACATGAACGATCTTTTACGCAAACTCAACGAAGAACAGATAAAGCCCGTCACCGACACGGAGGGGGCTGTGCTCGTCTTTGCGGGCGCGGGCAGCGGCAAAACGCGGGTGCTCACCTCGCGCATCGCCTTTCTTGTGGAGGAGAAGGGCGTGCTGCCCTCCTCCATCCTCGCCATCACCTTCACGAACAAGGCGGCGAACGAGATGAAGGAGCGCCTTGCGGACATGGTCGCGGGCAGCGAAAGCATGTGGATCTGCACCATCCACAGCATGTGCGTGCGCATCCTGCGCCGCTTTGCCGAAAAGCGCGGGTTCACCCCGAATTTTTCCATTTACAGCGAAACGGAGCGCGCCGCGGTCATCAAAAAGGCGTTTGCCGCCTGCGGCTTCACGGACGAAAAGCTCCTGAAAAACGTGAAGTTCCACATCGGCAACGCGCGCATGCTCGGGCTCTCCCCCGAAGAGTACGCCGAGGAGAACATGTCTTTGAAGGGCATCGGCGAGATCACCGCCGTCTACCGCGAATACTGCGCCTTTCTGAAGCGCAACAACGCGCTGGACTTCGACGACCTGCTCAACGAAACACGCGCCCTGCTCGAAGGGGACAGGGAGGCGCTCGATTACTGCGGCGGCAGGTTCCGCTACATCCATGTGGACGAGTTCCAGGACACCAACCGCGTGCAGTACGAGATCATCCGCATGCTCGCCTCGGTGCACGGCAACCTGTTCGCCGTGGGCGACGACGACCAGAGCATCTACGGCTGGCGCGGCGCGAAGATCGAGAACATCCTGAATTTTGAAAAGGATTTCCCCGGCGCGAAGGTGTACAAGCTCGAGCGCAACTACCGCTCGACCAAGAGCATTTTAAAACTTGCCAACGCCGTCATCAAAAACAACGGCAACCGCCGCAGCAAGGCGCTGTGGACGGAGAACGCCGAGGGCGACGCGCCGCAGTACTACCAGGCGGAGACGGAGGCGGACGAGGCGCTGTACGTCGCGCGCGCCATCGCCTCCCGCGCGGGGGCGGGCGAGTCCTATTCCGATTTCGCCGTGCTCATGCGCATCAACGCGCTCACGCGCGCGTACGAGCAGGAATTCGCAAAATACGGCATCCCGTTCCGCGTGTTCGGCGGTTTCCGCTTCTACGAGCGCAAGGAGGTCAAAGACCTTTTAGCGTATCTTCGCATCATCAACAACCCGTTTGACAGCGAGGCGGTCTCGCGGGTGATGAACGTGCCCAAGCGCGGCATCGGCGCGCGCACCGTCGAGGTGCTCGAAGAATACGCGCGCGAGAACGACCTCTCCGTCTACGACGCGGTGGTGGACGTGGACGAGCTCCCCCTCAACGCGGGCAGCAAGGCGAAGGTGAAGGGGTTCGGCGCGCTGTTGAAGTCGCTCGTCATCAAGGGCACGCAGGAGAGCGCGGACGAGCTCATCCGCGACGTCATCAACGATTCGGGCATCCTCGCCATGTACGAGGACGACTCCGACGAGAGCATCAACAAAAAGGCGAACATCGACGAGTTCGTCAACTCCGTCGACGAGTTCTGTCGCATGAACAAGGACGCGACGCTGTCGGATTTTCTCAACCAGGTCACGCTGAGTTCGGACACGGACGACATGGACGAGAGCGACTACGTCACCATCGCGACCATCCATTCGGTGAAAGGGTTGGAGTTCGACAACGTGTTCATCGTGGGCATGGAGGAGAACATCATGCCCGTCTCCCGCGCGGCGTACGACGAAAACGACCTCGAAGAGGAGCGCCGCCTGCTGTACGTCGCCATCACGCGCGCGCGCAAAAACCTGTGGCTCACCCGTTCGCGCAGCCGCTACCTGTACGGCGAGCGCAGCATGACGCTGCCGTCGCGCTTCATCGACGAACTGTCCAAGGAGCTGGGCGTGGAGGAACAGTCTGCGCGCACGCAGCGCTACGGCGGAACGTACGGCGGCTACGGCAAGAGCTACGGCGGCTACGGCGGCAGCCGTTACGGCGGGTACCAGAAGCGCCCGTTCGGCCGCCCGCAGGCGAGCGAGGACGGCTATTACAGCGACCTGCCGCCCGACGACGCGCCTTCTGCTTCCTCTTCCTTCGGCACCGCCTTTTCCGCCGCCGCGGCATACAGGGCGAACAGCGCGGCAAGGCCCGCGGGCAATGCGGGCGGGGCAAAGGACTATTCCGCCTTCCGCGCGGGCGTCAAAGTGCGGCACCCGAAGTTCGGCGAAGGGGTCGTCGTGTCCACCAAAGGCGAGGGGAAGAGCCTCGTCGCGAACATCAGCTTTCCGGGGGTGGGGATCAAGGCGCTGTCGGTGCAGATCGCGCCGTTGACGATCCTTTGACGCGTATTCATCGCGCAATACGGTGTCAGGTTTGCGTTTTGCTTCGGGTCATGTATTTCGGTATACACTCCCCTCGCAAATCCGCACCTTCCTTGTCTTGCGCGCGACTCCGCGCCAAAGCTGCATGGCGGAAGGGGCGCGGAAAGCACTCGTCATATCGGGTGCGCAAAAAGCGCGGTTTTTGCTTTTGCAAGGGATGATAGGAATCGCGCGTTTATCTCTTTACAGATTTGCACCTTATAGGGTATTGTATGGACAGAATGCGGGAATTGGTTGACCTTCTCAACCGCTACGGTTACGAATATTATGTGCAGGACGCTCCCACCGTTTCGGACAGGGAGTACGACGCGCTGTACGACGAGCTGCGCGCCTTAGAGCGCGAGCGCGGCGTCGTGTTCTCCGATTCGCCCACCCGCAGAGTGGGCGGCGAGCCCATCAAGGCGTTCGGGCGGCACACGCATATCGCGCGGCTGTACAGCCTGGATAAGGCCGTCACCGAGGACGAGCTGGACGCCTTTTTCACGCGCGTGGAAAAGGCGGTGGGGCAGGTGCCGTACACCGTCGAATACAAGTTCGACGGGCTGACCATGTGCCTCACCTACGAAAACGGCGTGTTCGTGCGCGCCACCACCCGCGGCAACGGCGCCGTCGGCGAGGACGTCACGGCGCAGGTGCTGACCATCAAAAGCTACCCGCTCTCCATCTCGTACAAGGGCACGCTCGAGGTCAAGGGCGAGGCGGTCATCCGTCTTTCGGTGCTGGACGCGTACAACAAGACGGCGGCGGAACCGCTCAAAAACGCGCGCAATGCCGCGGCGGGCGCCATCCGCAACCTCGACCCCGCCGTCACCGCCGCGCGCCGCCCCGAAATTTATTTTTACGACGTGAACTACATGTCCGAAGGGTCGCTCGCCTCGCAGCGGGAGGCGGTGGCGTTTTTGCAGCGCGAGGGGTTCAGAACGTACCCCTTCCTGCGCGTCTGCTCGTCGCCCGATGAGGTGAAGGCGGCGATCGACGAGATCGACGTTTCGCGCAAAACCATCGACGTGCTGACGGACGGCGCGGTCATCAAAGTGGACCCCTTCGCCGCGCGCGAAGAGCTGGGCTTTACCGATAAATTCCCGCGCTGGGCGATCGCCTACAAATTCGAAGCGGAGGAGGCGGTCACCACCGTCAAAAAGGTCGTGTGGCAGGTCGGGCGCACGGGCAAGCTCACGCCGCTGGCGCAGGTCGAGCCCGTCGAACTTGCGGGCGCAACGGTGCGCAAAGCCACGCTCAACAACCTCGGCGACATCCGCCGCAAGGACGTGCGCATCGGCAGCCGCGTGCTCATCCGCCGCAGCAACGAGGTCATTCCCGAGATCCTCGGCGCGGTCGAACACACGGGCAAGAGCGTGGAGATCGCGCCGCCCGAGACCTGCCCGTACTGCGGCACGCCCGTCATAGAGGAAGGGGCGAACCTCTTCTGCCCGAACAAGGGGTGCCTGCCGCGCATCGCGGCGCAGCTTGCGAACTTCGCGCGCAAGGACGCGATGGACATCGAAGGCTTTTCGGAGGCGACGGCGACGCAGCTCATCCGCGAGCTCGGCGTGCGGCGGTGCTCCGACCTGTATTACCTGGACGCGGGCAGGCTCGCCGCGCTCGAAGGCTGGGGCAAAAAGAAGACGGAGAACCTGCTTGCCGCGCTGGAAAAGTCCAAACACGTTCCGCTAGAGCGGTTCGTGCTCGCGCTCGGCATCGACGGCGTGGGCAAGGTCGCCTCGCGCGACTTAGCGGAAACGTTCGGCAGCATCGGGGCGCTCGCCGCGGCGACGGAGGAGCAGCTCATCGCCATGGAGAACATCGGCGAGGTCACGGCAAAGAACATCACGGGTTGGTTCGCCGCGGAGGAGAACGGGGAGGAGCTTTCCCGCTTTCATGCTGCGGGCGTGCGGCCGTTCGTGCGCGAAAAGGTGACGGAAGGCGCCTTTGCGGGCGAAAGCGTGGTGCTCACGGGCACCCTCGCCTCCATGCCGCGCGGCCGCGCGCAGCAGGAGATCGAGGCGCGCGGCGGCGCCTGCCAGAGCGCCGTCACCTCCAAAACGACGCTCGTCGTGGCGGGCGAGGCGGCGGGCTCCAAGCTCGACAAGGCGCAGAAGCTGGGCATTAAGGTCATCGGCGAAGAGGAATTTTTGCGCCTTCTGGGCAGAGCGGACGGCTGAACCGCCCGTGCCGCGCAAGAAATTTTCGGGCGGGTATAAAAGCGCTTGAAATCTGCGCGTATTTTTGGTATAATACCATGTACGGAGTAAGAGTGCCGCCCGCTTTCGGCGCGGCGGAGAGGGGAAGCTATGTTCAGCATGACCGGGTACGGCAAGGGCGAAGTGCAAAACGGCGGCATCGGGCTGAGCGTGGAGATCAAAACGGTCAATAACCGCTATCTCGACGTGTCCGTCAAGGGGCCGCGCATCTTTGTCGCATACGAAGAGCGCGTGCGCGCGATCGTGCGCGGCAAGCTCACCCGCGGGCATGCGGACGTGTTCATCTCGCTGCTCGATAAGCGCGAACGCGCCAAGGAACTGTACGTCGACGAAGCCGCCGCAGGCAGCTATGTGGGCGCCGCGGCAAGGCTCAAAGCGATGTTCCCTTCGCTCCCGAACGATTTTACGGTCACCGCCCTCATGAAGTGCCCCGACGTGCTGCGCCAGGAAGAGGCGCAGGGTGCGGACGAGCCGCTGCTGGAGGCGCTGGAACAGGCGCTCGGCGCGGCGCTGGAGAACCTGAACGGCATGCGCGCGAAGGAGGGCGAAAAGCTCGCCGCCGACATGCTCGCGCGGGTGGATACCATCGAAGCGCTCGTGCAGGGGATCGCGCAGCGCGCGCCGCTGGTCGCGGAAAACTACCGCACAAAGCTCGCCGCGCGCATCAAGGAAGCGCTCGGCGGCACGGTGGACGAGGCGCGCATCCTGACGGAAGCGGCGGTGTTTGCGGATAAGGCGAACATCGATGAAGAGCTGACCCGCCTGCGTTCGCACGTCGGGCAGTTCCGCGCCATCTGCAGGGAGGAGCGCGTGGGGCGCAAGCTCGACTTCCTCATCCAGGAATTCAACCGCGAGGCGAACACCATCTGTTCCAAGAGCAACGACTTAGAGGTCACCTCCTCGGGTCTTGCCCTGAAAAACGAGATCGAAAAGATCCGCGAACAGGTGCAGAACATAGAATAAGCCGCGCCCGAAGAGTGTATGCAGCGCCGCCGCTCCGCGCGGGGGGGACGCAAAAAGGCAGCCATGCTCCTGTCATCCCGAGCTCCGCGAGGGATCTCTATGTAGATATCGTCATTATTTTCATAGAGATCCTTCGACTTCGCTTCGCTCCGCTCAGGATGACGTAAGACGCTTCCTTTCCAATAATCAAATTGCGCGTGGCAAAATGATATTTTTGCCTAAGCGCCCCCAATTTGCCGAATGCTTTCGGCTTTCCCGAAAAGGGGTGAATGGGCGCGATTTCTATAATACGTAGCCCTTAAATATCGCGCACAGAGGGGAAAACGCTGTTCCGACCAACGGGAGGCGGCGGTGTCCCCTCAAACTCACGGCATAGCGGCGGCTGCGCCGCCGTCAACTTCGCCGATTTTGCATAAATGTCTGCAAGCAGCCGCTTCGCAAAATCGGCTTCGTTAGCCGCAGCGCCTTTGCGCGAGATTTGCGTGAATACATTATGGAGGTAATTATGATAAACGAACCCGTAGTAGACAGGCTGGTGGAAAAGCTGGGCACGCCGGAAGAACCGGCTTCGCGCTATGCGCTTTGCGTGGTCGTTGCCAAACGCGCGCGGCAGATTATCGACCAGGAGCAGAGCCAGGGCATCCACGAGCTGCCCGGCAACACGAAAGAGATCGCGCTTGCCTGCCAGGAGATCATGTCCGGCAAGCTGGTCATGACCAAGGACTGAGCAATCGGTTTTCGTCTGCCCCGACCCATCGGGGCAGTTCGTCTATGTGCGCGGCAAAAGCAAGAGAGAAGGCATGACAGCGGAAGTCATCGTAGACATCGCCCACAGCGAAGTGGATAAAATTTTCGAATACCGCTCCATCGAGGGCGTGCGGGAGGGCAGCCGCGTGAAGGTGCCCTTCGGCAACACCGCGGTGGACGGCTACGTCATGCGCCTCAAAGAGGGGAGTGACTTCGACCCCGCAAAGCTCAAAAGCATTGCAAAGGTGGTCGACCACGCCCTGACCAAGGAGTGCCTTGCCCTTGCAAAGCGCATTTCGGAGCGTTACCGCTGCCCGATGGCGCTGACCCTGCGGCTGTTCCTGCCCGCGGAGATGCGGCGTGGCGCGGCGCACGAATTGTACAAAAACGTCGTAACGTTCGTACAGGATACGGACATCCCCGCCCGCGCCAAGGCGCAGCGGGCGGCGTACGACTACCTGAAAGCGCATTCCCCGAGCGACTATACGGCGCTGTGCAAACAGTTCGGCACGGCGGCGGTGAACGCGCTGATCGGGCGCGGCGCGGCGGCGCGCACAAAAGAGCGGGTCAACCGTTCGCCGTATACGCAGATGGAGGGCGATGCGCCCGCGCGCACGCTCACGCCCGCGCAGGAAGCCGCCGTACAGAGCATCCGCGGCGCGGCGCAGACGGTGCAGCTTCTGCACGGCGTGACGGGCAGCGGCAAGACGGAGATCTACCTCACGCTCATCGCCGCAGCGCTCAAAGAGGGGAAGAGCGCGGTCTTTCTCGTGCCCGAAATATCGCTCACCCCGCAGATGCTCTCGCAGCTGCGCGCGCGGTTCGGGCCGCAGGCGGCGATCCTGCACAGCGGGCTTTCCGCAGGGGAAAAATTCGACGAGTGGCAGCGCCTCCGCAGGGGCGAGGCGAAGATCGCCATCGGCGCGCGGAGCGCCGTGTTCGCACCCGTCGAAAACGTCGGCGTCATCATCCTCGACGAGGAGCACGACGGCAGCTATGCGAGCGAAACGAACCCGCGCTACAACACGGCGGAGATCGCCGAACTGCGCGCGCGGTACAACGGCTGCAAACTCGTGCTCGGCAGCGCGACGCCCTCGGTGGAAACGTATTTAAAGGCGCGGGAAGGGGAATACAACCTCATCGAACTGCCCGAGCGCATCAACAAGCGCCCGCTGCCCGAGATCGTCGTGGCGGACATGCGCCGCGAGGTGCGCCGCGGCAACGCCTCCGCCTTTTCGGCAGCGCTGCGCGAAGAGCTGGAGGCCTGCCTTGCGGGCGGCAGGCAGGCGATCATCTTCCTCAACCGCCGCGGCTTTGCGCAGAGCGTGGTCTGCCGCGAATGCGGCGAAGTGGTCAAGTGCGCGCAGTGCGACGTTTCGCTCACCTACCACAGCGAGGAAAACTGCCTCAAATGCCATTATTGCGGCGCAACGTACCGCATGCTCACCGCCTGCCCCGCCTGCGGGAGCGTGCATTTAAGCTATACGGGCACGGGCACGCAGCGCGTCGTCGGGGAGCTGAAAAAGCTGTTCCCCTCCGCGCGCATCCTGCGCATGGACGTGGATACGACGGCGGGCAAAGAGGGACATTACAAAATTTTAAAGCGCTTTGCCGACCACGAGGCGGATATCCTCGTCGGCACGCAGATGGTCGCCAAGGGGCACGACTTCCCGGGGGTGACCCTCGTCGGCATCCTCGACGCGGACATGAGCCTGCATTTTTCGGATTACCGCAGCGGCGAACGCACCTTTCAGCTCATCACGCAGGTCGCGGGCAGGTCGGGCCGCGCGGGCGAACAGGGGAAGGTCGTCTTGCAGACGTACGACCCCGAAAATTACATCCTGCGCTTTGCGGTGCGGTACGATTACAAGGGCTTTTTCGAGCACGAGATCGCGCTGCGCAAGGCGACCGCCTTCCCGCCCTTTGCGCGCATCGTGCGCGTGATGGTCACCGCGGCGGAGGATAAAAAGGCGCTGGAAACGCTGAAAGAGGTCTGGTTTTCGCTCAAAGAGCTGTACGACGCGCACGCGGACGAATTTTTGTTTTTCAACAAAATGCACTCGCCCGTGCGGCGCATCCAAAGCCGCTTCCGCTACCAGGTGCTGATGCGCCTGAAGGGGGACGCGCTGCTGCCCGATATTTACGAACGGGCTTTAGCGCACCGCTCGCGCGACGCGCTCGTGTATGTGGAGGAGGATCCGGGGAATCTGAGCTAACGGGTTCACGAAAAAAGTTTTGAAAGAGACAAAACTTTTTTCCGTGATTGGAGAGACAACCGAATGTTCGCCGCGATATTACGCGGCTCTGCATTCGTTTTTCTCTCTGCGCCGCGCGCTTTAAAGGCTCTCGATTATAAGAGCGCGGCGCATTCACTCTTTCCGGATCGAGCCGCAGGTATGCGGCAAATTGAGTGCGCTTAGCCAAAATTGCGATTTTGGCACGCGCAGTTAATTATTAAAATAATAACTCGCGCAAGGGAAATCGCAATTTTCCGCAGCGCAACCCCATTTGGCAATGCCTTGCCTTTTGCAGGAAAGGTGAAGTTGCGGCATTTATCAATATGTGTGCCAAAACAGATGCCGCAACGAGGAAAACCTCCGCTGTCCCGAGCTAAGCGAGGGCAGTGGCGGTTGTCCTCAAAATCGCAGCAAACCGCAGCCGACAGCTCGGCGAGGTTTGCGCGAGCACGAATATGGAGTTTTTTATGGCAATCCGCAACGTAGTACAGGAAGGAGACGACGTTCTCCGCAAAAAGTGTTTTGAAGTGACCGCCTTTGACGAAAAGCTGTGGCAGCTTCTGGACGACATGAAGGATACCGTCCGCGAAGAGGAGGGCGCGGGGCTTGCCGCGCCGCAGGTCGGCGTGCTGCGCCGTGCCGTCGTCGTGGACGTGGAGGAGGGCTTTTTCGAGTTCGTCAACCCCGTCATCGTGCAGAGCAAGGGCGAACAGCGCGGCTGGGAGGGCTGCCTTTCGGTGCGCGGCAAGCGCGGGATCGTCACCCGCCCCGACGTGGTCAAAGTGGAGTTTTTCGACCGCTTCGGCAAGAAGAAGAAACTGACCGCCCGCGGCTTTTTTGCGCGCGCCGTCTGCCACGAGCTCGACCATCTGGACGGCGTTCTGTACATCGACAGGGCCGAAAAAGTGGTCAGAGACTGACCGCGGCGCATTTTGCCGCAAAAAGCTGTATAAGGAGCTGTATGAAGATCGTTTTTGCCGGTTCCGATCCCCGTTCGCCCATCCCGTTCCGCGCCCTGCGCGAAGCGGGCTTTTGCGTTGCCGCCGTTCTGACCCAGCCCGATAAGCCGACGGGGCGGAAGCGTATCCTCACGCCCAACCCCATGAAGGTCGCGGCGCAGGAGGCGGGCGTGCCCGTATTCGACTTCGCGCGGGTGCGCGACCATGCCGCCGCGCTCGCCGCGGTCGGCGCGGACTGTATGGTCACCTGCGCATACGGGCAGATCCTGACGGCGGACGTGCTCGCCGCCTTCCCGCGCGGCGTGTTCAACGTGCATACGTCGCTTTTGCCCCGCTGGCGGGGCGCGTCGCCCATTCAGAGCGCCATTTTAGCGGGGGATGCGGAGACGGGCGTGACCATCATGCGCACGGAGCTTGGTTTGGACACGGGCGACGTGCTGCTGCGCGCGTGCCTGCCCATCGAAGAGACGGATACCGCGGGCACCCTTGCGGACAAGTTGTTCGCGCTGGGCGCGGCGTGCATCGTCACGGCGCTCACGCAGGTGGAACAGGGCACGGAAACGTACGAAAAGCAGAACGAGGCGGACGCCACTTTCTGCAAAAAGATCAAAAAAGAGGACGGCGCGCTCGACTTTACGGGGTCCGCGCGGCAGCTTTGCCGCCTCGTTCGGGCGATGGACCCCGAACCGCTCGCCTTTACGCGGTGCGGAGGCAAGCTCGTCAACATTTTGTCCGCCGTCCCCGCGGAGGGCGCGGTGGGCGCGTGCGGAGAGGTCGTGCGCGCGGATAAGACGGGCATTTACGTCGCTGCGGGCGACGGGTGCCTGTGCATCCGCTCCTTGCAGTTCGAGGGCGGCAAGCGGCTGAGCGCCGCCGACGCCGTCAACGGCAGAAAGGTCTGCGTCGGCGACGTGTTCGGCGGCACCGCCGCGGCGGAAGGCGCGGACGGGGGCGGACGATGACCAACCCGCTGTACGACCCGTTCGCCGTCCTGCAAAAGGTATACGGGCAGGGGAGCTGGCTCAAACAGGCGCTCGCCGATACGCCGATCGAGGAGGCGCACCGCGCGCGCACTGCAAAGGCGGCGTACGGCGTGCTGGAAAACGATCTGTACCTCGACGCGTGCATCCGCGCTTTTGCGCCCAAAAACCCGAAGCAGCCCATCCGCATCCTCTTAAAAGTCGCGCTGTATTTTCTGCTGTTTTTGGGGAAGCCGCGCTATATGGTCACGGACAGCGCCGTGTCGCTCGCCAAAAAGCTGGGCAAAGGGGGCGCGTCGGGCTTTCTCAACGCCTTCCTGCGCGCCTTTGACGCAGACAAAGTGCCGCAGCCTGCGGGGGAGGAGGAGCGGCTGTCGCTCGCGTACTCGGTGCCGCTGTTTGCGGCGGGAAGGCTGCTCGCGCAGTACGGGCAGGAGGCGGAGGAGATCGTACGCCACCGCCCGCCGCGCACGTTTGTGCGGTTTGCCTCGGAAGAGGACGCCGCGCCTTATCTTGCCGGCGCGGGTGCGGAACCGACCCCCTTCGCGGGCGTGTACGCCTTTCCCGCGTTCCGCAGGGACGCGGGGTACGACGAGGGGAAGTACACCTTTCAGTCCGTCGGTTCCGTCGCGATCTGTTACGGCATCGAGCCGTGCGGGCGCCTTCTGGACGCCTGCGCCGCGCCCGGGGGCAAGAGCGTGCTGCTCGCGGAGAAGTGCGCCCGCGTCACCGCCTTTGAACTGCACCCGCACCGCGCCGAGCTCATCCGCGCATACGCCGCGCGCATGGGCGTGCGGAATATAGACGTCGTCTGCCGCGATTCGTCGCAGCACGACGCGGCGTACGACGGCGCGTTCGACGCCGTTCTGGTCGACGCGCCCTGCTCGGGCTACGGCGTCATCGGCGAAAACCCCGATATCAAGCTGTTCCGCAAGGAACAGGACATCGCCGCGCTGCATCAGACGCAGACCGCGATCCTTCGCGCCTGCGCGCCGTATGTGAAGGCGGGCGGCTGCCTGTACTATTCCACCTGTTCGGTGTTCGAAGAGGAGAACGACGGCACCGTCGCCGCCTTCCTTGCGGAGAACGGTGCGTTTTCCGCGGAGGGGGCGGAGAGCCCGCTCGGGCATAAAAAGACGAAGTACGGGCTGCAATTTCTGCCCCATCTTTCGATGGGTGCGGGGTTTTATTTCAGCAAACTGCGGAGGCGGGCATGAAGGAGATCTTACAGGACCGGAACGCGGAGGAGCTGGCGGCGCTCATGGCGGAGCTGGGCGAGCCGCGCTACCGTGCGGGGCAGCTCGCGCGCGCGATCGCGCGCGGCGGGCGCATTTCGGAATTTACCGAACTTTCGCGCGCCCTCCGCGAACGGCTGCTCGCCCGCTTCGAGGACGAGCCCGTGCGCATCGCGGAGGTTCTCACCGCCGCCGACGGCACCGAAAAGTACCTCTTTTCGCTGGCGGACGGCGACCTGATCGAGGGCGTGCTGATGCGCTACAAATACGGCAACACGCAGTGCGTCTCCACGCAGGTGGGCTGCCGCATGAACTGCGCCTTCTGCGCCTCGGGGCTGAACGGGCTGGTGCGCGACCTCTCCGCGGGCGAAATCCTGGCGCAGGTGCTCGCGGTCAACGCGCGCGCGGGCGGCACGCCCGCAAAGCGCGCCGTCACCAACCTCGTGCTCATGGGCAGCGGCGAGCCGCTGGATAACTACGAGAACGTCGTAAAATTTTTACGCCTCGTCACGGCGGAAGGCGGGCTGAACATCAGCCCGCGCAACATCAGCCTTTCCACCTGCGGCATCGTGCCGAAGATGATCGCGCTCGCGGAGGAGGGGCTGCCCGTCAACCTCACCGTCTCTTTGCACGCGGTGACGGACGAGGAGCGCGCCCGCACCATGCCCGTCGCAAAGGCGTACTCCATCGCGGAGATCTTGAAGGCGTGTTCCTATTACTTTGAAAAGACGGGGCGGCGCTACATCTTCGAATACGCGCTCATCGAGGGCGAAAACGCGGACAGGGAACACGCCGAAAAGCTCGCCGCGCTGTTAAAGGGCAGGCCCTGCCACGTGAACCTCATCCGCCTCAACGAAGTGAAGGAGCGCGCGCTTACGGGCACGGACGAAAAGGCGGCGTACCGCTTTTTGGGCGAGCTGGAAAAGCGCGGCATTTCGGCGACGCTCCGCCGCCGCACGGGCGCGGAGATCGGCGGCGCCTGCGGGCAGCTGCGCGCGGCGCGGCTGGGAAAGAGCGGCGCAGACGCGGAATAAGGTCTGCGGGTGCGCCCGCTCCGTTTGCAGGGTGCGGGCGTCGGAACGTGCGCGGGTTTTCCGACCATTGTGTGCCGTCGGTCTTTCGCCCCGCCTCTGTGCTGTCTGCCGTCTGCCCGCCGCTGTGCCGCTTGCCTTTTGCCTGTTGCTGTGCCGTCTGCCGCGGCAGAAATTTTTGCGGCGGGCGCCGAAAAACCCGCGAAGGATTGACAAACGCGCGCGCGTTTGGTATTATGATAGGGTAACGTTTATCGGGGGTGCCTATGAGGGAAATCAAGGTCGCTCCGTCCATTCTTTCCGCCGATTTTGCGGCGTTGGGCGAAGCGGTGGAACGGTTGGAAACAGCGGGGGCGGATCTTGTGCACTGCGACGTGATGGACGGCACCTTCGTGCCGCTGATCACCTTCGGGTCGCATATGGTCGAGGCGCTCCGCCCGCATACGCGGCTGCCGCTGGACGTGCATCTGATGACGATCAACCCGTGGGAAAAGGCGGAGGAGTTCGCGCGCGCGGGGGCGGATATCCTGACCGTCCACGCCGAGGCGTGCGGCGACCGTCTGGGAGAAGCGCTGCGGCACATCCGTTCGCTCGGCGTAAAGAGCGGCGTCGCCGTCAGCCCGCACACCCTTGTGGAGAGCGTGCTGCCCTACGCCGAAGACTTCGACATGCTGCTCGTCATGAGCGTCGTTCCCGGGCGGGGCGGGCAGAAGCTCATCGAGGACACCCTGAAAAAGGCGGAAAAGGCGCGCGACTTTTTTGCAAAGCACGGCATCGTGCGCGATATCGAAATGGACGGCGGCATCACCGAGGAGAATGTTTCGGCGGTCACGGCTGCGGGCGTCAACGTCATCGTGGCGGGGAGCGCGGTCTTCCGTTCGTCCGATATGAAGCGGACGATCGCGCGGCTGCGCGGAGAATAAGAGAGAAGTGCGGGCGGCAGAGGCTGCCCGTTTTTTGCGGGAAAGGACTATGAAAGGCATCGTATTTCTGAACGGGGAACCCCCGAAAGGGGAGATCGACTGTACGGGCGCGCTCACCGTCTGCTGCGACGGCGCGCTGC
The DNA here is from genome assembly GCA_017886545.1 of Clostridia bacterium. GTDB lineage: Bacteria > Bacillota > Clostridia > Christensenellales > Borkfalkiaceae > Borkfalkia. The sequence goes on from JAGHJS010000043.1 coordinate 33,627, forward strand.
GCTGGGCGGAAGGGAAGGCGCGCATAGACGTGAAGGCGGGCGACTTCGACTCGCTCGGGTATATTCCCGCGGACGCGCTCGTCTATCCCAGCCGCAAAAATTTCACCGACGGCGAGATCGCGCTGGAGTACCTCCTTACGCACGGCTGTACGGAGATCGAGCTGTACGGGGGCGGCGGCGGACGGGACGATCATTTTTACGGCAACCTGTGCCTTCTGTACGCCGCGTTCCTGCGCGGCGTCTCCGCGCGCATGATCACGAATTACACGGATATTTACTGCGCCGCGGGTGAAACGGTGTGGAAAAACAAAAAGGGGATCACACTGTCGCTTGCACCCGTAGGGGAGAGCGCGCATATAATAGAGAGTGAAGGGCTGCGGTACCCGCTCGAGGACCTTACGCTCACGGCGCACGCGTGCCGCGGGCTGAGCAACGTCGTCGAGGAGGACTTTGCGCGCATCGTCTGCGACGCGGGCACGCTCTTCGTGTTCGAAGTGCGGGAGGAAGCGAAGTGGTAAAAATCATCTGCGTAAAACCGCCGCGGGCGGTGCGGGCGGCGCTGCGGGTTATCCTGCGCGCGAAGGCCGCTGTCCGCCCGAACGAAAGATAAAATGAGCCGCCGCCCCGTTCGGGGCGGCGGTATTTTTTTGTATGGTTTTTTGCCGGCACGGAAAAGGGGAAGCGATTGCCGCGCCCTGTCATCCCGAGCCTGTCGAGGGATCTCTATAAAAATATTGACGATATCAGCATAGAGATCCTTCGCTTCGCTTTGCTTCGCTCAGGATGACAGGAAGGAAGCCCGCTGCTCCGCTCAGGATGACGTAAAGTGCTTCCTTTCCAATAATCAAACTGCGCGTTCCAAAGCCGCGCCTTTGGAAAAGCGCCCCCTCGTCGGAGCAGTCGGCGGCGCTCTCGCATCGCCCTAAGGGGCAATGCTCGCATGCGCACTCCGCTCCTCCTCTTCCCAAAAATCTCACTTCGTTGCGATTTTCGGGAGCCCTGTTGCCGCATACCTGCGGCTCAATTCGGAAAGAGTGAATGCGGCGCGCTTAAATAATCCCTCGCAAAAGCAAAAATCACACTTTTTGCTTTTGCACATTGCGCTTTGCGAAAAGCGTAGCGGAAAGGGGTGAATTTTTGCCCGTTCTATAATGGGCAAGCCCTGAAAAGGGCAAAAAGAGGGGAAAACCGACATCCTGTAAAGGTGTCGGTTTTCCCCTGCTCTCACGGCGAAGCGCAGCGCCTTTGCGCGAGATTCGCGTGAATTTTCCAATAATCAAACTGCGCGTTCCAAAGCTACGCCTTTGGAAAAGCGCCCCCAATTTGCCGTATGCTTACGGCTTTTTGGGGAAAGGTGAATGCGCCGCACTTCTATAAAGGTGTGCCCTAAACAAGGGGTGCCCCGAAAATCGCAGGGCTACGCCCGAGATTTTTGGGGAGGAGGAGAAACAGTATTGCGGCGTTTGCGGATTGCCTTTTGGCAAGCCGCTACAACGCAAATGCTGTTTCGACGAGGCGGCGCAGAGGAAAACCCCGCTGTCTCGTAAGAGCAGCGGGGTTTTCCTGCCATCACGGCGTTTCGCAGCCGACAGCTCGGCGAGAAACGCGTGAAATTACTTTTTTACGCCCTTTCTACTTTGTCGCTTTTCAGGCAGCGTGCGCACACATAGGCGGTTTCCGCCTTGCCGTCCTTGAGGATGGTGACCTTCTGCACGTTGGGTTTAAAGGTCCTCTTGGTCTTGCGGTTGCTGTGGCTGACGTTATTGCCGGCGTGCTGCCCCTTATTGCAGATGCTGCAAACTCTCGACATGATCCTACCTCCTCCGCACGATTTTTTGTGTGCGGGCGTTGATTTCGTAATAAAAACCCGCCGTATATACGGAACGAGCTTTAATACTATACCAAAAGAAACGCAAAAAATCAATCGATTTCGCATTCGATTTTCGTATTTTTTCACGCATGGGCAAAAAAATACGGAGCAGATTCAAATTCTTCTTGCAAAATGTCGGGAAATGGGTTAAAATAAAGATGCAGGAGTAAAATGCCATGTCTGTAAACACGAGCAATGCATACGGCAAGATAACCATATCCGACCTCGCCATCGCGCGGGTGGCTTCGCATGCCGCCACGGAGTGCTACGGCATCGTCGAAACCGTATCGCGCCGTTTTACGGACAGCCTTGCCGAGCTGTTCGGCCGCCGCCCCAAAGGGAAGGGCGTACGCGTAACGACGAACGGCGACAGGATCTACATCGACGTTTACGTCATCATCAAGTTCGGCGTTTCCATCAATGCGGTCGCCGAATCGCTCAAAGAGAGCGTAAAATACAGAGTGGAACGGTTCACGGGCATGATCGTGGATACCGTCAACGTGAACATCATCGGGGTCAAATTGTGATCGCCCCGTATTTTTGCATATCCGCGGGGCGGAACGCTGCGCCCCGTCTTTTCTGTTAAGGAGAGAGTGGTTCCATGCCAAAAACGATAGGGAGCACCGAGCTTCGCAGGATGATCGCTGCGGGCGCGAAGGTGCTTGAAATAAACAGGGCGAAGGTCGATTCGCTCAACGTGTTCCCCGTGCCGGACGGCGACACGGGCACGAATATGTCGCTGACCATCCAGTCGGCGGTGCGGGAGATGAACCTCTGCACCTCCAACCGCATGTCCGAACTGTGCGACGCCGTTTCCAAAGGCGCGCTCAAAGGCGCGCGCGGCAATTCGGGCGTCATCTTGTCGCAGCTGTTCCGCGGTATCTGCGCGGAATGCAAAAAACACGAAGATGTGAACATCAAAGCGTTCGCCCGCGCCATGGAGAACGGCACGCGCGTCGCCTATTCCGCCGTATCCAAGCCCAAGGAGGGCACCATGCTCACCGTGGCGCGGATGATGAGCGAATTCGCCGTCTCCTCCGCCGCGAAGTTCCGCGATTTTACCGTCTTCCTCGAAGAAGTCATCAAAAAGGGCGAGGAAGCCCTCGCCAAGACCCCCGAACAGCTCCCCGTCCTGAAAAAGGCGGGCGTGGTCGACGCGGGCGGCATGGGGCTTTTGTGCATCTACCGCGGCTTTCTGGGCGCGCTCAACGGCGAAGAATACGAAGAGCTCGCCGCGCCCGACGCGCAGAAGGCGGACGAGGACGTGTTCGGCGACAATTCGGACATCATCAACCTCGATTTGGGCGAGATCGTGTTCGCCTACTGCACCGAATTTTTCATCATCAATCTGAAAAAGCAGACCACCCTCGCGGACATCGACAGGCTGAAAGAAAAGCTCATGCAGATCGGCGACTGCGTCATCTGCATCGGCGACTTAGAGCTGGTCAAAGTGCACGTGCACACCAACACGCCGGGCGTTGCGCTCACCTACGCGCTGGAGCTGGGAGAGCTCGACCGCGTGAAGATCGAAAACATGCTCGAACAGAACCGCGCCATGCGCGCCAAGCGCGAGGCGGAAAAGAAGGAGATGGGCATGCTCGCCATCTGCGCGGGCGAGGGCATCGAGGCGATCTTCAAAGACCTTCTGGTCGACCGCGTGATCGAAGGCGGGCAGACCATGAACCCGAGCGCGAGCGACATTGCCGACGCGGTGCAGAAGATCAACGCCGACCATGTGTTCGTGTTCCCCAACAACAAAAACATCATCCTCGCGGCGGAGCAGGCGAAGGCGCTGGTCACGAACCGCACCATCCACGTCATCCCCACCAAAAACATCCCGCAGGGCTTTGCCGCGGTGCTCGCCTTCAACGCGGAGGCGACGCCCGAAGAGAACAAGACGGATATGCTGCACGCGCTCGACAACGTGCGCGCGGGGCAGTGCACCTACGCGGTGCGCAACACGCACCTCAACGGGTTCAGCCTCAAAGAGGGCGACATCATCGGGCTGGACGACAAAAAGATCCTCGCCAAGGGCAGCAACATCGAGGACACGATGATGACGCTCGTCGATAAACTGAAAGACAGTTCGCACGAGATCATCACCCTCTATTACGGTAAGGAAGTGGCGGAGGAGGACGCGGAGAAGCTCGCCGCGCGCATCGCCGAAAAATACCCCGACTGCGACGTGGACTTCCACTTCGGCGGGCAGCCGGTGTACTACTACATCGTATCTTTGGAATAACATACCGAGGAAAAGGCGGCGGGTCATCCGCCGTTTTTTTGCAGGAAAAAGCATGGAACTTACGGCACTCAAAGGCATTTCGGATAAGCGGGCGAAGGACTTTGCCGCGCTGGGCGTGCATTCCGCTGAGGATCTCGTGCGCCTCTTTCCGCGCGCCTACCTCGACCTCACGCAGCAGGTGCGCATTTCGGAGTGCTACCACAACGACACCGTGCTGCTGGCGTGCCGCGTCGTATCCCCGCCGCAGACGGTGTACAACGGCAGGCGCAGTTTCGTCAAGGTGTGGTGCGATCAGGAGGGCGAGCGCTTTTCCGCCGTGTGGTTCAACGCGCCGTATGTGCGCTCCAAACTCGTTGCGGGGGAGGAGTACCTCTTTTACGGGCGGGTGACCAACCGCTACGGCATGCAGCCGAGCATGGCGAACCCGCAGTTCGAGCCGCGCGGCGCGGGCAGGCTGCAGGGCATCATCCCCGTATACCCGCTCAAAGGCTCGCTGACGCAGCGCGTCGTGCGCAGCGCCGTGCGCGAGGCGCTCCGCTTCTGTCTGCCGCAGACGGCGATCCCCGCGGCGCTGTGCAGAAAGTACGCGCTCTCCCCCCTCGGGGAGGCGTACCGCCGCATCCACGCGCCCGAAACGTTCGCACAGAAGGACGGGGCGGCAGAGCGCATCGCGCTCGAAGAGTACTTTTTGCTGCTCTCCGCTTTCAAGCTGCTCAAGGGAAGCAAAGAGGACGCCCGCGCCTTCCGCTACAGCTGCACCGCGGCGGACGTGGCGGACTTCGCGCGCCGCTTTCCCTATGAACTGACGGCGGGGCAGAAGGGCGCCGTCAACGAGATTTATGAAAATCTGAAATGCCCGCAGCGCATGAACCGACTGCTGCAGGGGGACGTGGGCTGCGGCAAAACGGCGGTCGCGCTGTGCGCGGTGTTCATGGCGGTCAAAAGCGGGCACCAGGCGATGATGCTCGCTCCCACCGAAGTGCTCGCCGAACAGAATTTCGCGCTCGTGCAGAAGTTTTTGCCCGAGTACCCCGCCGCGCTCCTGACGGGCGCTACCCCCGCGAAGGAGAAGCGCGAAACAAAGCGCGCGCTCGCCGCGGGGGAGCTGCGCATCGTCTGCGGCACGCACGCGCTGTTGCAGGCGGACGTGACCGCCCCCGACCTCGCGCTCGCCGTGTGCGACGAGCAGCAGCGATTCGGCGTGGCGCAGCGCTCCGCGCTCGGCGGCAAGAGCGACGGCGCGGACGTTCTGGTCATGTCCGCCACGCCCATCCCGCGCACCCTTTCGCTCATCTTTTACGGCGATCTGGACGTGTCCGAGATAAAAGAAAAGCCGAAAGAGCGCGCCGAGACGGTCACCGCCGTCATATCGCAGCGCAAATACGACGATATGCTCGAATATATCGGGCGGGAAGCGGCAAAGGGGAACCGAGCCTACTTCGTCTGCCCCAAGATCGAGGGGGACGAGGAGGGGGCGCTCGCGAGCGTCACCGAGCTGTACGACGAGCTGAAAAACAGGCTGCCGCGCGTGCGGTTCGCGCTTTTGCACGGCAAGATGAAGGACGCGCAGAAGGCGGAGATCGTGGATGCGTTCCGTGACGGGCAGACGGACTGCCTCGTCACGACGACGGTCATCGAAGTGGGCATCGACGTGCCCGACGCGACCATCATGGTCATCTACAACGCCGAGCGGTTCGGGCTTTCGCAGCTGCACCAGCTGCGCGGACGGGTCGGCCGCGGCGGGAAAAAGAGCTACTGCTTTTTGCTCATCGGCGCCGATTCGGAGGAGGCGCGCGCGCGGCTCACGGTGCTCAAAAACAACACAGACGGGTTCAAGATCGCGGAAGAGGACTTAAAACTGCGCGGCGGCGGCGATTTTATGGGCGTGCGGCAGAGCGGGCACGCCATTGCGGATATCAAAAATCTGCATTATCCGCCCGAGGTCATCTTCACGGCGAAAAAGCTCGCGGACGAGGCGGCGGGCATGGGCGATACCGAGCAGCTGCACCGCCTCGCCATGCAGAAGTACGAAAAGCTGAAGGAGATCGTGATGAACTGAAAAGGGGGTTCACGAAAAAAGTTTTGAAAGAGACAAAACTTTTTTCCGTGATTTGATAGACGATTGAACGTTCGCCCGCCGCAGGGAAACCCTGCGGCGGGCTTTTTGGCAGAACGGCGGGCGCGGGGAGGGTACGCGCCCCGATACAGGACGGATTTCCGGCGGCAAAGGGCGTAAAGTTTTCATTCCCCCTTGCGGCGGCGCTCCGTTTATTGACAAAAGGGGCGGAAAAATGATAAAATCATATGCGGAAAACTGTCGGCTCGTCGGGCGCCTGCGCCCGCGGCGGGGAGGGAAACATGCAACACTTCAAATTGCCCGCGGGCGTGCGCGACGTGCTGCCCGATCTGAGCGGCGCATTGGACGAAGCGGAGGCGCTGCTGCGCAAAAAATTTGCGGCGGCGGGGTTCCGTTCGGTGCGCGCCGCGGGGCTGGAATACTACGATACGCTGACCAAGATCGGCAGCGCCGTCGACCAGGCGCAGATGTTCAAAATGACGGACAAGGACGGCAACCTCATCGTCCTGCGCCCCGATATGACCCTCGCCTGTGCGCGCATCGCCGCGACCAAGCTGGGCGGCGCGCGCGAACGGCTGTGCTATTTTTCGGACATCTACGATTTTTCCGCAAGCGGCAACGCCGACCGCGAGGTCGCGCAGGCGGGCGTGGAGCTGTTCGGCGAAGAGGGGGCGGAAGCGGACGCGTACGCCATTGCCTTCGCGGCGGACTGCCTCAAAGCGCTCGGGCTGCACGATTTTATCATCGACATCGGGCACGTCGGGTTCTATAAAGGGCTGCTCGAAGAGAGCGGGCTCTCCGCGGCGGAAGCGGAGGAGCTGCGCGGCTACATCAACGCCAAAGACATGGTGAGCACCGAAATGGCGCTGCGCCGCACGGGCGCGCCCGCGCGGGTGCAGCAGGCGATCCTGGCGCTCCCGTCGCTGTTCGGCGGGGCGGAGGTGCTGGACGAGGCGGAGCGGCTGACGGACAACCCGCTCGCACGCGCGTCGCTCGATCACCTGCGCGCGGTGTACGCGCGCCTGAAGGAGAGCGGGGCGGAGAAGTACGTCTCTTTCGACCTCGGCACGGTGAAGAGCCTCGCCTACTATTCGGGCATCGTGTTCACGGGGCTTGCCGAAGGGGTCGGCGCGCCCGTGCTTTCGGGCGGGCGGTACGACGGTCTCTGCGCGCAGTTCGGCAGGGACATGCCCGCTGTCGGGTTCGCGATCGGTATGATGCGCGCCCTGCAGGCGGCGGGCGGCAGCGCGCGCCGCACGGGCAAAAAGGGGACGGTGAACGTCGCCCTCGCAAAGGGCAGGCTGGCGAGCGACTGCGCGGACGTGTTCTGCAAGTGCGGCGTGCCCGCGGAAATTTTAAAGGAGGAGACGCGCAAGCTCGTGTTGGAAACGGCGGACGGGCGCTGGCGCTTCTTCTTCGTCAAGCCATCCGACGTGCCGACCTACGTCGAGTACGGCGTGGCGGACATCGGCATCGTCGGCAAGGACACCCTGCTCGAAGCGGAGGCGGACCTCTACGAGATGCTCGATCTGAAATTCGAAAGTTGCAAGCTGTGCCTTGCGGGCTTCCCGGGGACGCCCGTGGACGGCGTGCCGCACCTGCGCGTGGCGAGCAAGTACGCCCGCACGGCGAAAAAGCTGTTCGCCTCCCGCGGGGCGGCGGCGGAAGTCATCGAGCTGCACGGCTCCATCGAGCTTGCGCCCCTCACGGGGCTGGCGGATGTCATCTTCGACATCGTGCAGTCGGGCGCGACGCTGCGCGCCAACGGGCTGGTGGTGCTCGAAGAGGTGTTCGACATCTCCGCAAGGCTGGTCGCCAACAAAGTGAGCCTGAAAACAAAGGCGGCGGAGATCCTGCCGCTGATCGCAAAGATGAAGGAATACATCTGACGCAAAAGGAGCGCGTTCATGAAGATCTACGAAAACGCCGCCGCGGCGGCGGGCATTTTAAAGCGTGGGGGCTTTGACGACCCCGCCCGCGCCGAAACGGTGCGTGCGATCGTCTCCGACGTACGCAAAAACGGCGACGCGGCACTGTTTGCATACTGCAAAACATTCGACGGCTCTGCTCTGACGGCGGATACGGTCGCCGTCTCTCCCGCCGAGTTCGAAGCGGCGTATAAGGCGGTGGACGCGGCATTGCTCGCATCCCTGCGCAAGGCGGTGAAAAACGTGTACGAATACCATGCGCGCGCGCCGATGAAGGACGACGTGCGCACGGTGAACGGGCGGACGACGGGGTACGTCGTGCGCGCGGTGGAGCGCGCGGGCATCTATGTGCCCGGCGGCACGGCGCCGCTGGTCAGCTCCGTGCTGATGGGCGTCCTCCCCGCAAAGGCGGCGGGGGTGGAGCACATCTATGTGTGTACGCCCGCCAAGGAGGGGAAGGTGGCGCCCGCGGTTCTGGTCGCCGCCGCCGAGTGCGGCGCCGAAAAGGTGTTCAAAGCAGGCGGCGCGCAGGCGATCGCCGCCCTCGCGTACGGCACGGAGAGCGTGCCCAAGGTGGACGTTATCGCAGGGCCGGGCAATATCTACGTCACCCTCGCCAAAAAGGAAGTGTACGGCGACGTCGGCATCGACATGCTCGCGGGCCCCTCCGAGATCCTCATCGTAGCGGATAACAAGCAGGATCCCGACCACATTGCGGCGGACGTGCTTTCGCAGGCGGAACACGACAAACTTTCGCGCGCGATCGTGCTCACGGACGACAGGGCGTTTGCCGAAAAGGTCTGCGCGCGCGTCGAAGCGCGGCTTGCCGACCTGCCCCGCCGCGGGATCGCGGGCTGTTCGCTGGAAAACGGCGGCGGCGTCATCCTCGTAAAGGATATGGCGGAGGCGGCGGAACTTGCCAACGCGATCGCACCCGAGCATTTAGAGCTTGCAACGGAGAACTGCGAGGAGCTTTTGCCGAAGATCCGCAACGCGGGCGCGGTGTTTCTGGGCGGGTATACGCCCGAACCGGTCGGCGACTACTTTGCGGGTCCCGACCACGTTCTGCCCACGGGCGGCAGCGCGCGCTTTTTCGAGGTGCTGAACCAGGATATTTTCCTGCGCAAGATGAGCGTTATCCGCTACACGCCCGAAGCGCTCGCCGAGGACGGCGCAGACATCGTCCGCCTTGCCGAAAGCGAACAGCTTATTGCACACGGGAACGCGATCCGCGCGCGCAGAAAATGAAACGAAAAGGGAGAAAACCTATGAGAACAGCATCCATTGCCCGCGACACGCGGGAAACAAAGATCACGCTGGAGCTGAACATAGACGGCAGCGGCGAACGGAAGATCGACACGGGCGTCGGGTTTTTCAACCACATGCTCGAGCTGTTGGCGGTGCATGCGGGGTTCGACCTTTCCGTCACCTGCAAGGGCGATACGGAGGTCGACTTCCACCACAGCGTGGAGGACGTGGGCATCTGCCTCGGGCAGGCGCTGAAAGAGGCGCTCGGCGACAAAAAGGGCATCGCCCGCTTTGCCGACCGCGTCGTGCCCATGGACGAATGCTGCGCGCAGATCGCGCTGGACATTTCGGGCAGGCCCTTCCTCAACTTCAGGGCAAAGCTTTCGGGCAAGATCGGCGAATTCGACGCCGAACTTGTGGAGGAGTTCTGGCGCGCCTTCGCCTTCAACGCGGGCGTAAACCTGTACATCGACCTTCTTTCGGGCGGGAACATGCACCACGAGGCGGAGTGCATCTTCAAGGGTGTCGCAAAATGTTTGCAGGATGCGGTGAAGATCGTCTCCGACAAGGTGCCGTCTTCCAAAGGGGTGCTGTAAGTGATCGGCATCGTTGACTACGGGCTGGGGAACCTCCGCTCGGTGCAGAAGGCGCTGGAAGCCGTGGGCGCCGCCGCCTGTATTTCGGGCGAAAAAGCGGTGCTGGACGGGTGCGACAAACTCATCCTGCCAGGCGTGGGCGCGTTCGGCGCGGGCATGGAACAGCTTTCCGCGCGCGGGCTGGATACATACCTGCGCGGGCGTGCGAAAGATACGAAGATGCTCGGCATCTGCCTCGGCATGCAGCTTCTGCTGGAAGCGAGCAGCGAGGAGGGCGAGCACGCGGGGCTGGGGTTCATCCGCGGGCGGTGCGACCGCTTTACGCAGGGCAAGATCCCGCAGATCGGCTGGAACGAGGTGCGCGCGCTGCAAACGCCGCTGTTCGACGGCATCGAAGAGGGGACGCGCTTCTACTTCGTGCACAGCTACCGCGCCGCCTGCGGCGCGGAAAACACAGCCGCCGTGACCGATTATTACGGCGCATACCCTTCCGCGATCTTTGCGGGGAACGTGTACGGCGTGCAGTTCCACCCCGAAAAGAGCGGTTCTGCCGGGCTGAAACTTTTACGGAATTTTGTCGGCATGTGAGCGTGCCGCGCATATAGGAGGCGGAAAAAAGATGGTTCTCTATCCTGCGATCGATATTTTAGACGGGCGCGCGGTGCGCCTGTACAAGGGCGACAAGAACAAAGTGACCGACTACGGCGACCCGCTCGCGTTTGCCGGAAAGTGGGCGGAGGCGGGCGCGGAATGGCTGCACATCGTCGATCTTTCGGGCGCGTTCACCGGGGAGAGCGGCATCGATTCCGTCATCGCCGAGATCAAAAAGCGCTTCCCGCAGCTTCGCATCCAGAGCGGCGGCGGGCTGCGCCGTATCGCGGATATCCGCAGGCGGCTGAACGCGGGCGCGGACTGCGCCGTCATCGGCACGATGGCGGCGTACGACCCCGACGAGTTCGCGCTCGCCACCTATGAGTTCCCCGAAAAGATCGTCGCGGGCATCGACGCAAAGGGCGGCATGTTCGCGGTCAAGGGCTGGACGGAAACGACGAACATTTCCGCCGTCGCATTCGGCAAAAAGTGCAAAAAAATGGGCATCCGCTGCGCGCTGTTCACCGACATCGCCAAGGACGGCGCAATGGCGGGCGCAAACGTCTCCGAAACGGTGCGCATGCAGAAGGAAACGGAGCTGAACATCATCGCGTCGGGCGGCATCTCCTCGATGAAAGATCTGGAAAATCTGGAGGAGGCGGGCGTCTACGGCGCGGTGCTCGGCAAAGCCATTTACAGCGGTGCGATCGACCTGAAAGAGGCGGTCAGACGCTTCCCGCAGTCCTGACGGCGGAAGCGTTCGGCAAAGGAGAAGAAAGTGCTTGCAAAGCGCATCATCCCCTGCCTGGATATCGATAAGGGCAGGGTCGTAAAGGGGGTCAACTTCGTCAACCTGATCGACGCGGGCGACCCCGTCGCGATCGCGAAGGCGTACGACAAGATCGGCGCGGACGAGATCGTGTTTTTAGACATCACCGCCTCGTCGGACGGCAGAAAGACCGCCGTCGACATTCTCGCCCGCGCAAGTGAACAGGTGTTCATCCCGCTCACGGTGGGCGGCGGCATCCGCTCGGTGGCGGACTTCCGCGAAATGCTGGCGGCGGGCGCGGATAAGATCGCGGTCAATTCCGCAGCGATCCAAAATCCCTCCCTCATCACGGAGGCGGCGAACAAATTCGGCGCGCAGTGCGTCGTGCTCGCGGTGGACGCCAAGCGCAACGCGGCGGGTCGCTGGGACGTGTACCTGAACGGCGGCAGGGTGAATACGGGGCTGGACGCGGTCGAATGGATCGTAAAGGGCGCCTCTCTCGGCGCGGGCGAAGTGCTTCTGACGAGCATGGACCGCGACGGCACCAAGGCGGGGTACGACCTCGAACTCACCCGCGCGGCGGCGGAGGCGGTCAACATCCCCGTCATCGCGTCGGGCGGCGCGGGATGTATGCAGGACTTTGCCGACGTGCTCACCGAGGGAAAGGCGGACGCGGCGCTGGCGGCGTCGCTGTTCCACTTCAACGAGATCGGCATGCGGGAACTGAAAGACTATCTTGCACAGCGCGGCATCCCCGTGCGGAGGGTATGAACATGGAAGAACTCAAATGGAACAAAGACGGGCTCGTGTGCGCCGTCGCGCAGGACTACGAGAGCGGCGAAGTGCTCATGCAGGCGTATATGAACGCCGAAGCGTATAAAAAGACGCTGGAAACGGGCTACGCGCACTATTGGAGCCGTTCGCGGCAGAAGCTGTGGAAAAAGGGCGAGGAGAGCGGGCACCTGCAAAAGGTGCGCGGCATCTACCTCGACTGCGATAAAGACTGCGTTCTGCTCAAAGTCGAACAGACGGGCGCGGCGTGCCATACGGGGAACTACACCTGTTTTTATACACCCGTGCAGGAATGCGGCGCGGGCGCGGAGATGCTCGGGCAGCTGCAGCGCATCGTCGAGGACAGGAAGGAAAACCCCGAAGAGGGCAGCTACACCGCCTATCTCTTTGAAAAGGGCGTGGACAAGATCGCCAAAAAGACGGGCGAAGAGGCGGTGGAACTGGTCATCGCCGCCAAAAACGGCAGCCGCGAGGAGATCGTCGGCGAATGCGCGGATCTGTTCTATCATACCCTCGTGCTGCTCGCGAACGCGGGCGTGAAGCTGTCGGAGGTGTGTACGGAGCTGAAGAACCGACACTGAGGTTTCGCTTCGTATACGCGTCGCAATACTTTGTTGCGCTGCGGCAACCTTCGGTCATTTACGTCTAAGTAAACTCCCTCAGGTTTTCCTCGCGCGCCTCGTCTTGCTCGCGTCTCCGAACCGAAACGCGGGAGAGAGGGCTTTTGAACGCGCATCTGTTCATAAGCGCGGACGATTTTAAAAACAATTTTTGCCGCGCGCAAACGCTGAAAGCGATTTGCGCGCGGCAGGCAACAATACGGAGTATAGAATGGAAAAAAGGAAAGGATCGCTTTTGTCGTTCCGCCCGGACATCAAGGTGCTGGATGCGACCTTGCGCGACGGCGGGCTCTGCAACAATTTTGCATTTTCAGACGAGTTTGCGCGCGCTCTCTATGCGATGAACCTCGCTGCGGGCGTGGATTACATGGAAATGGGCTATAAGGCCTCGCGCGATCTGTTCGACCCCGCCAAATTCGGCAAGTATAAATTCTGCAACGAAAAGGATATACAGAACATCGTCGGCGAAAACAAGACGGCGATGAAGCTCTCCGTCATGGCGGACGTGGGCAGGACGGATTTCCGGCGCGACATCGGTAAAAAGGCGGACAGCGTCATCGACATGGTGCGCGTCGCCTGCTACATCTACGAGATCCCCGCCGCGATCGAGATGATCGAATACTGCCACAAAATGGGGTACGAGACCTGCGTCAACGTCATGGCGGTCTCAAAGGCGAAGGACGAGGACATCGACGACGCGCTGAACATGCTCGGGCAAAGCCCCGTCGACGTCATCTACATGGTAGACAGCTACGGCTCGCTCTACCCCGAACAGGTGGCGGAACTTACCAAGCGCTACCTCGCCGCGGGCGAAAAGTGGGGCAAGAGCATCGGCATGCACGCGCACAACAACCAGCAGCTTGCCTTCGGCAACACCATCGAGGCGGCAAGCTGGGGCGCATCGCTCCTCGATATGACGGTGAACGGCATGGGCAGGGGAGCGGGCAACTGCGCGTCCGAACTGCTTCTGGGCTTCCTCAAAAACCCGAAGTACCGTTTGGCGCCCGTGCTGCGCTTTGTCACAGACTACATGCTGCCCCTGCGGGAGCAGGGCGTGCGCTGGGGGTACGACGTGCCGTACCTGCTCACGGGGCGGATGAACAGCCACCCCTCTTCGGCGATCGCCTTCCTGCGCGAAGGGCGCACCGATTACGAGAATTTTTACAACGAACTCTGCGAAAAGGACTGACCCGCCCCTGCGCTTTTCCGCTGTGCGGACGCGGCTTTGGGAGGGGCGCGTTCGGCGTGATTTTTGCGCGGCGGCAGGCGCCCGCGGCATGAACGGGCAAAACCTGCACATACTGCGGGCATGAGCAAGTTTATCCGGGACGACGACGCAGCCGATATCGCATGGAAATTGTTTGAAGAGACGGGCAGCCTGCACTATTACATGCTGTACAAACAGCTGAAAAAGTAGGGGTGCTCCGCGCAGGGTGACACAAAAGGCAACCCTGTCATCCCGAGCCTGTCGAGGGATCTCTATGCGAATATCGTCTTTATATTTTTATAGAGATCCTTCGAAGGCGCGCGTAGTTTTACCTTGCTTGCAAGGGGTAAAACGAGCGCGCCGCAATCGGCGGCATATGGGCGTATGCCCATGGCAACTTGTTGCCGAAAGCGTCGGCTTTTCTGC
>JAGHJS010000044.1 GCA_017886545.1 Clostridia bacterium
AGCAAAAACCGCGCTTTTTGCTGTTGCCTTTTTAATAATCACTCGTGCAAGCAAAACCGCGCTTTTGCGCAGCACAACCCAATTTGCCGAAAACGTTCGGCTCACCCGAAGGGGGGTGAATGCGGCGCGCTTAAATAATCGCTTGCAAAAGCAAAAATCGCACTTTTTGCTGTTGCACATTGCGCTTTGCGAAAAGCGTAACGGAAGAGGGTGAATTTGCGGCATTCCTATAATGGTGTGCACCGAAAAATGCCGCAAAGAGGGAGAAACCGCTGCCGAGCGGCTTTTGCCGCGAACAGCGGTGTCGCCCTCAGATCACGGAAAAATTTTTCGTCAGCTCGAAAAATTTTTCGTGAACGTTCAGATATATTTCGCGATAAACTCGGGCAGCTCCTCTTTTGCGGCGCTGCAGGTGACGTACACGGTCAGCCCGTTCTGCTCGGCAAGGCGCTCCAGCACATAGTAGAACGCCGCCATATCCTTCAGGTCCTTGCCCGCGATGCGCGCGGCGCCGTCGATGAAGAGATACTCGTTATCGTTGTTCGCCGCAACGACGCCTTTGATGAAGCCGATCAGCGCCTCTTCGCCCGCGACCATGAAATCGCTCGTATCGATGAAACGGATATCCCTGTGCAGGTCGTACATATAACGCTTGGTGTTGGTGATGAAGATCAGGTGCCCCTTCGCCGACGCCACTTTCGCGTTTGCCTCGTCGATTAAGATCTTGGTTTTTCCTGTGCCTTTCGGCCCATAGATGATTTTGATCATGGAAACCTCCGTTTTGATTTGATAGCGCGCAAGCGCTTTTGCTTGTTTTTATTGTACCTTATTTTTGCGCGACTTTCAACCTCTTTTTGAAAAAAGTGCGGTGAAAACACAAAAATTTTGGTGAAGGGGATCCGCCTCTCCCCTATTTCTGCTGACCGAACGCGATAAATTCACGGTGGCGGTCACGGTCAAGCTGACGGATCATGTTGTCCAGTTCGTCGTCGCCCCAGATGCTGTTCCGCCCTGCGGCATATTCGCCGTCGATGATCTCCTTCATCCCGACAACGAGCGTATCCTTTTTATCGATCTTGTGCCCTTCCGGCAGCGCGTAATAGTCGTTGATCCAGTAGGCGATGCCCGCCAGCCCGCTCGCATTGTTGATGGAGACGCGTGCAGGGCGCGCAAGGATCTTTTCGGTGTCGAAAATGTTGTAGATCTCGGGGTCTTTGAGCATGCCGTCCGCATGGATGCCCGCGCGCGTCGCGTTGAACGACCTGCCGACAAACGGTGTGGAAGGCGGGATGATGTACCCCAGCTCCGACTCGAAGTAGCCCGCGATCTCGGTGATGGCGGAGAGGTCCATGCCGTCCGTCGTACCGCGCAGGGAGGCGTATTCGATCGCCATCGCTTCGAGCGGGCAGTTGCCCGTGCGCTCGCCGATGCCCAGAAGCGAGCAGTTGACCGAGCTTGCGCCGTACAGCCACGCCGTCGTAGCGTTGGTGACGACCTTATAAAAATCGTTGTGCCCGTGCCATTCCAAAAGTTCGCTCGGCACTTCCGCATGGTGGTGCAGCCCGTACACGATGCCCTGCACGCTGCGCGGGAGCGAGGTGCCGGGATAGTTCACGCCGAAGCCCATCGTATCGCACATGCGGATCTTGACGGGGATGCCGCTCTCGCGCGAGAGCTTCATCAGCTCGTTCGCGAACGGCACGACGAACCCGTAGAAATCGGCGCGGGTGATGTCTTCGAAGTGGCAGCGCGGCTTGATGCCGTAGGAGAGCGCGCTCTTGACGATGCCGAGGTATTTGTCCATCGCCTGCGCGCGGGTGAGGTTCATCTTTTTAAAGATGTGATAGTCCGAACAGCTCACCAGAACGCCCGTTTCGGCGACGCCCGCGTTCTTGACGAGTTCAAAGTCCTTTTCGTTCGCGCGGATCCACGTCGTGATCTCGGGGAACTTCAGCCCGAGGTCCTGGCACGCTTTGAGCGCGCTCCTGTCCTTTTCGCTGTACAGGAAGAACTCGCTCTGGCGGATGATGCCCTTCGGCCCGCCCAGGCGGGACATGAGTTTGTACATGTCCACGATCTGTTTGACCGTAAAGGGCGACGTGGACTGCTGCCCGTCGCGGAACGTCGTATCCGTGATCCAGATCTCCGCGGGCATGTCCATCGGCACATGGCGGAAGTTGAACACGACCTTCGGGATCTCCTCGTACGGGTAGATGTCGCGGAACAGCTCGGGGCGCTCCACGTCCTGCAATTCGTAGTGATACTTATCCTCTTCGAGGAGGTTTCTGCTCTTGTCGAAATAGATCACCTTATCAGAATACCTCCTTGACGAACTCTTCGATGCGGTCCAGCCCCGTCGCAATGTCCTCTTTGCTGATCGCATAGGAGAGGCGCACGCACTCGTCATCGCCGAACGCGATGCCGGGCACGACCGCCACGCCCTTTTCGAGCAGCATGTCGGCAACATCCAGCGAGCCGCCGATCTTCCTGCCGTTGTAGCGCTTGCCGTACAGCTTGTTCACGACGAGCATGATGTAGAACGCGCCGTCCGGTTCGATGCAGCCCAGCCCGTCGATCCGGCGGATGCGTTCGATCATGAACTTGCGGCGGTCGTTGAAGATGCCGCGCATCTTATTCAGCTCTTCCTCGCTGCCCTCGAGCGCGGCGAGCGCCGCGTACTGCGAAACGCTTGCGGGGTTGCTCGTAGCGTGGCTCTGGAAAGAGTCGATCGCCTTTGCGACTTCCTTCGGCGCGGCGAGCCAGCCGATGCGCCAGCCCGTCATGGCGTACGTTTTGGAAACGCCGTCGACGATGACGGTATGCTCCTTCATCCACTCGCTTGCGCGCGCGATGGAGAAGTGCTTTACGCCGTCGTAGATGAGCTTGGAATAAATTTCGTCGGATAAGACCCACACGCCCGCCTCTTCGCACACCTTTGCGATGGCGCGGATCTCCTCTTCCGTGTACACCGCGCCCGTCGGGTTGGAGGGCGAGTTGAACACGAGCATCTTCGTCTTGGGGGTGATCGCCTTTTTAATGTCGGCGGGGTCGACCTTGAAGTGGTTCTCCTTATGCCCTTCGACGAACACGCTCACGCCGCCGCAGACTTTGACGAGCTCGGGATAGGTGAGCCAGTACGGCGCGGGGATGATGACCTCGTCGCCCTCTTCGATGAGCGCGAACATGGCGTTGAAGATGGAGTGCTTTGCGCCCGAAGAGACGATGATCTGCGACGGGTCGTAAGCAAGCCCCTGCTCCGCCGCAAATTTTTCGGCGATCTTTTTGCGCAGCTGCGGCAGCCCCGAGGAAGGCGTATACTTGGTACAGCCCGCGTCCAGCGCGGCTTTCGCGGCGTCGATGATGTGCTGCGGCGTATTGAAGTCCGGCTCGCCCGCACCGAATCCGATCACGGACTTGCCCTCCGCCTTCATCGCCTTGGCTTTGGCGGTGATCGCAAGGGTCAGGGAAGGAGAGATGGATGAGATCCTCTTCGTAACGCTCATTTGTCTTTACCTCTATGTGAAAAAATTTTTTTGACGGTTGGGAAGGCGCGGGCTAGGGCGCAGCGCCCTGCCGCGGGCGATCCTGCGCGGACGCCGCGGAATGCGGCGAGGCTGGGGTCAGTCTTTGCTGCCCGCAAGCTGCGCTTCGCGGTCGGCGATGGCAAAGCTGTCGAGCATGCCGCCGATGTCACCCTGCATGAACGAATCCAGCGAATACAGCGTCAGCCCGATGCGGTGATCGGTGACGCGGTTCTGCGGAAAGTTATAGGTACGGATGCGCTCGCTGCGGTCGCCCGAGCCGATCTGGCTCTTGCGGTTTTCGGCGTAGTCGCTTTGGTACTTCGAATTATAATAGTCGTACAGGCGGCTTTTGAGCACCTTCATCGCCTTGTCGCGGTTTTTCATCTGCGAACGCTCGTCCTGGCAGGTGACCACGATGCCCGTGGGAAGGTGGGTGATGCGGATGCAGCTCTCCGTCTTGTTGATGTGCTGCCCGCCCGCGCCGCCCGAGCGGTAGGTGTCTATCTTCAGATCTTTTTCGTTGATCTCGACGTCCACATCCTCCGGCTCGGGGAGCACCGCCACCGTAACGGTGGAGGTATGCACCCTGCCCTGCGACTCCGTTTCGGGCACGCGCTGCACGCGGTGCACGCCGCTCTCGTATTTGAGCTTGCTGTATACGCCCTTGCCCGACACGGTGAACACGACTTCCTTCATGCCGCCCAGCTCCGTTTCGTTGACGTCGATGATCTCCGTCTTCCAGCGCACGGAATCGGCATAGCGGCAGTACATGTTGTACAGTTCCGCGGCGAACAGGCTCGCCTCGTCGCCGCCCGCGCCGCCGCGGATCTCCATGACGACGTTGCGTTCGTCGTTCTTGTCCTTGGGAAGGAGCAGGATGCGCAGCTCTTCCTCCATGGAGGCGAGCTTTTCTTTGAGCGAATACCCCTCCTGTTCGAGGAGTTCGCGCATCTCCTTGTCTTCTTCCTCCGCCGCGGCGTTGAAGGCGTCCTTCATCTCCTGCTCCGCCTTTTTGTAGGCGAGGTATTTTTCGGCGGTCTCCGCGATCTCGGCGTGCTCCTTGGCGCACTGCGTCCAGCGTTCGGGCTGGGCAATGACCGCGGGATCCGCCATCTCCTCGGTGAGGGCGTTGTATTTTGTTAAGATGGTTTCTAATTTGTCGATCATAAAAGAACTCTCTCGCGCAAACCTCGCCGAGCTGACGGCTGCGGTTTGCTGCGATTTTGAGGACAACCCCATTGCCCTCGCTATGCTCGGGACAACGGAGGTTTTCCTCTGCGCGGCATCTGTTTTGGCACACATATTGATAAATGCCGCGCATTCACCTTTCCTGCAAGAGGCAAGGCGTTGCCAAATGGGGTTGCGCTGCGGAAAATTGCGATTTCCCTTGCGCGAGAAATTATTGAAATAATCTACTGCGCGTTTCAAAATCGCATTTTGAATAAGCGCACCCAATTTGCCGTATACTTACGGCTCAATCCGGAAAGAGTGAATTTGCGCGATTTTTTAATAGGGGAAGCCCTTAAAGATCGCGCAAAGAGAGAAAAACGAATGCAGAGCCGCGCAAAGTCGCGGCGAACATTCGGTTGTCTCTAAGAATCACGGAAATTTCTTTCATCTCTTTTGAAAGAAATTTCGTGAATTTGTCATAGCACCGCCCGCACATACCGCTCCACGCCTTCGAGGTCGCGCATGACCATCGTGTATTCGAACTTCGTCAGAAGCCGCACGATCTCCTGCGCCTGCCCCTGCCCGCATTCGAGCAGCAGCGTGCCCCCCGAAACAAGGCGGCGCGGCGCATCTTTCGCGATACGTCTGTAAAAATCCAGCCCGTCCTCGCCACCGTCCAGCGCAAGCATCGGCTCGTGTTCGCGCACTTCCTTTTGCAGCGCGGCGAGGTCGCCGTGCTTTATATACGGCGGGTTGCACACGATGACGTTGAACTTGCCCTTCACATGCGCGAACAGGTCGCTTTCGATGAATTTTATCTCGGCACGGTTCGCCTTCGCATTCTCCTGCGCGAGCGCAAGCGCGTCCGCGCTGATGTCTGCGGCGGTCACGGTGATGTTCTTTTCCTCCGCCATCTTCGCCACGGCGATGGCGACGCACCCGCTGCCCGTGCACAGGTCGAGGACTTTGTCCCCCTCCTCGCACGTTTTGGCGGCGTACTCCGCCAGCATCTCCGTTTCGGGGCGGGGAATGAGCGCGCGCTCGTCCGTTTTGATCTCGTACCCGCAGAAGCTCGTCGAACCGAGGATATACCACAGCGGCTTGCCCGCGAGCCGCTGCGCGGCGATCGCGTCCAGCGCGCGCACCTTGCTCGGCACGAGCATCGCGTCCGCCGAGGAAAGCTCGCTGCGGGGGATGCCCGTTTCGATGCTGACCAGCCATTCAGCGTCGCTGCGGTCGATGCTCTTCGCCGCAAACAGCGAGGCAAGCTCTTCGGTATACTTATGCACGGACTTCGACGTGACGAAATCCGTTTCGGGCACGTTCGGGTCGGCGTCCATCTCGTACACTTTTTTGAACGCCGCGATGGCGACTTCGAGCTGCGAATCGTCCGGCTCGCGGGTGGTGAGCAGCTGCAGCGCGAACCCGGGCGCCTTGATGGGCAGAAGGATCTTGCTCTGCGACTTGGCGAGGAGCTTCAGCACCTCGTACGAAATGCCCGCGATAAGGGGCAGGAACAGGATCTTTATGGCGAACTGGATAAGGAAGTTCACGACGTCGCCGTACACGAAAAAGTTGAGGTATGTGTCACACACCCAGTTCACGACGCAGTACACGATGATGCTGATGAACACGACGAGGAACAAAAAGGTCGTGCCGCAGCGGTCGTGGATGCGCGAACAGGTCTTTGCGTTTTCGGGCGTCATCTCTAGCCCGTGCTCGAAGCAGCTGATCGTTTTATGCTCGGCGCCGTGGTACATGAACACGCGGCGGATATCCTTCATCGCCGTTACGGCGACGATATACAAAACGAAGATGACGAGGCGGAACCCGCCCTGCGTGAAGTTGTAGCCGATGCTGTAACGCAGCTCTTCGGGGAAGATGAGATCGGAAAAGACGATGGGCAGCACGATGAACAGCCCGAGCGCGAGCAGCACGCCGAGAACGGTCGCGAGCGTCGTGACGACGGACATGATGTTGACGTGCAGCTTTTTTTCGCACCACTTTTCAAAGCGACCCGGCTCCCCTTCGTCGCCGTACACTTCGGCGCTGCGCATAAGGATGCGAGAACCCGAAACAAGGGACGAGACGAGGTTGACGATGCCGCGCACGAGCGGGATCCTGGCGACCCTGCGCATGTGTTTGGAGGTATTCAGCCGCCTGCTTTCGACCTGGATGTTGCCCTCTGGGTCGCGCACGGCGGTGGCATACGCCGTTTTGCCGCGCATCATCACCCCTTCGAGCACCGCCTGCCCGCCGATGTAGGTGCGCTTCTCCTTCTTTTTTGCGGATCCCTCCGCCTTCGATGTTTTTTCCTGTGAATTTTTACGCATACTCTACCGTAGGGCTCCTGCGCCGCCGCTTATACGCCTGGCAGGCGGGCGCGGAGGCCGGCCGATACGCGCGTGCGCGCGTACATAAGGAGAGGGAACGCCCGCGTTCCCGCCGAAGGAAAAGAAAATCAGCCCCCGCGCAAAGCCAAGAGCTGACATCCGAATACTAAATACCGTATCTCTTTTTGAACTTATCCACTCTGCCGCCGGTATCAACGAGTTTCTGCCTGCCCGTGAAATAAGGGTGGCATTTGCTGCAAATATCCACTTTGATGGAATCGCCTTTTTTGGTCGTACCCGTCTTGAACGTCGCCCCGCAGGCGCAGGTGACGGTGACCTCATGATAATCCGGATGAATGTCTGGTTTCATACGTTCACCTCGCAAACTTACTTTCTCTTACCAAGATGCTGACTTATTATATATTATTTTTTTCTGCAAGTCAAACAAATACGGGCGTCTGCCGAATTTTTTTTGCGCGGCGCGGGATCCGCGCCGCCGCCCGCACTTGTCAAAACGCTTGCAAAATTTCGCGAATCGGAGTATAATGCACCATAAGGCTTTCCTTTTCCGGAATGCCGCGGAGGGAATTATGCGAATCTGGAAGATCCCGGCCCCTAAACAGCTCGTGACCGAAGAGCGCGACGAATCCGTTCAGACGCCGACGCAGGCGAAAGTCAAGGTGACCAACGTACTGCTTTCCCCGTCCGAACTGCGCATCTGGCGCGGCTCCGTCAAGCCGGCGTACCCCGTCGTGCCCGGGCGGTTCGCCGTGGGCGTGGTGAGCGAAGCGGGCGAGGGCTGCGTATCCGTAGAAAAGAATACGCGCGTGTACATCCATGACACCGTTCCCTGCGGGAAATGCGAGCAGTGCCTCGCCGGGCACGGCGAAAGCTGCGCCGCCATGCAGGCGGCGGGCATTGACCGCGAAGGATATTTACGCGACTTTGCCGTAACGGAAGAGGCGGACCTTTCCCCGCTCCCCCCTTCCGTATCCGATACGGACGCGCTGTTTGTCGGCATCATCTCGCTGTGCGAGGCGGTCATCGACCGCCTGGACGCACCGAAGGGCACGCACATCGCGGTGTTCGGCGCGGGAGAGATCGGGAACATCCTCTGCCAGCTGCTCATCTATCACCAGGCGGTGCCCATCCTCATCGATCCCGACGAAGCGCGGCTTTCCGCCGCGGCGGCGTGCGGCATCTACTATACGCTCAAAGCGGACGAGGAACTGCTTTCCAACATCGCGCGCATCACGGGCGGGCGCATGGCGGCACACAGCGTGTTCACCAGCTACAACCCCATGCCAGCCGACATCCCTTACGAGGCGACCGCCGCGGGCGGCACGGTCGTGTATACGGGGTTCGGGTTCCCCGCGGCAAAGGCGTCCCTCAAACCCGCCCTTGACAGGCGGCTGACGCTGACGACGGTCACGAACGACTTTTCCAACAGCGCCGCGGCGATCAATCTTTTGGTCAACAAAGCGGTCAACCTTGCCCCGTTCGGGCTGGAGACCTATCCCGTGGCGGAGGCGGAACAGCTGTTCGCCGCCCGCGCGGAAGAACTTGCCGCAGGCAAAAACGTGAAGTGCTGCGTGCTGAATCTGATGTGACCGGGCTTTCCGCGGAAAGCTGTTTTTCGGAGCGTACGGGCGGGAACGCGGCTTGCCGCCCGCCCTTTTTTTCTCACTCCCCAAGCGGGGGAAAGGAGCACCTATGCGAGGAGCGAAACTGCTGAAGCTGTTGACGAGCAAATTCCTGGTCGTCTGTCTTCTGCTGCTCGTCGAACTGCTCATCGTCCCCGCCGCGATCTTTTTGCTCGTCGTATACGTGAACAACGGGTGGGTCGATTTCGCCCTGCTCCTCGTGATCGTTCTCCTTGATATTGCGATCGTCGTATTTATCGTCAATTCGGAAGTGAACGCGGAATACAAGATCGCATGGATCGTTCCCGTACTGTTCCTTCCGCTCATGGGCGCGGTGCTGTACCTGCTGCTGCGCAAACGGAAGATCCCCCGCCGTAAGCTCAAAGAACTGACGCTGCGCTTCCCCGGGGCGGAACGGCTGTACGCGCAGGACCCCGAAGCGATGGGGAAACTTGCCGCAAAAGGCGAGTTTGCCGTACAGTGCGCCGAACTTGCGCGCAGGCGCGGGTTCCTGCCCGCGACGGACTGCGTATCCTGCGAATACTTCCCGTCGGGCGAACGGTACGCCGCGCGCATGTTCGAGGAACTGAAAAAGGCGAAAAAGTATATCTTCCTGGAAACGTTCATCATCGCGCGCGGGCAGTTCTGGGATTCGCTCCTGGCGATCCTGAAAGAGCGCGCCGCAAAGGGCGTAGACGTGCGCATCATCTACGACGACATCGGTTCGATGACGCGCGTGCCTTCAAATTATGCAAACGTATTGGAAAAACAGGGCATCAAATGCATCTGTTTCAACAAATTCCGCCCCGTGGTGGACGTGGGGCAGAACAACCGCACGCACCGCAAGATCACCGTGATCGACGGCGAAGTCGCTTTCACGGGCGGGCTGAACTTTGCGGACGAATACCTGAACATCACCCACCCCTACGGGCACTGGAAGGACTGCGGCGTGATGCTGAAAGGGCGCGCGGCGCAGAGTTTTACCGCTATGTTCCTGCAGCTCTGGACGCTGCGCAAGGAAAACGAAGACCTTTCGCAATATGTTTCGGACAGCCCCGCGGGCGATATTCCCTGCATCCCCTTCTGCGATACGCCGCTCGGCAACGGCACGAACATCTGCGAAGAACTGTACCTGAAGATCATCTACAACGCAAAAAAATACGTCTACATCACGACCCCCTACCTCATCCTCGACGGAGAGATGAAGCGCGCGCTCGTCGCCGCGGCGGACGCAGGCGTGGACGTGCGCATCATCGTGCCCGACACCCCGGACAAGCGGTTCGTGTTTTCGGTCACAAAGGCGTTCTATTCGCAGCTCATCAAAGACAGCAGCAAGATACGGATCTACCGCTACAAACCGGGGTTCATCCATGCAAAAAGCATCGTCAGCGACGGGAACTGCTGTATCATCGGCTCCACGAACATGGATTTCCGCAGCTGGTACCTGCACTTTGAGAGCAACGCGATCTTCTTCGACGAAGCCGTGAGCGCCGCCGTATACGAAGACTTTCAGGAGACCTGCCTAAAAAGCGCGCTCGTCACAAAAGAGCAGATCAAAGTCGGACCGCACCGCACGATCTGGCGCGCGCTGCTGCGCATCTTCGCGCCGCTGATGTAAGACGGCTCAGATACAAAAAAAGCAAAGGAAAACCGCCGCGGCGCCCCGCGCCGTTTTTACGCTATGATACGACTTATTGCAACCGATCTGGACGGAACGCTCCTCGACCCTGCAGGCAACCTGCCCGGCGGCACCTTCCGTACCATCGAAAAACTGCATGAAAAAGGGCTGCTCTTCTGCGCGGCGAGCGGGCGGCAGCTCGTGGCGCTGCGCCAGATGTTTGCGCCCGTTGCGGACAAAATGCTGTTCCTTGCCGAAAACGGCGCGATCGTCGCCTACGGGCAGAAGGTGCTGTACTGCCACGCCATCCGCCCCGACGATACGCTGCGCGCGCTGGACGCGATGGAAGCGCTCAGCGGCGTGCACGCCCTGCTGTGCGCCCCGAAATGCGCGTACTATGCCGACGAGGCGCAGCCCTTTCTGTACTTCGTGAAGGCGTCGTACGTCAGCAACCAGAAGGCGGACCTGCGCAAAATCGCACAGAGCGAGCGCATCTGCAAGATCGCCGTATACGACGACGGCGGGCCCGAAAAAAAGACGATGACCGTACTTCCGCACGCCCTGCCCGACATGCGCGTGACCCTTTCGGGCGGGAACTGGCTGGATATTTCGGGCAAGAACACGCACAAGGGGCGCGCGATGCGCTTTATCCGGAAGGCGTTCCGCTTTGCGCGCGAGGAGTGCGTCGCTTTCGGCGATCATATGAACGACTACGAAATGCTCATCGAATGCGGGCACCCGTACGTCCCCGAAAACGCCTATGCGCCACTTAAAAAGCTGATCGGAAAGACGGTCCCATCCAACGCCGAGGGCGGCGTGATGACCGCCATGGAACAACTCGCCGAAGGCAGGCTGCCGTAAACGGGCGGCGCGCAGAACGCGCGCCAAAACATGCAGACACAAAACACAAGCGCGCGGCGGAACCTCGTTCCGCCGCGCGCGTTCACATACGGGATCGCAAAAAAACAGCCGCTATATGCAACGCGCCGCCCGCGGAGAACTCCGCGGGCGGCGACCTTTTGCTAAATTATTGTCTGCACTTGTGCAAAGGCGGACGCCTCTGCTCTTTCAGACGATATCGACCTGGCAGGCGCGCATGGCGGCAAGCGCCGTTTCATGCCCGGCGGGCGTTGCGCCCGCACAGCAGTCCGCCCGCACCGAAACGCGCAGTTCGGGCGCGAATGCCTTCAACAGCAGTGCGTTCGAAATGACGCAGATATCCGTACACACGCCGATAAGCTCCGCTTCCGCAAACGCCCCTTCGGCGGCAAACTTTGCCAGTTCCGTGCTGCCGAACGCAGGCTTATCGAACACGCGCTCGCCCTCCGCTGCCAGCCCTTCGGCAAGCTGCCAGCCGCGCGTGCCGCGCACACAGTGCACGACGGGCAGCCGCTCCCCCTCCTGCGTGGAGAGGTAGTCCTCCTCATGCGTATCGCGGGTGAACACGACCGTTTCCCCGTTCAGGCGTGCGGCGCGTACGCGCTCTGTCACGCGCGGGAGGATGCGCCGCGCTTCGGGAGTGCCGAGCGCGCCGTCGATGAAATCGTGCTGCATGTCCACGACGACGAGCAGCTTCCCCGCCCGCTTCACAGGAACAGCCTGATCTTTTTGATGAGGTTATCCGCGATCAGGCGCGCGGCGCGGTGCGTGGGATGCACGCCGTCCGCCGAATACGCCGCAATGCCGACGCATTGGCTGACGCCCGCAAACATCTCGTCCAGCGGGACAAAGGCGTCCGCGTATTTTTCGGCAAGGTCGCGGATGACGCCGAGCATGGGGTCAAAATCGCGGCGGAACCGCTTTTTATCGGGCACGTCAAACAAATACGGCTCGACGATGATGAGCTTTGCCCCGCACGCCTTGATCTTTTTGACGACCGCCTCATAGGAAGCGGCAAACTTGTCAAGATCAAATTCCGCACCGAAACAATACTTATGCCATACGTCGTTCACGCCGATGAACATAACGACGATATCCGGATTTTGCGCGATCACGTCTTTATCCACGCGCGCTTCGAGATCGCGCACACGGTTGCCGCCGATGCCGCGGTTCAAAAACTCAAACGTCCTGTCTTCATACAGGTTTTTCAGCTTCTCATACAAAATACTGACGTATCCGTTCCCCAGCGAGGAATCGTCGGCACGGTCACGGTCGCAGTCTGTAATGGAATCCCCGAAAAAAACGATCTTCATAATTTCCCCTCTATTTTGTTTTTATAATTATCGATACATTTTTGCACAACGGCGACGGCGCTTTCGCGGCCCATGATCTCGCGGACAGACGTCGCCTTGTGTTCCAGCACTTTATACACTTCAAAAAAGTGCATCATCTCTTCAAAAATGTGCTTCGGAAGCTGCGAAATATCCGTATAAATGTTATACGTCGGTTCACGGAAGGGAATGGCGATGATCTTTTCGTCCATCTTTCCGTCGTCGATCATGTTGATGACGCCGATCGGATAACACTGCACCAGCGTGGCGGGCAGGATCGGTTCGCTGCACAAAACGAGCACGTCCAGCGGGTCGCCGTCGTCCGCGTAGGTGCGCGGGATAAAACCGTAGCTCGCGGGGTACACCGTGGAGGTGTACAGCACCCTGTCCAGCCGCAGCACGCCCGTCTCTTTGTCCAGCTCGTACTTGCTTTTGGAACCCTTCCGGATCTCTATGTAGCACATAAAATCTTCTTTGCCGATCCGTTTGGCTGAGATGTCATGCCAGATATTCATACTCCCCCCTTGCAAATGCGTACGCGGCGGCCGCCCGATACACATACCGATGCACACCGCTTCCCCGCAGGAACGGCGATCCGCCGCAGCAGGAACGGCGATCCGCCCGCCGCACGCTTTTCTTTCCTGATTATTCTACCACAAAATCAAAGGGTGCGCAATACTTATTTTAAAAATAAACCGCGCCGATCCCGCTTTTTTTTGCGAATTTTTCCCCGTTTTTGTGGGTGAACGATACCATATGACGACATTTTTCGCCCGCCCGTCTTCCGACGGAAACGCGCGGCCGCACAGCGTTCCGGATTCGGAGGCGGACGAAAAAAAAGCGCTCTTCCGAAAGTACGAACAAATCAGGAAAAGTTTTTGCAATGCTTGCAATAAAATTGACAAGACACGCAAAATATGGTATTATAATTTGGCATTGCGGCGACGATGACCCGCAATGCGAGCCGACTGTGCAGAAGTACCCAAGTGGCTCAAGGGGCTCCCCTGCTAAGGGAGTAGTACGGGAAACCGTAGCGCGGGTTCAAATCCCGCCTTCTGCGCCAGCCTTAAAGCCCGTCGCCCCGTGTGACGGGCT
>JAGHJS010000045.1 GCA_017886545.1 Clostridia bacterium
GGATAGGGTGCTGTATCGGGCGTCGGTTCGTGTTCGAGCGGAGCGAAGAACTTTGCGCCGCAAGGCGCAAGCCCCCCGTGGGGCAAAAGCCTGTTACTTTTTTTGGTAGCCTTATGCGAGAACCACGCCCGCACGAAAAGCTGAAAAGGATAGGGCGTTGTATCGGGCGTTGGGTGGTTCACGAAAAAAGTTTTGAGCTGACAAAACTTTTTTCCGTGAATTTAGGGAGAAACCGACACACTTTTTGGGATGTCGGTTTCTCCCTCTTTGCGGCATCTGTTTTGGCACACATATTTGATAAATGCCGCAAATTCACCCTCTTCCGCTACGCTTTTCGCAAAGCGCAAGGTGCAAAAGCAAAAAGCGCGGTTTTTGCTTTTGCGAAAAATTATCGGGGGCAGGATCCACTCTTTCCGAATTGAGCCGTAAGCTTACGGCAAATTGGGGGCGCTTACCGAAAAGCGTGGTTTTCGGTAAGCGCAATTTGATCATTAAAAAGATTCACGAATATACGGTTGGCTGTTTGGCTTTCTCTTGATGTAAAGCAGGCGCATGAATTCGCCGAACAATGCGCCGTCCGCAGGGGTGAACAGGACCCATTTCCCGTCGTGGTAGGTTTTGGCGGCGTCGTACACGCGCTGTACTTCTTGTGAATAGGTGTCCCGTTCGGCTTCAAATTTTGCGCGTTCGTCCTTTCCGAAGATGAGCATAAAACCGATGCAGTTTTCTTTCGCGTAGAGCGCGCATAATGTTTTGCTGCCGATGCGGTATTTGTATTCATACGTCCACGCTTTGCCGCCTTTGTTCCATGTGCATTCCGCGTTGTATTGTGCTTGGATCGTTGCGGTCAGTTTTTCCCATAGGGCAAACAAAGAGCCGCCGATCAAGGCGGTCAGTTCGTCTTTTTCCGGTATCGTTGCAAACATATGCGTGCTCCTTATTCGTTTGATTTCCCGTGGGGCAGCATCATTATAGCATGCGGAAGAATATTTTTCAAGAGGGCGCGGCGGTTTCCTTTCGGGTGCTTTCGGCAATTTTCGGGCATGAAAAAAGATCCGCCTGTGCCGCAGAACGAAAAAGTGTTAACCCGCTCTCGCAGGTGGGTTCGCCGCCATGCCGCATCAGCCTTTCCGTTCAAAAACAGACCTTACCTATCGGCACGGACTTAAAACAAGCGATCCCTTAACAAAAATGTGGATTAAGATAATTCGAACTCCGAACACCGCAGACCTTGTTGCGCCGCGCTATGTGGGGCGTTTCGTCCGCCCGTTTTTCTACTTCTATTATATGCAAAACGGCGGGATATAGCAAGTATTTTGCATAAATCTTTTAAATTGTCAATAATTTTCACAAAAGAGGCGCTCCCCTCGAGGCGGGGAGCGCTTCTTTCAAAGCTATGTTTATGCACGTTTTGCCGCGCGGTCCAGCGCTTCCAGAAAACCGAGCATGCAGCTTTCGGAGTTCAGCCCGTAACGCGCTTCCGTGCCGTCCTGTTTGGTCTGCCTGATGGAGGCAGTCGTAAAGTCCGCCGCAAGCCGTACTGCCTCATCGGTCGATATGCCGCGGGCAAGTGCACCAACGAGCGCGCTCGCATATACGTCGCCCGCGCCATGGAACGCGCCTTCGACTTTCTCCGTTGCATATTTTTTGACGGCGCCTGCCTCGTCCGTGTAGTATACGGCGCACAGCGTTTCGTCTCCCGCTGTTTCGTCGCAGCCTGTAACGGAGGGGCGGGGGCAGAGCGCGCGCAGCTTGCCGAGCAGGGCAGGGTAGTCCGTGCATTTTTCGTACGGCGTATCGGTGAGCGCGCAGGCCTCGGTCAGGTTGGGGACGATGACGTCCGCCTCGCGGCAGAGTCCCTTCATCTGTTCCACGAACGCCCGGTCGAAGTGTACATACAGTTTTCCGTTGTCACCCATAACGGGGTCGACGATCATCAGTCCGCCCTCTTTGAGCAGTTCGCGCTTGACCTCTTTGACCATTTCGATCTGGTCGATGCTGCCGAGGTAGCCGCTGATGATGATGTCGTATCTGAGGCCGAGCTGCTTCCAGTGCGCGATGATGGAGGGGATGTCCTCGGAAAGGTCGCGGAAGGTATACCCCGTAAAGCCGCCCGTGTGGGTGGAGAGGATGGCGGTGGGCAGAATGTCGCACGTAACGCCCGAAGCCGAAATAATGGGCAGAGCGACGGTCAGGGAGCATTTGCCGACGCAGGAAATATCGTTGATGGCAAGTACACGCATGAGAAGCATCTCCTGTAACAGATTTTCGAATCATTATAGAATACCAAGGGGCAAAAGTCAAGTAAAAAGGGGCGGAGCAAGCTGTTCCTGCCCCTTTTCACAAACAAGCACGATTTGCCGAAAAAATGAATGGTTCTCCGTCTTCATGACGGAAAAACCATGCTTTTTCGGGAAAATATAGTACTATGCGCGGCATAAATGACCAGAATTGCCACTGAACCCATTAAACGCGGGATGAGTCAGCAAAAAAGCGCCGCGGCGATCAGCCGCGGCGCAATATATGGATACATGTTTATCGGTCAGCCCTTTTTCATTTGGGCGAGCGTCTCTTCGTAGTAGGCGTACACCTCTTCGCATACGCTGTCCCACGAGCGGTACACTTCCTTATGGCAGAGCTCCTTCACGCGGGCAAGCCCTTCTTTGTCCTGCAGGATCCGGCAGATCTTGTCCGCCCAGGCCTCGACGCTGTCGTCGGCAAGGTAGCCGTTTCGGTCCTCCGCAATGATCTCCGCGGTGGAGCAGCCGCGCGTGAGCAGGCTGGGGAGCTTGAGCGCCGCCGCCTCTATGGGCGCAAGGCTCGCCGTGTCGAACAGGGAGGGGAGCACGAACAGGTCGCTGCGCAGGTAATAGCCCGAAAGCAGATCGCGCTCGAGGATGCGCCCCGTAAAGATCACCCTGTCCGCCAGACCGAGTTCTTCGGCGAGCGCCGCAAGTTTGTCTTTATACGTTCCGTCGCCGACGATGATAAAGCGGAAGTCCAGCCCGCGCGCCTTGACGATCTGCAGCGCGCGCAGCACGAGGTCGATGCGCTTGTTCTCCACGATGCGTCCGACGGAGAGCAGGATGTTCTCCTGCCCCGCGAGGGCGTGTTTTTCGTTGACCCTGGCGATCAGCGTTTCCGCGTCGGCGGGGTAGGTGAGGTCGGTCCCGTTGCGGATGACCTTGATCTCCTTTTTATATCCGTAGGAGCGGAGCACGTCCGCTGCGCCTTCGGAAACGGTGAGTACGCGGTCGCACATGTTTATCGTCTTCATGATGTAGTGCATCATGATGGCGACGAGCGGGCGGATATGCAGGATGCGTTTGAAGTCGTCCTTGAATTTGGTATGAAAAGTGAAAAAAGTCGGGATGCCGTGCTTTTTTCCGTATCTGGCGAAGAACCTGCCCATCGTAAAGGGTGCGTGCAGGTGGATGACGTCGAACTTGTTCTCTTTCAGGTACCGTTTAAGTTTGCCGTCCAGCCCGGGCGTGCCCTGGTAATACCCCTCCGCGGAGCGGATGGATCTTACGCGGTGCACGGGGAAGGGCTGCGTGTCCACATAGCCGGGGTGGCGCGGCACGAAAATTTCTGACTGCGCCTTGCCGCCCTCCATTTTCAGGAACGCCTTGTTGTAGTTGGTGATGACGTTCGTCGGGCCGTCGAATTTCGGATAGTAGCTGTCCAGGGTCTGCAAAATGCGCATGTCAGTCCTCCCTGTCCGCCGTCAGCCTGTCCGCAAGGGCAAGTGCGTCCGCCACGGCGGCGTCCATGTTGATGTAACGGTAGTTGCCCAGCCTGCCGAGCAGGTGGAAGTGCGGGAACCGCGCGAGGAACGCCCTGTATTTTTCGTACAGCGCAAGGTTTTCCTCGTTCACGACGGGGTAGTAGGCGATCATGCCCTTGCCCGCTTCGTATTCCTGCGGGTATTCGTACACGATCTCGCTCGTATCGCCCGCGGGGCGTTCCACGGTAAATTTGTCGAATTCGCTGATGCGGGTATACGCTTCGCTGACCGTGTAGTTCACGACCGCCGCGGGTTGGAAGGGCGCGGGGACGGTTTTGAACTCGAAGCGCAGCGAGCGGTAGGGCAGTTTGCCGAAGCGGTACCCGAGCAGCTCGTCCGCCTGCCCCGTAAAGATCACTTCGTCCGTGCAGGGCGCGCCATCGAAGAAGACGCCGTCCTCTCCGACGCGGAGGCGCGTCAGCGCGTCCGTCCCCGTGACGATGCGGATGTTCGGATGGTCGAGCATGCGTTCGAACAGCGCCGTGAAGCCGTCTTTGGGCTGGAGCTGGAAGGTATCGGTAAAGTAGCGGTCCTCCCGCGAAACGTACACGGGCACGCGCTGCATGATCGAAGGGTCGAGCTGTTCGATCTTTCTGCCCCATTGTTTTTCGGTGTAAAAGCGGAAGATGTTTTCGAACACGAAGTCCGCAAAGGCGCGCACGTCCGCGTCGGGGTTTTTCCGCAGTTCGAGGATGGGCACTTTTTTGCCTTCGCCGTATTCGCGCAGCAGCACGGCTTCGAGCTTTGCCGCCTTGTCTTCGGGGAAGGTCTTGTGCAGCGAATCGAGGTTGAACGGCACGGGCACGAAAACGCCGTGCAGGTCGGCGAGCACGCGGTGCTCGTAGGGGAACCACTCCGTGAAGCGCGAAAGGAATTTCACGACCTGTTCGTTGTTCGTATGGAAGATGTGCGGCCCGTAGCGGTGCACAAAGGCGCCGTTCTTCTTTTCGTCGTAGGCGTTGCCGCCGATATGCGCGCTCCGTTCCAGAAGCAGCACGTCACAGCCCTGTTCGGCGAGCCTGCGCGCGCACGCGGCGCCCGAAAAGCCCGCGCCGATAATGATCGCTTTCATTCTTTTCCTCCTTTCATGAAATTATACAGCAATGCGTGCGTTTTTCTCTAATTTTTAAGCGGCGCTTTACATTTCTCCGCATTTATGGTACAATGAGACGGATATGAAAACGACGGGTGAAAACAGCTTTCTTTTCATCACGGGCGCGTGCGGCGGGCTGGGCCGCGCCTTTGCCTTCGAATGCGCAAAATACGGCAACCTCTTTCTGACAGCGCGCAGCGCGGAACGCCTCGCCGCGCTGAAAGAGGAGCTTGCGCGGCAATACCCCGCCATCCGCATCGAGACCTTTCCCTGCGATATGACGAGCACGGCGTCGCGCGAGGCGCTGTTCGGGTATATCGCGGAGCGCGGCTTTACCTTTGCGGGGCTGTGCAATGTGGCGGGCGCGGATATCCAGAAGGCGTTTGAAAAATACACGCGCGAAAAGATCGCCTTTCAGTGCAGGGTCAACCTCGAGGGCACGCTGTGCGTCACGCACTTTGCGCTCGGGTGCAGGGAGCCCGCATTCGAGATCGTTACGGTCAGCAGCCTTTCGGGCGTATACCCCATGCCGTATTTTGCGATCTACAGCGCGACCAAAGCGGCGCTGACGAGCTTTTTCTCTTCTCTCCGTCTGGAGCTGAAAAAAGAGGGGGTAAAGGTCACCGTCGTGCAACCGGGCGGCATCCCGACCCGCCCCGACATCATCGAGGACATCAAAGGGCAGGGACTTTGGGGAAAACTATCCGCCAAATCGCCGCAGTTCGTCGTAAAAAAGAGTCTTGCCGCCGTGCGGAAGAACAAACGCGTGTGCATCCCCGGGTTCTGGAACAAGGCGATCGCGCGCGTGCCCAAACTCGTGCCGCTCTCCTGGCGCATGCGCTTTATCGCGCGCAGGTGGAGCAAACTCGAAAAAGACGCGTTCTGATATGCCGCCGCAGGCTTCTGCCTGCGGCATCGGAGGGAAAATGAGAGAGTACATCGCCGCGCTCGACCAGGGCACGACCAGCTCGCGGGCGCTGCTGTTTGACCGCGCGGGCAGGGCGGTCGCCTCGGCGCAGGAAGAATTTCCGCAGATCTACCCCAATCCCGGTTGGGTGGAGCACGACCCGCGCGCGATCCTTTCGTCGCAGTTCGGCGCTCTGCGCGCCGTGCTGAAAAAGGCGGGCGTATCGGCGGAGCATCTCGCCGCGGGCGGCGTCGCCAACCAGCGCGAAACGGTGTTCTTGTGGGACAGGTTCACAGGTAAGCCCGTCTATAACGCCATCGTGTGGCAGTGCCGCCGCACCTCCGCGTTCTGCGAACAGCTGGCGCGCACGCACGGCGAATGGATCTATGAGCGGACGGGGCTGCGCGTGGACGCTTACTTCTCCGCGTCCAAACTCAAATGGATGCTCGACAACGTGCCCTTCGCCCGCGAACGTGCGGAGCGGGGCGAGCTGCTGTTCGGCACCGCGGATACATACCTCATCTGGAACCTCACGGGCGGAAAGGTGCACGCGACCGACCGCACCAACGCCTCGCGCACCATGCTGTTCAACATCCACACGCTGCAATGGGACGAAGAACTCTGCAAGCTCTTCGGCATACCGATGTGCGTGCTGCCCGAAGTCAGGCCGTCGGGCGCGGCGTTCGGTGAAACGGAGCGGACCTTGTTCGGTGTGGAGATCCCCGTATGCGCGGCGGTCGGCGACCAGCAGGGCGCGCTGTTCGGGCATCTGTGCGTGGAGGAGGGAACGGGCAAAACGACGTACGGAACGGGCTGTTTCCTTCTGGTGAACACGGGGGAACGCGCCGTGCGTTCGCGCAACGGGCTGATCACGACGCTCACAGCCTCCCTTGCAAAGCCGCAGTATGCGTTGGAGGGGAGCGTGTTCGTCGGCGGCGCCGCCGTGCAGTGGCTGCGTGACGGGCTGGGGTTGGTCTCCTCGGCGAAGGAGACGGAGGAGATCGCAAAGTCCGTGCCCGATACGGGCGGGGTGAGCTTTGTGCCCGCATTCGTCGGGCTGGGCGCGCCGCATTGGGACGCGGAGTGCCGCGGAACGATCGCGGGCATCACGCGCGGCACGACCCGCGCGCACATCGTGCGGGCGGCGCTCGAATCCATCGCGCTGCAGGTGTTCGACGTGGTGCACGCCATGGAACAGGACCTGCGCGCAGAGATCGCGCGGCTGTGTGTGGACGGCGGCGCGAGCGCGAACGACTTTCTCATGCAGTTTCAGGCGGATATCCTCGGCGCGGAGGTCGTGCGCCCCGCCTGCGCGGAGACGACCGCGCGCGGCGCGGCGTACCTTGCGGGGCTGTATACGGGGTTTTATAAAGACATCGATTTTCTGCGCGGGCAGGCGGCGGAGGCGGACGTGTTCTTTCCGCAAATGGAGGCGGCGGCGCGCGCAGCAAAGCTGCTCGCGTGGGAAGAGGCGCTTGCAAGAGCAATGTACAGGCGCGCGTGAAAAGGAGCGAAAAAATGACGCAGAAGGAACGGATGGAGCAGGGGCTCGTGTACCTGCCGGAGGACGAGGCGATCATGCGGGAACAGCGCGACTGCCTCGAACTGCTTTGCGAATACAACGCGACCCGCCCGCACGAAACGGAAAAGCGGGCGCGGCTGCTCGGCAAAATGTTCGCGGAGGCGGGTGAAGGGTGCTATTTTGAGCCGCCGCTGTACAGCAATTTCGGCGGCAGGCATGTACACCTCGGGAAGGGGGTGTACGGCAACTTCGGCGTGACCTTCGTCGACGATGCGGAGATCTTTGTCGGCGACCATGTGATGTTCGGCCCGCACGTCGTCATCGCGACGGCGGGGCATCCCGTGCTGCCTTCGCTCCGCGCGTGCGGCTATCAGTTCAACCGCTCCGTCTGTATCGGGAACGATGTGTGGATCGGCGCGAACGTGTCCGTCATGCCGGGCGTCACCATTGGCGACGGCGCCGTGATCGGAGCGGGGAGCGTCGTCACCAAGGATATCCCCGCCAATGTCGTGGCGGTCGGCAGTCCCTGCCGCGTGCTCCGCGCGATCGGCGAACGGGACCGCGCGTATTTCTACAAAGACGAAAAATTTGAC
This sequence comes from Clostridia bacterium, assembly GCA_017886545.1. Lineage (GTDB taxonomy): Bacteria > Bacillota > Clostridia > Christensenellales > Borkfalkiaceae > Borkfalkia. The sequence goes on from JAGHJS010000045.1 coordinate 7,903, forward strand.
CGTACCCCCGAAGAACTTGTACGGGCGGCGACGGGAGAGGAGGAGCTATGAGCAGGGCAGACGAACTCTTTATAAAGAATTGCAGGGACATCCTGGAAAACGGAACGTGGGATACGGACAGGGAGGTGCGCCCCCGCTGGGAGGACGGCTCGCCCGCGCATACCATCAAAAAATTCGGGCAGGTCACCCGCTATGACCTCCGTGAGGAGTTTCCCATCCTCACCATCCGCCGCACCTACCTGAAGAGCGCGATCGACGAGATCTTATGGATCTGGCAGAAGAAGAGCAACAACATCCACGACCTTTCGTCGCATATCTGGGACAGCTGGGCGGACGGGAGCGGCTCCATCGGCAAGGCGTACGGCTACCAGCTCGGCATACAGTACGATTTCCCCGAAGGCAGGTTCGACCAGGTGGACAAAGTGTTGTATGATCTGAAACACAATCCCGCGAGCCGCCGCATCATCGCGCACATGTACAACGTTGCCGACCTTAAAGAGATGCACCTGTACCCCTGCGCCTATTCCATGACGTTCAACGTGACGGGGAACACGCTGAACGGCATCCTTAACCAGCGCAGCCAGGATATGCTCGCGGCGAGCAACTGGAACGTCGTGCAGTACAGCATCCTTCTGATGATGTTTGCCCGCGCCTGCGGGCTGGAGGCAGGGGAGCTGGTGCACGTCGTTGCCGACGCGCACATCTACGACCGCCATGTGCCCATCGTGGAAAAGCTGCTGCAAAGACCGCAGTACCCCGCGCCGCGCCTGCTCGTGGACGAAAGCATTACCGATTTTTATAAATTCACCAAAGATAGCTTCACGCTTGAAAATTATCGATACAGCGAATTTACGGATAAAATTCCCGTTGCTGTCTGATTATTTTGCAAAAAGCAGAGTACTATGTCACGCATAAACGGCGAAAAAGGAGGATAACATGCGGGCGATCGTAGTTGTGGACGAACATTGGGGCATCGGAAAAAAGAACGACCTTCTCTTCCGCCTGCCCGCGGACATGAAGCATTTCCGTGAAACGACGGCGGGCAAAGTGGTGGTGATGGGGAGCAACACGCTCGCCTCCTTCCCCGAAGGCAAGCCGCTCAAAAACCGCACGAACATCGTGCTGTACCCGGGCGGCGCGGCGCGGGAGGACTGCCTCATCGTGCAGTCGTTGGAAGAGCTGTTTGCGGAAGTGAAAAAATATCCCGCCGAAGACGTGTTCGTCATCGGCGGCGCCATGTTGTACAGAACGCTGTTGCCGTACTGCGACGGCGCGATCGTGACCAAGGCCGCGGCGGACGGCGGGGCGGAGGTGTTCTTTGAAAACCTCGACGCGCTCGATAACTGGACGTGCGTTTCGGAGAGCGAGCCGCAGGAGACGAACGGCATCGTCATCCGCTTCTGCACCTACGCAAACAGCGCGCCGCGCGCGTTCTGAGGCGCATGCCGCTTCTGCCGAAGAGGGCGTTCTGCCGCTGCGGCGCCCGTGCGGAGCGCCCGCAGAAATGCTGCCGTACACGGAGAACGGAGCATCGGCACAAATGCCGTCAGTTTTCGGCGTAAACCGCGGCGGTGCGTATCCTTGAAAAGTACGCGCCGCGATGGTATAATAGAGAAAAACAATCAATCAACGGAGGGAAAAACAATGGCAAGAATGGTTCTCAACGAAACAAGTTATTTCGGGGCGGGCTGCCGCGGAGAGCTCGCGGGCGAGCTTGCGCGCCGCGGCATGAAAAAGGCGTTCGTCGTATCGGACAAAGACCTCGTCAAATTCGGCGTGGCGAAAAAGGTGACCGACGTTCTGGACGGCGCGGGCGTTGCGTATACGCTGTTCGACGACGTAAAGGCGAACCCGACCATCGCGAACGTGCAGGCGGGGCTGGCGAAGTTCAGGGCATACGCGCCCGACGTGATCGTCGCCGTAGGCGGCGGCTCGGTCATCGACACGGCGAAGGCGATCGCCGTCATCGCGACCAACCCCGAATTTGCGGACGTCAAGTCGCTCGAAGGCACGGCGAGCACCAAAAACAGGTGCTTCCCGCTCGTCGCGTTCGCCACGACGTCGGGCACGGCGGCGGAAGTCACCATCAACTACGTCATCACCGACGAAGAGGCGGGCCGCAAGCTCGTCTGCGTCGACCCGAACGACATCCCGATGATCGCATTCAACGACGCGGAGATGCTCATGAGCATGCCGAAGGGGCTGACCGCGGCAACGGGCATGGACGCGCTCACGCACGCGATCGAGGCGTACATCACGCCCGGCGCGACGCCCGTATCGGATATGATGACGTGGAACAGCATCAAATTCATTGCCGACAACCTGGAAAAGGCGGTCAAAGACGGGTCCGACGCCGCCGCGCGCGAGGGCATGGCGTACGGCTCGTATGTGGCGGGCATGGCGTTCTCGAACGTCGGGCTGGGCATCGTGCACTCCATGGCGCACCCGCTCGGCGCGCGGTACGACATCGCGCACGGCGTGGCGAACGCGCTGCTTCTCCCGTTCGTCATGGAGTACAACAAACCCGCCGCGCGCAAAAAGTTCGGCGACATCGCGCGCGCAATGGGCGTCGACGTCAAGGGCATGAGCGAGGAGGAGGCGGCGGACGCCGCCATCGAAGCGGTGCGCAAGCTCTCCAAAGCGATCGGCATCCCGCAGCGGCTCACCGAGATCGGCATCAGAGAGGAACAGCTGCCGCAGCTCGCGGAGGACGCGTTCATCGATCCCTGCACGGGCGGCAACCCGCGCAAGACCTCCGTTGCGGAGATCCTCGAAATTTATAAAAAGGCGCTGTAAAGGCGGGCGCGTTTCATAACGGAAAAAAGCGGCGGACAGGAACCCTGTCCGCCGCTTTTTTTTGGCGCTTTAGCATGAAAAAACCCCCAGTTCTACTGGGGGGAAGATAAAAAATAGCTTTAGCAAATTTTATAATTAAAGAAGTTTACCATATAGCTAATGCGATTTTGCTCCTTTATAGCACGAGGAACCTGTTTTACAGGTGTGCCGTGCGATAGGACGCTA
>JAGHJS010000046.1 GCA_017886545.1 Clostridia bacterium
GATTCGACAAAAAAGTACAAAATAAGAATAAATATTTAAAAATAATTTAAATATTTTACTTTACAAGGGGAAGAGAGGGAAGTATAATAGAGAAAGCGAAAGTAAAACGGCGAAAACGGAGGGAAAGAAGATGGCAAAGAAGAAGGCGGCAGTGCTGGAAGGGAACGCGGAGACGGCGGGTTTGCTGGCGAAGGCGTTGGAAGATGCGGGGTTCGAGGTGTGCACGGTGACGGGCGACGGCGCGGAAGGGCTTGCAGCGATCGAGCGGGAAGCGCCGGACGCGGCGGTGGTGAGCATGGTGCTGCGGCAGACGGACGGGCTGGGCGTGCTGGAAGGGATGCGAGAGAAGGGGCTGCGGACGAAAGCGGTGGTGCTGGGGAGCTTTGCGGAGGAAGAGCTGATCGGGCGGGTGATGGAAGCGGGAGCGAAGTATTACCTGATGAAGCCGGTGAGCGTGCAGGTCGTGGCGGAGCGCGTGAAGGAATCGGTGACGGAAGGGCAGGCGCGGCAGGTCGGCGGGCAGGTACGCGGACGGCGCGGGGCGACGTTGGAGGAGAAGATCAGCGCGATCTTCATCGCGATCGGGATCCCGCCGCACATCAAGGGATACGCCTACCTGCGGGAAGGGATCCGGCTGGCGGTGGAGGACCCGACGATCATCAACAGCGTGACGAAGCGGCTGTACCCTGCGATCGCGGAGAAATACGGGACGAGCGCGAGCAAGGTAGAGCGTGCGATCCGGCACGGGATCGAAGTGGCGTGGAACCGGCAGCGGACGGAGGCGATCAACGCGGTGTTCGGGGTGCGGGTCTACATCGGGAGCGAAAAGCCGACCAACAGCGAATTCATCGCGCTCGTCGCGGACAAGCTGCTTCTGGAAGACCTGTCGGACAACCCCTGACAGCACAACGTTCAGGAAATCTTTTAGAAAGGAAAGGGCGTGCAGAAGTTTACTTTTGCACAAATCCATGGTATACTCTTTTTAGCGCAACGTTCTCTTGCGTGCAGAAATAAGGAGAGTGCTTTATGGGGCGTATTCGTTCGCTCGGTGTCATGGTCGATTGTTCGCGCGACGCAGTATACACCGTCGGTGCTTTAAAGGAATATTTCGCGCTGCTTTCCGAAATGGGATACAGCAGCGTGCAGCTGTATACGGAGGACGTCTATGAGGTGGACGGCGAGCCGTATTTCGGCTATTTGCGCGGCCGCTACACAAAGGCCGAACTGAAAGAGCTGGACGCCGCGGCGAAGGCGTGCGGGCTTGAGCTTATTCCGTGTATTCAAACCCTTGCGCACCTTGGAGGGATCACCCGCTGGCCCGCGTATGCAAATATAACCGACACGGGCGACATCCTGCTCGCGGAGGAAGACAGGACGTATGAATTGATCGAAAACATGTTCAGGACCTGCGCCGAATGTTTCAGTTCCCGACGCATCAACATCGGAATGGATGAAGCGCATATGGTCGGGCTCGGCAAATATCTGGACAAGCACGGGTTCAAAGATCGCTTTGCTATATTACTGAAGCATCTTGTACGCGTCAACGAAATTGCCTTGCGGTACGGGTTCAGGCCGATGATGTGGTCGGATATGTTTTTCCGTCTTGCAAACGAGGGGGCTTATTATTGTAAAAACGGCAGTATCCCGAAGCAGGTCATCGAGGTCGTCCCCGAAAATGTCGAGCTTGTTTATTGGGATTATTACAGCACGGACGAAGAGCATTACAGTGAAATGATCCGCACGCATCAGCAGTTCCGGAGCAAGATCGTCTTTGCCGGCGGGGCTTGGTCCTGGAGCGGGTTTGCTCCGGCAAACCGTTTCAGTATCCGCGCGACAGAGTGTGCGATGCGCGCTTGCGCCGACGGCGGGATCGATGACGTGTTTATCACCTGTTGGAAGGATGACGGAGCGGAATGTTCCCTGTTTGCCACCTTGCCGACGCTGCTTTGCGCCGCCGAATATGCGCGCGGCAATTTCGCTGCGGAAAAAATCGCTGAAAAATTCCGCAGGATCACCGGCGTGAACATGGAAGATTTTCTGGCTCTGGAAGACATCGACATGGCCACTGAAAAAACGGGGATACGGAATCCGCATAAATATATGCTGTACAGCGATCCGTTCCTCGGCTTCTTGGACAGGACGACGCTGTCGGCGGACGGGAGCGGATTCGCGGCAGTCAGAGAACGCCTTGCCGCGGGAAAAAAGAGCAGACGGTACGGATACATATTCAACACCTTAGCGCGCCTTTGCGATGTGCTGCGAATTAAATATACGCTTGGGCAAAGGACACGTGCGGCATACCGCCGAAATGATGCGTCTGAAATGTCATTACTGATCGAGGATTATAAAAAGCTGGAGCTTGCGATCGGGGAATTTTACAGGGCGTTCCGCGCACAGTGGGACAGGGAGTGCAAACCGAACGGGTTTGAAAAACACGACATCCGCATCGGCGGCCTGCGGCAAAGGGTAAAGCATTGCCGTGAAATGCTGGAGTCGTACGCAAACGGAAAAACGGCATCGATTTCGGCGCTGGAAGAAGAGATCCTGCCTTTTGCCGACTTGCAGGACGGTCAGTCTGCTCTTTTCAACGACTGGCTCACGACGGCAATGATCAAACCGAAAATGTAATATCGGACAATTAAGAGCGGGGCGGAGTCGGTCCCGCTCTTTTTGTCCGGCAGTTCCGAGGCAAATAAAATACGGTCGGCTCCGGAAAATTTTTGAAAACAGGATGCGAAAAAGGGCGGCTTGTGGTATAATGTTAGAGAGGGAGAATGACATGCGTGTTTTTTGGATCGTGATAGACAGTTTCGGGATCGGCGCCATGCCCGATGCCGCGCAATTCGGGGATGAAGGTTCGGATACGTACGGAAATTTGTTCGCGGCGACCGGCGTAGAACTTCCGAATCTTGTCAGGCTCGGGCTGAATAATATCGACGGAGTTGCGCGGACCTTTCCGAACGGAAGTATTTTACAAAAAACGACGAAGCCGCTTGCCGCGTATGCCCGCCTTGCCGAAAAAACACACGCGAAGGACACAACGGCAGGGCATTATGAACTTGCGGGGCTTGTGCTTGCGCACCCGTTCCGCATTTACAAATCATTTCCGCAAGATGTTGTGAAAGACGTCGAAAAAGCGGCAGGGTGCCGTTTTATCGGAAACGAAGCCGCGTCCGGAACGGAGATCATTCAAAGGCTCGGCGAAGAACATTTGCGGAGCGGGAACCCGATCTTATATACGTCGCAGGATTCAGTCATGCAGATCGCGGCGGATACGTCGGTCGTTCCTCTTGCGCGCCTGTATGCGATCTGCGCCGCGGCGCGGCGCGATATGACAGGTGAACGGGCTGTCGGTCGGGTGATCGCGCGCCCCTTTATCCATAAGGAAGGCAAATTTATCCGAACGGAGGACAGACGCGACTTTGCGTTAGAGCCTCCCGGGGAAACGGTTTTAGACGTTCTGCACGCCAGCGGGATCGCGGTAACAGCCGTCGGTAAGATCAATGACATATTCTGCGGGAGGGGGATCACCTCCGCCGTTCATACGGGCAACAACCGTGAAGGGCTGGAAGCGGTCACTGCGCTTGTCCGCTCGGCGGGAGACGGGCTCGTGTTTGCCAATCTTGTGGATACCGATATGTTGTACGGGCATCGGAACGACGCTGTCGGGTATGCCGCGGCGCTGCGCGAGATCGACGCAGCTCTTCCGCAGATCCTGTCCGGGCTCGGCAAAGACGACGTGCTTATCGTCACGGCGGACCATGGGTGCGACCCTACCACTCCTTCAACGGATCATTCCAGGGAATATGTGCCGTTGCTCATTTACGGCGCCGGGATCCGCCCGAAGGATCTCGGCACATTGAACGGGTTCGACCATGTAGCGGGGTTTGTAAAAGCGTGCTTCTTAAAAACGCATGATGATGCGATCAGTCAGACGATACTGTCCGAGGAGGAAACCAGATGAAACAAATTGCGCTGCGAGCGGCTGAGATCGCCCGCCAATTGAAAGAACGTACGGAAGTCCGCCCGAAGATCGGAGTCGTGCTCGGAAGCGGATGGGGAGGTGCCGTTGACGCGCTTGCCGAACGCTCTGTCATATCTTATGAATCGTTGGAGGGCATGCCGCAATGCAGCGTTGTCGGTCATGCGGGGAATTTTGTTTTCGGCAAGGCTGACGGCGTAGATGTCGTTGCCGTGCAGGGCAGATTTCATCTCTATGAAGGGCATACGACGGAAACGGCAGTCCTGCCGGTCCGCATCTTGTCCGAACTCGGAGTTGAAACGCTGATCCTGACCAATGCGGCTGGGGGGATCAATACGAAATACCGTCCGGGAGACCTGATGCTCTTGTCCGATCACATAAATATGACGGGGATGAATCCGCTGGTCGGTGTTCGGCCGAGCAGCGCCTATCCGATTTTTGTTGATATGACAGACATCTATGACCCGACGCTCAGGAATATTGTAGAGAAACGCTGTAAGGAGAGCGGCATATGCTGTCACGAAGGAGTGTATATGCAGGTGTTGGGTCCATCGTACGAAACGCCTGCAGAGATACGTGCCTTTCGTACGATGGGCGCCGATGCTGTGGGGATGAGTACGGTCATCGAGGCAATCAGTGCACGGTATTTGAAAATGCGCCTTGTCGGTATATCTTGCATTTCAAATATGGCGTCCGGAATTACCGGGGAAAAACTTACACACACAGATGTTCTGCGTGAAATGGACAAACTGCAAAGGAAGATTTGCGAGCTTTTTAAGTCAATATATAAAGACATAGCCGTGTTAGCGTAGTACTATGCAGCACATAAAAACTGAATAAACCGTGATTTCAAGAGCATACTAAATCTGGAGAAACGACCATGAAGAAAGTATTGCTCTTATTTTTTTTGTGTTTCGTTGCTGTGATGAGCTGTTTCGGCGTTACGGCAACGGCGGCGCCGCAGCAATTGATAAGTGGATGCAAGGCAGCGTATTTGTGTGATTGGCGGAGCGGAGAAGTCGTCTTCGCGAAAGACGCGGAAAAACATTTGCCGATCGCAAGCATGTGCAAGATCATGACGTTACTGCTTTGTTTTGAGGAATTTGACCGAGGGCTTTCGCCAGACGAGCAGATTTGCGTCAGTGAAAACGCAAGCGGTATGGGCGGTTCGCAGGTCTTTTTGGAAACAGGCGGCACGTATTCTGCTCGAAAGCATATGCATCGCATCGGCAAACGATTCCTGCGTGGCAATGGCGGAGCATATTGCCGGCAGCGAAGATTTGTTCGTGGATCGGATGAACGCCCGCGCAAAAGAGCTGGAGATGAACGACACCGTTTTTGTGAATTGCACGGGGCTGCCTGCGGCAGGGCAATATTCCTGCGCCAAAGATGTCGCCGCAATGCTTTCCGAGCTTATGAAGCATGCGGAATATTTCACGTACAGTCGGATCTGGATGGATGAGATCGAGCACAGTGGCGGCAGAGTCACGGAGATGGCGAACACGAATAAAATGATCCGCTCCTATCAGGGCTGCGACGCGGGAAAGACGGGCTATACTTCTGAAGCCGGATTCTGCCTTGCCGCATCCGCCCTCCGCGGCAACATGCGGGTCGTCGCCGTCGTTATCGGCGCTGAGAGCAGTAAAAGCCGTTTTGAAGACGTGAAGGTCCTGTTCGACTTTGCGTTTGCAAATTACACATGCAAGACAGTACTTGAACCGACTGTCCTGCAGGGAGTGACCTGCAAGGTGAAGGGCGGAAAAAAGAAAGAGATCTGTACCCGTCCCGCGGAAGGCTGTTATGTTTTCTGTGAAAAAGGCGATTCGGATGAAATATTTTATGAAACGGAAATGCGTGAGCTGCGCGCTCCGATACGCGCGGGCGATGAGATCGGGCGCATCGTTGTCTACAAAAACAACGTAGAAGTCTGCAACGTGCCGTTGCTGGCGAACGAGGACGCGGCAAAAAACGGGTATTTTGATTCCGTACGCGAGATCGCGCAGGATTGGACGATCTGACATACGGACCGCAGACCGCTCCGTACGGGGGCTCAGTATGAACGAATGGATCATTGCAGCCGCAGCGGCGGCATTCACGCTGCTTTGTCCGATATTTTTTACCATTTATTTGTTCACCGATCTATATGAAAAGAAGTGCTGTTTTGCGTTTTACGTACTTCGCTTCATCAAATTGCACGGCGGCTATGCACAGCCGTATCATGGCGGAATAGCATTTCATCTTACAGATAAAAAGGCGTTCCTGCTTCCGTTCGGTGAGATGATCTCCGCAAACAAACGGTTTCGGATCCTGCGCGGGTTTCGGCTGCTTGCTTACAGCCATGTTATCGAGATCGGTTCAGCGGCGGACCCCGGGAAAGCGTTGATCCTTGCAGCGTTGGCCCAGGGCGGAAGCGCTGCGGCGGGGGCCGCCGTAAAAGCGGGCAGAAAATGCCGTTCGTTCAAATCAGACGTTTTACTGCATCAGGGGCATGACGTTGCAAAGATAAGTCAGCGCACGATATTGGTGTTTAACCTGCTTCTGCTGCTTTGTGCGGTGTGGAAGCTGTTTTTGAGAAAAATTTTAGAGTGGAGTGCGGAACATGAAAAAAACCGAAAAAAGACAGAAAGTAAATGAATTGGTCGAAAAGTCCATGGAGGATCTGTCCGCTTTGGCGGATGCGACGGCTGTCGTCGGAACGCCGATCCTGACGGCGAGCGGCTTTCAGGTGATACCGATCTCAAAAATAACGCTCGGGTATCTATCAGGCGGCGGGGATCTTGGGGAAACGAAAGTGCTCAAAGAAGGGGAAAGCGTACCGTTTGCGGGCGGGAGCGGGGCACTCGTTTCATTGAAACCTGCAGGATTTATCCTTGACGACGGAAAAGGGTGTCATTTCGTGCACGCCGGAAGCGACCCTTTGGACAACATGATCGACAAGGCGAGCGAATTGCTCAAAAAAATGCAGGGCGGCGATGCGGCACAGTAAACGTCTGTGTGCAGCGGTACTGGTACTCGTAAGCCTTCTGATCGGAGCTGCCGTTTTTCCGTATAACGTGCACGCGGCTGCCGTATCTGCAGGCGAGGCAGTTCTGGACTGCGAAAGCGGGCGTGTACTTTACGAGCACAACGCCGACAAGCAGATGCCGATGGCGAGCACGACGAAGATCCTGACGGCGATCATCATTCTGGAAGACTGCGATTTGGATGCGGTCGTTACAGTGCCCCCGCAGGCTGCGGGAACGGAAGGCTCGAGCGTCTATCTTGTTGCGGGAGAAAAGATCACCGTGCGCGATCTGCTGTACGGGCTGATGCTCCGCTCGGGCAACGACTGCGCGGTCACGCTTGCGCTTTATCACAGCGGCACCGTTGAAGTGTTTGCCGCCTGCATGAATGCGCGCGCGCAAACGATGGGTGCGGTGAACAGCAGCTTTGTCAACCCGCACGGTCTTCCTGCGGAAGGACATTACACGACGGCACTCGACCTTGCGCGCATCGCGGCGTATGCTCTGCGAAATGCTTCTTTCCGTGAGATCGTTTCCGCTAAGGAGTGGCGGACGGACGGCGACGGTACGGAGACGGTACGGCTGTTCCATAACAAGAATAAGATGCTGTACAACTATGCGGGGGCGGACGGTGTGAAGACGGGGTATACCAAGGAGGCGGGGCGCTGTCTTGTTACGTCGGCGGAGCGCAGTGGAAGCCGTTACGTTTGCGTTACGCTGAACAGCCCGTCCATGTATGAACGGAGCGCGGAACTGCTCGACGGCAGTTTTGCCAAATTCAGGCGCGCATGCCTGTTCGACGCCGAAACTTTCAGCGTCCGCATTCCTGCGGGCAGCCGCGGAAAAAGCTGTGCCTGTGCCTGCCGTGAGAGCTTTTATTATCCGCTGGCGGAGGGGGAAGAAAAGGCCGTCCGTATCGAAAAAGATGTCTGCGGCAGGCTGTGTTTGCCCGTCCGTCGCGGAGACGCCGCAGGCGAGTTGCGTATTTTTCTTGAAAATCAGTTGCTTTTTTCGCAGAAAATCGTTAGTATAGAGGAAGTAAAAAAGAGCTTTTCGGATATTCTGTACGAGATCGCGAAAAACGGACGAGGAAAATCATGCGCATCAACAAGTATCTCGCAGCCTGCGGCGTCGCCAGCCGCCGCGCCTGCGACAAACTTATAACGGACGGGAAAGTATCGATCAACGGAAAACGCGCCGAGCTCGGTACGGACGTCAATGAAAAAAAAGATAAGGTGACGGTGGACGGAGTTCCTGTGACGCTTCGGGAAGAGCATGAATATTTTATCATGAACAAGCCGAAGGGGTATGTATGCACCGTCAAAGACGACAAAGGCAGAAAGACCGTCATGGAACTATTGCCCGAAGAGGCCGGCAGGGTATACCCCGTCGGGCGGCTCGATTATGATACAGAGGGTTTGCTGCTCTTTACCGACGACGGCGACCTTGCGTTCCGCATCACCCATCCGCGAAACGAGATCACAAAGACTTATCTTGTAAAAATCGAGGGCAGCATCGGGGACAACGAACTGAACCGCCTGCGAGCGGGCGTGGAACTGGACGGGAAGCGCACCAATAAAAGCGTTGTAAAGGTGATCGAAACGGACAAGGCGTTCACCCGCCTGCATGTTACCGTCAGCGAAGGGCGCTACCACCTTGTGCGTCGCATGTTCGAGGCGGTCGGGAAGGAAGTCGTGTTTTTAAAGCGGATCAAAATAGGGGAGCTTTCGCTCGGTTCGCTGGAACGCGGAAAAGTCCGCCGCCTGCATGCAGACGAAATATTTTATCTGAAAAACATATAATACAAGAAGGGGCAGCCGTCCGGCTGCCCCTTCTTTTTGCGCGTGGAGGCGTTTTATTTGATGGTTACGGTAAAGTCGCCGTTGCGGGCGCCGATCTCGATGACGTTCCCCGCCTGCAGGTCGTTCGCGATCATCGTGCGGGCGATGAGCGTTTCCACCTTGCTCTGCAGGTACCGCTTGAGCGGGCGCGCGCCGTATACGGGGTCGTAGCCGTTTTCGATGATAAGATCTTTCGCAAGAGGCGTGATCTCCAGCCCGATCTGTTTGTCTTTCAGCCTGCCTTCCAGGTCGCGGATAAGAAGGTCGATGATCTTCGTCACGTTGTCCTTTGTCAGCGGCTTGTAGTAGACGATCTCGTCCAGCCTGTTCAAAAATTCGGGGCGGAAGGTGCGTTTCAGCAGATCGGATACCTGATCTTTCGCATCCGCGCTGATCTCGCCGTTCTCGTCGATGCCGTCCAGCAGGAACTGCGAACCGAGGTTGGACGTAAGGATGATGATGGTATTTTTGAAGTCGACCGTTCGTCCCTGCGAATCGGTGATGCGCCCGTCGTCCAGCACCTGTAAAAGGATGTTGAACACGTCGGGGTGCGCCTTTTCGATCTCGTCGAAAAGGACGACCGAATAGGGCTTCCTGCGTACGGCTTCGGTGAGCTGTCCGCCCTCGTCGTAGCCGACGTATCCCGGAGGCGCGCCGATCAGGCGTGAGACCGAGAATTTTTCCATGTATTCGGTCATGTCGATGCGCACCAGATTGTGTTCGTCGTCGAACAGGCTTTCGGCAAGCGCCTTGGCGAGCTCCGTTTTGCCAACGCCCGTGGGGCCGAGGAAGAGGAAGGAGCCGATCGGTCTGTTCGGGTCGGCGATGCCCGCACGCGAACGCAGGATCGCTTCGGTGACTTTGGTCACCGCTTCGTCCTGCCCGATGACCCGCTTATGCAGGATATCGTCAAGATGCAGGATCTTTTCGCGCTCGCCCTCCATCAGCTTGGATACGGGGATGCCCGTCCAGCGCGATACGACGCGCGCGATCTCCTCTTCTGTCACAGTGTCGCGCAGCAGGGTGTTTTTCTTTTCGCCCGTATTTTTCTGCGCTTCGTCGAGCTTTTTCTGCAATTCGGGCAGGCGGCTGTATTTGAGTTTCGCCGCCGTTTCATAATCGCCCATGCGCTGCGCCGCCTCGATCTCGCCGTTGACCTTTTCGATCTCCGCCTTTGTATCGGATACGACGTGGATGCTCGCCTTTTCGTTGTTCCACTGCGTTTTCATGGCTGCGAATTTCTCGCGCAGGTCGGCAAGCTCTTTCTGGATGGTGGCAAGGCGCTCCTTGGAAAGGGTGTCCGTCTCTTTTTTGAGCGCCATCTCTTCGATCTCGAGTTGCATGATCTTGCGCGCGATGTCGTCCATTTCGGCGGGCATGCTGTCGATCTCGGTGCGGATGGTCGCGCAGGCTTCGTCTACGAGGTCGATCGCCTTGTCGGGCAGGAACCTGTCCGAAATATAGCGGTGCGAAAGGGTAGCCGCGGCAATGAGCGCCTGGTCATGGATCTGCACGCCGTGGAACACTTCATAGCGCTCCTTCAGCCCGCGCAGAATGGAAATGGTGTCTTCCACAGTCGGCTCGTCGACCATGACCGGCTGGAACCTGCGTTCAAGCGCGGCGTCTTTTTCGATATATTTGCGGTATTCGTCGAGCGTCGTCGCGCCGATGCAGTGCAGTTCGCCGCGCGCGAGCATCGGCTTTAAAAGATTGCCCGCGTCCATTGCGCCGTCCGACTTGCCGGCACCGACGATGGTGTGCAGTTCGTCGATAAAGAGGATGATCTTGCCTTCGCTCTTTTTGACCTCGTTGAGAACGGCTTTCAGGCGCTCTTCAAATTCGCCTCGGAATTTTGCGCCCGCGATGAGCGCGCCCATGTCAAGGGCAAAAATCGTTTTGTTTTTCAGGCCTTCGGGCACGTCGCCGCGCACGATGCGCTGCGCCAGCCCTTCGGCGATCGCCGTCTTGCCGACGCCCGGTTCGCCGATGAGTACGGGATTGTTCTTGGATTTGCGCGAAAGGATGCGGATGACGTTCCGTATTTCGTTATCGCGCCCGATCACGGGGTCGAGCTTCTGCTCTTTGGCCCGCTGCACGAGGTCAAACCCGTACTTCGTAAGCGCATCATAGGTGTTTTCGGGCTCGTCGCTGGTGATGCGGTCGGTCTTGACCTTTTTCAGCTCGGTCAAAAAGCCGTCCTTCGTGATGCCGAGCGAGCGGAAGATGTTTTTGATCTCGTCGGTCGCATGGTCAAAGATCGCGAGCATGATATGCTCAACGGAAACATATTCGTCCTTCATCGAATTGGCAAGCCGCTCCGCTTCGTTGAAAATTTTATCGGTGACGGGCGAAATATAAATCTTATCGGGTTCTCTGCCGCTGCCGCTCACGGCGGGGATCCTGCCGATCGCCGAATCGAGCAGGGCAAGCATGTTGTCCGTATCCACGCCCGTCTTTTTGAGCAGCTGCGGGATCAGCCCGCCTTCCTGATCGACGAGAGCATATAAAAGATGCTCTGGCATGATCTGCATGTTCTGGTTTTCAATGGCGATGCTCTGCGCCGCCTGTACGGCTTCAAGCGATTTTTTGGTAAATTTCTGTGCATTCATAATGGGTCACCTCCTTTCAGATGAGCAGCACGCCGCTGTTCAGATAAGCAAGGTAGCGCTGTTCCAATGCCTGCGTGCTCGTGTATTTATCGGCGAGAAAATCTTTCAGCATCTCGTCGAAGGTCGCTATATAATTGCTGATCGCGTTTGCGATCTGTTCTTCCGTATATTCCGAATCGTTCGGGACGGCAAACGTACGCAAAAACCTGCCGTTTTCTATCCCGTAGCGGATCGCGTCTTTCGGGAAAAAGTGTTTGATATAGATATCTTCCAGATTCATCCACAGCTTAAAAAAGCGCGTCAGCCCGACAAGAAGCTCGGGCGACTGTGTGCGGAAGATGATCTTCAGCTGCCCGATGGTGCTGTCCGGCATGCGGTACATCTCCACTTCGTAGCGGATCGTGGGGCGGTAGTGGTACTTGAGCGAACTTTTGATGGACATCGTCATGTCGTTCGGCTGGGAGTAGAGCAGGAATCCGTCCATTTTCCCGATCGTGTTTTCTATAAAGTCAAAGATGTTGCTCACATGTTTTTCCGGCGTCGTCAAAGAGACGTATTCCGCCAGGATCTGATTGATAAGATTGGAGCGGTTCGTCCCTTTTTCGGATGCGAGCCTGTCGATCGCCTGCACAACTTCTTCCGCAAGCATCAGGCTGTACATGTTCTTTTTCATCCCGCAGTTCCTCCTTTCGTTTTATGGCTACTATTATATACGTATTTTAAAAAATGTCAAGAGTTTTATATAAATTTTATGACAAAAATTATTCTTTCAAAAATTTGCCCTTTGGCAGGCATAGGTGTATAATATCGGTACAATGCGGCAAACTGTGCGCATGATACAATTGTTGGCGTGCGCACTTGCCTGCGTTTTGACTTTTTTTACGGGAGGCGCCGAAATGAAAGATATCCAAAACTATGTCGCCGAAGCGGAATCGGTCTGTTTGTATGCGGAGGGGAACAGCACAACGTATGCGAGCGATACGGCGGAGTTTGCCGTCGTCCTGCAGGCCTGGAATGCCATGACCGCGCAAGCCATACAGATGCCTGCGTTCGGAGTCAGCATCGACAGGCTCACGAGAGAGGAATTGCTGCACGGATATTGGGCCGAGTTTGTTTTTCCGTCGGCGCACGTCTGCGCGGGAATGCCGTTTGAACGGCTTCTGTTCAAAATCGAACCGGATTACAGAGGCATCAATCTCGTTCGCTGCAACGGCGGAAAATATGAGGGAAGATGCTATTACCTCGACCTGCGGGAAGGGGACATGAAAGCATTTTCCGCGGCGGTTCAGCCGTATGCCGGGTAAATACGTCGGCAGGGCTACCGTGAAAATGTTCGCCCCTCGACAAGAACGGCATAAAAACGGGATCGTTCCTGTTTGGCAATAGCAAAGCGGCGCGCACCTTTTTGGTGCGCGCCGCTTTGCTATTGCCGGAACCGTTGCCGGATCTCTTTCCTTTCTTTTTTCGTGGAAACATATTTTTCCAGGATCGGATCGTAAATGCCGTACAGCTTGTTCCGTATCAGTTTCAGGTCAAACATCTGTGTAAAGCGCAGGTTCGCAAATGTCCAGGCGAACACACAGAGGAGGGGGAAAACAAGTATGATCACGATGCCCGAAATAAATAAAGTGAGATCCACAGGCGGCGCGCCCTCGCCGTAAAGCCCTTCCAGAATCGTCTGATCGAACGCCAGCGCGCACAGAACGACTCCCGCGGCAACGGCTGCGATCAAAAGCAGTATGATGCACGCCAACGTGACCCAGCGCGCGTTTATCAGGGACTTGTCGTTTTTTCGGAACATACGCACCTCGCCTTGTTTATTGCTTTTCATTATAATCTTACAGTTGTAAGAAGTCAAGCATATTTCTTACAAGTGTGAGATAATTTTAATATGGAAAGTTGCTTTGCCGAAAGGCTGAAGGAATTGAGAACAGAAAAAGGCATCGGACAGGTGGAACTGTCCAATGCCATAGGAGTCAGTAAAGGGGTGATCAGTTTATGGGAAAACGGGCTGCGGGAGCCAAAGCTTTCCAATCTTCTTGCGCTTGCACAGTATTTTAAAGTTTCGCTGGACTATTTGGCAGGGGCAGAAGAATGAACGCCTTTATATTTCGATGTTTGAGTACACGTCGAGGATGTTTTCCAGCTTCTTTTCGCTGTTGACGTCCTCGACGAATTTTTTATAGCAGTCGCAAACGTTTCCGTTTGCATCGAACCCGGTATCGTTGCACTTTTTGCAGCGGTACTGCGGCACGAGCATATCTTCCGTCAGCTTCATATCCGTCAGGATCTTCGCCCGTTCCGAACGGAGCTCGTTCAGCTTTTTCTGTTCCCCGGCCGTCTCCCCGCCGAGCGCTTCCGCTTTTGCCAGGCGGATCTCGCACGCCTTGAGCCGATCCTCGTTGGCTTTGAAACGGGCGTCGCTGCGGGCAAGTTTCAGGTAATGTTCCGCACGGTCTTCCGCCTTTTCGCGCAGGTTGAAGTAGTAGCTGCGCACCTTCTTTTTGAATTCCGCGTCATGCTCTTCACGCTGTTTTGCCTGAAAATACGTTTCGCGCAGCGGCTCTTTTTCGATCTGATCGGGATTAAAGAGATTTTTCGACTTCCAGGAAGAAAGCACCGAATTGATATAGGGGATCGGGCTTGCTTTCCCCGCAGAAAGTTCGGCGGCCTTCAGGATCATTTCATCCGAAAAATTCCAGGCGCGCCATGTATGCAGACATTCTCTGTCCCAGTTGTTCACTTTTCTGGAGATCCCCGCCTTGGCAAGCACCTCGGCGGCAAATTCCTGTTCGCGCGCTTCGCTTTCCATGTAGGCAACAAGGCTTTCGGCGGAAACGGCGCCTCGTTCGATGAGCTTTTTTAAAAGCTCGTCCATCTTTTCAAAAGATTTTCTGCCGCGGCGGAAACAGTATTTTGCAAGCTGCAAAAGGGATGCGTCCTCAAAGCCTGCGGCAAGCCAGCCGCTGACAAAATTATCGGTATAAGTATCCACGACCTGGCAGTAAACGCCCAGCTCGCGCGCGATCGCGATGGTGAGGTTGCGGATCTCCGTTTTGCGCGCAAGGTATTCGCCGATCTCGCTTTCGGAAAATTTTTTGTTGGCATACAGCTCCTGCATGGCGGCGTCGAGTTTCGCAAACGTCCCTTTCTTGTGCAGGGATGCGGTATAGAGGATGGCGGGCAGCCCGAAGCCAAGTTCATCCGTCCATTTCTGCAGAAGTTTATAATCTTCCGGTTCGGGCTTACGGGCCGAACCCATGGCGCGGAGCACCGCAGCCGCGTCACCGCTGCGGACGAGATAATCCGAAAGCTTGTTTTCGATCTGCTCGACGGTCGTAACGCCCTCCGCCGCAAAATTGCGCGCGACCTGCAAAATATAATTCTGCGAAATGGATTCGCCTTTGAGGTCGATACAATAGCGCACGATGAGCAGCATCGCCTCCGGTTTGATGGCGTATTCTTCCATGACCGAAAAATACTTCATGAACTCGCTTGCGGAAATCATCTTTTTCGGCATAAGAGACTGCACGGCTCTGTTGAACTCCGCGTATTTTTCGGTTCGGATGCGCTTCGGCTTGCCCTTGGCGTAATCGGCGGGGAAGTAGCGAACGGAAAACGGCTCGTACGAAACGATCTCCAGCAGGTCGAAGTCCTCCCAGAATTTGAAAAGGTCGACGATGCGCTCCGGCGGAAGCGCAAGCGCGCGCGATGCTTCCGCCAGGGAGTATTCACCCTGCACGTTCTGGCAGAGATACAGCCCGAATATGTATACCTTTACGGCGTCGCCGTCGGCAGAAGGCATATATTTGTTGATAAACTGATTCTCGACGTTCGTATAGGACGCCGCCGAAAACTCGTTGGAATAAGTACAAAATCCCATTCGCAAACTCCGCGCAACGCTTGATTTATTTCCGAAGTTGCGCTATACTATTATATAAATAATTTCGCGCAAAAGCAAGGGCATTGTGCCGCAATTTTCGGCAAAATGCAACTTTGTTTTTATTCCGTGGCAAAAGGTTCCGTCTGTGCGGCGGCGCGTCTGCACCGCAGGGCCGCCCGGCCTTTCAGGTCGGCGGAAAGGAGGGTGAGTGGCAAATAAAATATTGACCCCGATCACGCTGTGGAGCGACTTCAACGAGACGCTTCCGCTGCAGCCGCAGATCTTGAGCGACAGCACGGAGGACGGCGTCGCCGTTTCCCGCGTTCGCTTTGCAGGCCGTGCGGCAGGGGACGGCCGCGTAAATATTTTCGCTCTCTTTGCCAGACCGGTCGGAGATAAAGACTGCCCGGCCGTGCTTGTGCTGCCCGATTGCCGCCTTACGGCTGACAAAACGCTCGTGAAAATGTTTGCAAAAAAGGGCTATGCTGTCCTGATGCCCGATTACCGCGGCGTATGGGGGGAAGAGACCGATCATACCGTCTACCCGCAGGCGATCGACTATGCCAATTATTCGCTTGCGGGCAGGCGTTTCAATTTTGCAGACGACACGGCGCGTGAAACCTGTTGGTATGAATGGACAGCACTGGCGCGCTATTGCGTGCGGTATCTGCGCGAACAGCCGTTTATTACGAACGTCGGAGCCGTCGGGCTGAAAGCCGGCGGCGAGATCGTGTGGCAGCTTGCCGCGACCTGCGACCTTGCCTGCGCCGTCACCGTATGCGCGGGCGGATGGCGCGCTTACCGCGGTATTTTCAAATACGGGGACAACACGGAGCTGAAAATGGACGATGAGCGCTATCGGTTCCTTGCGGGAATCGAGTCGCAGTCCTATGCCCAGTACGTGCGCTGCCCCGTTTTGATGCTCTGCGCCACGAACGATGAAAATATGGATGCGGACCGTGCTTTCGATACGTATGCCCGCATCAATCCCGAAATGCAGAAATCGTTTTATTTTGCGGCACGATACGACGGGCATATCGGCAACACGGGATTGAACGATCTGTTCCATTTCATCGAAAAATATCTGAAGGAAAAGGACCGCTTTATTCCCGAACCCGTAGCCGTGGCGATAGAAGAGGATGAAGGAGACCTCGTCGCCCGGGTCAATCTTGAACGCAATACGGGCGGCAGGCTGGATTATTGCGACGTTTTTATGGCAGAGGACAATCCGGACGCTTCGACGCGCGATTGGACGATCTGCCCCCTGAAACGGGACGACCGAAAAGAGGGAATGGTTTTTTATCTGAATGTCTATAAAAATGCAGGGCGCGTTTTTGCTTTCGCGAAAGCAAAATACAAATCCGGCTTTGCCGTTTCATCCAAAATTGCGGTCAAGAAGATCGAAAAGCAATACGCGAATATGACCGATAGGAGCAGGATCCTGTATTCCAGCGAGAACGGGCGTGACAGCTTTACGATAGACAATACCAGCGGAAAGCTTATCGCCGATTGTTTTCTGAACAACGACAGCCCTCCCGTCGTCATGATGAACGGGCCATTCGGCATCCGCGGCATTTATTCGCCGTACGGGCTGAAACTGTTCCGCATCAACGAAGAGCGTTATCGCCCGGCGGAAGGCGCTCTGCTCAAGTTTGATTTTTACAGCCCGCAGCCGTGTACCCTTCGGGTAAACCTGATCGTATTCGAAGCGGGCGGCGGCAGAGACGTGTACAGCTGTACCCTGTCCGCAAACGGCGGCGAGCATTGGAGCAACTTTGTTGTCGGGGCAAAGGATTTTAAAAATTCCGTCAACAAACCGCTCGGGCAGATACGCGACGCAAAATTCATGACCTTTTATTCGGAAAGTGTGTTTTGCCTCAATAATCTTATCTGGCTTTAAAGGGACGTCGGCGGCCGAAAGGAGATCGGCATGGAATATAACATCGGTGACAAAGTCATTACAAAGAAGAAGCATCCGTGCGGCGGAGATGTGTGGGAAATCGTGCGGACGGGCGCGGATTTCAAACTGAAATGCAGCACCTGCGGCAGAGTTGTGATGTTGACGGCCGATCAGTTCCGCAAAGCAGTGAAAAGGCGGACCGAGGCATGACGGCGGAAGACTACAAGCTGAATATGGAACGCATGCGGGAGCCGATGCGCGAATTTTATTCACAGGTACGGTTCCTTTGCTGGCTGCTCGTCGTTATCGCGGCGCTGTGTTTTTTGTTTACACAGATCCTCATCGGCGTCCGCGTGAGCGGAAGTTCGATGCTGCCTACGTTGGAGAACGGGGATTATTTGTTTGTCAGCACGCTGCGCTCTCCCTCACACGGCGACATCGTCGTAATCGAAGAGGATGAATATGAAGACGGATCGGTCGTTTCCCGATGGCTGATCAAGCGCGTTGTCGGGCTTCCCGGAGATACGCTTTGGGCGGAAGACGGGGTGTTGTACAGGATCGATGCGGGCACGGAAGGAAGTTACGCCGTCGACGAACCGTATCTTGCGGAAAAGTGGACGGTATCCGATTCCTTTCAGCCGGTAACCGTACCGGACGGGTACGTCTTTGTGCTCGGGGACAACCGGAACGACAGCCATGACAGCCGTTCCGTCGGTCCGCTTCCGCAAAGCGCCATGCTGGGCGTCGTAACGGAATGGTCGATCGGGATCAAAGGGGCGCTTCGAGCGTTTTTCGGCCTGTTTTCAGGAGCATAAATACAGAAACAATCAAGAACGGAGACAGTTTTGCATGGAAGAAAAGATCATTATCACGTCAGACAGTACCTGCGATCTCAGTCCGGAGCTGATCGTCGCGAACGACATCAGGATTTTCCCGCTGCGCGTCATCCTCGGAAGCGAAACATATCGTGACGGGATCGACATCACGCCGCAGGAAATATTTGCATATGTTGAAAAGACGGGCGTGCTTCCCAAAACTTCAGCGCCGAATACGGAAGATTATCTGAAGTTTTTTGCGCCTTTGGTAGAAGAGGGAAATACCGTCATCCATTTCAACATTTCCTCGGGCGCAAGCGCTTCCCACGATTTCGCTTCGGCCGCGGCGCGCGAAATCGGCAAAAATATTTTTGTGGTCGATTCGCATGCTCTTTCTACGGGGCAGGGACTGCTCGTCATGAAGGCGTGCGATCTGCGCGCGGAAGGCAGGAGCGCGCAATCGATCTATGACACCGTAAACGGTCTGCGCGAAAAGGTGAACACATCCTTTATTCCTGATACGCTCGATTATCTTTATAAGGGCGGAAGATGTTCGGCGCTTTCGTATTATGGGTCAAAAGTCCTTTCGATCCATCCGCAGATCGCAATGAAATGCGGCAAATTATATCCGAAAGCAAAATACATCGGGAGCATGACGCGCTGTCTGAAAAAATACGTATCGGATCTCGCCGAAGAGTATTCGGCGTACGACGCCACGCGGTGTTTCATCACGCACAGCAACGCCGATCCGGAGTTGGTGGCGCGGGCAAAGGAGCTTACCCGCGAATTGTTCCGCTTTAACGAAGTTATTGAAACGGTTGCCGGCAGCATCATCACAAGTCACTGCGGACGCAATACGATCGGCGTGCTTTTCATCGGAGAGTAACGGAGGAGAACGAATGGAAACAATTTTTCAGGATCAGGATCTCATCACCGCCTTTTCGCAGAAGCGTCGGCTCTTCTGGATCTACATTGCAGTAGCGGCAGTGTTTGCGGCGCTGCTAATCGGCTGCATCGTATGGTTCGTGTCCTTGCCTTATGAGGACGATCTGGCGTATCTGCCGCAGCTCATACTTTGCGTCGGCGCGTGCCTGTTCATAATCTTTTCATATGTCTATTTAGGGATCAAGTTCCAGCGCTCACGCAAGTATTATAAAATGATCTCATCCCTGTCCATCGGGATCAAGCATGTGAATAACAGCTATTTTCTCCGCTATGACGAACCTGAGCTGAAGGACAGCGTCGACTATTACGTGCTCACGATGTGTGAGTGGAGCAAAAAGAAGTCGGAATATTTGGACAGAAAGATCTACTGCGATAAAGAAAAGCCTCTGCCCGTGTTTCAGGCGGGAGACAAGGTCCGCTATCTGACGCACGGAAATATCATGATCGCATATGAAATCACGGAGCACGATGAGGAATTTTTGCGGGAGCGTACAGCGGAAGAGGACGGAAAGATCATAGTAAAACGATAGGAGAACGACGATGCGAGCAATCATGACGGTAACAGGAAAAGACAACAAAGGCATTATAGCAAAAGTAAGCACCTTCCTCGCGGAGAAAGGCGCAAACGTCGAAGAGGTCAGCCAGACGATCCTCGGGGACTGCTTTGCAATGATCATGCTGGTCGACATGAGCGACGCAAGGGAGGAGCTTTCCTCCGTTGCAAAACAGTGCGAAGAGCTCGGGAACAGGATCGGCATGAGCATCCGCCTGCAGCATGAAGCCATTTTCAACGCAATGCACAACGTATAAAAGGCGGAAATTATGTTCAACAAAACAGAAGTACTTGAAACGATCGACATGATCGAGCGGGAGCATCTTGACATCCGTACGATCACGATGGGGATCTCTCTCCTTCCTTGCATCCGCGAAAATGCGGAAAAGACGGCGCGTGCCGTCTACGATACGGTCTGCGCAAAGGCAAGGGATATCGTAAAGGTCGCCGAGCAGCTTTCCGGCGAATACGGCATTCCCATCGTAAACAAGCGGGTCTCCGTTACGCCGGTCAGTCTGATCTGCGCAGCATTCCCGCAGGACGCGGAGAAGATCGGCTTTGCGCTTGATAAAGCGGCCAAAGAATTGGGCATCGACTTTCTCGGAGGATATTCCGCGCTTGTCCAAAAGGGGACGGCAGACTATGAAAAGATCTTTTTGGAGAGCATTCCCGCCGTGCTGGCGCAGACGGAGCGCGTCTGTTCGTCGGTGAACGTGGCGTCCTCCAAATCGGGGATCAATATGGACGCAGTCGCCCAGATGGGAAGGATCGTAAAGAGTGCGGCAGAACGGACGGCTGACCGCGACGGGCTCGGCTGCGCAAAACTCGTCGTCTTTGCCAACGCGGTAGAGGACAATCCCTTTATGGCGGGTGCATTCCACGGCACGGGCGAGAGCGGCACGGTCATCAACGTGGGCGTTTCGGGACCCGGCGTGGTCAAACACGCGTTGGAAAACGTTCCGGACGCAAACCTCAACGACTGTGCCGAGGTCATCAAACGCACTGCGTTTAAGATCACCCGCGCAGGACAGCTCATTGCAAAAGAAGCGGCAAAGCGGCTGAATGCCGAATTCGGCATCGTCGATCTTTCCCTTGCGCCCACGCCCGTTATGGGCGACTCGGTCGCGCATATTCTGGAAGAGCTCGGACTGGAAGTAGTCGGCACGCACGGTACGACAGCGGCGCTGGCAATGCTCAACGATGCCGTGAAAAAGGGCGGCGTAATGGCGAGTTCGCACGTCGGCGGGCTGTCGGGAGCGTTTATTCCCGTGAGCGAGGATATCGGTATGATCCAGGCGGCGGAAAAGGGTGCGCTGCAGATCGATAAGCTGGAAGCGATGACGGCCGTCTGCTCGGTCGGGCTGGATATGATCGCGATCCCGGGGGATACGCCGGCGGAAACGATCTCCGCGATCATAGCGGACGAAGCAGCGATCGGAATGATCAATAACAAGACGACCGCTGTTCGCGTCATCCCCGTTCCCGGCAAAACGGTGGGCGATACCGTGGAATTCGGCGGACTTTTGGGGCATGCCCCGATCCTGCCCGTGCATACAGCGAGCAGTATGAAATTCGTGCGCCGCGGCGGCAGGATCCCGGCTCCGATCCACAGCAACAAAAACTGAGGCAGGTATATGGAGAGGCAGGACGTAGAAGCAAAATACAAATGGCATACGGAAGATATTTTCTCCTCCGACGAGGCTTGGGAGGGGGCGTATTCCGAGGCAGAGGCGTCGATCGATTTCAAACGGTTTGAAGGCACGCTCGGAACGGCGGAAGGAGTGCATGCGTTTTTCACCGCGCAGGAAGACGCGGGCAAACGCCTCGAAAAGCTGTATCTGTACGCGCACATGAAACATGATGAGGACGCGCGTATCTCGAAATATACGGCAATGCAGGCGCGCGCAATGGCTCTGTATGTCCGTTTTTCTTCGGAGAGCGCTTTTGCCGAGCCGGAACTCAGCGCTTTGGACGAAGACGTGCTGCGCAGCTACCTGCAGGATGTGCGATTGCAGGATTACGATTACTTCCTCCGCACTCTTCTGAAAAACAAAAAGCATATCCTTTCTGCCGCGGAAGAAAAGCTCCTGGCTTCCGGCGGAGAAATTTACGGGCAGTTCCAGAATATCTTTTCGATGATCGACAATGCCGATCTGAAATTCGGCGAGATAGACGACGGCAAGGGGAACAAGCTCGAACTGACGCACGGAACGTACGGCGTTATCCTGCACGGAACGGACCGCGCATTGCGGAAACGTGCGTTTGAACAGTACTATGCGGGATATATCGGGCTGAAAAACACGATCGCCGCAACCTATTACGGCAATGTGCGCAAAGATGTGTTTCTGTCGCAGGCGCGGGGCTACGATTCCTGTTTGCAGCGCGCCCTCGAGGGGGAGGATGTTGCGGAATGTGTGTATTCCAACCTGCTGAGCGCCGTACACGAAAGCCTTCCGACGATGCACCGCTATATTGCGCTCCGTAAAAAACTCCTCGGGCTGCCCGAGCAACACATGTACGATATTTATGCGCCCCTGGTCGCGGATGCCGAATTGAAAATGCCGTACGAAGAAGCCTGCAAACTGGTCGCGGAAGGGCTTTCGCCGTTGGGCGATGAGTACTGCGCGTTGCTTCGGAAAGGCTTTTCGGAAGGTTGGGTCGACGTATGCGAAACGACCGGAAAACGCAGCGGAGCATACAGTACAGGCGTTTTCGGGCTGCATCCGTTTGTCCTGCTCAATTATCAGCAGACCACGCACGATATTTTCACGATCGCACACGAAATGGGGCATTCGCTGCATACCTATTATTCCAATGCGACGCAGCCGTACGCCAAAGCGGATTATAGGATCTTCGTGGCGGAAGTTGCAAGCACGGTCAACGAAGTTTTACTGCTGCGCTATCTGCTCGCCCATACCGAGCAGACGGGCATGAAAAAATATCTGTACAATTACTTTTTGGATATGATCAGAACGACGCTGCATCGGCAGACGATGTTTGCGGAATTTGAATACATTGCGCACGATAAGGCGGAAAAAGGGGAGCCGCTTACAAGCGAAAACCTCTGCGAGGTCTATCTCGGTCTGAACAAGCAGTATTACGGCGATGCGATCGTACATGATGAGCAGATCGCTTACGAGTGGTCGCGGATACCGCATTTCTACACTTCCTTTTATGTGTATAAGTATTCTACGGGGATCGTGAGCGCCATTTCGATCGCTGACCGTATCCTCCGCGAAGGGGAGAGCGCCGTAAAAGATTACAAGAACTTTTTGCGTTCGGGCGGCAGCGACGGTCCCGTCGAGCTGCTGAAGATCGCGGGCGTCGATCTGACAAAAAAAGATGCGTTCGAGGCGGCAATGCATGCTTTTGAAGAAGCGCTGCGCCAGCTCGAAAAGCTGACCGCTTAGCGGGGCGGAGGCGGATATGCCAAAGACAAACGTTTTACCGAACAATCTGGAAGCCGAGCAAGCGCTGCTCGGCTGTCTGCTCATTGATAACGAAACGCAGACGGAGCTGTTGGACCGCCTTTCGGAGGACGATTTTTACCAGGAATCGCATAAGCTGATCATCGGTGCGATGAAGGTCGTTTTCAACGCGCGAAAGCCGGTCGACGTCGTGACCCTGGCGGACGAACTCGAAAAGTCCGGTGCGCTTGAAAAAGCGGGCGGCATGAAATATATCACGGAACTTGCGACCGCCACGCTGACCGTCGCCAATTACCGCACCTATCTCGACATCGTAAAGCGTGACAGCGTCAACCGCAGGCTGATCCGCGCAGCGCAAAGCATCGCGGAAAATGCTTACACCGGGCCGGAAATTTCGGACGGCGTCGCGTACGCGGAAAAGTTGGTGTTCGATATTTCAAAACAGACGGACTCTTCCGCTCTTGTCGATATGCGCGAGGACGACGCGTACGATAAGGTACTGAATAAATTCGAGGTCATTTCGACGGATAAAGATGCCATGCGCGGCGTAAACTCCGGCTTTACCAAGCTGGATAAGATGACGAACGGCTTTCAGAAGTCCGACCTCATTGTTTTGGCGGCGCGCCCCGGCGTCGGGAAAACGACAATTGGGATGAACATTGTGGAGCATGCCGCGCTCGTCGAAAACAAGACCTGTGCCGTCTTCTCGCTGGAAATGCCGCGCGTGCAGCTTGCTCAGCGTCTTTTGTGCTCGTTTGCGCGCGTGAGCATGTCGAAAGCGCTTTCGGGCGAATTGTCGCAGTCCGATTGGAAAAAACTATGGAAAGCGCGTTCCGAGCTCGGCAAGGCGCGGATCTATATCGACGATTCTTCTCAGACGACCCCGTCGCAGATCCTTTCAAAATGCCGACGACTGAAAGCGCGCAAAGACGTGGGGCTGGATCTGATCATGATCGACTATATCCAGCTCATGCGAAGCGGCGAAAAACGTCAGGAAGAAAACCGACAGCAAGAGATCGCATCCATCACGCGCAACCTGAAAATAATGGCGAAGGAGCTTGACGTGCCGGTATTGGCGCTTTCGCAGTTGCGCCGTATCAATTCCAAAGAAGAGCCGCAGCTGTCTGACTTGCGCGAGTCGGGCGCGATCGAGCAGGACGCGGATATCGTTATGTTCATTCACCGCCCCGATGTCGCGGCGACGGAAGAGGAGATAAAGAGCGGGAAAGTCGTCAAGGATATGGCCGATCTCATAATCGCCAAACACAGAAACGGCGAAATGGGAAGGGTCAAACTTCGTTTCCGCGGCGACCAGGTCCGCTACGTCAACCCTCCTCCCGGATTCGTTCCCGAGGATACGGCGCCTCCGCAGGAAACTGAGGAGAATGAAGATTATTTTTCGGAGGCGGTCGAGTCATTCATGCCCGACGGGACGGACAGGACAGAATTTGACGATGAGGACCTTCCGTTTGATACGGAGGATGTGGAATGACAACGCATATCTGCCCGATCACCGAAACTTCTTTGGAAGAAGCAAAACAGATCCTGCTTCGCGGAGGCACGGTTGCTTTTCCGACCGAAACGGTGTACGGGTTAGGTGCGGACGCACGCTCGGACGAGGCGGTCCGCAGCATCTACGCGATCAAAGGCAGGCCGTCGGATAATCCGCTCATCGTGCATGTACACAAAGATTATGCTTTGAACAGCCTTGTTTTTGACGATATGCCGTATGCAAAAAAATTGCGTGACGCATTTTTGCCCGGTCCGCTGACACTCGTCTACAGGAGCAAAGGGGCTGTCAGCAAAATCGTTTCCTGCGGGTTAGACACCTTGGCTGTCCGCGTCCCGCAGCACGAAGGAGCGCAGCGGTTCCTTCGCTATGTCGATCTACCTGTAGCGGCGCCTTCGGCAAACCGGTCCAAACATATCAGCCCCGTTACGGCGCAGCACGTCTATGGCGACCTTGCAGGATCGGTACCGCTTATCCTGGACGGCGGCGCATGTTCCGGCGGTATTGAGAGTACTGTGTGTGACGTAACCGGCCCATATCCCGTTATTCTGCGGGAAGGGCTCGTGACCCGCGAGCAGATCGAAAGGGTTGCGGGGCGTTGCGACGTGTATCATTCCCGTGAGGGCGAACAGGTCCGTTCGCCGGGAATGAAGTATAAACACTATGCGCCGCATTGCAGGACTGTGCTGTTTGCGCCTGATGAATTGGAACGTGCCGTTTCATACTTTTCGGATCGTGAAAAGAACGGCGAACGCGTTTTGGCACTGTGTGAGCATGCCGTCCTGCAAAATTTCCCGAAAGGTAAGGCGCTGGATCTCGGTAAGAACGGGGAAGAGTTTGCGGCAAATCTGTATGTGCTTCTGCATGAAGCGGAGGAGCGCTGCGATGAACTGATCGCCGTCGAACCCGCCGAGCGCGGAGGCGTCATGGCCGGGGTGCTGAACAGATTGCGTAAAGCCTGCGGAGCGAAACAATGAAACGCAAAAGAGTTCTATTTGTCTGTACGGGGAATACCTGCCGCAGCCCGATGGCGGAGCATATTTTCCGCAGCGAGATCAAAAAACGAAAAATCAAATTCGTAGACGCCGCTTCGGCAGGGTTCTTCGCCAAAGGCAACACGTCGATCAACGAAAAAAGCGCCGCCTGCCTGGCTGCGCGCGGGATCGATTGCTCAAAATTTGTACCGCGCCAGCTTAAAAATAAGATGGTCGAAACAAGTTTCCTTGTCGTATGCATGACCCCGGAGCAAAAAGAACTTTTGGGAGAATCAAAAAATGTGTGCTGCGTCCATGACCTGACGGGGTTTGACGTCCCCGATCCGTATGGCGGCAGTGCCGCGCTGTACGAACAGACGGCAAAATTGTTGGAAGCAACGGCGGAGGCGATCATCCGTAAATACTTTGCGGAAAGCGGTTCAGCTGTTCAGAATAAACAGACAAAAAAGGGGGATAAACAATGAAAATAGCGGTTGCGTGCGATCACGGCGGGTTGATCCTCAAAACAGCTTTGCTCCGTTATCTTGCCGATAACGGATATGAGGCGGTCGACTTCGGTACAGACTGTGCCGACAGCTGCGACTATCCTGATTACGCGCTGCCTGCCGCGGAAGCGGTCGCGACAGGTGCATGCGAAAGGGGCATCCTTATATGCAGCACGGGGATCGGCATTTCGATAGCGGCAAATAAAGTCCGCGGGATCCGCTGCGCGCATTGCCACGATACATATTCCGCAAAGTATACGCGGCTCCATAACGATGCAAACATGCTGGCTTTCGGTCAGAAAATCATCGGAGAAGGGTTGATGCTGGAAATAGTGGAAACCTTTCTGAAAACTCCTTTCGAAGGCGGACGTCATCAGCGCCGCGTGGATAAGATCGCGGCAATTGAGGAAAAATACTTTAAGTAAGAAAATTTACGGGAGGCTTTGCAAACATGGCTAAAAAAGTAACGAAGGCGGTTATACCTGCGGCAGGGTTCGGAACGCGTTTTTTACCTGTGACAAAATCAGTCTGCAAGGAGATGCTGCCTATTGTCGATAAGCCGACCATCCAATATATTGTTGAAGAAGCTGTTGCGGCGGGGATCAAAGACATCCTGATCGTGACAGGAAAAAATAAAAAAATACTGGAAGATTATTTCGACAGCGCGCCGGAATTGGAAAGCTTGCTGGAACAGGACAAAAAAGAAGATCTGCTGCGGCTTTGCCGCAGTACGGAGGGGATGGCGAACATTCATTATGTGCGCCAAAGCCATGCTACGGGTTTTGCCGATGCCATCATGCTCGCAAAAACGTTTACGGGAGACGATCCCTTTGCGATACTCCTTGGCGATGATATTATTTATACGCCGAACGATGTTCGCCCCGGGATCGGGCAGCTTGTCGATTGTTTTGAAGAAACGGGCAATCCTACGGTTGCCGTTATGGAAGTGCCTGACGCCGATATCCCGAAATATGCCAACATCAAAGGGGAATCGATCGGGAAAAACCGCTATGCTATCGAAAAGATCGTCGAAAAACCCGCCGTTAAGGATAAATTTTCAAACCGTGCGGTCATTGGCAGATACGTTGTGGACAGCGACATCTACGACGTGATCCGCAGTACGCCGCCTTCCAGAAGCGGCGAAGTTTACTTTACGGATGCGCTCGGGTTGCTTGCAAAGCAAAACAGGTTGGTCGGATGCGTTTTTGAAGGAAAGCGCTACGATGCCGGGAATAAACAGGAATATCTGGAAGCCAATATCGAATATGCCTTGCGGAGCAAGGAACTTGGTGACAGCATGCGCTCTTACATTTTAAATCTCTCCAAAACACTGGAGGAGAAAAAGTGAAACTTCGCCTGTATAACGCGATCCTTTTGCGCAGCGCCGATGAGCCGTTGTGCAGCGGTGAATTACGCGTCGACGGCGGAATTATCGTCGGGGTCGGCGCCCCCGATAAGCAGTTTCACGCCGATAAAGAGATCGACTGCGGCGGAAACCTTTTGATGAGCGGATTCTGCAATGCGCATACGCACGCCGCAATGAGTCTGTTCCGCGGGATCGCCGACGATCTTCCTTTGGATAAATGGCTGTTCGACCGGGTTTTCCCCATGGAAGAGCATCTGACGGAAGAAGACATCTATTGGGGAACGATGCTGCAGGTCGCTGAATTTGTACGCAGCGGGATCACCTGTTTCGCGGATATGTACTTTTTTATCGATGCCGTGCATGCAGCCGCTAAAAACGCGAATCTCTGTCTCGCTCTCTGCTGCGGCTCGAATTCATACTCGGATTACGATATTATTGAATTTCTGCAAAAAAACTACCATAAATACAGTACTCTGTCAGACAGAGTTCGCTATTTCCCTGGTCTTCATGCGGAATATACCTGCGATGAGAAACTGATCGCAGATGTTGCCGATTTTGCCGCCGAGAGCGGCGCCAAGACCTATATTCATTTATCCGAGACCCTTAAAGAAGTCGGCGAGTGTACGGTTCGGCACGGAGGGCTTACCCCGCCGCAATATCTCCATAAACTTGGTTTTTTCGATAACGGAGGATTGGCGGCGCATTGTACATATGCCGATAAAGACGACATCGCGCTTTTGAAGCAGTGCGGCGTGACCCCCGTTATCAACGGCGGAAGCAATTTGAAACTTGCCTCCGGGGTCGCACCGGTCGCGGCAATGCTTTCGGCAGGGCTTGCGCCGGCATTGGGGACGGACGGCTCGGCGAGCAACAATGCAACGTCGCCCTTCCGGGAAATGTATTTGTACTCCTGCCTCCAGAAAGAAGCGCTGAAAGATGCCGCGGCGGTTCCCGCTGAAGAAGCGATCCGCGCCGCGACGGAGACAGGGTATACCGCTCTCGGGTTCGGCGGAGGAACGCTGCGCAAAGGAAACTTTGCGGATGCAGTGCTTATCGATCTTGCGGCGCCGAACATGCATCCCGCGTCTGATTTGCGCAAGAATCTCGTTTTCAGCGCCGATGTTTCAAATGTGCTGATGACGGTGGCGGGCGGAAAGATCGTCTATGACCGCGGGCGCTACGATATCGGAGAATCGCTTGACGATATTTATTCGCAATGCGAAAAGAGGAGAGACCGTCTGCGCCGTCAGGCAGCGTTTGTTTAAAGGAAAGATCTCCGTTTCTTTCGGACGCCAATGAGGTTATGCTATGTGGGACACGATAAAAGATATTGCAACTGAATTCGTCAACAATACAGGGCTTTCCATTGTAAGGGCGATCGCCTTTTTTGTCCTTGGGCTGATCGTTGTAAAGATCGTACGGATGATCTTACAGACCGTATTGTTCAAAAGCCGTCTCGACGGTGCGGCCGCAACATTTGTCATTTCGATCGTAACGATCGTCTTATATGTTGCGCTCGTCATTGTCCTTGTTTCGACGCTCGGCTTTTCGACGGCAAGCATCATCGCCGCTTTTTCTGCAGTAGCTCTCGCCGTTATCCTTGCTTTGAAAGACAGCCTTTCCAGCCTCGCGAACGGGATCATTATTATATTTACCAAGCCGTTTAAAAAAGGGGATTATGTTAAGATCGGGGATAAAGACGGTCTCGTGCAGGACATCCGCCTTTTCAACACGAAAATATTGACTTACAGCAACGAAGAGATCATCATTCCGAACAGCGATATTCTTACCACGGATGTAGTCAATTACAGTACGATGCCGCTGCGCAGGATCGTTTTCAGCCTTCCTGTCCCGTATACGGCGGATATTTCTGAAGTAAAAAAAGTCGTCCTGGAAAGCATCGGTTCGTATAAATATGTCGTACAGACGCCTGCTCCCTCTGTCGTTCTTGAAGACTTCGGCGAAAGCACCTTCAAGTTTTCCGTGCGGGCATGGGCGCCGAACGAAAATTACTGGGACACGTTTTACGATCTGCGGGAGATCGTATACAACGCGCTTCGTGAGCGCGGAATGGAAACGCCGTATAACAGGTTGGAGATCAGCCTTGCCTCGCCTGACAGCACTGACGCCGTTCCGGCTGCCGTACAGCATGCCGCCGCATACGGTAAAAATAAAAATGAGGAGGATGCAAATCAATGAATCTGCCCATCCTCTATGAATATCTGATCTATGCCGCAATTATTGTGGTCGGGATCGTCATACTCATTTTGCTGCGCCGGGTAAGCAAGCTCCCTACGCACCGTAAACTGAACGAACAGTTGCGGGCGCATCAGCAAAATATGGAGCAGACGCTCGAAACGCTGCGCGGCGGTGGAAATAAAAAGACGCTCCGCTTTTTCAAAACTGTTTCGAAGTTACTGTACGCTACGGATAAACTGATCCATTCCTCGTCGGCACTCGCCAGAAAAGAGCGCGATACGGATATTGACAACGTATCCGTCTTACTGGAAAAAGTGCGCAACAATTTGCTCCCTTATAAATACGGTAAAAAGGAAAAGGATGATCTTGCGGGAATGGAGCAGGCCTTGCGCGAATTACGCGGTGCCGTCGCCGTCATGCAGAGCGTATTGGCCCGAGACGATCTATTAAATGCAAGGAGCGCAAAATAACACGATGGATAAGACGCTGATCCTGATCGGCGGCGGAGAACTCAGAAAAAAAGAAACGCTGAAAATCGACGCGTACATTGCCGAAACGGCAAAAAAACGTGCGGGGGATCGCCGCGCCTGCGGCTTGTTTATCCCGACGGCAAGCCATGACAGTATGCCGTATTTCAATAGTTTCCGCAAGACGTACACGTCCGTATTTGATATCAAAGCGGACGTTGCACTCTCCGTCTACGGGGAAATGAACTTTGAAAAATGGCAGGAAAAATTTGCCAAGGCAGACTTCATTTATGTCGGCGGCGGCGATACGCTGTTCATGCTCGATCATTGGAAAAAAACGGGGATGCTTACGCTCATACAGGACGCCTATGAACGGGGCGTTCCTGTCTGCGGTCTGTCCGCAGGGGCGATCTGCTGGTTCCGAACGATGTATACCGATTCGCCCGAGGCGGTCAGAGACGGGCAAGATGTGCCGTATGCGCTCTTCCCCGGATTAAATTGGATAAAAGATACAATTTCTCCGCATTATAACCTTCGAGCGCTTGACTTTGACGAAATTATTTCGTATAATAGACAAGACGCTATCGGGTTGGAAGACAATGCAGCCATCGAGCTTATAAACGGCGTGACCGTTCGTTCGCTCAGCGGAGGCGGGCACGCATACAGATTGCACGTATGCGGCGAAAAGCTTGAAAAGTCGATCATCCGACCGGAGCTCGTTCTTTAACGGGTGCGGCGTTTAAATGCGAGTGTGGTGGAATTGGCAGACGCGCTAGATTCAGGTTCTAGTGGGAGCGATCCCGTGCAGGTTCAACTCCTGTCACTCGCACCAGGAGGCATAGCTCAGTTGGTTAGAGCGCTCGCTTCACATGCGAGAGGTCGTAGGTTCGAGTCCTACTGTCTCTACCAAAAGCGGAAACCGCAAAATATTGTGGTATCCGCTTTTTTGTTTTCAAAATATACATAAGATATAGTATATCAGCAAAAGCGGGCACGATTCAGGAACAAAAATTACAGTTCGATCTCAATTTTATCCAGTAAATCCCTTTGGTCGGAAGGGAAAAGGTGCCCGTATGTTTTGAAGATCATCTCGATCGTATCGCCCGGGCGGGCGGCTATCGCATGGATCGTCGAAAGTCCGTTGTTTCCTTTGTTGATGAGCAAGGAAGCATTCGAATGCCGCAGGTCATGGATCCGTATACATTGACGAAGGAAAAAAGGATAACTTTATAGAAGGCGGACAGGTCTCTCTTCCCTTTGTTTTTCTGTCGAACAGAAAAATTATTGTGCACGGATCTTTGTTTCCTGAAAAAAAAGAGCGCGTTCTTTACAGAACAAGGCGCTCTTTTTTTGTACTGATGATACAACGCCGCCAAAACCAACAAAAGACAACAAAAAGTTTTTATAAAACCACAAAATATTATCACAATATATTGACAGTTCTGTTGAGTTGTGCTATAATCGTGATGATAAAGTTGATTCACGGAGGAAAGGAGATGGCGAAATTCTTTGCGGAAACCATAGGGAAGAATAGCAGGATCGACCGCTTAAAGGATGACCTGTTTCGCAAAATGCCGGAAATAGAATCGGCGCGCGCCAGGCTGCTTACCGAATCGTACAGACAAACGGAAGGTGAGCCCGTTATTCTGCGCCGAGCAAAAGCCTTTTTGCATATCCTGCAAAATATCCCGATCATAATCCGCGACGGCGAACTCGTCGTCGGCAGCACGACTCTTGCGCCGCGCGGCTGCCAGACCTATCCCGAATTTTCCTACGAATGGCTTGAAGCGGAATTTGACACCGTGGCGACGCGCAGCGCAGATCCTTTTTATATTTCGGACGCAGCGAAAAAAGAGATCGCCGAAGCGGATACATATTGGAAAGGGAAAACGACGAGCGAACTGGCGACGGCATATATGGCGCCCGAGGCGCGCCGCGCCATTGAACACAACATCTTTACGCCCGGAAACTATTTTTACAACGGCGTCGGACATGTGACGGTACATTACGATTGGGTGCTCGCCGTCGGCTTTTCGGGTATCGCCGAACGGGCAAAAACGGCGCTTGATGCCTGTAAAGTTTCTGACGCCGACTATGCACGCCGTTCCCGCTTTTTGCAGGCGGTGCTCATCTCCTGTGAGGCGGCGATCGTCTATGCAAAACGTTATGCCGCGCTCGCAAAAGAGCTGGCGCAAAAGGAGACAAACGCGGACCGCAGAAAAGAACTTCTGACCATCGCTGAAAACTGTGAGCATGTACCCGAGCATGGGGCGC
Source organism: Clostridia bacterium (assembly GCA_017886545.1). Taxonomy (GTDB): domain Bacteria; phylum Bacillota; class Clostridia; order Christensenellales; family Borkfalkiaceae; genus Borkfalkia. Next base: position 32,255 of record JAGHJS010000046.1, read on the forward strand.
GCAGCTTTTGGGAGGCCTGCCAGGCGTTTTGGTTCGTGCAGCAGCTGTTACAGATCGAATCGAGCGGGCACTCCATTTCTCCCGGGCGTTTCGACCAATACATGTATCCTTATTATAAAAAGGATCTGGACGAAGGGCGGATCACGCGCGAGTTCACGCAGGAACTTATCGACTGCATCTGGATCAAACTCAACGATCTCAACAAATGCCGTGACGCAGCCAGCGCAGAAGGGTTTGCAGGTTACAGCCTGTTCCAGAACCTGATCGTCGGCGGGCAGAACGCGGAAGGGCTTGACGTAACGAACGACCTTTCGTATATGTGCCTGACGGCCTCCATGCACGTCATGCTGCCGCAGCCTTCGCTGTCCATCCGCGTGTGGAACGGTTCGCCGCACGAACTCCTCATTCACGCGGCGGAAGTTACGCGCACGGGCGTGGGACTGCCCGCTTACTACAACGACGAGGTGATCATCCCGTCGCTGATGAGCAGAGGACTGACACTGCAGGATGCTCGCGAGTACAACATCATCGGCTGCGTCGAGCCGCAGAAGGCGGGCAAAACGGAAGGCTGGCACGACGCGGCGTTCTTCAACATGTGCCGCCCGCTCGAACTTGTGTTCTCCGACGGCATGGACAAAGGGGAACTGGTCGGCATTCACACAGGCGACGTAACGAAGTTCAAAACCTTTGAAGAGTTTTATGACGCCTATAAAGCGCAGATGGAGTATGCCATTTCACTGCTCGTGAATGCGGATAACGCCATCGACGTGGCGCATGCGGAGCGCTGCCCGCTCCCGTTCCTTTCCTGCATGATCGAGGACTGCATCGGCCGCGGCAAGACCGTACAGGAGGGCGGCGCCGTCTACAATTTTACGGGCCCGCAGGGCTTCGGCATCGCAAACATGGCGGATTCGCTCTATGCCATCAAGACGCTCGTGTTCGACGAAAAGAAAGTCACGCTCGAGGAGTACCGCCGCGCCCTGGCAGAAAATTACGGGAAGGGGTTGCCTGCTTCCGAAGTGGAATACATTTTAAGCGAAGTCGTCAAAGACCTGCGCCGGGCAGGAAAGCGCATCGACGAAAGCGGCATCGCGGCGGCGGCGAAGACGCTCATGGCGCCGACTAACAAATACGACAAGCTGCTCGCCATGATCGACGCCGTGCCGAAATTCGGCAACGACATCGAAGAGGTGGACGCATTTGCGCGCGACGTCGCATACACCTATACGCGTCCGCTCGAAAAGCATAAAAACCCGCGCGGCGGACAATTCCAGGCAGGGCTGTATCCCGTTTCGGCGAACGTACCGCTCGGTGCGCAGACGGGCGCGACCCCCGACGGCAGGCTGGCGGGCAAACCCGTTGCGGACGGGGTATCGCCCTCGGCGGGCAAAGATACGCACGGCCCGACGGCTACGGCAAATTCCGTATCGCGGCTCGATCATTTTATCGCGTCGAACGGCACCCTGTTCAACCAGAAGTTCCATCCCTCCGCGCTCAGCGGGCGGAAGGGTCTGGAGAATTTTGTGGCGCTCATCCGTTCGTACTTTGACCAGAAGGGAAGTCACATGCAGTTCAACGTCGTGTCCCGCGAAACGCTGCTCGATGCGCAGAAACACCCCGAAAATTACAAACACCTCGTCGTCCGCGTCGCGGGCTACAGCGCACTGTTCACAACGCTTTCGCGCAGCCTGCAGGATGACATCATCAATCGCACCGAGCAACAGGGGATGTGACCATGGCGGAAAACTATCTGGACGAGCGCGGCAGGATCTTTGATATTCAGCGCTACTCCATTCACGACGGTTCGGGCATCCGTACCATTGTGTTCCTGAAGGGCTGCGTATTGCGCTGCAAATGGTGCTGCAATCCCGAATCGCAGGAATATAAGATCCAGACGATGACCGTGCAGGGGAAGGAAAAGACTGTCGGGCAGGACATTACGGTGCGCGAAGTGCTCGAAATTGTCGAGCGCGACCGCACATACTACCGCCGCAGCAACGGGGGCATGACCCTTTCGGGCGGCGAAAGCCTGTGCCAGCCCGCCTTTTGCGAAGCGTTGCTGCGCGGCGCGAAGGAACACGGTCTGACGACGGCAATGGAGAGTATGGCGTGCGCGGAGTGGAGCGTGATCGAAAAGATCCTTCCGTACCTCGATACCTATCTCATGGACATCAAGCATACGGATCCCGAAAAGCACCGCAGGTTTACGGGCAGAAGCAACGAACTGATGCTTGAAAATGCAAAAAAGGTCGCAGCGAGCGGGCTTACGGAACTGATCGTACGCGTGCCCGTCGTACCGACGTTCAACTGCACGCAGCCCGAGATCGAAAGCATCGCACGGTTTGCGGCGTCACTTCCTGGTGTAAAGAAGATGCATCTCCTGCCGTATCATCGTTTGGGGCAAGATAAATACGACGGGCTCGGAAGAAAGTATGAACTTGCAGACATTCTACCGCCCGACAACGAAACGATGGATCGGCTCGCCGCAGCCGCCCGCCGCGTTTCAGGGCTGGACGTACAGATCGGCGGGTAAACGGCGCCGACGGAAAACGGGGCATTGCCCGACGGAGAAATCATTATGGATCTGAACGATCTGACAAAGAGCACGGAAAAACTGCGCATCGTCCAGGAGCTTGTTCCCGGCAAACAGATCACGATCGCGCACGTCATTGCAAACCCGGATAAGATCTTATATAAAAAGCTCGGTCTTGACCCCGCCGTCGATTACAGCAGTGCGGCGATCGGGATCGTTACGGTCAGCCCGGCAGAAACGGCGATCATCCTCGCCGACGTTTCCGTTAAGGCCTCGGGAGTCGAACTCGGGTTCGTCGACCGTTTCAGCGGCACCCTCATCGTAACGGGCACGGTATCGCAGACTGAAGCGGCCCTTGACGCCCTCGTTGCCTATGCGCGTGACCGGCTCGGCTTCGTCTGCTGTCCCATAACAAAAACCTGACATGCGCAAGATCATGCTTGTCGGCCGTTCCGGGGCGGGCAAAACGACGCTGACGCAGGCATTGAAAGGGGAACGTCTCGTCTACCGGAAAACGCAGTATGTCGACTTCACGGGCGCGCTCATCGATACCCCGGGGGAATACATTCAGACAAAGCAACTTGGCAATGCGCTCGCACTCTATGCCTACGAAGCGGATGTTGTCGGGCTTTTGCTTGCGGCAGACGAACCCTATTCCCTGTACCCGCCCTGCATAACATGCATGGTAAACAGAGAGGTGATCGGCATTGTAACAAAGGTCGACGCCCCGAACGGGCAGCCGCAGCGCGCCGCCGGATGGCTGAAACTTGCAGGGTGCGGAAAAATTTTTTTCGTCTCCTCACGCACGGGCGAGGGCATCGCCGAAATTTTCTCCTATCTGAAAGAAGAAGGGGACATCTTTCCCTGGGAACAAAACAAAAAACAACCAAAAACCACAAAATAATACAGAATATTATTGAATATATGTTGACTTTTGTGGAGTTGTGTTGTATAATAAAATCGAAAAATCAAAGGAATCCACGAGGTGCAAAAATGATCAACGAATACGAAATCAAAAAAGAGATCTGTGACATCGGCAAACGCATTTACAACCGCGGCATGGTCGCTTCCAACGACGGCAATATTTCCGTCAAGCTGAACGACCACGAATTTCTTTGCACGCCGACCGGGGTGAGCAAAGGTTTTATGACGCCCGAGTATATCTGCAAAGTCGACGAAAACGGGAACGTGTTGCAGGCGAACAAGGGGTTCAAACCTTCCTCCGAGATCAAGATGCACATGCGCGTCTACAAAGAGCGCCCCGACGTCAATTCCGTCGTGCACGCGCATCCGATGTACGCCACGGCGTTTGCGATCGCCGGTATCCCGCTCACACAGCCCATCATGCCCGAAGCCGTCATTGCGCTCGGCTGCGTGCCCATCGCGGAGTACGGCACACCTTCTACAGAGGAGATCCCCAACGCTGTTTCTAAGTATTTGCAGTATTTCGACGCCGTTCTTCTGGAAAACCACGGCGCGCTGACGTACGGAGACAGCCTGCTGAACGCGTATCACAAGATGGAATCCGTTGAATTTTATGCGCAGCTTCTGTTCCTTTCCAAACAGCTCGGCGGGCCGAAGGAACTGTCCAAATCGCAGGTCGAGCGCCTGTATGAGATCCGCCGCAAATTCGGCATGAAGGGAAAACACCCCGCCGATATGTGCCTGAATGCGAAGGACGGGAAGCCCAGCTGCCATTCCTGCGGCAAATGCGAAGGGAGCTCCTGCGCACCGTCTTCTTCCGACAGCGACCTCGTGGCGGAGATCACGAAAAAGGTCATGCGCGAACTCGGTCTGTAATATGGACGAAACGCGTATCGCAGAGGCGGTCGGGAAAGCCGTCCGCAGTCTGCTTCCGCGCAGCATAACGCCGCAGGAAGCGCACAAACTCGCCAAAGCGGTGCGCTGCCGCGCCCGCTCCATGGGCGTAAAGGCCGTGATCGCCGTTTCGGACGCACACGCAAACCCGATTTTATGTGAAGCCGAAGAAGGCGCTTATATCGCCTCCTGGGATATTGCGCTCAACAAATCCTATACGGTCGTTGCTTTGAAGATGTCTACCGCCGCGTTGGCAGAACTTGCCGCACCCGGCGGAGAACTGTACGGCATTCAGTTTACGAACGGCGGGAAAATCGTTGTGTTCGGCGGCGGAGAGCCGTTGGAGTCGGAGGGCAGGATCATCGGCGGGCTTGGCGTGAGCGGCGGCAGCGCACAGCAGGATACTGCATTGGCGGCTTACGGTAAACAGATTTTTAAGGAGATTTGCAGCGATGCTGAATGAGTATGACATCGGAGAGATCGTCCGACAGGTCGTCGCCAAACTCAATATTCGGGAAAGCGGCGTCGGCATGGGCATCTTCGAAGACATGAACGAAGCGATCGCCGCCGCTAAAAAAGCGCAGGCGGTGTTGCGCGTCATGTCGATGGATCAGCGCGAAAAAATCATTTCGCGCATCCGTCAAAAGATCCTTGAAAATGCAGAAACGCTTGCCCGCATGGCCGTTGAAGAAACGGGCATGGGCAATGTAGGGCACAAGATCCTCAAAAACAGGCTGGTCGCCGAAAAGACGCCGGGTACCGAAGACATAACGACCATCGCCTGGTCGGGAGACCGCGGGCTGACCCTCATCGAAATGGGGCCTTTCGGCGTGATCGGCGCGATCACCCCCTGCACAAATCCCAGCGAAACCGTGCTGTGCAACAGCATCGGCATGATCGCGGGCGGGAACACGGTCGTATTCAACGCACACCCCGCCGCGATCAAAACATCGAACTTCGCCGTTCGGTTGGTCAATGAGGCGTCCGTCGAAGCGGGCGGGCCCGAAAACATCGCCTGTTCGCTTGTAAAACCGACGCTCGAAAGCAGTAAGATCATGATGTCGCATAAAGACATTCACCTGATCGCCGCAACGGGCGGGCCGGGCGTCGTAACGGCGGTGCTCTCCTCGGGCAAACGCGGCATAGGAGCGGGGGCGGGCAATCCGCCCGCACTGGTCGACGAAACGGCGGACATCCGCAAAGCCGCCGCCGATATAGTCAACGGCTGCACCTTCGACAACAACCTTCCCTGCATCGCCGAAAAGGAGATCGTCGCCGTCGATTCCATCGCAGACGAGCTCATGCACTATATGGTGACCGAACAGGGCTGCTATCCCGCAAGCAAAGAGATCGTAGACAAACTTACCGCCACGGTCCTTACACTAAAGGGGCTGAACCGCAAATGCGTCGGGCGCAGCGCGAAAACGCTGCTCGCCATGGTCGGCGTAGAAGTTTCGGACGATATCCGCTGTATCGTGTTCGAAGGGGAGAAGGAGCATCCGCTCATCAGCGAAGAGCTGATGATGCCCATTCTCGGCATGGTGCGTGCGAAAGATTTTGACGACGCCGTAGAAAAAGCCGTATGGCTCGAACACGGCAACCGCCATTCGGCGCACATCCATTCCAAAAACGTAGACAATATCACAAAATATGCGAAGGCGATCGACACGGCGATCCTCGTCAAGAACGGGCCTTCCTATTCCGCTATCGGTTTTGGGGGAGAGGGGTTCTGCACCTTCACCATCGCCAGCCGCACGGGAGAGGGGCTTACGAGCGCGGCGACCTTTACAAAGCGCCGCCGCTGTGTGATGTGCGACAGCCTCTGCATTCGCTGAAAACAGATTTTTGCAAACAGGAGTTTATTCATGGACAGCAAAAACATTGAAGAGATCGTAAAGAAAGTGCTGGAAAGCATGACGGGAACTTCCGTTTCCGCGGGCTCTCCGCACACGGCTGCCGCTGGCATTCCCAAGACGGCGCGCGTTGCAAAACTTGTGGAAAAGGGACGCTTTGAATTGCAGGAATATCCCATTCCCGAAGTAGGCGACGGCGACATCCTCGTTAAAGTCGAAGGCTGCGGCGTCTGCGGCACGGACGCGCATGAATTCAAGAATGATCCGTTCGGACTGATCCCCGTCGTGCTCGGGCACGAGGGCACGGGCGAGATCGTGAAGATGGGCAAAAACGTCAAAAAAGACAGCGCAGGGAAAGAGCTGCATGTCGGCGACAAAGTCGTCACCTGCATGATCTTCAAAGACAATCCCGACATCACGATGTTTGACCTGAACAAGCAGAACGTCGGCGGGGCAGACGTGTACGGGCTTCTTCCCGATGACGACGTGCATTTCAACGGCTGGTTTGCCGATTATATCCTTATCCGCAAGGGGAGCACGGTTTTCAACGTTTCCGATCTCGACCTCAATTCGCGCGTACTCATCGAACCGTGCGCCGTGCTCGTACATGCGGTCGAACGTGCCAAAACGACGGGCATCCTGCGGTTCAACAGCCGCGTAGCGGTACAGGGTTGCGGTCCGATCGGGCTGATCTGCATCGCCGTGCTGCGCACGATGGGCATTGAAAACATCACCGCAGTCGACGGCGAACCGAAGCGCCTCGAATTTGCCAAGAGGATGGGGGCAAGCAAGACCGTCAATTTCAAAGAGCATAAAGACGTAACGAGCCTGGCAGCCGCCGTCGCCGATACGTTCGGCGGGCATCTCGCGGATTTCGCGTTCCAGTGCACAGGTTCGCCCGTGGCGCATGCAAATATCTACAAATTTATCCGCAACGGCGGCGGTCTGTGCGAGCTTGGATTCTTCATCAACGGCGGCGACGCAACGATCAACCCGCATTTCGACATCTGCGCCAAGGAGATCACGACGGTCGGTTCCTGGGTCTATACCTTGCGCGACTACGCGACGACCTTCGATTTCCTCAAGCGCGCAAAGGGCATCGGTCTGCCGATGGACGACCTGATCACCCACAGGTTCCCGCTCGAACAGATCAACGAGGCGCTCAAGACCAATCTGAGCATGCAGGGACTGAAAATTGCGGTCATCAACAAGTAATCGGAGCAGGGCATGGCTAAGGCAGTAGGGATTCTGGAAGTGTTCGGACTGACGACGGCTTTTGTAGCGGCGGATGCAGGCTGCAAGGCGGCGGATGTTACCATTGAACGCTTTGATAAAAACAAACCGGCAAATGCGGATTCGCTTCCCGTGCCGCTTATTGTGGCGATCAAATTCCGCGGCGATGTGGCGGCGGTCGAGGCGGCAATGGCCGCTGCGACGGAAACGGCAAAAGCGATGACGGGCGTTGTGAGCAGTTATGTGATCCCCAATCCCGAGCGCCCAACGGAAAAGATGCTCAAACTCAGCGGATTGGATAAAAGCTGAAAAAATCTGAGCGCATCTTGCGCATTACAAATAAAACTAATTTTCGGAGGATAACAAAATGGCAAAGGAAGCATTGGGAATGATCGAAACGAGGGGACTCGTTGCGGCGATCGAAGCGGCAGACGCAATGGTGAAAGCGGCGGAAGTTTCGCTCATCGGCACCGAAAAGATCGGCAGCGGCTTGGTGAGCGTTATGGTGCGCGGCGACGTCGGTGCCGTCAACGCGGCGGTCGAGGCGGGCGCAAACAACGCATCCCGTCTTGGCGAGTTGGTAGCCAAGCACGTAATTCCCCGTCCTCACGCAGACGTTGAAAAGATCCTTCCGAAGCTGTAAGCAGCCGCGTGACTGCCGGAGGTACTCATGGGAAAATCATTCGGTTTTATCGAAATATCCGGCGTAGCGGCGGCAGTGGATGCGCTCGACATCATGTGCAAGGCGGCGAATATTGAGTTTGTCACCTGGGAACGGAAATTGGGCGGACGGCTCGTTACCGTCATCGTCCGCGGCGATGTTTCGGCGGTCACCGAAGCGGTGGAAGCCGCTGCGGCACGCGCGATCAAAAAACCCGTTGCAAAGGCCGTTATCGCGAATCCTCATTCCGAAACCAGGCGCATGGTGGCAATATCCGCCTCAAGGCTGAAAGATCGGACAAAGGCGGAACCGGTTCAGACAGGAACGCCGGAAGGCGAACCGAAATAAATCAACTTAAAAATTATTTGAAGGAGGCAAAAGAACTATGTCACTCGAAGCATTGGGAATGATCGAAACGAGAGGTCTTGTTGCGGCGATCGAAGCGGCGGATGCCATGCTCAAAGCGGCGAATGTCGTCCTCATCGGCACCGAAAAGATCGGCAGCGGCTTGGTGAGCGTCATGGTGCGCGGCGATGTCGGCGCTGTCAACGCGGCGGTCGAAGCTGGCGCAAACAACGCGTCTAAGCTCGGCGAACTCGTTGCCAAGCACGTCATTCCTCGTCCTCATGCAGACGTTGAAAAGATTCTTCCCACTCTTGCGAAGTAATCGCGCAGGCGGGGCAATGCCGCGCGCCTGAGCGCGCGGCATGAAGCCGCCGCTTGCAGCCGGAAACGTGCAATGCACCCGGATACGGGCGGCGCTGTTTCTATCGGAACGGGACCCAACCGTCACTGCCCCGCAGGGCAGGAAAGGCAGGATGCAATGGATGAAAAAACCATTGAACTCATAACAAAACTGGCTCTTGAAGCGATGCAGGAGCAACAATCGGGCAAAAAAGGCTTTCTTGTCCCCGTCGGCGTATCGGCACGGCATGTACACCTTTCTCCGGAACACGTAGAAACGCTGTTCGGGGCGGGGCATGTTCTGCATCCCAAAAAGACACTGATGGGCGGTCAGTTCGCCGCAGAAGAGTGCGTCACGATCGTCGGGCTGAAGCTTCGCGCCATCGAAAACGTACGCGTGCTCGGTCCGTGCAGGGCGCAGTCTCAGGTAGAGATCTCGGCGACAGACGCGCTCCGCCTCGGCGTAAACGCTCCTATCCGCGAATCCGGCAAGCTGAACGGCAGCGCGCCGATCGCCATCGTCGGTCCGTGCGGCGCCGTCTATTTGCAGGAAGGCTGCATTATCGCGATGCGGCACATCCACATGTCGCCCAAAGACGCGGAAGCGGCGGGCGTCAGGGACGGGGATATCGTATCGGTCCGGGCAGACAATGAACGCGCCACCGTGTTTGACAAAGTTCTGATCCGTGTCAATGAAAAGTTCACCCTCGAAATGCACGTCGATACAGACGAAGCAAACGCCTGCAAAATTAAGACGGGCGATACGGTGCGGATCATTTAGCAAGCAAAGGAGACAAAAATGATCATCGGGAAAGTAGTGGGCAGCGTCGTATCCACACGCAAATGCGATAATCTTGTCGGTAATAAATTCATGGTCATCGAACCGCTCCCGAGCATGCGGGTCAGCAGCCGCATCGTCGCCATAGACAAAATCGGCGCAGGCATCGGCGAGTTTGTGCTGGTCGCGCAGGGAAGTGCGGCACGCGTCGGCTGCGATATGGAGCACGCTCCCGTTGACGCGGCGATCGTCGGAATCCTCGACGAAGGGCAGAACCTGAAATAAGCCGACCGACTTATTTTTGATGTAAAGTAAATTGCTTATGGACATACAGGAACTTGCCGCTCTCCTGCGGCAAAACGGCGTAGTCGGGGCGGGCGGCGCAGGCTTCCCGACCTATGCAAAGCTGGACGCGCGCGCACAGACGATCATTTTGAACTGCGCGGAATGCGAACCGCTTTTAAAACTGCACCGCCAGCTTTTGGAATTTCACGCCGATGAGATCGTTGCCGCGTTCAGCCTTATCCGAGAAACGCTCGGAGCAGCCGACGCGGTCATTGGCATTAAATGCGCTTATAAAAAGACGATCGCCGCTTTGGAAGGTGTGCTGCCCCGCTATCAGGGGATACGCCTGAAATTGCTGGATGAAATATATCCTGCAGGCGATGAAGTCGTATTGATATATGAAGTTACGGGAAAGGTCGTCCGTCCGGGCGGGCTTCCCATAGAATGCGGCGTATGCGTATTCAACGTCGAAACATGTTACAATCTCTCCCGCGCGATCGATCACGGCGAGCCCGTTGTCGATAAGCTCGTAAGCGTCGTTGCGGAAGTGGCGCATCCCGTCACGCTCCGCATGCCGATCGGCGCCTCTTTGGAGGATGCCGTACGCCTTGCGGGCGGCGCAACGACGGAAGATCCCGTTTACCTCGTCGGCGGCCCGATGATGGGGACGATCCGCCCGGGCAAAACACCGATCACGAAGACCACGAATGCGATCCTCGTCTTGCCGCACGATCATTATTTGGCGGAACGCAGGCGCGCAGGAACGGGAACCATGCTCAAGCGTGCCGCAGCAAGCTGCTGCCAGTGCACGATGTGCACCGATCTTTGCCCGCGCTATCTGCTTGGTCACCCCATTCAGCCGCATTTGTTTATGCGCGCTGCGACCTGCAAAGATATACAGGACCCCGGTATCTTTATCGATACGCTGTTCTGCTCCTCGTGCGGTCTGTGCGAATTGTATTCCTGCTTCCAGGGGCTTTCGCCCCGGACGCTGATCACGGAGTACAAAAACAAGCTGCGGGCAGAGGGGATCAAGCCGCCTTCCGTTACGGCGGGACCTGTCGTTTCGGCAAGGCGCATGCGGAAAGCCCCCGAGGAGCGCCTGATGGCGCGTTTGGATCTGCTCCGATACGATGTTTCCGCACCGCTTCAGGACGAATGCGTTTTCGTCAAGAGCGTTCGGATCCCGCTCCGCCAGCATATCGGCGCGCCTGCCGTGGCGTGCGTGAAAAAAGGGGATCTTGTCAGGCGCGGGCAAATGATCGCCGAACCCGCAAAAGGACTTTCGGCGGCGGTCCACGCATCCGTAACCGGTAAGGTCCGCGAAGTCACCGCAACGGAGATCGTTATCGACGCAACAGGAGATAAAGTATGAGCAAAGCCATCGGAATGGCGGAATTCAAAACCATATCGGCAGGCATGACCGCAGCCGATACGATGGTCAAGACCGCAGCGGTCGATATCATTGAGGCGGAAACCGTCTGCCCGGGGAAATACATCGTCATTGTTACGGGCGAGCTTTCCGCAGTCAACGCTTCCGTACAGGCAGCCATAACACAGCACCCGCTGCATCTGATCGACAGTTTTGTTTTAGGTAATCCCGCTGAAGAAATTTTTCCTGCGATCTACGGGGCTTCCCGGGTCAGCGAAGTCAAAGCCCTCGGCATCATCGAAACATATGACGCGGCGGCGATCATCGTTGCCGCCGATCAGGCGGCAAAAACGGCGGAAGTGTCTCTTATCGAGATCCGGCTTGCGCGCGGGATGTGCGGCAAAAGCTACCTTCTTATCACGGGCGAAGTCGCGGCAGTCGAAGCCGCGATCGCGAACGCGCAAAAATCGGTTGAGCCGCGCGGAATGTTCCTGGACAGTTCCGTCATTGCGCGGCCCGATAAAAAATTCATCGACCATATCATGTAAAAAAGGGGGAGACGCCATGCTCGCCATTGAACGAAGAAACAGGATCCTGGCGAAATTAAAAGCGGAAAAGCATGTAGTCGTCAGCGAACTGGCAAAACTTTTTTCCGTATCGGAAGAAACGATACGGCGCGATCTGGACCGCATGGAAAAGGACGGCCTGGTCGTCAAATCTTACGGCGGGGCCGTACTCAGCGAAAGCGGCACCTCTGAACTTCCTTTTATCGTCCGCAAGCGGTCGAACGTGGAAGAAAAACTGATCATTGCCGAGATCGCCGCGTCACTCGTCAATGACGGCGATGCGATCATTCTGGACGCATCGTCGACCGCAGTCTTTATCGCGCAGAAACTCAAAAGCAAAAAAAATATTACCCTCATCACCAATTCGGTGGAAGTTCTGATGGAACTCTCCGACGTAACGGGCTGGCGCATCCTTTCCACAGGCGGAACGCTCAAAGAGGAATCGTGCGCGCTGGTCGGTCCGCTTGCCGAGTCCATGCTTGCCGCCTATCATGTCGATAAGGTGATCATCTCCTGCAAAGGGGTGGATGAAAACGGAGGGTTTTCCGACTCAAACGACAGCCATGCCGCATTAAAACGCAGAATGCTTGCCTGCGGCGCACAGAAAATTTTTGCTGTCGATTCAAGCAAATTCGGAAAGCGTTCGTTCATTGAAATCAGCGGGTTTGACGGTATCGATGCCGTGATCACGGACAGAATACCGCCTGAACCCTGGGGAAAACTTCTTGCTTCCCACGGCGTTGAAGTGCTTTGCCCGGAAAACGAAGAGTAACCAAAGAGCCACGGCAAACAGCCGCGGCTCTTTTTTATCGGGCAGAGCGGCGAACCGCCGCGCTCTCTTCCGTACGCTCAGACCAGCGAAAGGACTTTTCTGATATCCTGCGCAAAGCAGACCGATCTCTCGGCAAGTTGCTGCGGAACGATCGCCGCATCAAGGTTGATGCAGGCATACATCGCCGCCTTGTTCTTCCATGCCATCTGCCAGAAAGGGTATTTGATGATAGACGGCGTGTTCATTCCGACGCCGAGTTCAAAGAACAGGATCTTTTTCCCTGCATTTTCCCGCAGAAATGCTTCATACCGCTCATACGCCGCATGCCAGCCATCGTCTTCGACGAATGTATCGTCCGCGCGGAGGTTCACGCGCATGGGCTTGCCGCAAACGGGGCAATGCGGGATCAGCGACGAGGGGATCTTCCCGTCCTTCTGATCGCGCAGCATGGCACGCACGTTCCCTTCGTTGTCATAGGTCGCTTTATGGCAGGGGACGGAGCACTGAAACAATCCGTAATCGCCCTGCGTATAGAAGAGCCGCTCTTTGTCGAAGCCTGCGGTCTGAAAACGGTGATCCACGTTCGTCGTGAGCACAAAATAATTTTTGTCCCTGACCAGTTCCAAAAGACGCTCGTACGGTTTTCCCGCAGGCTGATCGTAGCGGTTGATATAGATGTAGCGCGACCAGTACGCCCAAAATTCTTCGGGGGAGGGAAACGGATAGAACCCGCCCGAATACATATCGTGAAACCCGTATTTCTCTTCAAAATCCGCGAAATATTTGCGGAATCGTTCCCCCGAATAGGTAAAACCTGCCGAAGTCGAAAGTCCTGCACCGGCACCGATCAGAACAGCTTCGGCGCTGTTGAGCATGCCGCGCAGCCGCTCAAGTTTTTCAGTCTGTTCTTCCCGTCGGCTTACGGTGAACTTTTTCTCCATGATACATGCCTCCTTATTCAATGATCAGCCATCGGCCTTCTTTCCTCGCTTTCGGCTGCGGGTAGGGGCCGTCGCAATAGCCGAGCGCAACGAAACACCGTGCAATATAGCTTTCCGGGATCTTCCATTCCCGAAGAAGCGCCGCACCTTCTTCGCTGTCGAACGTCTCCTCTCCGCGCGATACGATGCAGGACGCGATGCCGAGATCGGCCGCCTGCAGGACCATGTTTTCGGCTGTGCAAAATGCGTCCGGAATGCTGAATAAAAAATGCTTCGGCGCAAAAACGGCACAAACGGTCGGCGCGCCGTAGAAACCGTTTCGGATGGTCGGGTCGTCGATCGCGCTCGGCTGCTCCTTTGAGACGAACGAACCGAGCAAACGGCTCCTGTCAAATTTGCCGAGGTTCATCCTGCCGATCTTCTCGGCAAGGGCACGGTCATGAACGGCAACGATCAGCGTGCCCTGCCTGCCGCCCGCATTCGGCGCGTACAGCCCCGCTTCAATGATCTTTTCCAGCGCATCGCGTGGGATCTGTTCGTTTCGGTACTTGCGGATCGAGCGGCGCATGCGAATCAATTCCGAACCTTCCATGTTCATACCTCCTTCCAACACTGCGGATCGGCGCCGTACGGATCGCGCGTATAGCCGTACGATACGGCAGGGCAGCCTCTGCACATCGTTTTCAATTCACAGCGGCTGCATTTAATAAAGCGGTCATACTGCCTGTATCCGTTCATTCCGTTTCCGTTCCAGACGGCGGTCAGTTCCTCCTGCAGAACATTGCCGACCTTGCTCTCCATCCTGCGGCAGGCGTATACGTCGCCGTTCGGCAGGATCGTGATGTGGTTTCTCCCGCAGTTGCATCCGTCCGTAACACCGTCGCCCAGCGGCAGTTTCAGCAGCCCTTTTTCATAAAGAAAGAGCGCCCATAAATGATCCTTGCGTTGAAAAGTCGTCTTGCTGTCCCTGTGCCGCCCGTATGTTTCCCAGCAGCGTTCCAAAAATTCCCTGTATTCAGCAGGCGGAATGTGCATATCCGTATCATGTGCTTTCTCCGCCGCAGTAGGGCAGTACCGCCCGAAAGCATAGACGTCGACCCCCAACGCGTCGGCAAGCCCGATAAGCGCAGGGATCTCGTTCATATTTGTTTTTGAAACCGTACTCATCACGGCGCACCACATGCCCGACCGTTTGATCGTTCGGATCGCCTCGACGGTAGCGCGGAAAGAACCGGGCTTTCGGAAAGAGTCGTGCGTCTTCTCAAGCCCGTCCAGCGAAAGCTGGTACTTCACGCAGCCGCAATCTTTCATGCGGGCTCATACGGATTCGGTCAGATGAAAGGGGTTCCCCATGACGCAGAAGCGCGTCCCGTCCGCTTTGAACAACGCAAGCAAATCCCAAAAAGCAGGATGCAGAACGGGATCGCCGCCCGTCAGATAAATATAGGGGATCCTGCCCAAAGAGCGGCACAGAGCCTGTATCTGCGCATAGGTACGGAGCATTTCTTCCCACGCCATCGTCGTTATGCAGGGATGCCCCTCCGAAAAAATATAGCAATGCTTGCAGCGCTGGTCGCAGTCATCGGTTATATGCCATTGGATCGAAAAATATGAGGACATTTGGTCACTCCTCCGTAAAACGATGCAGGGAAGCCGGGGAAGCGCCTTATCGGGCGCTTCCCCGGCTTCTTTACTTATCCTGCGTGCCGCAGGCGGGTGCGTACGAAGCCGGATCGGCCGATCCGCATGCAGGGGCGGGATCCTGCGACCCGCACGCCGGAGCCTGCCCGGGATCGGCTGCGCCGCAAGCGGAAGCAAAATACTTGTTCGCCGTCATTGTCCTGTACCTCCTTTACAGATTACGGGTCCTTCCCATTCGACGCCCGCAGTATAACAAAAAAAATTATCCGACGCAAGAATGTTACTTTTTTATTATCCGGTAATAAAAAAGTAACCGTAATAGTTACTATTTGATACCAATATAGAAAACTGCTTGCACCCGCGGCAAAAGCATGTTATAATATGTTTTGTAAAGTTTTTTCGGAGAAAAACGAAATGCTGACTAAAGACGAGCTTCCCGAATGCCCCGTCGCAACGACGGTACAGCTGATCGGAAACAAATGGAAATTGCTCATCATACGAAACCTTCTGCGCGAACCGCAGCGCTTTACGCAGCTGCGGAAAACGATCCCCGGGATCAGCCAAAAAGTACTGACCGATAACCTGCGCGCACTGGAAGAAGACGGGCTGATCGAGCGCGAAGTTTTTGCCGAGGTACCGCCGCGCGTCGTCTATTCACTGAGCGAGTTAGGGAACACGCTGCGGCCGATCATCGACGCCATGCAGGAATGGGGGAGTGACTACAAAAAAAATTTCGGCTGCTGAAACAACTTCTCCGCCCGAAACACCGCGGTTTATGGCGCATTGCGGTTTATCGTTCTGCAAGATCATAAAAGCGTTGCGAAACAGCGGAAAATATGTTAAAATAACCGCGTTTAAGGAATCCAAAAGAAGTTAAAGGTATTTAAATGAACACCCGCGAAACATTAAAAATCAACAGTGCCGGACATCTTTCGATCGGCGGCGCAGACACGACAGAACTTGCGGCGCGCTTCGGAACGCCGCTGTACGTGATGGACGAACAGTACATCCGCGACATGTGCGCCGCTTACAGCAAAGCGATCCGAACGGATTACGGCGGAAACGGGCTTGTCCTGTACGCATCGAAAGCCTTTTCCTGCATGGCGATCTATCGGATCGCCGAACAGGAGGGGATCGGTGTAGACGTCGTATCCGGCGGCGAACTGTACACGGCGCTCAAAGCGGGGTTCCCTGCCGAAAAAATCTGCCTGCACGGCAATAACAAATTGGCGACGGAACTTTCGCTCGCCGTTGAAAGCGGCGTCGGACTGATCGCCGTCGATTCCTATACCGAGCTCGACAAACTGGACGCGCTCTGTGCCGAAAAAGGAAAGAGGCAGGAGATCCTGCTGCGCATAAATCCCGGTGTTGAGGCGCATACGCACCGCTTTATCCAAACCGCGAAGACGGACAGCAAGTTCGGTTTTTCCGTTGCGGACGGAACGGCGGAAAAGATCACCGCTTATGCGCTGAAAAAGGAACACCTCGATCTGAAAGGCTACCATTGCCACATCGGTTCGCAGATCTTTGAAAAGCAGTCTTTTGCTCTTGCCGCAGAAAAGATGCTCGGTTTCATGGCGGAAATGCGTGATAAGCTCGGCTTTACGGCATCGGTGCTCAACCTCGGCGGCGGTTACGGCATTTGGTACGCCGAGGGCGACGCACAGCAGAGCGTTTCCGATTATACGGCGTATCTCCGCACCGTCATCGGCGCCGTAAAAGCAAGCGCCGCGAGGTTTGCGATGCCCGAGCCGTACCTGCTCATCGAGCCGGGGCGCTCGATCGTAGGGGAGGCAGGGATAACGCTCTACACGGTCGGCGCGATCAAAGATATTCCCGGCGTCAAGAAATATGTTGCGGTCGACGGCGGCATGTTCGATAACCCGCGTTATGCGCTGTATCAGGCAAAATATACGGCGATACTGGCAAACCGCGCAAAGGAGCCGGCAACGGAACGCGTGAGTGTCGCCGGAAAGTGCTGTGAGAGCGGCGACATCGTCTGCGCCGATGTCGATCTCCCCGCTGCAAAAGAAGGGGACATCCTTGCGGTGCTCTCCACGGGCGCGTACAATTATTCGATGGCGAGCAACTACAACCGCAACGCCGTTCCGCCCGTCGTACTGGTAAAAAACGGAAAAGCGGACTACATTGTTAAACCGCAGAGCTACGAAGACATCGTTCGCAACGACGTTATTCCCGAAAGCCTGCGATAAATGAGCGATCCCTGAAAAGGAAGGCGTGGCTGCCTTCCTTTTTATTATTTACCGCGTTTGCCTTGCTTTTTTTCGCCGGATATAGTATAATTTTTTCTATGCAGGGATTCCTTGATTATGCGTTTTACCTGATCGCCAGTTTTTTTGCGGTTGCAGTCGTATTGACGCTGCACGAATTTGCGCATGCCTTTGTCGCCTATAAATGCGGCGATCTCACGCCGAAGATCTACGGCAGGCTGAGCCTGAATCCGCTGAAACATTTTGATATTCTCGGGCTCTGCCTGTTTGCCGTGGCTGGGTTCGGTTGGGCAAAACCCGTTCCCATCAATCCGAATAATTTCCGTCATTATCGCAGCGGTCTTGCCTTGACGGCACTTGCGGGCGTTGTATGCAATTACCTGACAGCGTTCCTGTTCTATCCGCTGTTTCTGCTTGCGGGCATGCTCCCGGGAGGTTGGGGCGCGCAGCTCGCCGCCGATTTTACCGGGTATCTGTACGCCTATTCCGTTACGTTCTTTGTGTTCAACCTGATACCGCTCCCGCCGCTGGACGGATGGCGCGTTGTGGAAGCCGTGAATCGGCGGCGCGGACGTGCGTTCCGTTGGATCCAGAGGAACGGATATTATATTTTGATCGCACTTATCGCGCTGCATTTCGTCATGACGCTTCTGCGGCGTTATCTCGGCGGGGCTGCGGCAGATGTGTTTTTATATTGTGATCCGCTCGGTATGCTGTTTGAATATGTAGTATGGTATGTCGGATGGCCGATACGGGCGCTATGGGGGTTGGTCTTTTAATGGCAAACGAAGCAGAAAAATTTGAATCCGTCGTCGACTATACGACCGTTCTTGAAAATTTTGAAGGGCCGCTCGATCTGCTGCTGTACCTTATCAAACAGGAAAAAATCGAAATAAAGGATATCTTTGTTTCCAAAGTTACAGAGCAGTTTTTGGACTACATGAAGGGACTGCCGTACATTGATATCGACAAGGCAAGCGAATACCTTGCGATCGCATCCACAATATTGGAAATCAAAGCAAAGAGCCTTGTTCCCGCGATCGTAGAACCAGAGGAAGAACAGGAAGACAGCGAGGGCATGCTAATCCGCGCCCTCGAAGAGTACAAACTTCTCAAAGAAGAAAGCAGAAAGCTCAAAGAACTTGAAACCATCGGCTTCTACTACAAACCGCCCGATAAAAATGTAGGCGAGGCTAAAATCGTCTATCGCGACTTCAACCTCGACGGACTGTTAAAAGCATTTACCGAGCTAATGCTCCGACGTGAAGCGCTTCGCCGTGATACGGACGTGCAGCGTGAGATCCCGAAGGATGTCTTTACCATCCCGGACCGCGCGAACTACATCCGCGAAACGCTGAACGAACGCGGGCAAGTCGGATTTGAAGAATTGTTTTCGCCGCATTCGGGCAGGAGCGAGATCATTACGACGTTCCTTGCGCTTCTGAATCTTTTGAAATATCAATATGTGAAGGTAAAGCAGGGGCAAACATTCGGGGAGATCAGCATCGAGCTGAACGCGGACCGCAGCGACGACGAGGAGATGGAAACCTTTGAAGAATTTGAGTAACATTTTGGAAAGCATCCTGTTCGTTTCGGGCAACCCCGTTCTGATTTCAGACATTGCCGAAAAACTCGGGGTCAGTGAAAAGGAAGTCAAGGACGCCGCAAAAGATTTGCAGGACCGCTACGCGGAAGACGGGGGCATTCGTCTTTTGCAGTTCAATAAAAAACTGCAGCTTTCCAGCAATCCGGAATATAAAGATTTTGTTTCTTCCGTTTTGAATCCGATCAAAGAGCGCGAATTCACGCGTACGATCCTGGAATGCTCCGCGATCATCGCCTACAAACAGCCCATAACCAAAGGCGAATTGGAAGCGCTGCGTGGATTGAACTGCGATTATGCGATCCACACGCTCCTCGACCTGAAGATGATCGAACCCGTCGGAAGAAAGGACGCCGTAGGGCGGCCGATCCTGTATGCCACGACGGATAACTTTTTAAAACGGTTCAAACTCAACAGCATTGCCGATCTGCCCGATTATGACACTCTCATGGAGAGCATTGCCAAGCTGCACGGCGACGAACCGGATTCCTACCTGTATGCAAACAACGTCTATGTAGACGAAGAAACGGCAACTTCTTCCGCGGAAACGGGGGATGCCCACGCCGGAACGGAAGGGGATAAATCTGCCGACGCGAAACAGCCGGGCGAAGACACGCCCACGGAAGACGCAGGGGAGGAATTGCCCGATTTCCTTCGCGATCTCGGCGACGACGAATTGGTCAAGATCGAATAGCGTTCAACATTCAAAAAAAGCAGAGAGGACAGGTTTAACCCTGTCCGCTCCGCTTTTTTCCTTAATTCCCATCCGGCGTTTCAGTGCTGTTCCATAAACGGCTGGAAACGATGCAACTGTGTTTTTCGGATGCGCGCTTTGATCAGAACCGCGTCTTCAAGATAGTTAAACTGCAATTCATCGGCATATTTTTTAAGCGGAGAATAAGCCGCCATCCACGCATAGGGCACGCGCAAAAGCACCTCCGCCCAGCCGCTGCCGAAAAAGCGCAGGATCGCGTTTTTTAAAGCTTCGATCCCGATGCCGTATTTTGCCGAAATAAAAATGCTTTCCTTCGGATATCCGTCGAACGAAGTAAGTTCTTCGCTCTTGTTCATCACGATAAGATAGGGGACCTCCCCGCCGAGTTCGCGCAATGTTTCCAAGGTCGTTGCCAACTGCATCTCATGGTCGCCGCGCGCATCGCAGACGATAAGGGCAAGATCGCACTGTAACGCGCTTTCAAGCGTGGAATGGAACGCAGAGATCAGACTGTGCGGCAGCTCGCGCAAAAAGCCGACCGTATCCGTCAGAAGAAATTCACTTCCGTCGACGATCAGTTTCCGCGTCGTCGTGTCCAATGTGGCGAACAACCTGTCTTCGGCATAAACGCCTGCATCCGTCAGAAGATTGAGCAGCGTGGATTTCCCCGTGTTTGTGTACCCGATCAGAGAGATCGTTCTGAGCGCTTGCTTTTCACGGCGCTCCTGTACAAGCTGTCTGCGCTGCTTCAGGTCGGAAAGTCTGTTTTCCAAAGCTACGATCCGAGCGCGGATGCGACGGCGATCCGTTTCAAGTTTTGTTTCTCCTGGGCCGCGCGTCCCGATTCCGCCTCCCAGACGGGAAAGTGCCTCACCTTTTCCCTTCAGCCGCGGATAAAGATACTTCAGCTGCGCAAGCTCAACTTGCAGCTTGCCCTCGCTCGTTTTTGCGTTCCTCGCAAAGATGTCCAGGATAAGCGTTGTCCGATCGATCACTTTCCGCCCGTCAAGAGCCGCCGATATATTCAGCGTTTGAGAAGGGGAAAGGTCCCCGTTGAAAAGTACCGTCACAGGCAGTCCGCTGAGCCGTCCACATAATTTTTCAAGATTGCCGGATCCGATAAATGTCGCAGGATTGATCTCTCGCACCTCGATAAACGAAACGCCGGCACACAAAGCGCCGGCGCTTTCTATCAGAGATTCAGCCTCTGCAGCCAACGCCTTATAATCCGTACGCAAGATCGGTTGAATAATATAAATTTTCTCGATTTCTTGTTTAGTATTGTCTATAATTTCCATTTTCTACACTTTTACAAGGTACTATGCCACACAGAGATCGCTTTATTTTTCGCTATCATCGTTCGGCTCTCTCAGCTTTACCTTATCCGCAACGGACCTGCGAATATCTTCACTGATCGCAGCATAGTGCTTTTTCGTCGTATTTACATCTTTGTGCCCCAGCACGTCGGCAACGACATAAATATCATGCGTTTCGCGGTAGAGCTGGGTGCCATATGTACTGCGCAATTTATGCGGTGAAATTTTCTTCAGCGGCGTCACGATCTTGCTGTACTTTTTTACCAGATTTTCGACCGCACGGATACTGATGCGCTGCTGCTTCAAAGAAAGGAACAGCGCCGATTCATGTTCAGGAACGTCCTTATCTTGCTTTTTATACTGCATATAACTCGAAAGGGCATTGGCAACTTCATCCGAAAAATAGAGGATCGCACGATTACCGCCTTTCCGCGTTACATTGAAACTGTTGGTATCCAGATCGACATCTTCATTATTCAGCCCGACCAGCTCGCTGATACGGATCCCGGTCCCCAAAAACAGGCTTAAAATTGCAACATCGCGAACTTTGGTTTTTGCATGAAAGGCACGTTGATGTCCGCTCATGCCCACTCCAGTATCGGCACAATCGAGCAACGCCGCAATTTCGTTTACTTCAAGCCTGATGATTTCTTTATCGTGCAATTTCGGCATCGATACTTTCGCCGCGTTGTCTACTCCGATTTTCTCTTTTATAAAAAAATACTTAAAGAGGGCACGGACCGTCGAAAGCTTACGGGCTTTTGCGCGCTCGTTACAGCTTTCCCAACAACCATTAAATTCATATCGACTTAAATAACTTAAAAATTTTTCGATGTCTGTGGCAGTCACAGCCTCTAAATCCGCAAGAGAGAGGGTGTGCATGCTCTTTCCGCAAAACTTTTTTTTGAGAAGATAGTCAAAAAATATGCGCAGATCATAAGCGTAGTTTAATCTGGTCAAAGTGCTCGTCTGATTTTCGATCCCCAGAAAGTACTCGTCAACGAAAGAGGGGAGTTCTTCTTTCAATTTTTCGATCCGATCAAGGTTTTTAAGATTGCGAGCATTGTAAAAATCTTTATTTTGGTCCATATTTCTGTCCATACGTTTATTATACTTCAAATCTGCCAGAAAGGCAAATCGATTCGTAAAATTCTTTGAAAAAACGATAACACGAAACAAAACACAGGAGCAAGCGCAAACGCTGTATCATTCACGACCGCAACAAATAAAGCCGGAATAAAGGGGCAGGCTTGGCGGCCTTCATGATCAAATGCGGCAACATCGGCAGGGCATCACACAAAACTTTTATAAAAGGCTCCTGCTTTTATAAAAGTCTCCTTTTCCGGAAACTGCCTCAAACCGCTTTATCAAGAAGAGCAGTGGAGCAAAAATGCAAAAGCCCGACATCAAAAACTATGCGTAAAACACGGCTTTTACGCAGAAATAGACCTAAAACAGAAGGGGTATATTCATCTGAACAGCATTTAATGTCTTACAACGTCAAAAACTTACGAACTTTTGCACACACAAGTTTGTAATGTTTTCTGATACGTTTTTCAGATTTGCTTAATTCCGACAATATTGCGCGCCCTGACCATCCTCGGCTTGGACGCGCAATCACGAATTTATAGCAATTCAAACGTCACAAATTAAAACTGAAAAAAACGCTCTGAAACAATTTCTGTCAGAATGATCGAATTTACTTTCGCAAATTTACCCGGATGATTTGTGTAAAAATTTGTATCAACCGGCTTTTTGGTATTCTATGCCGCCTTCAGGCATTCGGCTTCCCATAACATAAACGCGACCATTCCCCGCATAAGATCCGATCGTATCTGTCGGAAGTCTTGCCCCGGATAATTCGTTTGCCGTATCCAAAAACACTGTTACGGCATCCGCACAAATAGACCAACTGACATTGTCATAACCCGGATACGCCTCTGTATTCAGCCCTAAAGTGTTGACGGCAACGACCTCTCCGTCCTTGTTGAACAACGGACCGCCGGAATTTCCGCTGTTGATCGGACAATCCGTCAAAATATGCAGATACCCGACTTGCGATTCATAATAATCGCACGCAGGATTGGATACGATCCCTTGCGCAAGCGCTATGCCATATCCTTCCGGATTCCCGATCGCTACAACAGATTCCCCGAAAGCGGTTTCCGAACGGAACGCGCATACGGCTTCCTCCGCAAAGCCCGGCACGACTTCCCCATTTTCTTCATGTGAAATTTCGTTTACAAAACGCAGCAACGCAAGGTCACCGGTTTTATCGAACGCCACAACTTCTGCACGAAGCAAAACATACTTCACGGCGCCCCCGTCCGTCAACGTGCCGTTTTCAAAAAGAACATAGAAACAATCGCTGTCCAGATCCTGCGGAACATTTTTATTGAAGTCTGCCAGGTTGTTCGAGTCCTGCACTTCGCTATTCACCACGTGCATATTCGTAATGAAATAGCCGTCTGTGTTGATAAGGAATCCTGAACCTTCTCCGATCGAGTACCCGCTTTCGGACGGGATATAATGAATAATTTTTACAGTACTGTTCACTCTTGCCGAGGCAACACGCTCGGCCGAAGTTCCCTCCGTTTTTTCGGCATATATATCCTCTGCAAAAACGATCGAGCTGTCCTCGTCGGCAATATAATAATCAGGGAAATACTCCGTCAGAATCGCTGCGCCGGTCGTCGTACCCGCATCCGCTTTTTCGATGACGGACAAATCCGAAAATATGCTGCCGCGCACCAAAGTATCGACCGTAAAAGACGTATCAAGACCTTCTTTTGTATAAAAATCATTCAAAACTGCTTTGATCGTTGCAGACGGCGTTGCAAATGAGATCCCGTACGCATCATTTTCACGCATGATCTCCGTATCTTCCGCGCGATAATTCAGCATCCCGATCACTCTTCCTTGCGCATCGAACAACGGAGCCCCGGCATTTCCTTCGCGCAAAGTGATCCCCGTCATGATCAGATAGTCGAACGAACCGTCAAAAAGCGTTTCGTTGCTATATTTATTGAAATTGAAGACGCTTGCATGTGTATTGTACGGTTTTGAAATCAGATTTGTATCCATGACAGACGGAACGAACGATCCTTCCGCGCTAAGCGTTGCGATCGTATAGCACGCCGCACCGTACGCAAGAGATCCGGAATTCGCAAATTGCACTTCCGTAACTCCATCCGGAACGCTCGCCGCACCTGCCGCTTCATCCAACTTTACAATCGCTATGTCCGAGCAAGCAATTGCGGACGACATAGGAAACAGCGAAGATACCGTATCATATCCGCATAACGCAGCGGAAACTTCCTCCCCGTTATAAAAAAGGACCGAACATTCAGCATCCATAGCGGTTTGCTCAAACAGAAGCGAGGATGTTACGATATATCCGCGCTCGCTGTCCACGACGAAACCCGTTCCGTACGCTTCTCGTTCAACAGAACCTAACACACCGCCTTGCGCATGGCGAACGGAATACGTCAGCGTGATCGTAACGACCGAAGTATAGGTTTGGCGGTACAATTCCTGATAATCGGGACCGTCGGCCGAAGCGTCTCCCAGTTCAAAAGGAAGGTTTTCGACTGTGTTGCCGGTATACGGTTCGTCCGATCCTTCCGTTCCTTCGCCGGAAGAACTTCCCGCACAAGCGCAGAACGAAACTAAAAAGACGAACGATAACAAAACTGATAAAAATTTCATCACGGAAATTTTCATAAAATCAAGCCGCCTCCGTGTTTGTATAAGAACCTGCATCGGAAGAAACAACCGTATACGGGATCACTCTTTGCAGCTGTTCAGAAACAGAATCAATGTAGACAGCCAGCAACGAGGCAGGCAAGGCAGCCGAAACACGTTCCAGACAAATCTCCGAAGCAGATCCGTCGGTCAGCTGCCCGCGGACAAGCCCGATCAGATATCCGTTCTCATCAAACAGTGCGCCGCCGTACATATTTTCATTTGCCGGAGCGGAAAACAAAAGAAGCGGAAACGTTTTTCCCGCATAAAAAACGTCCGGAACGGCTTGCTGCGCATCGATCGACGATACAATGCCCTGTGTAACGGATTGCTGAACATAGGTGATCATATTGGCGTTACCGAAATTAGAATTCAACGCACCGACCGCGTTTCCGACCGCAACGCATGCCGCCCCCACGCTTACGTCGTTCATCAAAAAATTTGCCCAAATCTGAAACCCGGGCACAAGCTCCTGCTTTGCCTGATCGGCATAATGGTAAAAGTTATCACGAAACGAATAAATTGCAAGCCCAGCCTGCGTGTCATGATCAACATACATAAGGCGATAACGCGCATCGTTATCATACACATCGGACAAAACCGCATAGACAGTACTCGGCTGAATATAGTGCCCTGTGCTGTATTCAAAATACGCAACGGATGAAGTCGTCAAAACATATCCGTCGCTATCGATGATAACGCCCGAATATACTTGCGTGTAGCTTGAAGCGTAATCCGTCCGCAAATTATACGTAGCAATAACAGAAACAACTGCCGCCTGTTGCTTACGCGCAACATACTCTGCCGCGTTCTCCTCATTATCTGCCGCAGACTCTGTATCCAGATAATCCAAATAAACATCGACCGGATCCTGCGCATCGATCATCCAGCAACCGCCGAACAATAAACCGACGGAAATCAGAAACACAAATCCGATGCTTAAACAAATTTTTTTAAACATAAAATTCAAACGCTGTCCCGTTAAAAGTTAATCACTTAATTAATTTAGACCAAACATCATAGACATGAAAAAATCTATGAATTATGTAACACGTAGTACTTCGCGAAACTATTAAATATCAGTTTTATTACTTAAAATACAGATACTGTTCTTTTCAAGCGTGTATTTATCTGAATACATCTCCCCTGTCAAAAGCTCACACATCGACCCGTTAAAGCAAAGGTCAAAACGATTTGTCCCTCTGTTGACGCCGATCACAGCAACTTCACGCTCCGTCCTTCGCTCATATACAATACACGTTTTATCTGCATACAGCTCATGAAATTCGCTTGTCGTAAATACGGAAAGGCTGCTCCTGATTTTTGAAAGCCTTTGAAAATATTTCAGCAGATCCTCATCGATCGCATCCCACGCA
Source organism: Clostridia bacterium (assembly GCA_017886545.1). Taxonomy (GTDB): domain Bacteria; phylum Bacillota; class Clostridia; order Christensenellales; family Borkfalkiaceae; genus Borkfalkia. The sequence continues at coordinate 58,377 of JAGHJS010000046.1, forward strand.
AACGGAAACCGACAAAACGGATCCGCATATCCTTCCATCCCTATTTCGTCGCCATAGTAAATACACGGCACCCCAAAAACAGTAAACAGCAGTAATCCGGCAACTTTCAGTTTTTCAATTGCTTCCGCCCGCTGTTCCTCACTAAGCTTTGTACGGCTCATTTCCTCTTTGGTATGCACGGCAACGCCGCTCAGCGCCGTCAGAATACGGAAAGTATCATGCGTTCCAAGTATGTTCATCAGGCAATCGAGAACAGCTTTCGGATAATTATCGCGCAACATTGCTATTGTCTGCCGAAGAACAGACGTATCGTTTGTCAGCACAAAATTTATGATCGCATTTTTCAAGGGATAATTCATAACGCTGTCAAGTTCCTTCCCCTGAAAGTAGCGGCGACGTTTGCTGTATGCGATCTTATTTGATGCATCTTCCCAAACCTCACCGATAACGACAGCATTCGGCGATTCAGTTTTAACGGCGCTGCGAATTTTTTCTACGAACTCATCCGGAAGCTCATCGGCAACATCCAGCCTCCAACCGCTGATCCCCGCCCGCAGCCATTGACGAAGCACTCCGTTTTCTCCCGTAATAAATTCAACATACGAGGGGCAGGATTCATTGATCGCCGGCAAAACGTCGATCCCCCACCAACTATCGTAGCTATCCGGGAAACAGTGGAAATTATACCACGCATAGTACTTCGATTCTTTGGATTGATACGCCCCTATCTCATCATAGTGACCATATTTATTGAAATAACGGCTGTCATCCCCAGTATGGTTAAATACACCGTCAAGAATTACACGGATCCCGCGTTCATTACAGCTTCGGATCAGCTCGTTAAAATCCTCCATTGTCCCAAGGATCGGATCAATCTGCAAATAATCTCCGGTGTCATAACGATGATTGGAATACGCACGAAATATGGGATTCAGATACAGGATCGTTACGCCGAGTTCCGTCAGATAATCCAATTTTTCGGTGATACCTTTCAGATTCCCGCCGAAAAAATCGTTATTTAAAACTTTACCGAACTGATTTGCGCGATATTCGGGTGATTCGTTCCAGTTCTTATGCATCCATTGCCCGCGCCCCGCACGCACTTCGCCGCTGCGGTAAAACCGATCCGGAAAAATCTGATACATCACCCCGCCCTTCATCCAGTCCGGAGTCGAAAACCCTTCCGAATAGACCAAAAGCTGCCAATCCGTGACAGCCGAAGAAAAGGTAAGAAGATGGAGATCGTCCCTTCCTGCCTCTGTCTGATCGATTTTAAAATGATAAAAATACAGTCCCGGATCAGAAAAAGAGAGTACAAAACACCAGCCTCCGGCGACTTTATGCATCGGATAGCTTTGGGCTTCCTCCCCGTCCCTTCTCAGGATAAGTTCACAGTGCCCTGCGTTTTCGGCAAAGAGCATGATCCTGCAATCAATATTTTGTTGTACCGCCCCCGTAACGCTTTTACAACGAGGATCCAACGGATTGTAGTAGATGTCCATATGTTTAGCCTAAACTTTATCAATTGTTAAAATGCTATAATTACCATTTACAGCATGGCGCGCCGAACAAACTCTTTGCACCATGCTGTAAATACATATCAGTGATTCTTGTTTTCAGATCGCCCAGCTCAGCTTTTAAGCGATTTGAGGTTCCAAATATTGTCGGCGTACTCTTTGATGCTTCTGTCCGCAGAAAAACAACCGGATGCCGCAATATTGTTTAAGGACATCTTCAACCAGCGCATCTTGTCGTCGGCATAAATCGCCTTCATCTTTTTCTGAGCCGTGCTGTATGAGTCGAAATCCGCCATGCACATATACGGATCGGCGACCGGTGTACCTGTCAACAGATAATTCGCCATATCGGAGAACGACTCGCCGTTGAATCCCTTGATCAGCGATTCAACAATTTTACGGACGCGGTCATTATGATTATAATAGCTGCTGGCATTATAGCCTTTGGTCCAGATATCATCCACCTCATCTGCCGTCAGTCCGAAAATAAAGATATTTTCATCGCCGACCGCTTCGCTCATTTCAACATTCGCGCCGTCCAACGTCCCGATCGTGATCGCACCGTTGATCATGAATTTCATGTTGCCGGTGCCGCTTGCCTCTTTCCCTGCCTGGGAGATCTGTTCGCTGACCTCACTTGCAGGCATGAGCTTTTCAGCCATCGTGACATTGTAGTCTTCCATATAAACTACGTTGAGCTTTTCACGAATCTTCGGATGTTTCCTGATATCTTCGGCAAGGTAACAAATCAGTTTTATGACCTGTTTTGCCATAAGGTACCCGGACGCCGCCTTTGCACCGAAAATAAATGTTTGCGGAACGATCTCCATATCGGGATTTTCGAGCAGATCGGAGTACAGCGAAATAATATTCATGACGTTCAGCAGCTGACGCTTATACTCATGCATCCTTTTTGCCTGAACATCGAAGCACGAATCCGGATCGATACGGATCCCTTCCTTTTTAAAGGCATAGTCCGCAAACTGAACCTTTTTCAGCCTCTTGATTTCCGCAAGCCGGTTCAGGACGCTTTTATTGTTTTCAAACTCCTTGAACTTGGAAAGCTGCGTTGCGTCTTTGACATAGCCGGTTCCGATGCAATCGTTCAGTAATTCGCACAATTCAGGATTGGACTGGCACAGCCAACGCCTGTGCGCGATCCCGTTCGTAACATTGGTAAACTTATCCGGCCAAAGTTTATAGAACCCGTGAAAAATGCTCTCTTTAATGATCTCACTGTGCAATGCGGAAACGCCGTTTACTTTATGCGACCCTACCACACACAAATTCGCCATTTTGATCTGCCCGTCCGCCATGATCGCCAGATCATTGATAAAGCGATGCTGCCCGGGAAAGCGATTCCACAGATCGTTGCAGAACCTGCGGTTGATCTCTTTGATGATCATATGGATACGGGGCAGCCTGCGAGCAATAAGATCTTCCTGCCATGTTTCAAGCGCCTCTGCCATAACCGTATGATTGGTATACGCGAACGTCGACGTGACAATATTCCAGGCGTCGTCCCATGTAAACCCGTTCTCATCCATCAAAAGACGCATCATTTCAGGGATCGCCAATGCCGGATGCGTATCATTGATGTGGATAGCAGCCTGTTTCGGCAAAAGATCAAGCGGCCCGTAACGACGCTTATGGTCGTTTATGATATTCTGCAGAGAAGCAGACACCAGGAAATATTGCTGTTTTAAGCGCAATGATTTTCCTTCGTGATGATCATCCGCAGGATACAAGACCTTAGAGATGACCTCCGCTTCGTTTTCGTCCTGCATGCAGCGTTGATAATCCCCTTGCGAAAACAGTTTCATATCGAATTTGGAGATGTTACGCGCACGCCACAAACGGAGCACTGACACCGCTTCACAGTCCTTACCGGAGATCATCATGTCGTAAGCGATCGCTTCGACCTCTTTATACCCTCCGTATGTGACCTTCAGTCCGTTTTCAGACCAATCCTCGTGCACCCAACCGTCGAACTTGACAGTGCAGGATTTATCGCTCCGCTGCGTCAGCCAAACCTCCCCTCCCGGAAGCCATACATCGGGAAGCTCGATCTGCCAGCCGTCCACGATCTTCTGTTTGAAAAGACCGTATTCATAACAGATGGAATACCCCATTGCGGGATAATTCCCCGTTGCAAGCGCATCCATAAAGCACGCGGCAAGACGACCGAGCCCGCCGTTTCCGAGCCCGGCATCCGGTTCACACTCGTACAAATCGTCAAGCGTAAGCCCGAAACTTTTTACGGCATTGCCGTATGCTTCCTGCAAACCCAAATTGTAGATATTGTTTTTCAGGGACCTTCCGAGCAAAAACTCCATGCACAGGTAATACACGCGTTTGCCCTTTTTGCTCATCATTACCTTATGAAACTGCTGCCGCTTCTCAAGGAGGATGTCCCTCACGCTCATTACGACCGCTTTGTATATCTGATCGATAGAGGCCTCTTTCGGCGATACGCCATAGTACCGTGAAAGTTTTCCCTGGATCAGCGTCTGCACTTCCTTTTCGGTAATGCTCTTTGTGCTGCTCATGTTAACTCCTACCGTTTAAATTATTTCAACATTTCCCCATACACTTTTTCGTACTCTTTTGCGGAATGCTGCCAACTGAAATCGACCGACATAACACGTTTGACCAACTCGGGCCAAAAATCCTTGTTGCGATAGCAGTTGATCGCCTCCCGAATAACGTACAACATATCATATGCATTATACGCGGCAAATGTAAAGCCGTTCCCGCCGTTTCCGACAGGCTTGATGCTGTCATACAATCCGCCCGTTTCACGCACGATCGGCACCGTTCCGTAGCGGCTCGCGATCATTTGCGACAAGCCGCACGGTTCTGACTTCGAAGGCATCAGGAAAAGATCGGCACCGGAATAAATCTTACGAGACAGATCGGGATTGAACGCAATGACCGAAACAAACTTCCCGACATATCTTCTTGCAAGGTCGCTGAAATAATTCTCGTAAGCGGAATCGCCTTTGCCAAGAATTATTACCTGTACGTCTTCCCTTAATACCTCTTCGATGACCGTCCGCACAAGGTCAAGCCCTTTATGCGCAACAAGCCTTGAAATCAGCGCTATGACCGGCGTATCCGGTTTGACAGGCAGATTGAACATCTTCTGCAATTCCGTCTTGCAGATCTTTTTCGGCTCGATATTTTCGACGCTGTAATTGCTGAATATCGCCCTGTCCGTCTCCGGATTATAGGAATCGACATCGATCCCGTTCAGAATGCCGAACAACTTGAATTCGTTCCTGCGGATGATCGGATCCAGCCCGTGTGCATAGTACGGATTTTTGATCTCTTCCGCATACCGCGGGCTTACCGTCGAAAACCGTTCGCTGCACTCGATTGCCGCCTTCATAAGGTTGATGCACTTATTGTATTCCAGCAAATATTTCCAGTTATTGGAAATGCCGAAAAGGTCTTCCAGAATATCCAGGGAGTATTTCCCCTGGTATTCGATATTATGGATCGTAAACAGCGCCCTAATAAACTGATATTCGGGGCGGAAGCAGTAAATCGTTTTGAGATATACAGCGGCCAGCGCAGCCTGCCAGTCATGGCAATGCATGATGTCGGGATAAAAATTCAGGAACGGCATGATCTCCATTACGCTGCGGCAGAAAAAGGCAAAACGCTCGCCGTCGTCATAATAGCCGTAACATCCCGGACGTTTGAAATAATATTCGTTATCCAAAAAGTAGAACGTTACGTTGTTCGCCTCATAACTGAAAATCCCGCAATATTGATTGCGCCAGCCAAGCGGCACGAACAGGTTGCCGACATATTTAAATTTTGTACGAAGATCCCACGAAATATCGGAGTACAGCGGGATCACGACGCGGACGTCATAATCGTCATTTGCCGCAAGCGCCTTGGAAAGGGAGCCGATCACCTCAGCCAAGCCGCCCGTTGCGATAAACGGCGTCGATTCCGAAGCGACGAACAGGATCTTTTTCTTGGGCACGACGGTCACAACAGGAACGGGTTCCTCCGCAGGGACGGGGGCAGCTTCCGCTTTCCCCGCCACAGACGCTTTTTTGCTACGCGCAGACGCGCGTGCTTTATTTTTTGTGGGCTGCACTTCAGCCGCTCCTTCCGTTTGGCTTTTGAGCACCTCTTCCGCCGCGCTTACAGCAACCCGATCTGTTTTTTTCGATTTTACCGCCATAAAGAAACCTCCCCTTATATTTTTGGTTTATTTGCAGTTTCAGATCATAGTCCCTTTCGAAAGGAAATACGGTTGAAGCTCGCACCCGGACAATACCCTTCTGTCGCGGATCACAACATTTTTATCGGTGATCACGCAGTTGAGGCTGACGTTATCGCCAAGTACGGTATCCTGCATCAGGATCGAATTCCGCACCACCGTCCCCTTGCCGACTTTGACGCCGCGGAACAAAATACTGTTTTCGACCGTTCCCTCGACGATGCAGCCATCGGAAATCAGGGAATTTTTTACTGACGAATCATCGCCGTACTTCGACGGAGCCGAATCGCGTACCTTCGTATAGATGTCGCGCGCGCCGAACAGCTCGTCGCGTACAGGCTTTTGCAAAAGTTCCATATTGTGCACAAAATAAGACGAAAGCGAATCGATCGTTGCATGATAGCCCGTAAAATCATACGAGAAGATCTTAAGCGTCTTCATCCTGCGCATGATGATATCTTCACGGAAACTCTTATAGTTATGGACGATCGCGTCTTCAATGAGCGTAAGCAGGAACTGCCGCCCGATGATCATGATGTTGCTGTAAAATTTATTGGAACCGCGGACCTTTTCATTGATTTTTATATCCGTGACCCTGCCGCTTTCATCCGACTTGATCGTTGTATAATTGTTGGAGTTTACGATCTCTTCATTGTGGCAGACAACCGTCATATCTGCCTGCTTCGCTTCATGAAAATCGATAACTTCCGACAGATCCATGCGATAAACGCCGTCACAGTCGCAAAGGATCACATAATCCTCATTGCGGCGGTTCAGGAAGCCTGTAATGCCCTTGAGCGCCTCCAGCCTGTTCTTATACAGGCTTTCGCTCTGCCGCGCGCCGAAAGGCGGAAGCAGGATCAATCCGCCCGTCTTGCGGGCGAGATCCCAGTCTTTGCCGCTGCCGAGATGATCCATCAGCGACTGATAGTTGTTCTTCGTGATGATGCCGACCGTCGTGACCCCGGAGTTGACCAGATTGGAAAGCGCAAAATCGATCAGCCTGTACCGCCCGCCGAACGGCAGCGAACCCATAGTACGCTGCTGGGAAAGCTCAGGGATGTTTTCGTCGTGGATATTAGAAAAAATTACACCAACTGCAGACATAATTACGCTTCCTCCCCTTCTTTAATGTCCCTGTCAACGATATTGCCCGCCGCAACGGACGCCCCTGCGCCGACGTTTATCCCTCTCCCGAGCACGGCGATCCCTTTGGCGATCTCCTTATCCTCTCCGATAACAGCTTTTTCGCCGACCGTAACATCCTCATCGATGATGGCATAGTTGACGACGGCGCCGCTTTTGACGACCGTGCCGCTCATGATCACGGAATCTTTTACTACAGCCCCCTCTTCGACCACGACATTGCTGGAAAGGATCGATTTTTCGACCGTTCCGTATACTTCGCAGCCGAGTGCGATCATGGAATTCTTAACCTCTGCCTTTTCGCCGAGATATTCCGGCGGCGCAAGAGGATTGCGCGAATGGATCTTCCAGGACGAATCCGCCACATCAAATGTCGGCTGCTCGTCCAAAAGATCCATGTTCGCCTCCCAAAGCGAACTGATCGTACCGACGTCTTTCCAATACCCTTCAAACTTATATGCAAACATGCGCTCGCCGGCGTTCAGCATGGCTGGCAGAACGTTTTTACCGAAGTCTTTGGAGGACTCAGGGTCGTTTTCATCCTCTTCAAGATATTTGTACAGCTTTTCCGCCGTGAAAATGTACACGCCCATGGATGCAAGCGTGCTCTTCGGCTGCTTCGGCTTTTCTTAAAATTCATAGATAGAGCCGTCCGGATTCGTATTCAGTATACCGAAACGGGAGGCTTCCTTCAAGGGCACTTCGATCGCGGCGATCGTGCAGTCCGCATTCGTATCGATGTGCGCCTTAAGCATCTTGCTGTAATCCATCTTGTAGATGTGGTCGCCCGAAAGAATGAGCACATATTCGGGATTGTACATCTTGATGAAATTCAGGTTCTGGTAGATCGCGTTTGCCGTGCCTTCATACCATGCGGATTTCGCCTTCTTCTGATACGGCGAAAGGATATGTACGCCGCCGAAGTTACGGTCAAGATCCCACGGCTGCCCGTTGCCGATGTACTCATTGAGCATGAGCGGCTGGTACTGCGTAAGAACGCCTACCGTATCAATGCCCGAATTGATGCAGTTGGAGAGCGGAAAATCGATGATACGATACTTTGCTCCGAACGGAACGGCAGGCTTGGCGATGTTGTTCGTGAGCGCGTACAGTCTGCTGCCCTGCCCGCCGGCAAGAAGCATTGCCACACACTCTTTCTTTCTTTGCATATTGGATCCCCCTAAAATTTTATCAGGTTTTTTTATAATTCATCCGACGTCTCCGTCAGAGAATTTTCTGAAGATAAATGCAAGTAAGCGGCGGGATCTCGATCTTGATCGAATCTTCTTTCCCGTGACTGTTTTTATGCTGGGTGTTAAAGATCCGTTTTGTCAGTTTCCCCTGTCCGCCGTATTTCGGATGGTCGGTATTGAATACGACCTTGTATTTTCCTTTCGGAACGCCGAGCCTGTAATCCTCGGTCGCGCCCCCTGAAAAATTGACGGCCACAAGATACGTTTCCCCGTGTTTGTCCCGACGGAGATAGGCGATCACGTTCCTGTCCGCATCGTTCGGAGCGATCCACTCGAAGCCGTCCCACGAATCCTCGATCTCATACATTGCGGGCGTCGAACGGTAAAATGAATTCAGGTCCGCGTTCATCTGCTGAAGTTTGGCATGCATCGGATATTGTTCCGCCAGGAAAAACTCCAGCCCTTCCTTATAATTCCACTCTTTGAATTGACCGAACTCGCATCCCATAAAAAGCAGCTTTTTGCCGGGATGCGACATCATGTACCCCATGAACGCACGCAGATTGGCAAATTTTTCTTCATAGGTCCCCGGCATTTTATCGATAAGCGAATGTTTGCCGTAAACGACCTCATCGTGCGAGATGGGCAGAACATAGTTCTCGGTAAAGGCATACATCATCGAAAACGTCAGGCGGTTGTGATTCCCTTTACGGAAATACGGATCCGTCTGCATGTAATCGAGCACGTCATTCATCCAACCCATGTTCCACTTGAAATTGAATCCGAGCCCGCCGATATCCACAGGCTTTGTCACGAGCGGCCACGCCGTCGATTCCTCTGCGATCATCAGTGCATCGGGGAACTGGGAAAACACCGTGCTGTTGAGCCGACGCAAAAATTCGATCGCCTCAAGATTCTTATTTTCGCCGTATTTGTTCGGCAGCCATTCACCGGGACGCTTGTCGTAATCCAGATACAGCATGGAAGCGACCGCGTCCACGCGCAGCCCGTCGATATGGAATTTATCGAAAAAGAAGACGGCATTTGAGATCAGAAACGACAGGACCTCTTCCCTTCCGTAATCGAAACGGTGCGTGCCCCAGCTTTTGTGCTCCTTCCTGTCCCACTGCCCGCTCTCGTACAAAGGCTCGCCGTCAAACTCGTACAGCCCGTGCGCGTCTTTGGGAAAATGCGCGGGTACCCAGTCCATAATGACGCCGATCCCGTTTTTATGCAGCTCATCGACCAAGCGCATAAAGTCGTGCGGGGTACCGAGGCGCGATGTGATGGCATAATACCCCGTTACCTGATACCCCCATGAACCGTCGTACGGGTATTCGCTGAGCGGCATAAACTCCACATGCGTATAATGCATACGGCGGAGGTACGGAATAAGGTCCTCTATCAGCTTACCGAAATCAAAATAATTCCCGTCCCCGTACTGCCGCCAGGAAAGCGCGTTCATTTCATAAATATTCATCGGGGAGGCATAAGGATTCCTCATTTTACGATCTTTCAGATACTCTTTGTCGCCCCACTTATAGCCGGACAGATCGTAAGTTTTAGACGCCGTTTTGGAAGGCGTTTCGGCATGAAACGCATACGGGTCCGCTTTATACAGCATTCTCCCGTCTTTTGTTTTGATACAGTATTTGTAAATACTGTACTCTTTCATCCCGTCGATAAAGAGTTCGTATGTTTCGCCGTCGAGCAGCTTCTGCATCGGATCGGCTTCCGGATTCCAGTCGTTGAAATCGCCGACAACGGAAACGCCGAGCGCATGCGGCGCCCATACTCTGAAAACATACCCTTTCTTTCCCTTCTCCTTATACGGATGCGCCCCGAACATGTCGTACGCCATGAAATTTTTTCCGTGATGGAACAAGTACAAAGGGAAATCAACTGTATCCATTTTATCCTCCGGCAGAATCCCGCCCTGCTTTCTTCCTTATTTATTATACAATAAAATTCTTCCCTTTTCAATAGTTGAACGAAAAAAATTGAATTTTTTTAGCTAAAAAATGATTTTAAAAATCGGCATTCCGCAGCTAAACGTTAACATGCGCAGAGCTTGCCGAAGCCGCCCGTACGCAGCGGCGCGGACAGCGGAAACGAGGCGGCTCCATACGTCGGCGAAATTAAAAGCAACCTCGCGAACGATCTCATCGGCGAAACAAAAAAGCAGCATCGTGATCGTTCACGATGCTGCTTTTGGTGTGAAGAATGGGACTTGAACCCACACGGATTTCTCCATACGCCCCTCAAACGTACGCGTCTGCCAATTCCGCCATCCTCACAAGCGAAAGTTATTTTACACTACAAATAAAAAAAAGTCAAGTCAAATATAAAAGAAATCGTATAACTTATAAAATTTTTTTACACGGCGGACATACGCGGCAGTTTCCGCATACGGGATCTCCGTGCAAGCGCCGTCTGAGACCGTTCCTTCCGCCAGCCAGCGCCTTACCGTCCCTTCCCCGGCGTTATACGCCGCCAGGCACAAAGGCAGCGAAGGGAATTTCCCGGCAAGGTATGCCAGATACCATGCTCCCATGCGTATATTATCCGCAGGGTCGAAAAGGTCGGCGTCTTCCCCCATACAGTTCACGATGAACCGCGCCGTTGAAGGCATGATCTGCATCAGGCCGACCGCCCCCGCCGGGCTGACCGCAGACGCATCGAACGAACTCTCTGCCCGCATGACGGCATACAGCAGTTCGCTCTCCAAAGAAAATTCGTCCGCCGCGGACTCAACATAGTCCGCATATTTTTTCGGGATGCAGACCGTATACAGCAACACGAGCCCGACCGACACAACCGCAAAAAACAGCAGCGCACCGACCAGCGCCGCACGTTTATGCGCCGCCTTCCGCCGCTTCACGGACTGCGGCCGCCGCTCGTTTTTTGAATGTCGCAAGGTCACTGTCATTATATAAAACAGTATGCCCGATTATCCTGTTTTTTTCATAATCAAACTGATTTTTTATTCTCGCAAGGGCGTCCTCGCGGCAAAGCCCGTTCCGCGTGAACAATGCCGCAATTCGATCTTCCAGCGGCCGAAGCACGACGATCACCCGATCGAACTGCCTTTCATAGCCGCCTTCAAACAGAAGCGGGACCTCGGCAAAGACCGCATCCCCTTCCGCAGAATCCATCGCTTCGCGGAGTTTTTTCATGATCGCGGGATGCGTAAGGGCATCGAGCACCGCAAGCCTGCTTTTGTCAGAAAACACCTCTTTCGCAAGCTCGGCGCGAACGATCTGCCCATCCCGCACACAGGACGGGAACTCCTTTTTTACGGCAAGGAGCACCGCGTCGTCGCGATAAATATCCGCCGCGATCCCGTCCGCGGAAAAAACGGGGTATCCGAGTTCTTTCGCCACATCCAGCACTATCGATTTTCCGCTCCCGATCCCGCCGGTTATCGCAATATATTTTCTACTTTGCCTCATACCAGTTTTTGCCGAAATGCACGTCCGCCACCAACGGGACCCGCAGAGAAACGGCATTCTCCATTTCCTCTTTTACGATGTCCTGCACGCGTTCCCGCTCATCCGCAAACGCGTCCAGCACCAATTCGTCGTGGACCTGCAAGATCAGTTTTGAACGCAGCCCTTCTTTGTTCAGCCGCTCGTACAAATTGATCATGGCGATTTTTATGATATCCGCACAGCTGCCCTGCAACGGCATATTCATGGCGGCCCGCTCCCCGAAGGAACGGATATTAAAATTGGAGGAGCGGATCTCGTTTATCACACGCTTGCGCCCGGACAGCGTACAGACATATCCGTGCTCGCGCGCAAAAGCGACGTTGGCGTCCATGTATTTTTTTACATCGGAATATCTTTCAAAATACCGATCGATATATTCGCCCGCCTGTTTCGTGGAAATATTCAGATTGGTCGCCAGCCCGAAATCGCTGATGCCGTAGATTATGCCGAAATTCACCGCTTTTGCCGCACGCCGCTGTTCGGCCGAGACCTCGGTAAGCGGAACGCCGAACACCTGAGAAGCCGTCAGGGCATGGATATCCATTCCGCTTTTATAGGCATCGATCAGCTCTTTACAGCCGGAAAAATGTGCCAGCAGGCGCAGCTCGATCTGCGAATAATCTGCGTCGACCAGGATACGGTCTTCGGCGCGCGCAACAAAAAGCTTCCGCAGCTCTCTTCCGTCCTCGTTGCGGATCGGAATGTTCTGCAAATTCGGATTGGAGCTGGAAAGCCGCCCCGTGGTGGTCTGGATCTGGTTATACCGCGTGTGTACGATACCGGTTGCAGGATCGATGTGCGGGCGAAACCCGTCGATATACGTAGAAAGCAATTTCTGATAGTGGCGGCAGCGAAGAACGTCGCGGACGATTTTGTACCTGTCTTTCAGTTTATCGAGCACTTCCACGCTTGTCGAATAACCGCGTTTGCTTTTTTTTGAAGAAGGAATCTTCAATTTTTCAAAGAGGATCTTCCCAAGCTGTGCCGGTGAATTTATATTGAATTCTTCCCCCGCCTGCGCATATATATCCGCCGTAGCCTTCGCGATCTCTGCCCGATACAACGCTTCAAAACGGGCGGACGCGGAAAAATCGACTTTGACGCCGCACACCTCCATGTCGTAGAGCACTTTTGTAAGCGGCAATTCGATATTACGGTAAAGAGACTGCATCTTCTCGTCTTCGAGTTTCTTTGAAAAAACGGAAAACAGCCTGAAAACTCCGTACGCGGGAGTCGACACATCCAATCCGTACGATTGAAGCGTCAGGCTCAGATTATCGTCCTTCCCCGTATAATCCGTCAGATATTTCATGAGCGACACGTCTTCCGCATCGCAGAGCAGTTCGGCGCCGTATCCGTCAAGCACATGGCGGAAATCCTTTACGCCGTACAGAACAGTCTTGCCGCCCTTGCCGAAAATCGCTTTGAGCGAATCGCAAAGCTCGCCTTCCCGCACCCCTTCATCCAACAACGTACGCGCGATCCTGACTTCAAACTCGCAAGCCCCGTCACTGAAGTAAAAACTGTTTTCCGAAAAGACAGCCGAAAACATATCTGCCCTGCGGAGCGCCGCCTGCATGCTGTTCAGCCCGTCCTGCGAAACGACGGTCTCTTTTTTCGCACACCCCTCGCGCTTCAAAACGTCTGCTTCGCGTTCAAACAGCTCGGGTTTGATAAGCGAAGTGAATTCAAGCTGCACGAATTGCCTGTAAACCTCTTCGCTGAACGGGATGTGAATGCCGCAATCTTCAGAAACGGCAAGCGGAACACTGCGGTCGATCGTTGCAAGGGTCCGGGAAAGACGAGCGGACTCCTCCCCTTCTTCCAGCTTTTTGGCAAGCGTACCCCCTAATTCGCCAAGGTGCGCATAGACGCCCTCCAGCGACTGATAACGGTCGATAAGCATGCGCGCCGTTTTTTCGCCGACGCCGGACACCCCGGGAATGTTGTCCGAAGCATCGCCCATCAACGCTTTCATCTCGATGACCTGCTCCGGCTTGTAGCCTATCTCGCTTTCAAAATTTTCCGCCGTCAGGTGCAGAAGGTTGCTGACCCCTGTTTTGGTCAGGCACACATCCGTTACCTCGTCCACAAGCTGATAGGCGTCGCGGTCTCCCGTTACGATTATGCTTTTCGTTTCCGGAAACGCATGCGACAGCGTACCGATCAGATCGTCCGCCTCGTACCCCTCCTTTTCGCACATTGCAATGCGCATCGACGAAAGAAGCGATTTAAGCATTCCGACCTGAACAGCCAGATCGTCCGGCATCGGTTTGCGCGTCGCCTTATACCGGTCATACATTTTATGGCGAAACGTCGGCGCTTTCAGATCAAACGTCACGATCAGCTTTTCGGGAGCGAACGTATCGATCAGTTTGAACAGAAGCTTGACAAACCCGAACACGGCATTGGTCGGCGTCCCGTCCTTAGTCGACAGATGCCCCGTCGCATAATAAGCTCGGTTGAGCAGGCTGTTACCGTCTATGAGCACAAGCGTTTGCATGTCTGGATCCCCTTTGGCGCAACACTGAACGTACGCTTTTTTATTATAGCAGATTGCCGCGCACATTGCAACAGGCACCGCGTCTCAAAAACGAAAAAAGAGCCGCGCCTTTTATGCGCAAAGCTCTTTTTCCGACTTCGCTTACTTGATGAGCCTTATCCTGCCGATGACGGGCAGTTCGCCTTTGTCTCCGCGGCAAATGCATACGATCGCATAAATGCAGCAAGCCAGTATCAACAAGCCGAAGACACCGCAAAGGATGCTGAAAACGATCCCGACGGCAGGAATAAGAGTCAGAATGCCGACAACGACCTCTCCGACGACCGCAACGAGCAACAGCAGCAGCGATTGATTCGCATGGAAACGCGCTTCCGCATCATCCGGATAAACGATCAACGGCAAAAAGAATAAAATACCGAACACATACGCCAACGAAAGCAGCAGTTTTTTCTGTACTTCGGCATCGCGGTCTGTTCCGCTTTCTTTCCCCGCCGCGCTCTGCTCCGTATCCTCCCGCTCTTTCTGCGGCTGTTCCGAGCCCGGCTCACGTTTTTCCGACGCCGGCTGCCCGTCTTCCACAGGCTCTTCTTTTTTTTCGTCTTCCTTCATGATCTGACACCTCTCTGAAAAGTCAATTTCGATCAGTTTCCCGTAAGATCGAGATACTCGTCGAACCCGACGTTCTTGTCGAACGTTTTCTTCCCGTTTATCTCTATGATACGGTTTGCCACCGTATTCATCAGTTCCTGGTCGTGCGACGTAAACAGGATGCAGCCTTTGAAGTTGTTCATCCCGTTGTTCAGCGCCGTGATGGATTCGAGATCAAGGTGGTTGGTCGGTTCATCCATGATGAGGAAATTTCCGCCTTCCAGCATCATTTTTGCAAGCATACAGCGGACTTTTTCACCGCCCGAAAGCACCTTTGCCTTTTTGAGCGCTTCTTCTCCCGAAAAAAGCATCCGTCCCAGCCAGCCGCGCAGATATTCTTCATAATGGTCGTTGGAAAATTGACTCAGCCATTCCACGAGGGAAAGGTCACAGCCGTCAAAAAACTCACCGTTGTTCTGCGGCAGGACGGAAACGTTGATCGTTTTTCCCCATCGCACCGTGCCCGCATCCGGTTCCGCCTTCCCCGTGAGAATATCGAACAGCATGGTGATCGTCGTACTTTTTTCACTTACAAACCCGATTTTTTCATTCTTCTGCACGATAAAGGAAAGGTCTTCGAAATATCCTTTCTTGGTCAGCCCTTCGACGCTGAGAATATCGTTCCCGATCTCGCGTTCAAACTTAAAATCAATAAACGGATATTTGCGAAGCGAAGGTTTGATATCGTTGATGGTCAGGCGCTCCAATTCTTTTTTCCGCGAAGTCGCCTGCCGCGATTTTGAGGCGTTCGCCGCAAATCGTGCGATAAATTCCTGCAATTCCTTTGCCCGCTGTTCCGCCTTCTTGTTCTGATCGCGCATCTGCCGCGCGATCAGCTGGCTCGTCTGGTACCAGAAATCATAGTTGCCGAGGAAAAGCTGGATCTTGCCGTAATCGACGTCACAAATATAGGTGCAGACCTTGTTGAGAAAGTGGCGGTTGTGCGAAACGATGATGATCGTATTTTCAAAATCGAGCAAATAATTTTCCAGCCAGCGCACCGTCTTTAAATCGAGATTGTTCGTCGGCTCGTCCAAAAGCAGCACATCGGGGTTGCCGAACAGCGCCTGCGCCAAAAGGACCTTGACCTTCATCTTCGCGTCCAGATCCGCCATGAGCATGCCGTGGCATTCGGCGGGGATATCCAACTCGTTCAAAAGCGTCTCCGCCTCGCTCTCCGCCTCCCAGCCGTTCAGTTCTGCAAATTCACTTTCCAATTCGGAGGCACGTATGCCGTCCTCGTCCGAAAAATCGGGTTTGGCATAGAGCGCGTCCTTTTCGTCCATGATCTCGACCAGGCGCTTGTGCCCGAGCATGACCGTGCGCACGACCGTTTCACCGTCATATGCGTTCTGGTTCTGCATAAGAACGGACATACGCTCGTTTTTACCGAGACTGACCTCCCCTTTGTTCGGCTCGATCTCTCCGGAAAGAATTTTCAGAAATGTGGATTTACCCGCACCGTTTGCGCCGATGATCCCGTAGCAGTTCCCGCTTGTAAATTTTAAATTGACATCTTCAAACAGCTTTTTGCTGCCATATTGCAGACTGACGTTTGTGACCTGCAGCATCTGTAGTCTCCGTATCTTTTTGAGATATTATACCATATTGATACGCAAAGCACAAACAAAAACAGCTCCGAATGCGCGTTTTCAAAAAATGTAAGGCGCTTGACGGAAAAAGAGGGGGCATTTGCCCCCTCTCACGTAGAACGGATCATTCGATTTCGATCTTATCCGATACAGGTTCCTTCGGCTGCTCCTTCGGAATGCTGACCCGCAGGATGCCGTTGTCATACTTTGCCTTGATGTCTTCCTTGTTGATGTCGCCCACATAATAGCTGCGGCTGCAGGAAAAGCTCCGTTCGCGGCGAAGATATTTTTCCTTTTCATCCTGCTCTTTTTCGGACTTTTGCACGGAAATGTTCAGGTAGCCGTCTTTGACGCTCAGCCCGATGTCCTTTTTGTCGAGCCCCGGCAATTCGACCTCCATCACATACTCCTTGTCATTCTCTTTGACGTCGGTCCGCATATAATTCTGCGGTCTCTGCCTCCTGTACCCGAAGAACGGGAACAGTTCGTTCATCGCTTCTTCAAAGAAGTCATAATCGTTACGGGAATTCCTTTCAGTAAGTTCATGTTTCATAATTATCATCTCCTTTCTGTGTTAGCACTTTAAATATATGAGTGTTAGCACTCTTTTTTTGATTCTGCTAATATTATAGCACATTCTTCAGATTTGTCAACAATTTTATATAAATTTCTTAAAAAATTTTTTGAAATTTTTTGAAAACTATAATAAAAAAGAGCCGATCGCTTTCGGCTCTTTTTATTGTCTTTTTCAGGGATCCTCCTCCCGATCGTTTTCGCTTTTGGGCGGAGATGCGGCATCGCCTTGCGCCGCGTCGGAGCCGCACCTTTTTTCGGGAGGGTCCCGCCCCACAGCATTGTTTTCCGCCTCACCGCCCGGCGAATCAGGCTGATCGGCTGCAGGCGCGTTTCCCTTTTCCTTTCCGTTCTTGTCCGCCGTTTCCGCCGCGTCAACACTTGCGGAAAGGGAAAGCCCCTTCCCCTTTTTGGAACGGAACAGCGAAAAGAACCACTTTTCAAACTGTTCGCCCTTCTTCCAGATAAGGATAAACAGGGCTATGATCGCGATGCCGATACAGATCCAGACGATGATCCCCCATAAAGTGTCGTACGGAATAATATCGCCATTGAGCGAAAACGCCGTAGTAACGACCGAGACCGCCCGCGTAATGAGCTGCATGACAATGAAATACAGCCAGCTCATCGTCGTGAGGCCTGAAACGATACAAAGCACATCATCGGGGAAAAGCGGCAGCAGAAACATTGCCGTCAGGAGCATACGGTCACGCCCTTTGATTTTTTGCAGCCACTTGTCGAGTGTTTCTTTCCCCGCGATCCAAGCAGCGACGCGGTACCCGAGCACCCTTCCGATCCAAAACGAGATGAGCGATCCTATTATGATACCGACGTAACTGTACACGCATGCCAGTTCGGGACCGAACGCAAGGACACCCGCCCCGACAGTCAGCACTCCGGGGATCGGCAGCAGGCAAACCTGCAGGATCTGCAACACAATAAACAGTACAGGCGCCCACCAGCTTCCGACCGATTCAATAATATCACGCAGCTCATCAACGGTATCAACGTATTCCAATACGCCCGTGACCTGCACGATATAAAGCGCCAATACGATGACCGCCGCGATCACGATGCCCGTCATCAGCAGCTTATAGACCGCCTGAAATTTACGGGCAAAGCAAATCGACATCGCAATGATATAGATCACTTCCAGTCCAAGCAACAGCGACGTGATCACCGTCGCATGCTTCGCCAAAAAACCGTCTTTGAAATTCGCCATGCACAGCACGGAAAAGATGACCGTGACGATCGACGAGATCCCCATGACAAGAAGAGGCACTATAAACGTTTTTACGGTCTGCTTATTGAAGAGTGCGCCGATTTTTTTACGGAACGCCCCCTTCTTTTCTTTCCCTGCCATGATCTGCTCCGGAAGTCATCGCTGTCGGCTTATTTATCCTATTATATCCGCATCACTGCCGCCGCATTCGTTATTTCAACATTTTGATCGCGGCACGCGCCAAAGCATCGCAGCGATTGTTATAGACGTTATCGGCATGCCCCTTAACTTTGATAAATGTCAGCTTATGGCGGCATGATAGCGCATACAGCTCCTGCCACAAATCGACATTAAGCACCGGCTTGCCGTCCGCTTTTTTCCAGCCGTTCTTCATCCACCCGTCCAGCCAACCGGCATTGATCGCATTGACGGTATAAGCCGAATCGCTGTACACGTTCACTTCGCAATCCGTTTTCAGGCACTTCAAACCGGCGATCACCGCATAGATCTCCATCCGATTATTCGTCGTATCGGGGAAGCCGCCGCTGATCTCCTTTTCGATACCGTTGTAAATCAGAACAGCGCCCCATCCGCCGGCTCCGGGGTTGCCCGAACATGCGCCGTCTGTATACAGATCTACTTTTTTCATGCAGAATTACTTTGAAAGTTCCTCCGCTCGTTTGACGCAAGCGTCCACCGCCCTGGCGATCGTTCCCTCCAGATCGTCGCGGCGGAAAGAGTCAACGGCCTGAATGGTCGTCCCCCCTTTGCTGCAGACAGCGGAAACAAGCTCGTCGATGCTCTTTTCTTCTTCATGGGCGACCATCTCCGCCCCGCCGTAAACAGTCGTAACGGCAAGCGTTTTCGCCTCGTCTTCCGTCAGCCCGTGCGCCATGCCCGCCTTGATCAGACCGTCGATAAAGAGATAGACATAGGCGGGGCCGCTTCCGCTGATGCCCGTAACGGCGTTCAGCTTTTCCTCCGGCAGATTCAGCACCGTCCCGCAGTTGCTGAAAAGCGAATCGATAAAAGCACAGTCGTCGATATTTTCGGAAAAATCGGAGGCATCCAATGCAATCATGCCGGACCCGACCGAACAAGGCAGATTCGGCATTGCGCGCGCTACTTTTACATCGACCCCGAGCAGAGTATCTTTGATCGTCTTTTTTGTGACCCCCGCCATGATCGTGATGACCTTTTCTACGGGGATACCGCGGATACTTTCGGCAACCGCTGCAAAATTCTGCGGCTTTACGGCAAGCAAAAGATATTCGCAGCTGTCCGCAACGTCGGCATTGCTGCGGGTACGCTGCACGCCGAGGTATTCCACTTTTTCGAGCGCCTGCTCAGATGCGTCCGACACAATGATCTTCTTGGGTTTGAGTGAATCGGAATAGATGACGCCTTTTAAAATTGCCTGCGCCATAAAGCCTGTTCCGATCACACCGAGTTTGTATTGCTTTTTCATTTTTTCTCCTTTTTTTGCGATAAATCTGCCGCAATTGTCTTGACGAAACCGTATTTATCTTGTATAATAATTATCGCTCTTAGGGGAGTGGCTCAACGGTAGAGTAGCGGTCTCCAAAACCGTAGGTTGCGTGTTCGAATCGCGTCTCCCCTGCCAATTCTCTCGGTTACAGATCCTGTTACCGAGAGTTTTTTTAACTCATTTCCGCCAAACGTTTCTCCGCTTTTGCAAATCTCTTTTTTTATTTTATATCAAACAAGAAGAAAAGTCAATCGTTCACCGTTGTGCACCGTAAACAGAAAAAAGGGCTGGCAAATCACTGCCTGCCCTTTTTTATATCCGTATAATACAACAGCTTGTTCAGCGCTCCGACTGATCCAATATTTAACTGTTGCGCTTCTCCGATATTTTATTCTCTTACAAACTCTCTTTAAAGATCTCTCTTGCTTCTGCGGGAGTGAGGACCTTGTAGCCGCCCTGCATGTACAGCGTGCTCTTCACAAGGTCATCCAGCATATCTTCGGTGACGCCCAGCGACGTAAGATCCATAACGAGCCCGAGTTTCCGCATCCACGCCTCCATCGCGGCAAGCCCTTCGCGGGCGACCTGCTCGTCCGTCTTTCCCGCAGCCGAAACGCCCCACACATTGACTGCGTACCGCTTGAATTTCGCAAGCCCGTACGGCAGAATATGTTTATAATACGGCATCGAAACGGCGGCAAGCGTCATGCCGTGCGTTGCATTCGTGAGCGCGCCGACCGCCTGCCCGAGCATATGCACTTCCCAATCTGTATCCTTCCCTTTGGCGACAAAGGTGTTCAGTGCCCAGGTAGCCGTCCACATGATATTGCTGCGCGCCTCGTAGTTGGTCGGGTCGTCCACCGCGATCAGCGCGCTGTGGATGAGCGAACGGAGCAGCCCCTCCATGACGTAATCGGAAGTATTGTCGTCCGTGCCCGAAAAGTACTGTTCCAGAATATGCGACATGATGTCATAGAACCCTGCGACCATCTGGTATTTCGGAAGCGTGAACGTAAATTCCGGATCCAGGACAGAAAATTTCGGAAACACCTCTTCGCCGAACACATGCCCGATCTTCAGTTTCTGTTCGTGGTTCGTGATCACGGAGCCGCCGTTCATTTCGCTGCCCGTGCCCACCATCGTCAGCACGCAGCCGACGGGAACGAGCTCGCAGCTCGGCTCTTCAAAACGGGTAAAATATTTATCCCACGGATCTTCTTCGCAGTTGACCGAAACGGACAGCGCTTTCGCATAATCGCAGACCGAACCGCCGCCGACTGCCAGAATAAAGTCAGCCTTCGCCGCTTTCGCCCGTTCGATCCCTTCGTGCAGTTTATCTACGGTCGGGTTCGGCATCACGCCCGCATCTTCCGCAACAGTTTTTCCGCACTCGCGCAAGATAGCGGTAACTTTTTCATAGACGCCGTTCTTTTTGATCGAACCGCCGCCGTAGACGAGCAGCACGTTCTTCCCGTATTTCGGAAGTTCCGCTTTCAAACCATCCAAAGCGCCCTTCCCGAAGTAAATTTTTGTGGGGTTGCAATAAGTAAAATTGCCGAGCATATAAATTCCTCCTGATTTTATTCTCTGATTTCCTTGATGATCTTTGCCGGTACGCCGCCGACGACCGTATTCGCTGGGACATCTTTTGCAACGACCGCGCCCGCGGCAATGACCGCGTTATCGCCGACCGTGACCCCCGCGAGGATCGTCGCATGCGAGCCGACCCACACGTTACGCCCCAAGCGAATGGGGGCGGGAAACATATTTGCGCGTTTTGTCGGCGACAGATCGTGGTTCAGCGTGGCAAAGACGACCTGGTGCCCGATCAGGCAATCGTCTCCGATCTCGATCCCTCCCTGATCCTGAAAGCAGCAGCCCGAGTTGATGAACACGCTCTTCCCGACGCGGATATTCTTCCCGAAGTCGGTATAAACGGGCGGAAAAAGCGCAAAAGTTTCATCCACACGCTGCCCCGTCAGTTCCGAAAACAGGGCGCGCAGTTCTTCAGGCGTATGAAATGCGCCGTTGATCGCCGCCGTAATACGCTGCGCCTCGACTGCGGCGGGGCGCATCATTTTTGCCGCCTCCGTTCCCGCCTCCAGATAGCCGCCCTTTGCGGTGTATGCCTTGTATTCCTCAATATCCATAGCCCGCTCCCGTTACAGCGCGCCGACGATCTTATGCGGCTGATACGGCTCGTCAATGTAGGCGACGTCCTCTTCCGTCAGCGCAACGTCGAACGCCCCCGCCGCGTCGTCAAGATACTTTGCCTTGGTCGCGCCGATAATGGGCGCGGCAACGCCCTTGGCAAAATGCCAGGCCAGGCTGACCTGCGTCATCGTCGCGCCGTATTTTTGCGCCAGCACATGGACACGTTCCGCGATCGCCTTATCCGCCTCTTCCGTGGAATCGTATTTTCCCTGCGCGACCGTATCCGTTTTGCTGCGCATCGTGTCCGCCGTCCATGCGGGACGCGCCACCCTGCCCGCTGCGAGCGGGCTGTACGGGGTGAGTGCGACGTTCATCTGCTTGCAGACGGGGATCAGTTCGCGCTCATCCTCACGGTACAGCGGGTTGTAGTGATTCTGCATGGAGACAAAGGGCGTCCAGCCGTTATCCCGCGCGGCGAGCTGCATATTATAAAATTGATACCCGTACATAGCGGACGCACCGAGCGCACGCACTTTCCCCTCTTTTACAAGGGAGTGCAGCGCCTCCATGGTCTCTTCGATCGGCGTACCATAGTCAAACCGATGGATGATATAGAGGTCAAGATAGTCCGTTCCCAACCGTTGCAGCGTGCCGTCGATCTCGCGGCTGATCGCCTTTTTTGAAAGGTTCCCTTCGTTGAAGTAAACTTTGGAAGCGAGTACGACTTTATCGCGCGCTATGTTTTTGCGGATCGCCCTGCCGAGATATTCCTCGCTCGTGCCGCCCGAATAGCAGTTCGCCGTATCGAAAAAGTTGATCCCCAACCCGAGCGCGTGCCGGATGATCGCCTCGCTCTCCTCAGGATCCAGCGTCCATGCGTGCATCTTGCTCGCAGGGTCGCCGAAACTCATACAGCCGAGACACAGGCGCGAAACTTTTATACCGCTCTTCCCTAATTCCGTATATTCCATTTTTAACCTCCTCTGCCCGCCGTACCGCACTTTTTCGTGGCGATCTTTTTATAAAAGACCTCCGACGGGATCCACATTCTTTTTGAGATGTTCAATAAATTTTGTGACCGCACGAGAAACGGGCTGATACTTTTTCCAGACCACAACACTTGAAACGGTCAGCTCAGGATAAAACGGTCTGAAAACAATATTCGGATTATCGTACAGCGCTACGGCTCCGTCAATGCAGAGCGCCGCCCCGATCCCGTTGTCCACCAGCATGGCGGCATTATAGATCAGGTTATAGGTCACATAAATATCCAGCTTGTCATACACATCGCCGAACCAGCCGACAACGCCCTGTGCCATGGAACGTTTTGACGCAAACACCCTATGCCCGAGCAGATCTTCCGCCGTGATGTGATCTTTTTTTGCCAGATCCCAGGCAGCCGGAAGGATCGCACCCCACCGCTCCTTTCCGCCGAACCGCAAATATTCGTATTTCGAAAGATCGGCAGGCTCCAAAAGAACGCCGATGTCAAGCAATCCCCGCTCCAGTCTTTCGCGTATAAAGTCTGCGTTGTTGGAATAGAGATCGAAACGAATATTCGGGAATTTGTCGCTGAATGAACGCATCAATTCGGCAAGGCGGCGCATCGATTCGGCTTCACCGCTCCCGATCGAAATGATCCCGCCAAGCGCATTCCCTTCATCCCTGAATTCGCGCTCCGTCTTTTCCGTCAGCTCGACGATCTCCTGCGCGCGGCGGAACAGCAAAAGCCCCGCGTCCGTCAGGGCGATATTCCTCCAGCCGCGCGTGAACAGCTGCGTGCCCAATTCCTCCTCCAACTGCATAAGCTGGCGGGAAAGAGCCGGCTGTGAAATATGTAACAATTCAGAAGCCCGCGTAATATTCTGCTCACGCGCAACCGTCAGAAAATATTTTAATACCCGATATTCCATTTTCCGCTCCGTGAATCGCAGATTGCATACCATGCAATAAAATTATATCACAGCGGAAAATGTTTTGCAAGCCTGCCTTGGATATGACGGCGCAGAAAACGCCACCCGCATACGCAGGCTTCAGCGCAACTGCATATATGTTTCGTCCGTGACTGCCTCCAGCCACTCGTTGCTGCGGTCCTCTCCCGGCACTTCTACCGCGATATGAGAAAACCAGGAGTCCTTTTTCGCACCGTGCCAGTGCTTGACCCCGGCGGGGATCACAACAACATCGCCGGGCGCAAGACTGCGCGCGTCCTTTCCCCATTCCTGGTACCAGCCCTCTCCCGCAATGCAGAGCAGGATCTGTCCGCCTCCTTTTTTGGCGTGATGGATATGCCAATTGTTGCGGCACCCGGGTTCAAACGTCACATTCGCAAAAAGCAACCCGCATTCCTCAGGCGACGTCAGAGGGTTAAGATACGATTTTCCTATAAAAAACTGTGCAAACG
Source organism: Clostridia bacterium (assembly GCA_017886545.1). GTDB lineage: Bacteria > Bacillota > Clostridia > Christensenellales > Borkfalkiaceae > Borkfalkia. The sequence continues at coordinate 82,549 of JAGHJS010000046.1, forward strand.
CATTGTTCTCTTGCCCGGTCCCGAATATATTTTTCTGTTCAAATGCTTCATCTTTCATCTGCCGTTCCTCCGTATTATTACTCGCTGTTCTGAGCGCTATCATTATAGCACCGGCGGCGGCGGTGTGTCGAATGCTTATTTTCTATTTTCTGCCATGCATTGAAGGTATAAAACAGGCGGCTTTCCGCGAAAGCCGCCTGTTTCATCGTTTCTTTCTTTTTTCTTCTGTCCGACAATCATTTTACGCAGGGTATGCCTGTCTTCCATTGCCTCGCATGCAGGCAGAGCTCCGTACCTGCATTCCGTTCTGTCGCATAAGTGCGCCTATTGCCTCGCAGCGATCCCGCCAAGCGCTTCACATGCCGCAAGCGCATCCGCATCAGGTGCCCCGAACGCTGTCAGCCCGTCCGCAATGAGGATCGCCCCGTCTGCTTCGGCCCTGGTCTGCCATGTCCGCATCCATTCGCCGTCCGCCCATTCATAGGAACCGAACAGTCCGATCTTTTTTCCTTTCAGTTCTCCTTCAACGGTGGCAAAGAACGGCTCAAACTCGCTTTCTTCCAGCTCCTCCGACCCCATGGCGGGGCAGCCGAACAAAACGACATCGCTCTCCAAGACGGACGCGTCGGCTTCCGAAACGGGCAAAACGCGGACCTCTGCGCCTTCCCTTTTTGCACCCTTCGCAACGGCTTCCGCCATTGCCTCCGTATTACCCGTTCCCGACCAATACACGATCGTGATCATCTTCCGAATCCTCCTTCTTTGATGTTTCTGTTTTAAAGATCGCCGTAAGCGGCGTCCCTTCCGTAAGTTTACGGCAAATGCAGCAACTGCAGCGCCTGTACCGCTCAAAAATTTTTGCCTTGCCGTCCGGATCGGCATACACTTTCCAATATCCCGAAAGGCATACCCCCTTGCAGGGATCCCGCATGAATCCCGCAACATCTTCCAGCGGATACCCTAAAAAAATACCGATCTCGTGCGGAAATTTTTCTTCTCCTTCCAACCGCTTTTTCAATTCGTCCACTGCGCTCTCAATATCCGAATACGCATAACCGCATCCCGACAAAAAACGGCGGTTAGCCCCATCTTCCAAAATGGCGCGCAGCCGCGGGCGATGAAAGACATAAATCAGCAATTTTTTATCCTGCTCGCGCAGGACCGTAAAGCGAAAATCCTTTCCCGCAAAGCAGCGCGCATAATACCGAAGAGCGGCTGTCTGATCACGCCTTATCCAAAACAAACTTGCCGCTTTCAATCCGGCAAACGTGATGCCGCAATGGAATCCGAGTGCATATTCCGTTTCGCTCATCCGCCCCTCCCTTCTCTTTTTTATCATAGTATACAGCCGCAAGCGAAAAAGGTCAAGAATAAATTAACTAAAGTTAACTATGATACCGCGCAAAATCCGTCTGCAATTTAAAAAAGCTCCCTGCCTGTTCGCAGAGAGCATGCTTACTTTTCAATGTTCGGATCGTTTTTCGTCGATGTAACTTGCCGTAAGATCCGAAACGTGCAGCAAGACCGCAAGAGGAAATTTCGCAAACGCCTCCCCGACCGAATAGTCGCCGCCGCGGCAACGGGTATCGAATCCGCCCATATGCCAATTGATCGCCATCGCTTCTTCCCGCGTCAGCCGCAAAAAACTGTTGGCAATGTATACGGATTTTTCGCCGTGACCGAACGGAAGCAATTCATCGCGCGCGTAATAAGGTTTTTTGACCCATTCCCCGTTTTCCTTCACGTTGCGGTAATCCGTTTTATAGAAATCGATTTTGCAAAGATCATGCAGCAACCCGCAGATCGCTACGGTTTCGTGCGAAACGACGTTTTCCCATTCCTCTCCGTATTCCTGCTGCACGTTGCGCAAAAGGCGCCTGTATACATTCACGCTGTGTTCGCACAGCCCGCCCTCATATGCGCAATGGTAGCGCGTGCTGGCAGGCGCGCGGAAAAAGTCTGACCGAAGAAGGTAGGCGCGCAGTTCGGCGCTCCCCTGCCTTTTGATATGTGCATCGTAAATTTCCAGAAAAGCCCCCTGCGGGTCCTTCATCTGTTCTGCCATCGCAACCTCTCCTTCTCTTTTCTGTCTTTTAAATATTGTAACAATTTGCTGCGGAGATGTCAATGATTTCCCTTCCGCAAGAATTACCGCCACGCTTGACAAAACCGATAAAGCCGTCTATAATTCTAAGCAAACGGGAGGTTATCGGTCATGAAAGTTTTACTGATCAACGGCAGCCCGCATGAAAAGGGCTGCACCTATACGGCATTGCTGGAAGTTTCCCATGCGCTTGCAAAACGCGGCGTAGGCTCGGACTTTCTGCATATCGGCACAAAACCCATCGCGGGATGCATAGCATGCAGGAGCTGCGCACAGACAGGAAAGTGCGTATTCAACGATAAGGTAAACGAAACGCTCGCCAAGCTGGACGAATACGGCGGCATCGTTGTCGGGTCTCCGGTCTATTACGCCGGTCCTTCCGGGCAGCTGACCGCTTTCCTCGACAGACTGTTTTACAGCAGCCGCGGCAGATTCGAAAACAAACTCGGCGCGGCGATCATGTCCTGCCGGAGAGGCGGCGCAAGCGCCACGTTCGACAGGCTGAACAAATATTTTACGATCAGCAACATGCATATCGTAGGCTCGCAGTATTGGAACCAGGTGCACGGCAACACGCCCGAAGAAGTTTTGCAGGATGCGGAAGGTCTGCAGACGATGCGCACCCTCGGCGAAAACATGGCATGGCTCCTGCAATGTATCGAGGCAGGAAAAGCCGCCGGCATCCCCGCCCCCGTACGGGAGACCCCGCTTCGTACTAATTTTATACGATGAACGGCTCAGAAGCCATAAACGGCATTGTGCCCGCGCCAAACCGCGCGGGCACAATTTTTTATACGTCAAACAATTATAAATTTGCCTTCTCTGACCATGACTTTTGCACGCAGGCGTACATCGCTCACAGACGCGCCGACAAGGATCTCGTATACCCCGTCGTCAACGATCCAACGATCCTTTGAAACAGACCAATACGCAAAAGCCCTTTCCGCAAGTTTTATCTGCACGTTTACCGCGGAGCCGGCCGCAACGTCGCGTTTATCGAATGCCTTCAGCTCTTTCGACGGGCGGTACACTTTCGGCGCACAGGGACGAACATAGATCTGCGAAACTTCTTTGCCGTCTCTTTCGGAAAGATTGCGCAGCGTATATTCCGCATAAACCGCACCGTCCGCAACGCGCAGGCGAAGATCTTCGTACGAAAATGCCGAATAACTCAGCCCGTGCCCGAACGGATACAAGACCGGCTCGCCATACGTATCGAAATAGCGATAGCCGACGTCCAACCCTTCCTGATAGCGCGTAACGCCCGCCGTAAAAAAGGTATTGGCGGCAGGCACATCTTCCAGACAAAGCGGGAATGTTTCGCTCAGCTTTCCGCTCGGGTTTTTAACCCCCGTCAGAAGATCGGCGATCGCTTCATCGCTGTCCATGCCGCAGAACCCGACGTATAACACAGCATTTACTCTGTCGATCCAAGCGCTCATATCGATCGCCGCACCGGCAAACACGATCACGACCGTGTTTGCATTTTGTTCCGCCGCGTCAAGGATCGCACGCTCCTGGTGTATCGGCAGACGCATCGTTTTGCGGTCGTTCTCCTCATATTCCACTGACGCACCGGTCCCGACGCAGACGATGCTGACATCGCACAATGCGGCATTTTCTGCGGCAATACGGGCTTCCTGCCCAAACGACCAGATCGTTTCAGGATCGAACGCGCCTTCATACATAACATTTTCCCCGCGCGCGGAAAGCGCCGCAGGCAAATCGAACTTACCGTTCTTCCAATCCACGCAGGCAGAGCCGCCGCCGACAAGCCAACGCAAATTGTTCGGCTTTGCATAGCAACCGCATACGGACACTTTTGCGCCTTTCGCTATCGGGAGCGCGCCCTCGTTCTTCAGCAGCACCGCCCCCTCTTCCATGATGCGACGGGAGACCTCTGTGCGCGCTGCCTCCGAAGTCTTCGCCCTCTTCCCTGCATTCATCTCTTTGAGCCGCAACACGGCTTCGATCACGCGCAGGGCACAAGCATCAAGCTCTTCATCGCTGAGTTTTCCCGCTTTGTGATCCGCTGCGAGCTGTTCGTAATGTCCGTCATGATACGGCATTTCAAGATCGAGCCCCGCTTTTGCCGCTGCCGTACGGTCGCGGACCGCACTCCAATCCGAAACGATCATGCCGTCAAAAGCAAATTCGTTCCGCAGCACGTCAAACCCTTTCTTGTTCTCAGACGCATACGTTCCGTTTACCCGATTATAACTGCACATCAAGGATACCGGGTCTGCTTCGCACGAAATCTCAAAGGGGCGGTAATAGATCTCGCGCAGCGTGCGCTCGTCCACTTCGCTCGACTGGTGAAAACGGTCATATTCAAGATTATTGCAGCAGAAATGTTTGATGCAAACACCTGCTCCGCCGTCCTGAACGCCTTCCACATATGCTTTCGCCATTCTTCCGGCAAGTTCGGGATCTTCCGAAAAATATTCGAAATTGCGCCCGTTCAGGGGATGGCGCTTGATATTCATACCGGGAGCCAGTAAGAGATCGACGCCCCTGTCAAGACACTCGTCCGCAAGGGCAGCTCCCATCTCTTTTGCGCGTTCCGTATTCCACGTGTTTGCAAGGACCTGTACGGAAGGGAATGCCACGGCGGGGATCGTTTCCTCCTTCCCGTCCTCTCTCACCCGCACCGTACGGAGTCCGACAGGGCCGTCCGACATAAAAATCTGCGGAAGTTTTCCGTTTAAACCGTCCGTATGCCATGCGCCCTGCCCGCACAGGAGCCTGCACTTCTGTTCCGACGTAAGCCCCGCAAGGATTTGTTTTGCTTTTTTCTCAAGATCCTTTTTCATACTTCACTCCTCTTCTTTTAAGACCAAAACCCCGTAGGGCGCAAGGTTCACTTTCCCTTCCATCACGGAACCGCTGAGCAGATCTCTGTATTTTCCGCCCAATACAACGGAGCCGTGCCTGTTTTCCGTTTCGATCGCAATGATGCCGTTCTGCCCGCCGCTGCGCTCTGTAAGCACAACGTTGTTGCTCGCTTCGGCGATCGGCAGCTTTCCCGCCAGCGCACGAAGCTGCGCATGCGGGACCACGCTGCCGAGCAGGATCACCTTTCCTTTTCCGATTTCCCGTTCGGTCACGACGGAGAGCCCGCCGAACTCATCGCCGTCGTATACCGCCAAGCTGCGGGCGCCGCGCAATTCGTACGCATCATAGCAATCCGCCAAAGGGAAAACGTCTCCTTCCTGTCCTTTCGCACAGAAAACATCGTTGCCCACGGGAAGCTGATATTTTGTATAGACTCCGGCAAACTCTTCCAAAAAGGAATACGGCGCATCCGTATATTTGCTTGCGTACTCCGTCATAATATCGGACATCGGCCCGACGATCCACGTACCGCCGGCTTTTACCCATTCGACGATGCGCTCTTTCAATCCGTTTTCATCAACGGTCGCCAGGAAAGGAGAGATCACCACATCATACCCGTCCAGCGAATGCGCCGTATCGATCACGTCCACATTGTAATGGCGGAAAGCGTCATAGAATTTGCGGTATACGCTTTCCCGATAATCAAATCCTTTCAGCAAAGGGGCGTACGCAAAAGTCTTCATCGCGGAAGACGAATAATGCAGCGCGATCTTTGAGCGGACAAAACTATCCGTCAGAAACGTTTTGCAGCGTCCGAATTCTTTCGCCGCGCGCGCCACCTCATCCGCAACGCGATACGGTCTTCCTGCCGTACTCAAAAGAGCTCCGTGCGCGATCTCATGCCCGTTCGGATGGGTGCGGAACAGCCAGTATGCATTCATCTGCGCCCCTTTTGCCACAGGCAGCCAGGTATTGACATAACACGCCCCCTGCGGACGGTATCCGCAATCGGCAAAATTACTGCCGTTCCAACCGACCTGCGTTTCCGTCACCCAAAACGGTTTATCTTTCACGCACCGCAGAAAATCATAGGCGAACGCCGTACCGGGAAGAAGATCCGCGGGCTCATAATGGTTATACTGCACCACGTCGAGCCGCTCATTCATCTCATAGTAACTCAGCAGATTCGTGCGCATCATGTCCGTTCCGATCGGTGCGGAAGAATATTTTCGGATGATTTCAGCCTGTTCGTTCACATACGAAATGACCTGCGCGCACTGAAAGCGGAACCATTCCGTGCAAAGCGACGGATGCTTCCACTGCCCGTCGCGCGGTGGCATGACGGCATCGAAATCCTTGTATTCGAGCGACCAGCGGACCATTCCCCATTTTTCGTTCAGATTTCCGATCGTTCCGTATTTTTCTTTGAGATACGCGCGGAAAGCCTTCCGACACAGGGGACAAAAACATCCTTCCCCGTACGGGAAAATTTCATTGTCGATCTGCCAGCCGATGACGCCCGGGTGCGCTCCGAACGCTTTTGCCAACTCTTCCACGATGACTGCGTTCTTTTCCCGCATCAAAGGGCTTGTTTTGCAGGGATGGCAGCGCGAAGAGACTTCCGCCCTCACTCCATGCGAATCGACACCGCGCATCTCTTCGTATTTGTCCAGCATCCAGCGCGGCGGCGTGCAGGTCGGCGTACACATGACAGTCGCGATCCCCGCATCCCAACACTTATCCACTGCCTTTTTCAGCCAATCAAAATTGAATTCGCCCTCGCGCGGTTCCATCTTTCCCCAAGCGAACTCACCGACGCGCACACAATTCACGCCAAGCTCTTTCATGCGGACGATGTCTTTATCGATCTCGCTTTCATCCCACATTTCCGGATAATACGCCGCGCCGATCCAAATCTTTTTCATAATAAAACCTCCGGCAATACCCTGCGGCTTTCAGTAGTAATATGCCTTGTTCAGTATATATCATCTTACGGAAAAAGTCCACCGTTTCACAAATTTTTCCGTATGCTTTGCCGAACTTTTTCTGCAAGGGAGCGCCGATTTTCGGCTGTCTCGCGCATAAATCGAAAAAGCATGAGCGAAACGCCCATGCGGTTTTCGGAAACAGGTCTGACCCCGCTTTTTTGCATTAGCCTGAAAAAAACTTATTTGCGCGCTCTTTTGAAGTTCCCGATCGTTTCGTTGACTGTTTCAACGAACGCAAACGTGTTTTCGTATTTTTTCAAAATATCTTTAAATTCCACGAGCTGCCGTTTGTTGACCACACAGACGATCACATCCCGCTCTTCTCCGCTGTATGCGCCTGCCCCCTGAAGCCGCGTTGCGCTGTGGTGCAGCTTTTCAAGGATCTCGCGGTCTATTTCATCCGCGTGCGGCGTAATGATGAAAAATTTGTAAGCGGCTTTGGAGCCTTTGATGATTGCGCTCCCGACAAAACTCGATAAAAAGCAATACAGCATGCACAGGCAGACCGGTTTATAATCATAAACTATCGCCCCGCCCGCATTCGGTTCGGCATACACGAAACAAGACGCAACCGCGATCAATGCATTGATCGTAAAATTTATCCAGAAGAAATTCAGCAGAGGATCCCGTTTGCTTACATATTTGGCGACGACATCGATCCCGCCCGTTGAGGAATTGAACCGAAAGCTGATCCCGTATACAAAGCCTCCCACGGAACCTGCGATCAGCGCCGGGAAGATCGTGTCCACCCCCTGCGCGTCATACTGGAAGGATGAAAGATCTGCCATATCCAGCACAAGCAGAAACACGGAATACGCCAAAGAAAACGTGAATGTTCTGACGGCAAATTTTTTATTTACGAGAAAAAACGCGGCCGCGCAGAGCGGAACATTCACGATCAGCGAAAAATACCCGACGCTGAACCCGGTTTTATATTCGATCATCGTTGCTATGCCGCTGATCCCTGCCGGCGCAAAATTATTCCGGACAATGAACAGCTGATAATTGAGCGCGAACACAAAGGCAAGCGCGACCATCAGCATCCCGATCAGCACTTCGTTCCGAACAGCTTTCCAAACCATAAAGATACCCTCCCGTTCCATTATAGCACAGAAACGCGCCTGCCGCAAGCCGAAGCCGAATTTTATAAGCGCGGGCAAAGCCATATGGCTCCGCCCGCGCCCGTAACTCACAGAAACAAATCGAACAGATAGCTTGCTCCCAGCAAAACGCCCAAAAATGCTATATTCCAAACCGTAAACGCTATCAGATAAGAGGAGCGCTTCACCGTATTTACCTTCGCTATCTCTTTATATGATATAAGGCTTGCCATTGAAGCGATCAACGTTCCTAATCCGCCGAGGTTACAGCCTATGATCAGTGGCTGCCATGCCGAAGAAAACCCGGAGAGCAACAGCGCGGCGGGGACATTGCTGATGATCTGGCTCGCCAGGATTGCTACCTCCTTTTCATGCCCGAGCAGAACAGAAGATAAAAAAGTGCGGAACCACGCAATGTTCCCCATGTTGCCGATAAAAACAAACAGCGCCGCAAAGGTCAGCAGCAGCGAATAATCGACCCTCGCCAATGTCTTTCTGTCCGTGATCAACAAAAATACAAGCAGCAGCAACGCAACAACAACGGGCGGAAGAAAATCAAACAAGGCGCAAATACAGGCCGCGAAAAAAACCGTTGGCCAAGCCAGCGAATAGGCGCCTTCCACCTTCTTCCGTTCCGCCTTGTAACAGACCGGCACAGAACGAAAACATCCCACCGCTGCCGCCAGGCCGACAAACGCCAACGCCGTATACGGCAGCATTACGAGCATGAACTCACCGAGCGTGAGCCCCGACGCATTATACAGGTACAGATTCTGCGGATTCCCGAGCGGGGTAAGCATACTGCCCAGGTTCGCCGCAATCGTTTGCAGCACGACCAAAGGAATGATCTGCCGTTCCGCCCCCGCCGACCGCATGACGACGATCCCGAACGGAACAAACGTCAGAAGCGCAACATCGTTTGTGATCAGCATGCTCAAAAAGAAAGGCAGGAACACAAGCAGTGCGGTAAGCTTTCTGGACGTGTCAGCATGTTTCAGAAGTTTATCCGCCAAAAAAGAAAACAGGCCCGCCTTCTGATAACCTTTCATGACCGCCATCAGACCAAACAGAAGCGCCAACGTATCCCAGTCGATATACTCTATGTATTCCGCGCTCGGCGGTACAAAAAAAGCCGAGATCACCGCCAACAGAAGCGCGGCAAACAGCACAGCTTCTCTCTTGATAAACCGTCCCGAAGCGCGCAAAAACGTATTAACCATGGCTATACGTGATTATATCACGTTTTTTCCGCAAAAGCAACCGCGGCGAAGCCTTGCTCCGCCGCAAAAAAGATAGCCGCTGCGTTTTTCCCCTAAAACACAGCGGCACAGCCGGCTAATTCCCCAGCATATTCCCGATCGCAATGCCGTACCCGCGCGTCGGGTCGTTCAAAAACACATGGGTCACTGCTCCGACCAGCTTTCCGTTTTGTATGATCGGGCTTCCGCTCATGCCCTGCACGATGCCGCCCGTCTGCGCAAGCAGGTCGCCGTCCGTTATTTTCAGCACGAAATTTTTGTTTTGTCCGTTCTGTTCATCCACCTTTACGATACTGACGGCATATTCTCTCGGCTCCGTCCCGTCCGTTGTCGTAAAAATGGTAGCCTTCCCCGGCTGCGCGTCTTTGCCGACGGGCATGCTCTGCAATTCGGACAGGTCATACTCCTCCGAATAATTTCCGAAGATACCGGCACTGCAATTTTTATCCGCCGTAGCTATGCTTTTGTCGTTGATAAACAGCCCTTTCAATTCTCCGGCTTTTCCCCGTTCCCCCTTTACGACATTTACGATACTGCAGCGGTACATGTTCCCTTCGCCGGTGATCGGCATCGCCTCACCTTCTTCTCCTGAAACCGCATGTCCGAGTGCCCCGAACCGCCTTGAGCCTCTCTCAATATAGGTCACGGTACCGATCCCTGCGACACTGTCGCGGATGAGCACCCCCAATTTATATTTCCCCGTCACGGCATCTTTTGCCGGTTTGATCTGCTTTTTTTGCGTCGTTCCGCCGCTCTTGACCGTTACGGACGAACTGCCTCCGCGGTAATGGGTCAAAGCCGTCCCGATATCCTCCGCCGAGCGGATGGCCATACCGCCGAATTCTACTATAACGTCGCCGGACTGCAACGACGCGTCGCGCGCCGGGCATTCCGTCCCGTCGCGCGTAAGGATCTCGCATATCCCGATCACCTGTGCTCCGCCGAGCCCGAGCGTAAACCCTGCAGGCATGCCTCCCACATAGACCTCCGCAGCAGCAGCTCCTGCCGACGGTACCGTCAGTATACAACAGAGCATGAGCGAGCATATGCTCAGAAATACGATCAGACCTTTTTTGATTCTCTGCATTCTCTCCTCCGCGATCCCGTATGCTTTTACTTTGCGCAAACGGCAGGAGATTATGCAGCCGCAACAAACAAAAGAGAGCGGAAGTTCCCGCCCTCTTGCTGAAAACACATCTGAAGTTTTACTCGCCGCGCAAGGTCCTCTTATAGTCTTCCGCCGCCGCTATCAATTCATCCGCCAAAGTGTGCGCCGCTGCTCCGTCGCTTCCGCCGAGCAGACGGACAAGCTCCTCACGCTTTGCCTCTTTGTCCTGCATGACAATGTCCGTGTGGGTTTTACCCTCTTCCACAAGCTTCCGAATGAGAAAATTCCTGTCTGCCATCGCTGCGATCTGCGCCAGATGGGAAACCGCTACGATCTGTTTGCGGCGTGCGATCGCGGCAAATTTTTCTGCGACGGTACGCGCCGTTTTTCCGCTGATGCCGGCATCGATCTCGTCAAAAAGATAGGTTTCGACCTCACCGCCGTCCGCCTGCGTTTTTATGGCAAGCATGAGACGGCTCATCTCGCCGCCGCTGATGACCTTGCTCAACGGTTTGAGAGGCTCTCCCGCATTTGCGGAAAACTGAAACGCAACACTGTCCAACCCGTCCGCCGTCGCTTTTGCCGCATCCTGTTCCGTATACGGCGAAAATTCCGCACAGAAACGCGCGTTTGCGATATTCAGTGTACGCAGTTCCGCTTCCACACGCCTGCAAAACCCGTCCGCCGCATCCTTACGGATGCGCGTAATATCTTGACAGAGAGCAAAGATCTTCACACGGTTCTTTTCGCTTTTTGCTGTCAGCGCGGCAAACTCCTCGTCGCAGTGCGTCAGCAGATCATATTCTTCGCCCGCTTTTTCGCGATACGCAAGAATCTTTTCCACCGAATCCCCGTACTTTTTTTTCAAGCTGCGGATCAGGTCGAGACGGTTCTCCGCCTCTTCCGCTTCCCGCTCATCGTAAGAGAGATCCTCGCACAGCGAAGCAAGCGTTTCACCGATATCCTCCGCCTCCAACGCCACGCTTTCCAACCGCTCCTCCAATGCCGCATATTCCTTTTTGAACGGTGACGCCTCTGAAAGCGAACGGCGGGCTGAACGAAGCGAATCAGCCGCGGCGCCGTCTCCGTTCATGCATGCGGCAGCTTCCGACAACGCACGCATGATACGTTCGGCATTAGCAAAAAAGAGCTTTTTTTCGGAGAGCTCCTCCTCTTCTCCTTCTCTGAGCGCCGCCTCGTCGATCTCCTTCATCTGATATTGCAGAATATCGATGCGCCGCCCGCGCTCCTTCTCATCTCCGCCAAGCGTGCGCAAAGATGCGGCGATCTGCCTGTTCTCAGCCAAAAGTTCCGCCAGCTTTTCCTTCGGATCCTGCAACACGGGACCGGCAACGCGATCGATCAGCTTTAGCTGATTTGCTTCGGACAAAAGATAAAAATGCTCGCTCTGCCCGTGCACATCGACGAGCGCGGCGGTGATCCGCCGCAGCATGGCGGCATTGACGGGGCAGCCGTTCACTTTTATATCGCCCCTGCCGTCTGACCTGTATTTGCGGGAAAGGATAAGCTGTTCATCCGCCTCTATATCCAACTCGTCCAAAACGGCAGAGACGGGCGAACCTGCTTCCGGTATAAAAACGGCGCGCACCGAACAGTAATCCGCTCCCGTCCGGATCATCGTCCTGTCCGCCTTTGCGCCCAATACGAAATTGATACTGTCCAGGATCACAGACTTACCGGAGCCGGTTTCGCCCGAAAGAACATTCAGCCCGTCGCAAAATTCGATCTCCGCTCTTTCGATCAGCGCAACGTTTTCAATGACAAGTTTCGCAAGCATGGCATTCGATCTCTTACTTTAAGTATTCATTGAGCTTGGCAACTACGATCTTTGCCTTTTCCTCGTTTTCCGTAACGATGAGAAGGGTATCGTCGCCCGCGATGGACCCGACGATCTCGGGAAGGTTCAGCTTGTCCACGATCACGCCAGCGTTGCTCCCGTTTCCGCGCAGCGTCTTTACAACGACCTGATTGAGCGCAGACTGCACGGACACTACGCAGTCGCGGAACAAATTGTGCATGCGGGGCGATATCTTATTGCTTGCGTCTTCAATATAAGCATACCGGTACTTTTTCTCGACCCCGGCGACTTTGAAAAGGCGCAGCTCCTTTACGTCACGCGAGACGGTCGCCTGCGTGACGGTGTAATTACGCTTTGCCAGTTCCGCACAGAGCTCTTCCTGTGTTTCGATCTCCTGTGAGGAAATAATATCCAATATTGCATCCTGTCTGCCGCTTCGCATCCTGTTTACCTGCTCCATTTATTCAACTTGAACAGCAGTTTATCAAAAAAGTTACTGTCCTTCGGCTTCACGAACCGAACCGAAAAATCTGCTTTGCGCAGGAAGATCTCCGCTCCCGCGGGCGGATCGCAAACATATCTCCCGTCGCAGTACAGCGAAAGCACGTTCCCCTCCGCTCCGCGCAGAATGCGCATCGTTCTCGAATCGTTATAGACGATCGGTCTGTTGTGCAGCGAATGCGCACAGACCGGCGTGAGGATGAACGCGGAAAGATCGGGTGTCAAAACCGAACCGCCCGCCGAAAGCGAATACGCCGTCGAACCTGTCGGCGTGCTGATGATGATCCCGTCCCCGACGAACTCATCCACCTTTTTCCCGTCGATCTCCGCCGTGACGGATACGACGTTGTTATCCGCTTCCGCCGTATAATGGCGCTGAAACAGCGCATCGTTGAGCGCGTAATACCGATCCGTTCCGACCTGCACCTCCAGGACGCTGCGCGGCTCCGTTTCATAGGGATGCATTAAAAGCTCGGCTGCCTCTTCGACCTGCTCGCCCTCAAACTGCGTCAAAAATCCCAGATTCCCCGCATTGATACCCAAAAGGTCGATGCCGCGCCGCCCCGCCTCGATCGCGACTTTCAGGATCGTGCCGTCGCCGCCGAGCACGACCAGAACGTCGACGTCGCCGATCGACTCGACGCTTTCATACACTTCATGACAGATCCCGCGCCTGCGGAAGATCGTCAGTAAATTTTTCTGAACAGACACGAACCGCGGGGTCGCTCTGTTACAAAACACACCGATCTTCATACCGAACATTATACAGCAATTTATACATTTATGCAATCGATTTTCAGAAAATTCTCAGCTGTCGCTTGCACAGAAAAAGCGCCCGGCATGATCGCTGGGCGCTTTTTTATCAGCCGACGAATTTCCCGAGCAGCTGCACGGAATTTGCAGAAAAATCTTTCATCTCATCGGGCGAAAGTTTTTTGTAAGAAAGTTTTGCGAGGTAATACACCTGTTTTGCCACAAAAGTTTTCTTTTCCTCATCCAGCGAAAGGAATGCCTGCACAACGGGATTGGCGGCATTCAGAACGAGCGTCATGTCGCGGTCGGCGTCCGCCCCTTCCATTCCGTAAAAAGCGTTCATTTCGCCGAACCTGCGCGCGAACTCCGCCACGTTGATGACGGCGGGAACATCCTGCGCCTTCAAACGTTCAACTTTGACGGTAACGCCTTCGACGGCAAGGGACTTTGAAAATGCATCTGCCAGCGCCTTATCCGCCTCCTCGTCCGCACTGTTTTCAGCTTTGAGCGCCGCATCCACGTCGGCATCGATCCGAAGGAAACGGAATTTACCGCTCTCTTTGTATTCGATATAGCTGATATAATGCGGGTCGACAAAGGAATCGCAGACGATCGCATTCAGCCCGGCAGCGCGGAACATGGAAACATACTGCGCCTGCCCGACTTCATCCGAAACGTAATAGACCGTAACAGGTTTATCGGCATTTTCCTTTTTGCCGCTTTCTTCTCCCGCTTCGGCAGACGGCGCTTCCTGCTCGGCGGCCTGCTCTTCCGCGGGCAGCTGTTCCTTACGGAAATCTTCAAGATTTTTATACTTGCCGTCCAGATCTTTGAAAATGACGATATCCTTTACTTTCGCATAGAAGTCCTCGTCCTTCAGACAGCCGACCTTGATGAATACGGAAAGATCCGCCCAGCACTTTTCATACTTTTCCCTGTCCGTCTTATACAGCCCCGTCAGCTTGTCGGAAACTTTTTTAACGATATGTTTGGAGATCTTCTGCACCTGACGGTCGTTCTGCAAAAAGCTGCGCGAAACATTGAGCGGGATATCGGGGCAGTCGATGACGCCGTTCAAGAGAAGCAGGTATTCGGGGATCACTTCTTTGATGTTATCCGCTATGAACACCTGGTTGCAGTACAGTTTGACCTTTCCGCGCTCCAGTTCGACCTTGCTCTTCACCTTCGGGAAGTACAGAATGCCCTTCAGGCGGAACGGATAGTCCATGTTGAGGTGGATCCAGAAGAGCGGGTCATGGTAATCGTGGAACACTTTCCTGTAAAAATCGAGATATTCCTCGTCGGTGCAATCCTTCGGGTTTTTCAGATACAGCGGCTGCGTATCGTTGACGGGTTTTTCGTCCTCCTTCCCGCTCGCATCAAGATAAATGTTGTACGGCATGAAGGCGCAGTACTTTTCAAGCAGGCTGCGGATGATGGATTGCTCCAAAAATTCTTTCTCTTCCTTGGCGATATGCATCACGATCTTCGTTCCGCGCGCCGTACGGTCACACTCCTCGATCGTATAGGTGCTTTCTCCGTCCGATTCCCAATGAACGGCGGGCGCACCCTCTTTATATGATTTTGTGAAGATCTCGATATTTTCCGAAACCATATAGGCGGAATAAAAACCAAGCCCGAAGTGCCCGATGATACCTTCGCCGCCCGCCTTTTCATACTTCGACAAAAAGTCTGCCGCTCCCGAAAAAGCGATCTGCGTAATATACTTTTCGACCTCCTCTTCGGTCATGCCGATCCCGTTATCCTCAACGGTGAGCGTTTTCGCATCCTTGTCGACCCGCACGTCGATGCGGTAGCCGCCCTCATCCGCAGCGCATTCGCCCATATCGGCAAGTTTTTTGAACTTTGTGATCGCGTCCGCCGCGTTGGCGACGATCTCACGGATAAAAATATCTTTATCCGAATACAGCCACTTTTTGATGATGGGCATCATGTTTTCGCTGGCGATCTGAATATTTCCTTGTTTAGCCATATTAACACCTCCGTATAAACAAAAGCCCCGCAATTGCGGGGCTGAAAAAACAATGGGATTTACTGATCGGAATTCTTGTTCTGCAACATTTCCGCGATGGAAGCTCCGCCGATGCCACCTTCCGACCACTCGTGCACATCTTCATCGTCGTGGCTGTCCCTGAACTGACGGGAAGATTTGCGCTGCCTCCTTTCGCCCCTCCCTTCCTCGTCGCGACGGCTGCGAACATGCGTCACTTCGGGTTCGGGAAGCAATGCTTTGATGGACAGGGTCATCTTCTTGTTGGCGGGATCGAGCACAAGGATCTTCGCGTCGATCTCTTCACCGATCGAAAGCACCGAAGTAGGATTCTCCAGCCATTCGTGCGAGATCTGCGATACATGGACCAACCCGTCAATACCGTTTTCAACTTCGACAAACGCGCCGAACGGAACGATACGCACGACTTTCCCGTGCACGACATCGCCTTCCGCATACTTTTCGGAAACAAGGTCCCAAGGCTGCGGCTGCAGCTGCTTGTAGCCGATGGAAACTTTTTTGTTCTGCTCGTCGACTTTGAGCACCTTGAACTGGTACGTTTTGCCGATCTCCAAAACCTCGTTGACGCTCTTCACGCCCGTCCAGGAAAGATCGGAAATGTGCGCAAGGCAGTCGAACCCGTTCACGGATACAAACGCGCCGAAGTTGGTAATGCGCTCGACCTTGCCGTCAACGATGTCCCCGACGTGAACGTTCGCGAAAAACTCTGCTTCGCGCTCGGCCTTAGCCTGCTCACGAGCCGCACGCTCTTCTTCGAGCACGACGCGCTGGGAAGCGATGATCTCCTTTTTACGGTCGGAGCGCTTGATCTCGAGCGCCTTGAGGCGGAGCTTTTTGCCGACATATTTGTCAAGCTCCTTCACATACCCCATACGGATCTCTTTCGCGGGAACGAAGACGGTGTAGGTACCCATAGACCCGGTCAATCCGCCTTTGTTGAAGCCCGTGCAGACGATATCGAACTCTTCGCCGTTGCTGATGGCGTCGATCTTTTCTTCTTCCTCTTTGATCTTGGCAATGATCTTCTGCGAAATTTTCACAGGGTTCGTAGAAACGACCATTACTTCGATATCTTCCCCTGCTTTCGCCGCATATTCTTCTTTATTATAGGTTTCGCATTCGAGTTCTTCTTTTTCAAGGAGTGTCTCCTTCTTGAAGAACGGGAGCAATACAGCAACGCCTTCATCCGTAGCGGACGAGATGATCGCCGTCACCAGCTGACCTTTTTTCAGCTTAGCCTGTCCGTCCTCCATCTTGGCAACGACTTCGTCCATGACATTCGTTGCGTTCACTTCTGTGTTGTTTTCCATCTTAAAAAGAACCTCCTGCGTTTGCGTATCCGGCGTGGATGCACCGGACACTATCCCTACATTTTTAAAATTTTTTAATAAATCTGAACGAAATTCGGATGCATCCGTCAACCGGAAAACATTTGCGCAATACCTGCTGCAGATCTCTTTGAGACGATTCGTGTTGCTGCTGTTCGCCCCGCCGATCACAAGCATTGCGTCTGAATTTTTTGCAAGCTGCTCAGCTTCCTCCTGACGCTCTTTAGTAGTATAGCAAATTGTTTTAAAAATCTCAACTGTTTTTTCACGACCTTTTGAAACAAATTTGACTATTTTTTCAAAAATCTCCTCCGGACAGGTCGTTTGCGCGACTACAGCCAGTTCCTTCCCCGCCGAAAGGGTGGCGCACTCCTCTTCGGAACAGGCGACGAAGGTATCCCCTCCGCTCCAGCCGATCAATCCGATGACCTCAGGATGCAGGCGCTCTCCGACGATCAGCACGCTCTTCCCCTGTTCCGCCGCGCGCTGTACGATCTTCTGCGTCCTCTTTACGAAGGGGCAAGTACAGTCAACTACGTGCAGTCCGCGTTCCGCGCACTGTTCGTAGACCGACCGCCCCACACCGTGCGAACGCAGAATGAGCGTCGAACCGCATGGCACCTCCTCCACGGTTTCGACCGTTACGATCCCGCGCCGCGAAAGGTCTTCCGTTACGAGCGGATTGTGAACCAACTCGCCTAAAACATAGACGCCTGGCCCCGCCAGCTTTTGCGCCGTTTCGACGGCGTGCCGCACGCCTCGGCAAAAGCCGCTGCTTTCGGCAACGGTTACTTTCATTTACCTTTCTTCCCCTTCCTCTTTTCTTCTTTGCGCGCCTTTTTTGCCGCCTTTGCCTCTTCCTGCGCGGCGATATAGTTCCGCCGTGTGGCAAGCATCGCCTCGCGGATGATTTCCTCCGCCTCGGCATAGTCCTCTGCCGTCATTCTTCGGTCATAATAAGCGGAGAGGTCTACCACGTCGCCTACGATGATCTTTGTGCGGCGGAAAAGGCGCGTCTTATGCAGACACATAACGGGATAGACAGGCGCCTTCGCGCGGACGGCGAACAGTGCCGCCCCGCTCTTTAACGGAAGGAGTTCCACATCCTTTGTTTTGTTGCGCGTGCCCTCGGGGAACATGGCGATCTTTTCCCCGTTTTTCAGGCAGCGCAGCGCAGACATGACCGCCTTTGCATCCGTGCCGTCGCGTGAAACGGGGATGGCGCCGACCACTTTACACAGATAGGCGATGAACCTGCTTTTCCAAAGCTCCTGCTTGGCGATAAAATGCACGCGGTCCTTCGTGACGCATGCCATATGCACGATGTCCCAGATGCGGTAATGATTACCTACGATCACACAGGCGCCCTGCCCGACCTTTTCCTTGCCGATCAGTTTGTACGGCAGCACGATCTGCACAAAAGCATTCAGAACCTTTTTCAAAAAACCGTATCCGCTCATACTTTCTCCTGAATGCGGCGTCGGATAAACGCGACCACTTCGTCAATGCTCATGTCGGAAGTATCGACGAGCACGGCGTCCTCCGCTCTGCGCAGCGGCGAGATCGCACGCGAAGCGTCGTTCCTGTCGCGTTCCTCGATCTCCTTTTCCAACGCATCATAATCGACCGTATAGCCCTTCGCACGCAACTCGTCATATCTGCGGCGCGCACGCACGGGCACGGAAGCCGTAACAAAAAATTTGAACGGTGCATCGGGGAGGACCGCCGTCCCGATGTCACGCCCATCCAGCACGCAGGACTGTTCGGAAGCGATCTTCCGCTGCATCTCCACCATCTTTTTCCGAACGCAGCCGAGCGCGGAAATTTTGGAAGCCGCCATCGAAACTTCGGGGCGGCGGATCTCTTCCGACACGTCACGGCCGTCAAGGATCGTATGCTGTGCCCCGCCGCGATATTCTATGCGCAGATCGAGAGAGGCAAGCATCGCTTCCACGGCAGACTCGTCTGACAGGTCCACTCCCGCCTCGGACGCTTTGCACGCACAGGCACGGTACATCGCCCCGGTATCCAGATACAATATATCCAACTCGCGCGCAAGCCGCTTCGCAACGGTACTTTTTCCGCTTCCCGAAGGTCCGTCCAGCGCAATGGAATAGCGGGAAAGATCTTTGCGAAGGTTCGCCGCCCCGCGCAGATAAACATGGCGGACGGGCGCATCGCCCTCCGCAAGCACAAGCACGCGGATACAGAGCGGCAGCGCGCCGTCGATCGACGGCTCCTGTGCGGAAAAAAGCGCGCACCCCGAAAAACCTGCTTCACGCGCCGCCTTGGCGGGATACAGCGAACGGATATCTGCCGTATTCGACAGCAGGATGGAAATGCAGCTCTCCTGCACAGACGCATTGCGCGCCGCGATCTCTTTAAGAAGTTCGGCAACTGCCTCACGGATCTCCTGCGGAGAATCCTCCCGCACGGTCGTTGCTCCGCGAATGGCTCTCATACTCGTTTCCTCCAATTACTGCAGACTATGTGCCGCATAATACTATGCAAATCAAAAAAACAACAATTAAACCGCAGAACTTTTTCCTGCAATATACCCTGTCATAAAAGCGATCTGTAAATTAAACCCACCCGTATAAGCATCCGCATCCAGCGTTTCACCGCAAAAATACAAACCCGGATGTGCTTTGCACTGCATTGTTTTCGGATCGATCTGCTTCACGGCGACCCCGCCGGATGTCACGACAGCCTCTTCAATCGGGCGCAGCGAAACGCACTGCAGCGGCAGACCTTTCAGCGTTTTTCGCAAAGTTTCACGCTGCGCACGGGTCAGCGAATGTACCGGCATTTCCGAAGGGATCCCGGCGACCAGCAAAACAGGTTCGATCAAACTTTTCGGGAGCAAATTGCAGAGCGCCCCGCGCATATACTTATTTTTTGCCTCATCAAAATCGCGCAGAAGCCTTTTATCCAACATTTCCGCCGTCAAAGCCGGTTTCAGATCGATCGAAAGCGATACATCGGAAAGTTCTTTTCGGTTCAAAAGTGCCGACAGCGACAAAACGATCGGTCCCGAAACTCCGAAATGCGTAAAGAGCATTTCCCCGAAAAATGAAGCGATCTTCTTCGGGCCCGCAAAGGCAGCCAGCTCCACGTTTTTCAGCGTCAGCCCCTGCACCTGCGGCAGCCAATCCGCCTTGCAGACAATACCGCACAGCGACGGGCGCAAAGGCGTTACTTCCAAACCCAGTTGTTTTGCAAACCGATACCCGTCACCGGTACTCCCTGTTGCAGGATACGATACCCCGCCCGTACAGACGATCACAGCGTCCGCTTCATATCTTTTTTTGTTTGCGATCAATGACCAGCCGCCGTTTGATTTTTCGATCTCTTCCACGCATGTTCCAAACAGGAACCGTACGCCCGCACGGCGGCAGCAGTTTTCAAAGCACTTTGTTACATCGCTTGCCTTTTCGGAGAGCGGAAACACTCTGTTGCCCCGCTCGACCTTCAGCGGCAGCCCGTTTTCCTCCAAAAAGCGCATCGTTTTTGCGGGCGGAAAAGCATGCGCCGCGCCGATCAAAAACTTTTCACCGCGCACGACATTTTCCAAAAACGTTTCAGGGCTGCAATCGTTCGTAACGTTGCACCTGCCCTTTCCCGTAATATAAATTTTTTTGCCCGCCTTTTCGTTCTTTTCAAAAACGGTGACGGCGGCGCCGCCCGAAGCCGCGGCATATGCCGCCATAAGCCCCGACGCACCTGCGCCGATAACTGCCACTCTCTTCATAAACGCATACAATGAAATCTCGGCGGAAGCTGCAGCCTCCGCCGAGGATGTTTTTAAACAGGGTAGACGCCGCCGTTCCCTATAAGGTTTGCATCAACGCCTGTATCGCGCGCTTTGCGCCACTTGAAAAAGTTGAGCGCTACCTGTCCGAACACTGCATAGGAGAGAACATCCTCTTCCTGCTGCATGTACGGCGCGATCTCCTGGCGGAAGGCTTCATATTCCGGCTTCAGATCGTCTGCGGGGCGATATGTGATACGCTTCTCCCCTCCGATACATTTTTTTACGACTTCCGGATCGGGTTCGGCAGGCAGTTTCCCGTACTCGCCGCGCAAAAGCCCCTTGAATTCCTTGGTGACCATCTTGTAACGCTCGCCGGCAAGCACATTTAAAACAGCCTGCGTGCCGACGATCTGGCTGGAAGGCGTAACGAGCGGCGGGTAACCGCAATCTTTACGTACGTTCGGAACTTCCGCAAGCACTTCGCCGAGCTTTTCAGATTTATTCTGCTGTTTAAGCTGCGAAATGAGATTGGAGAGCATGCCGCCAGGGACCTGATAGATCAGCGCATTGATGTCGATGGAAAGCACCTTCGGCGACAGGAAGCCGTCTTTTTTCAGACGCTCCGCGACCCCTTTAAAATGGTTCACGATGGGCAGAAGTTTCTGGATGTCGATGCCCGTATCGTACGGCGTGCCTTTGAGCGTAGCCACGAGCGGCTCGGTCGCAGGCTGGCTCGTACCGTTGCCGAGCGGCGAGAGCGCGCAGTCGACGATATCGACGCCCGCCTCGATCGCTTTCAGGTTGACCATGTCGCCCGTTCCCGCCGTATTATGCGTGTGAAGGTGTACCTTGACCTTCGGATCAAGTTCCTTTTTCAGACGGGAAACAAGGTCATATGCCGTATACGGAAGCAGCAGGTTCGCCATGTCTTTTATGCAGATGTTATCCGCCCCCATCTGCGCCAGCTGCTTCGCGAGATTGACGAAATACTCCGTAGTATGCACAGGGCTTGTCGTATAACTGATCGCTGCCTCGCATACGCCGCTGTATTTTTTGATCGCTTTCATCGCCGTTTCCAGGTTGCGCGGGTCGTTCAGCGCATCAAACACACGCACGACCGTCACACCGTTTTCAATGGACTTGGCGACAAATTTTTCCACAACGTCATCCGCATAATGCCGATACCCGAGCAAATTCTGCCCGCGCAGCAACATTTGGATAGGCGTCTTTTTCAGATATTTTTTGAGAGTGCGAAGGCGCTCCCACGGATCTTCGTTCAAAAAACGAAGGCATGTATCAAAGGTCGCGCCACCCCACGCCTCCAACGAATAATAACCGATCTCGTCGAGCTGTTCGAGCACGGGCAGCATTTCATCCGTCCGCATGCGCGTAGCCGCCTGCGACTGATGCGCGTCGCGCAGGATCGTATCGGTGATAAGCACTTTCTTTTTTGTGATCTCAGCCATTGCTGTTCTCCTGATCAAATTACGGTTTTCGAGTCATACAGTATATCGCGCGCTCCGAACAACCTATCCGCCGAAGCAGGCAAGCAGGAAGCCCGCCGCTACCGCCGAACCGATGACGCCTGCCACATTCGGCCCCATGGCGTGCATCAGCAAGTGATTGTTCGGATCCGTTTGCCGTCCTACGTCCTCTGATATTCGCGCTGCCATCGGCACTGCCGATACGCCCGCCGAACCGATGAGCGGATTGATCTTGCCGCCCGAGATCTTGTTCATGATCTTCGCCATGCCCAATCCGCCGATCGTTCCGCAGCAGAACGCCACAAGTCCGAGTACGATGATATACAAAGTCTGTAACTGCAGGAAGGTCGTGCCGATCGCTTTGCATCCGACGCAGATACCGAGGAAGATCGTGATCGTGTTCATCAACCCGTTCTGCGCCTGCTGCGAAAGCCTGTTCACAACGCCGCTTTCGCGCATCAGGTTACCGAGCATCAGCATCCCGAGCAACGGGATCGCGTCCGGCAACAGGATCCCGACGAACAATGTCACCAGGATCGGAAAAATCACTTTTTCCACCTTCGACACTTCGCGCAGCTGCTTCATTTTGATGGCGCGCTCTTTTTTGGTCGTCATCAGCTTCATGATCGGCTTTTGTATGATCGGAATGAGCGCCATATACGAATATGCAGCGATCGCTATGACGGAAAGCAGGTCGTGATTTGTAAATTTAGCCAACGCCTGCGTCAAATAGATTGCCGTAGGTCCGTCCGCCCCGCCGATAATACCGATCGACGCCGCGGCAGCCGCATCGAACCCAAGGACCACCGCGCCGAAGAACGTTAAAAACACGCCGAGCTGAGCCGCGGCACCGATGAGCATACTTTTCGGATTTGCGATCAGCGGTCCGAAGTCCGTCATCGCGCCGATCCCCATAAAGATGAGCGGCGGATAAATGACATATTCGACGCCGTAATTCAGCCAACCCAAAAGCCCTCTTGTAACCGTTTCTTCGCCCGTAGCTTCGTCCACTTCCGTCTTCATCCAAAGGACTTCGCTTGCCCCCGGAATGTTGATGATGAACATACCGAACGCGATCGGCAAGAGCAGCAGCGGTTCGAATTTTTTAACAATAGCAAGGAACATCAGGACCAAGGAAATAGCGATCATTACATAGTTCGACCAATCTCCCTGTGCAAGACCGGACTCTTCCCAAAGCCCTGTGAACATATTGCCCAACATTTCCCAAAAAGACATGGAACCACCTTTCAATTAACCAATGACAGCGAGCAACGTGTTCGTTTCGACATTGTCTCCGGGCGCAACTTTAAAGGAAACTTTCCCCGCGACCGGCGCCGTGATATCGTTATCCATTTTCATCGCTTCCAGAACGAGAACCGGCTGATTTTCTTTGACCGTATCCCCTTCTTTGACAAGCAGTTCTTTGATAAGCCCCGGGAAGGGAGAAAGCAGTTTTTCCCCTGCCCCTACCGCGGCAGGCGCCGCTGCGACAGGCGCGGGTGCGGGAGCAGCTGCAGGAGCGGCGGCAGGCTGCGCAGCGGACTGATCGCCGAGCACTTCTTCCACGCCGACTTCATAATTTTTTCCGTCGATGGTGACAATAAATTTACGCATGATGTTTTCTCCTATCCTTATATTTAAAGACGCTTTATGCGCCGCACTTTAAATTCGCTTACGGCAGTGTTTTCGCTTTCGTAATAGGCAGCAATAGCGGCGATGATCGCCACCTTTTCAGCCTCGCTTATGCCGCCCGCTATCGCTTCGGATGCAGCATATTGCTCCTGCATGTCCGCAGACTTCTTCTTTCGGGCGACCGATTTGCGGATGATCAATCCAGCCAGCCATATGACCCCGATGATGATGACGATACCGATGAAGGTCACGATGAACCCGATCACCGCATACAGCAGCGCCTCCGGGATCGTAAGCTCCGTGATCATTTTTCCGGTCTCGGGATCTTCACTCGGCACGATTGACAAAAGATTCCAGATATTCAGCATATTTCCCGCCTCACTTCAAGAGCATCTGCAGCGACGCCACGAGATACTGCTTTACGAGCGCAGGCTCGATGATGTTGTCTACATACCCGTTCCGCGCCGCGTTGACGGGATCCGCCGTTTCGTCGGCATATTTTGCCGCACATTTTGCAGCATTTGTATTCGCTTCCGCAGAAAATTCGAGCGCCGCCCCCTTCGCATCATCAAACAACGCGACCCTCGCATCCGCAAACGCATACACATAATCAAATCCCATCGATTTTGCGGCGAAAAGCGTATAACCGAGCCCAACCGCACGTTTGAATATAACTGCGATCCTGGCATTTTCGTGCAGGTCGTATGACTCCGCCAATTTGAAAATATTTTTCAGCACAAGACTGTTGTTGGTTTCAAGATCGGAACGTACGCCCTGCGTATCGACAAACGTCACAAACGGGATATCGTAATACGACGCGAATTCGACGAGCGACGTCACTTTTGCCACGGCTGCGGCGTCAAGGCTTACGCCCTCTTCGTCTCCGTCAAAAACGACCGCCGCAACAGAGATGCCGCCGACCCTGCCGAGCAGGCTGCGCACCGCGGGAGAACATGTTTTCCCGAATTCGACGCAGCTCCCCGCATCGAATACGCATTTGATCAGTGCATCTGCGTCACACTTTTTATTGAGTGCGGGGAACGTCGCGTTCAGATCCGCGCCCGTTTCCTCGACGAGAGCGCCATATGCGGGGATAAGCCCCAGGATCTTTTCGATCGACGCGCGGACGTCTGCATACGAAGCCGCTTCAAAGGAAACAAGGTTTGTCTTTCCCAACGCGGCAGCGCCGCCGACTTCTTCTTTGACAAGATTCTGACCGCTCTTCGCCGAAAGCACGAGCGGGCTGTCTGCCGCCAGCACACCGTCTTTCATGAAAAAGGTAAAATCGGCACAGGCGGCAAGCAGAGAACTTTGCCCGTACACCTCGCCGTTCACGACGGCGAACTGCGGAACGATGCCGTGCAATTTCGCTGCTTTGGCGATCAGCGAAGCCAAGCCTTCAAGAACAGTTACCCCTTCGCCAATCTGAACGCCGAGGCTGTGCAGGACGTATACGACGGGTGTGGAATTTTTTTCGGCAAGCGAAAGGCATTTCATCAGCTTTGCGCAGTTTGCCGCGCTCACACCGCCATGCAACACCTCAAAATTTTGCGCGGCGATATACACGGGATAGCCGCCGATCGTGGCAAACCCCGTCACGACGCCTTCCCCTTCGACCGCCCCGTCGAAGACCCCGTCCTTTGAAACGGTTTCCCCGGAAAACCCGTCATAAAAATCATTCTTAGAGAAACTGAATCCGGAAAGCTCTACAAAGCTCTCCGCATCCGTGAGAGCCGCGATCGTCTTCCTGATCTCTTTCCCTGCGGCAAGCACCTTGGACCGCCGCTGCCGAAGCAACTGTATCTTATCCATATTACCTCCGAAGCCGTCGCTTCAAATTCTTTTTCTATTATACCCTATCTTTGCCTAAAAAGCAATTTCCTGCCTTTGTTTATTTATCTTTTCCCGATAAAAAAATCTTATTCCCGCCATAATTTTCCGTGCACGCGTAAATTATCGCTCCGAGGTTCTGAAAATGATTTGCTTTTTTTTTGAAAGTATAGTAGAATAATAAAAGTCCTATATCGCTTTCAGAGCGCTGTCGGCAAACTGTTTCGTTTATATATACGCTTCCGTAGTTAAATGGATATAACAGCCCCCTCCTAAGGGGCCGTTGTGGGTTCGATTCCCGCCGGGAGTACCACTTTGACCGCAAAATGTTGCGGTCATTTTTATTTCACGGCACAAAATAAACGATCGCATCTGAAAATTGGTATAAGGTTGGTATAAATTTGGTATAACTTCCCGAAAAAAAGCACGTTTCATAAAAAGCCGCCCTCGCGCTGCAATGCGCAAGGACGGCTTTTATTGAGATCACTCGATCGATTTGAAAAGCGCGTCGACGTAATCGCCTTCGTACAGTTCGATCAGCCCGTTATCGGCGCACTTGGTAAGCGCGGCGTCGAACGGGATCCTGGCGACAGCCTTGACGCCGAGCTCTTCCGCAAACGCTTCGACGTGGCTTTTCCCGAATATTTCGATCTTTTTCCCGCAATCGGGGCAGAGCACATAGCTCATGTTCTCGACGATGCCGAGCACGGGGATATTCAGTTTTTCCGCCATGACGACCGCCTTTTTGACGATCATGGAAACAAGCTCCTGCGGCGTAGTGACCACGATGATCCCGTCCAGCGGCAGCGACTGGTAAATGCTCAGCGGCACGTCGCCCGTTCCGGGCGGCATGTCAACGAACATATAGTCGACCTCATCCCAGATCACATCCGTCCAGAACTGAAGCACCGCCCCGGCGATGACGGGACCGCGCCAGATGACCGGTTCCGTTTCATCCTCGAGCAGCAGATTCATGGACATCATGCGGATACCCGTTTTGCTCGATACAGGCAGGATGCCGAGTTCCGTGCCCATCGCCTTTTCGCTCACGCCGAACATCTTCGGCACGGACGGTCCCGTAATATCCGCATCGAGCACGGCGGTTTTAAATCCGTTCCGCTGTGCCGTTACGGCAAGCATCGCCGTTGTGAGCGATTTGCCGACGCCGCCCTTTCCGCTTACGACGCCGATCACTTTTTTGATCTTGCTGAGCTCATGCGGCTTTACATGCATATCGCGCGACGCGCAGTCTTCGCCGCAGTTGCCGCAGTCGTGTGAACAACCTTCCGCCATTTTTCTGTTTCCTCCCGTTTACAACAGATCTTTCGGATCGTACTCCGCTTTTTTATAGACCTTTTCCTGCGGTTTTTCCGCAACTTCCGTCTTGAACACGTCCTGCCACTCTTCCGCAGTATAGTCTTCCACCGTACAGGTAACATAATGCGCCGAGCAATGCAGCTCCTCCGTCAGCGTTTTTACGAGTGCGGCGGCAAGCTTTTTCTTTTGTTCTTCCGTTCTGCCTTCCAGCATTTTTACCGAAATATGCGGCATACAAACTCTCCTCCTTTATTTGCTGCTGAGTTCTTTATATAGATTATAATACAAACCTCTCCGTTTTATCAACTGTTCGTGCGTACCTTCTTCCGCAATTCCTTTATTTGCGATAAACAAGATCCTGTCCGCGTTGCGGATGGTGGACAAACGGTGCGCCACAATAAAAGACGTTCTGCCGCGGAGCATGACCTCCAGCGCGCTCTGGATGCGTTTTTCCGTATCGGAGGCGACGGAGCTTGTCGCTTCATCCAAAATAACGACGGATGGATCTTTCAGAATGATGCGTGCGAAACTGATCAGCTGTTTTTCACCCGCCGAAAGCCCTTCACCCTGTTCCGCAAGCTGCGTATAATACCCGTCCTGCAAACGCATGATACATTCATCCGCAAAGATCGCTTTTGCCGCCGCGACGCACTCTTCATCTGTTGCATCGGGTCTTCCGTAACGGATGTTTTCCATGACCGTTCCTTTGAACAGGAACGGATCCTGCATCAACACGCCGACCTTCCTGCGCAGCGAATGCAGCTTGATATGCCGCACATCCACGCCGTCTATCTTGACGGCGCCGCTCTTTACGTCGTAAAAGCGCGTCATCAGGTTGATTACGGTCGTCTTCCCCGCTCCCGTCGGCCCCACAAGGGCGATCGTCTCGCCGGGGCAGACATGCAGATCAAAATGCTCGAGAATATTCAAACCTTCTTCATAGCAGAAAGTCACGTCCTCAAAATCCACCGTCCCATGCACATCGCCAAGCTCTACGCTTTCGGCGTCGTCCGCAATGGACGGAGGCGTATCGATCGTTTCAAATACCCGTTCAAGATTTGCGGATACCTGCGCAAGGTTCTGCACGATAACGGAAAGCTGCGTGAGCGGCGCGGAAAACAGCGTCATATAGCTGAGGAAAGCGACCGCCGTACCCGTGATCCCCGCGACGCCGCTCTGCTGCAGATAAAAGGCGAAGGCATACAGAAGCACCGTACCGATATTCCAAAACAATTCCACCACGGGCGTGTTCAGCTCATTGCGGCGCACGATGCGCATCCAATACTTTGCGCTGTCCAGCTGCAGATCGTGATAGATCTGCTCATTGTATGCACTGCGGTTATAATTCTGAATGATCTTCTCGCCCATGATTGATTCGACGAGAAACGCCGAACGGTTGGAGACTTTCGCGCGGTGCGAGCGGAACAGCCTGCGGATCGCCCTGCGGATCAGGAATACACAGACCGCCAACGGTACCACGGCGCAGTAGACCGCCAAAGTCAGAAGCGGACTC
Organism: Clostridia bacterium; assembly: GCA_017886545.1. GTDB lineage: Bacteria > Bacillota > Clostridia > Christensenellales > Borkfalkiaceae > Borkfalkia. Next base: position 110,906 of record JAGHJS010000046.1, read on the forward strand.
AGAACGAGCATAATGACGGTAACCACAACGATCTTGACAACGTTCAAAATAAATGTCATCAGATAGTTCGTGAAAAAGTCGGCAAGCTCGGCGATATAATCCGTTACCCGTACAACGATCTTCCCTGCGGGCCGATTGTCAAAATAATCAAACGGCAGCACCTGCAGTTTGTAAAATATGTCATGACGGATATCCGCTATGATCCCGTGCCCCATACGGCCCATCTTCCGCTGCTGAAAAAAGGTTATCCCGATCTCCGCCGCCCCCGCAAGCACGAAACAGCCGATCGCCACGGCAAATTGCCTGTAATCGTCCGAGAAATCCGGGATCACCGTATTCACGATGTATTGCAGCAGCAGCGGCGTTACCAGCGACGACGCGACCGCTATGAGCATGAGCAGCAGAACAAGGATAAACATGCGCCTGTACGGCACGGCATAGCGGAGCAGCCGTTTAAGATTTTTTAAATCGATTTTCTGCTTTTCAACAGTTTCGTCCTGAAAGTATGTATTCCTCGTACTCACGCGGCACCTCCCGCCGAAAGCTCTTCCTCGCCCGTATCCGCCGCCGCAGCCTGCAATTTATAGATCGCGGCGAAAGCGCCGTCCGCTTTTATCAATTCCCCGAACGTGCCGCGCTCGATGATCTCCCCGTCTTGCAAATACAGGATCTCATCGCAATCCTCTACCGCCGAAACGCGGTGCGCTGCGATCAGTACCGTCCGCTCGGGATAATTCTCGCGGATATTTGCCATCAGCCTGCGCTCCGTCGTCACGTCCAAAGCGCTCGTCGCATCGTCAAAAACAAGGATCGGCGCATCTTTCAAAAGAGCGCGCGCAATGGAAACGCGCTGTTTCTGCCCGCCCGAAAGCCCGAAGCCGCGTTCGCCGACGATCGTATCGTATCCGTCCGGCAGTGTTTCGATAAAACTGCTTGCCTGCGCGGCGCCCGCTGCTTTGCGTACCGCTTCCGAACGTACTTTCGGCGCGGAGAACGATATGTTCGCGTTGATCGTGTTTGAAAACAGAAAAATATCCTGGAACACATAGGAAAATTCGGAACGCAGATCTTCCAAGGAGTAGTTGCGGACGTCCTTCCCTCCGAGTTCGATGCTTCCCGCCGTCACATCATATATGCGGACAAGGCTCTTCAGAAGCACGCTCTTGCCCGAGCCCGTTCCGCCCATGATGCCGACCTTCTTTCCGTACGGAACGGACAGATCGATATGCTTCAAAAGCGCCTTCCCGTCCTCCGTAACGGATACGTCTTTTAATTCAATATCGGGCGAAGAGATCTCCCGCACCGGTTCCGCAGGTTCAGGGATGCGCGTACGGCGTTCCAGAAAAGAGCGCAGACGTCCGCCCGAAACAAGGTAGAATTGGAACTGATACATACTGTTGCTGATCTGCGTAAGGTGATCCATGATCTTCAGCACATATGTAACGGATGCGGTCATGATGCCGATCTCGAATTCTCCCGCAAGGACCAAAAGCGTACCGAGCGCGATCGTCGCAATGTAGGCGATCTGCCGTATTACGTTAAAGATCAGCCCGTAACGGGAGGAAATATCCACCTGCTCGTAATAAGCGCCGCGCAATGCCGCATTGACCCGATCGAATTTGTTTTCCTCATATTCCTCGTTGGAAAAGGAACGGATCAGCCGCACGGCATTGATATTTTCCTGTACGGTCAGATTCATGTCCGCATTGCAGGTGCGGATCTTCTGCGATATGCGGCGCGCCTCACGCATATAGCGCACCAACGCGGCAAGCAGCGCAGGCGCGATCAGCGCGGGCAACAGCAGCATCCACGCGCTGTTCAGCGCCAGGATCGTACAGGAAAAGGCAAGGATATAAAAGCTGTCGCCGAACAGCATCAGCGTTCTGGAATACAGCTCTTTGAAGTTGATGATATCCGACGAAAGCGTCGTCAGCAATTCGCCCGTGTTGTAATCGGCTACGGTGCGGCTGTCCAGCTCGACAAGTTTTTTGTACGTAAGGTCGCGCAGTTCGTTTTCCATCAGCAGACCGTTGTATTGGAAAAGCACGTTGCGCGCATACAGGATCACCTCGCGCAGCAGCACCAGAACGGCAAACGCCGCCGTAAGCGCAAAAAAGAGGCGCCACGTCTTCGCCTGCCCGAACCTTCCGCTGACCAGAAACGCAAACAGCCCGCCGTCTTCCGCCGCGCCGTCCCCGAGAATATAATCGACGAACAGCGCGCTGATAAGCGGCAGCAGCAGCTCGGTCGTAATGGCAAGCACGCCCAAAAATTGCGTCAGTATGGCGACGGGCAGCCGCTTTTTCCAAAAGCGGCGCATCCCGAACGCAAACACGCCTTTATTCGGTTTCCCCTTTGTGTTGTCCCGCATGATCTCTTTGCCCCGTTTCGCAAGTCCGTATGATATTATATATATAAATCCACACCTGTCAACGGTTTCGCACCAAAAAAATTTTTTATTTTTCTGTACGGGAATTTCCGTAAAATCGGTTGCAAAAACGGCGCGTTTACGGTACAATAGCTATGCTGTGCTAGGTGGGGAGTTAGCGGTGCCCTGTATCTGCAATCCGCTATAGCAGAACCGAACGCCTCTTTCGGATCGGCGCGTGGAAGGCCGCGCTCCGTAAGGGATGTTGATCGCAAGGTCTCATGCAACGTGCCGCCGTGAACCGTGTCAGGATAGGGATATAGCAGCACTAAGCGGATTTGTACGTGTGCCATGAGGTAGCTTTGCAGGAGTTACCTGCGGTTTTAACGCTTCGGCGCGTCTTTTCAACGGAGGATGCACAGTTTTTTTGCAGGAAAACGCCCCGTACCATCTCGGTACGGGGCGCGTTTTATTGTTTATACGCCTTTTTGTTGATGAACTGCGTTGTACGGTCAGGCAAAACGCGCTTCGCCGCCGCATAAAATTTGCTCATCGCGCCGCAGCGGACGGAGAGAGGCGGATGCTTTTCGCAGAGCACTTCCACTACCTGCTTGGCGACCTCGCCGGCGCTCAGCCCGCCCTGCTCCATATTTGCCAGCGCCGCCGTCGCGCGCTTGAGCTTGGCGGCATATTCGCGGTTCTCCTCATCGGCATAGATCTTGCGTTTAAAGGTGAACCCCGTCGACGTACCTCCGGGCTGTACCGAACAGACATGGATATGATACGGTTCAAGCTCGATCGCTGCCGCTTTTGCAAGCATGTCCACCGCGGCTTTGGAGCTGCTGTAAAAGCTGTCGAACGCAACGGGGAACGTGCCGCCCATCGAACTGACGAACACGATCCTGCCGCCGCGCTTTTTCAGGTGCGGCACCGCACATTTTAGCGCACGCAGCGCACCGAAGTAATTCACATCGAACAGATAGCGGTAATCCTTTTCATCGGCATATTCGATGGGCGCCGCCATGGAAAACCCTGCGCTGTATACGAGCGCATACAATCCGCCGGCGGCTTTGACCGCTTCGGCGACCGCTTTTTCGAGCGTATCCCCCACCGTAACGTCCGCCGCATAATTTTTGACCCGCTGCATCGAACAGGGCGTACGCGAAATATTTACGACCGTAAATCCGCGCCCGATGAGGCGCAGCGCCGTTTCGTACCCGATCCCCGACGACGCGCCGACGATGATCACCGTCTTTTTTGCACCGTCCGCACGCAAAACCGCCGCTTTCTTTTCGGCGGTATTTTTGTTTTTCTCCGTTTCCATGGCGAAAGTATTGCCTGCGCGCGCACAAAGTATACGCCTTCATGCAAAAAATTTTGCAACGACGTCTAACACCATCATCAGGGCGAACCCGCACACGATCCCGCCCGTGGCAAGTGTTTTACCTTCCGCACAGCAACCGGGGATCAGCTCCGCGCAGGAGACGGCGACCATGGCGCCCGCGGAAAAGGAGAGCGCCCACGGCAGAAGCGCGGAGATCGCCCCGACGGCAAGCGCGCCGAGCACGCCCGCGGCAATCTCCACACACCCGGAAAACTGCCCGTAAAAAAACGCTCTCCCTGCCGAATACCCCTGTCTTCGCATCGGAACGGACACACACAGCCCTTCAGGGAAATTCTGTATGCCGATCCCGAGCGCCAGAAGCGCCGCAGCCACCCAACCCGCCGCATCGCCTGCGACGACCGAGCCGAACGCAACGCCCACGGAAAACCCTTCGGGCACGTTGTGCAGCGTCATCGCGAAAAAGGTGAGCGCGCCGCTCCGTCTTTTTCCGTCCGAAAACCCGCGCAGACGTCGGAGCAACAGTTCGGCGCAGACGATAAACGCCCCGCCGGCAACAAAGCCCACCCCTAAAACAAGCGCGGTCATTGCCCCCGCATGCTCCAGCCGTTCGGCAGCGGGCAGCAGAAGCGAAAAGAAACTTGCGGCGATCATGATACCCGCCGCGCTCCCCTGCATCAGCGTCAGAACAGACGGGCGGATCCGCCCGGACAGAAAGACAAACGACGCGCCCAGCGCGGTCATCGCATAGGTGAACAGTGTTGCAAACAGTGCCTGCAGCCATACGGGCAGCCCCATCAGCCATTCCATGGCTTTCTCCTCCGTGTGATCGCTCACTGCCATTGTATGCGATGCGGCAAAAACCTGTTACAACACGACAGGGACCGCGCCGAACGGCACGGTCCCTGTCCATATGAAACGGATCAGCTCAAAAATCCTTGTATTACGGCGTTTTCTGCCTCCTGTTCGGTCAGCCCCAGGCTCATGAGCTTGACGAGCTGTTCCCCCGCGATCTTACCGACCGCGGCTTCGTGCACAAGGCTCGCCTCCGTGCTGACCGCGTCGATCTTGGGCGTCGACATGATACGCGCCTGTTCCAGCACGATGCCGTCGCACTCCACATGCCCGAAGCATTCATTCTTTCCGATAAGGTCGGAACGAAAATGCTGCAAAGAATTCCCGCGCGCCACCGAGCGGCTGACAATATCCGCACGGCTGCCCTTGCCGCGCAGGGTCACTTTGAAATCGGTGACCGCCCGCTCTTCATGGTCGGTCAGGATCTTTTCCTTGACGAGCAGCGTTGCTTCCTTGCCGACGGTCGCATACGTCTTGCGGTCGGTATAGGTGACGCCGCCCAGCTGCGTGGATTCGAGGATAAAGCAGGCTTTTTCTTTCAGATATATTTTCGTCGTCGGATCGAACACCTTTTTCCCCGTGCCGCTGCCGTTCGCGTAATGCCGCTCAACATACCGCACTTTTGCGTTTTTCCCCACATAAAAGGTATGGATGCCGTCATGTTCGGCAGAATCGCAGGTATCGTTGTGGATGCCGCAGCCCGCAATGATCGTAACGTCGGCACCGTCGCCGATGTAAAAATCGTTGTAGACCGTATCCTGAAAATTCCCGACCGTCAACAGTACGGGGATATGCACCGATTTATTCTTTACACCGGGGCGGACGATGATGTCGATGCCGTCCTTGTCCGTTTTGGAAACGATCTCAATGTCTTTATCGCTGTTGCGCGCAAGCAACTTCCCGTTTTTACGGATGTTGAAACTCCCCTCGGGAATATCGTGCAGGTCGGCAATGGTCGCCAGAAGTTCCTTATCGGTATTGTCCATTGTTATACCTCCTTGACGCGCATCGCGCACAGAGCGGGACGTTCGGCAAGTTTTGCGAACATCTCTTCCCGCTTGCCCGCGCTGACGATCCTGTCATTTTCAAAGAGAACGATCTTATCTGCCGTTTCCAAAATTCTGTGCTGATGGCTGACGATGATAACGGTCTTATCATGCAGACGGTTGAAAATGCGGACGAGATCCTCAAAGCTCCACAAATCGATCCCCGCTTCCGGTTCGTCCAGCAAAAACACCTCGCCGCCCTTAGCGATCGCCATGGCGAGTTCGATGCGCTTGAGCTCCCCTCCCGAAAGCGTGCCGTCGACCTGGCGGTCAATGTAATCGCGCGCGCAAAGCCCGACCGCCGAAAGGCAGTTGCACATCTGCCCGATATCCGGCTGTGAGCCGCTCGCGAGGCTCAGAAGTTTTTTCACGGTGATGCCTTTGAAGCGCACCGGCTGCTGAAAGGCGATCGTGAACCCGCGCTTTGCCCGCTCCGTAACGGAGAGCGGCGTCACGTCTTCCCCGTTGAACAAAATTTGCCCCGAAGTAGGTTTTTCCAGCCCCATCAGCAACTTGATCAGCGTCGACTTGCCGCTGCCGTTCGGCCCCGTGATCACGGTGATAGACGCGTCCTCGAACCGAAGGCTGACATCCTTCAATATATCCTGTTTCCTTCCCGTTGCTTCGTCTTTGACGGAGTAAGAAACTTTTTTCAGCTCTACCATAGATTCTCCTGCGCACCGCAAACGCGGCTGCGTACCATTCACAAAATTCTGCAAAATTATAAAGCAAACGGCAACGCGCTGTCAAATAAAACAGGCCGTTGCCGAAGCGCCGCGGGCGGCTGAAACCGCTCCGTTTTTGTTTCCGCGCTTATACGCGCACGTTACCGCTCACGCCAAGCTCTTCTGCATGCTCCGCCAGGATCGGGTCGATCTCTGCGGTCAGGAACTCCTCCACCTGTGCGGGCGCTCGCCCGATAAACTTCTTCGCGTCCAGAATTTCGCCCAACCGATCGCGTACGGGAGCGAACATCGCGTCACCCTTGATGAGGTCGATCAGGTCGTTGTCCTTGCCGTCGATCTTGACGTGCTCCGCCGCTTTCATGGAAAGGGTGCGGATACGCTCGTGCAGCTCCTGCCTGTCTCCGCCCGCCTTGACGCATTCCATCATGATGTTTTCGGTCGCCATGAACGGCAGCTCAGCCGCGATATGTTTGGCGATGACCTTTTCGTACACGACAAGGTTTTCGGAAATATTCAGATACAGGTTGAGGATGGCATCCACCGAAAGGAACGCCTGCGCAATAACGATGCGCTTGTTCGCACTGTCGTCCAGCGTCCGCTCAAACCACTGCGTGGATGCCGTGACCGCGCAGTTGACGGGAAGGCTGAGAACGTACCGCGCCAGCGACCCCATGCGCTCGCTGCGCATCGGGTTGCGCTTGTACGCCATGGCGGAAGAACCGATCTGATGCTTTTCAAACGGTTCTTCGATCTCCTTCATGTTCTGCAAGAGGCGGATGTCGTTCGAGAAACGATAGCAGCTCTGCGCGATCTGCGAAAGCACGCACAGCACGTTGTAATCGAACTTGCGCGGATAGGTCTGCCCCGTCACGCCATACACTTTTTCGTACCCGAGTTTAGCAACGACGCGCTTTTCAAGTTCCTTCACCTTTTCGCCGTCGCCGTCAAAAAGGTCGAGGAAGCTCGCCTGCGTCCCCGTCGTCCCCTTCACGCCGCGCAGCTTTACCGTGTTTTGCAGATCTTTCAGGCTGCGGTAATCCATGGCGAGATCGGAGAGCCAGAGCGTGGCGCGCTTTCCCACCGTAGTGAGCTGCGCAGGCTGCAGGTGCGTGAACCCGAGCGTCGGCAGCGCCTTATACTTGCGGGCAAATTTTTGCAGCTTGTCCATGACGTTGACGAGCTTTTTTTCGACCATTCTGAGCGCGTCGTCGATGATCATGATCTCCGCATTATCGGTGACATAGCAGGAAGTCGCTCCCAAATGGATGATGGGCTTCGCCGAAGGCGCAAGTTTGCCGAACGCTTTAACGTGCGCCATCACGTCGTGCCGCACTTCGTTTTCGAATTTGCGGGCGTCCTCATAGTTTATATCTTCCGCATGCGCCTTCATTTCGGCGATCTGCTCTTCCGTGATGTTCAGCCCGAGCTCTTTTTCAGATTCGGCAAGCGCGATCCACAGCCTGCGCCAGAGCCTGAATTTTTTGTCGTCTGAAAAATTTTCCGCCATTTCGCGGCTCGCATAACGGCTGAGCAGCGGATTTTCGTAAACGCTCGTATCGGTCATGATTATCTCCTGTTTCGGAATGTTCTATTCACGGCGCAAAACACAGCGCGCGCCGCCGCGCAAAAAAGGAGCAACTTACTCCGTCGCCCCTCGTTCCGTTCAGATGTCCGCCTTTTCAAGCAGTTCCTTCAGCGTCTTGATCTCATCCTGCGAAAGCGTGATGCCTTTCCCCATCCGGTCATGCGTTTCATTCCATGTACGGATATCATAGACCGGCTCGCGGTCATTCCAGCTGACGATGTTCAGCTCCTTCTTCCAGCCGTTCCCCGTGTCACCGAGCTCGCCCACTTTTTCGACGATCTCATATTTGAGTTCTGCCATATCGTCCTCCGTCCGCCTTGCGGAAAAAATTAGTGTTTTCAGTATAACATATCCTGCGGCAAAAGTAAAGAAGTTCCGCCTTACTTTCCATTGCTTTTTTGCCCCGTCTCCCCGTATATGCCGTCAATACGGATAACGGCATCGTCGCGTATGTCGAGGCATTTCCCGCAATTATCGCAGACTTTCGACGGATCGAGGTCGCACATTTCGCACTCCAGGCACCCTATGCAGTCCCTGTCATACAGCACACATTTCTGCACTTCCATTTTTTCCTCCCGATACGATCGGACCGATCAAAATTTTTTGATTTTTTATAAACATTTGTTTGCGTTTCTGCACCGTCTGTGGTATAATAGAACCAAACAGGAGGTGTCCGTCGTCATGTCTGAAAAAAGCCGCAACAAAATGCAAGCCGTACTGAACTTTATAAACGAATACAACGCCGAATACGGCTATTCGCCCACGGTACGGGAAATTTGCACAAAACTGGACATCAAGTCGACTGCCTCCGCTTATTATTACATGGAAAAGCTGAACGAGGAAGGACTGCTCTCAAAGTCACCGAACAAAAACAGAGCGGTAAACTTCCGCAAAAACGCCTCCGTCAACATTCCCCTTATCGGTACCGTTACCGCGGGGCAGCCCATCTTCGCCTATGAAAACTATGAGGACTATTACTCTTTCCCTGCGGGAAGTTTCCGCGGGAACGATCTGTTCATGCTCAACGTAGTCGGAACCAGCATGATCAACGCCGGCATCTTCGACGGCGACAAAATCGTCGTGCGCAAACAGGCGACCGCCGAGAACGGCGAGATCGTCGTCGCCCTCATCGATGACAGCGCTACGGTAAAGCGCTTCTATAAGCGCGACGGGCATTTTGTGCTCCACCCCGAGAACGACGCGATGGACGACATCATCGTTGACGAGGTAAGCATCCTCGGCAGAGTCGTCGGATTGGTGCGCAGCTTCTGAATCCGAAACTTGTTTTTTACGCGCGGGATACCCCGCGCGTTTTTTCTACCCTTCGTAATGCGCGGCGACCTTTTTCAACAGCTCACGCACCGGCAGATGCTGCGGGCACGCACGTTCGCATTTTCCGCACCCGATGCAAGCGCTCGCGGCACCGAATTTTTTTGAATATGTATTGTAGTATTGTTTTTGCAGGCTGTATCCGCCCTTGTTGGAAAGCTGTTCGTTGTTGAACAGTGAAAAATATTCGGGGATCGCGATGTGCGCAGGGCATCCCTCCGTGCAGTAACGGCAGCCCGTACAGGGTATGGTCGCCGCGGAGGAAAGGATCCGCGTCGCCTCCCGTAAAAGTTCGGTCTCCTCTTTGCCGAGCGGGCGGAACTCCCGCATGTACTGTATGTTATCCGTCAGCTGGGCAAGATCGGACATTCCGCTGAGGACCATGACGACGTTTTCCAGCCCCGCCGCAAAACGGATCGCCCAGGACGCCAGCGACCAGTCGGGGTGCGCCTGTGCAAACAGCTCTTTCACGGACCGCGGAACGCGGACAAGGCTCCCGCCTTTGACAGGCTCCATGACAATGATCTGCTTGCCGTGGCGGACCGCTGTTTCATGGCACAGGCGGGACTGGATCCCCGCGTCCTCCCAGTCCAGATAATTGATCTGCAGTTGGACGTAGTCGACCTCCGGATGCTCGGTCAGGATCTCATCCAGCACGGCAGCGCGGTCATGGAATGAAAACCCGATCTTTTTGACGATCCCCTGCCGCTTCAGGTCGGAAACAAATTCAAAGCTTTTGAACTTTTTCGCCTTTGCATAATTCTCCGTCCCGAGATTGTGCAAAAGATAAACGTCGAAATACCCTGCCCCCGTCCGCTCCAGCTGCTCAGCAAAGATACGTTTCTGATCATCCTGCGCTTTTAGAAGCATCGTCGGCAGTTTGCTGGTCACCGAAAAACTTTCGCGCGGATGGCGATCCACCAAAACTTTTTTTACGGCTGTTTCACTGACGCCGTCATGATACATATAGGCTGTATCAAAATACGTAAAGCCGTGCGCCAGGAAAGTGTCCGCCATTCCGCATACCTGTTCATAGTCTATGCTTTTCGGATCGTTTTCCACTTTTAACGGAAGCCGCATCAGACCGAAACCAAGTTTTTTCACGTTTCTTTCTCCTTACCGCTTGCCTCGCAGTTCATCCGCTTTGCGCCGAAGTGCGGCGTATGCCTCAGCCGGATCGGCGATCCCTTGCACCGCAAGCTCCATCGGGCAAGACCCTGTTCCCGCACGGTTTCGGACCCCCTCCGTCAACGTACTGTACTCGGCTGCTATCCCGTGTTCCGACAAAACAGAAACCGCTCCTTTGCTCATGACCGCACCGTAAACGGCGCGCACACCCAACCGAACAAACAGGAACGCCGCCGCTCTGCCGACAATCTTATCCGCAGCAGAGTATCCGGTATGATCCGCGCCGTCTTCAAGCAGTTCCAGAAGCGGAAATATGCCCCGCTGATATTTTTCGATCAGATCGGCGTCACGGCACAGAACAACGCTCGCGCCGCACTGCTCCAAATGGATACGGGCATTGTCAAGATCTGCGCCTCCCGCCTCATGCCGCGGTTCTTTCATGTACCTCTCCTTTTCTCTGAAAGATGATTAAATCTTATCCGCCAAGATAAAAATATATGGCAGATTCGCTTGCCAAACGTTTGGTTTTATATTATAATTGATAAGAATTGCATACGCCGCTGTGGTGAAATTGGCAGACGCGCTGGACTCAAAATCCAGTGGTAGCGATACCGTGTCGGTTCGAGTCCGACCAGCGGCACCAACAAAAAAACATGCCCCTTGCGGGTGTGTTTTTTTGTTGACGGCGTTGCGGCGGTTCGACCGTGAGCCCGCTTTTGCGACACAACGTTCCGTTACTCCGCGCGGGCGGGGTTCGGCGAGGAGCCACGGCGACGAGCTTTGCGCCTGCCGCAAGCCCCGACCAGCGGCACCAGACTGTACCAAATTGAACCGCTTTGCCTGCTTATCGGGCGGCGGGCTTCAAAACACAGTACCCATTTTGCAAAAGCCTCGCCCGTAAGGACGGGGCTTTTCGCTCCCCCCCTGAAAGACAGCCGTTGCTCCGAAAAACTTCCGAGTATAACGATCCCGATCATTATATCAAAAAAACGCAGCAAAAGCAAGAAAGAACACACCATCTGTCCTTTTATAAATTCCGCAGGCAGAAAGAAAAAACCACCGGAATCCGGTGGTTTTTTGTGATTTGTGAACGAAAAGGCTACACGCATCAGTCTTTATATTGCCTATATAATATCAAATTGCA
>JAGHJS010000047.1 GCA_017886545.1 Clostridia bacterium
GTGGATCTCGGTATCCAGCCTGTCCTCGCCGCAGAGGATCTCTGCGTCCAAAAGTTTTACGACTTCTCCGATCGTCATAAAGGTGTATCCCCCGAAAATGGATTTTGATTTTAAAGAGCGTTTCCAGTATATCACAAAAAACACGCCGTTTCAATACTTTTCCGAAAGTTTTGCGCGACAGCGCCGCCCTTCCGCCGTTACAGCCCGAACAGCTGCATCACGCCCGTTGCGGCGTACCCCGCCGCCGTGCCGACCGCAAACATCACGGCGAGCAGCACGAGCGAGCGCCGCCAGCTCTTTATGTTTTTGAACAGCACGACGAACCCCAGCCCCGCATTGACGCACAGCCCCGCGACCATCGCGCCGAATGTGAGATACCCGTCTATAAACGCGCCCGTGATCAGCACGCTGCTTGCGCAGTTCGGGATCAGCCCGACGACGGAGGCGATCAGCGGCTGCAGCCAGACGGTGCTGTCCAGAAAAGCGGCGATGTTCGCCTCCCCGACGTAATAGATCAGGATGCCGAAGGCAACGTTTACGACGAGCAGATAGGCGAAGATCTGCAGCGAATGCAGCAGCGGGTGCACGACATACCGCTTTACGGCGGAGTCGCCCTCCCCTTCGTGATCGTGCCCGCAGGCGCTGCCGTGCACCTCTTCGCCCTCGGAAAGTTCTTCGAGCTTTTCCCTGCGGCAGATGCCGTTCGCGGCGTACCCGACGGCGACCGCGACCGCAAATTTGACCGCGATGAGCGGCATGACGGCGACCGCCGCCGTGCCCGAGGTGAGCAGCAGGATGAGCGCCTCGTCCGAAGTCGCCAGAAACACTGCCAGCACCGTGCCCGTGCGGATGAGACGCTTGTCGTACAGCTTTGCCGCCATCACCGAAAAGCCGCACTGCGGGATGATGCCGACCGCCGCGCCCAGAAGGGGCGCGAGCCTGCCGCGCAGTACGTTGCTGTTGTGGCCGATGTTCGTCCTGTGTTCCAGGATCTCAATGAGAAGATACATCAGAAACAGGAACGGAAAAATTTTCAGGCTGTCGATCAGCGCGTCTAATAAAACTTCACCCATAAAACTACCTGTCTGCGCCGTCCGCGGGAACGGTTTGTCCGGTGCGCGCCGTCCGCGGGAACGGTTTGTCCGGTGCGCGCCGTCCGCGGGAACGGTTTGCCCGGTGCGCGCCGCCCGCGGAAACGGTCTGTCCGCCTCCCGAGGGAATGGTTTGCCTGCCGCCCGCGGGAACGGTCTGTCCGCCGCCCGAGGGAACGGTTTACCCGTCACCCGCGGGAACGGTTTGCCCGGTGCGCGCCGTCCGCGGAAACGGTCTGCCCGCCGCCCGCGGGAACGGTTTGCCCGGCTGTTTCCGCACAGAAAACGACCGCGTGCGCGCATGCCTTTACAAGGCGCAAAAACTCCCCGAATGGTTCGGGGAGTTTGCATCCGCATATGCTGCGGAACGTTTTACTCTTCGCTCTTGTCGTCGGGCGTCTCTTCGGGCGCTTCGTCCGCGGGAGCCTCGTCCTCGGCGGGAGCTTCTTCTGCCGCTTCCGCAGCAGCTTTGGCTGCCTCTTCCTTGGCGGCAAGGCGCTCCTTGCGGGCCTCGGCGCGCGCTTCGCGGCGCATCGCCTTCTTCTCTTCCTTGGTGACGACCTTGTTCTTTTCGATGATCGCACGCATCTCCTGCGGCGTCAGCGGAACGAACGCGGAAGAAGCCTCGTTTTCGGGCGTGATCTCGTACCCTTCGTCACGCGCGAGGAGAGACATCTCCGTTTCGCCGTCGAAGATATGGATGTGACGCGCGTCGATCGCGAGTTCCACGACCTCACCGCGGGAAACGGTGCTGCGGGAATCGATCTTAGCGACCATGTTGGAAGACCCGCCGATGACTTCGGTAGCGTCCTCGATCTCTTCGCCCTCTTTGAAGTCGAGCTTGCAGTAGATCTGCGTTTCGGCGCCGAGCTTTTCGACAACTTCGATGAACGCTTTGATGACCGTATCGGGGGACGCGGAGATGAAGCTCTCTTCGTCGTGGATGTCTTCGGGGCGGACGCCGAGCGTGATCGGTTTGTCCGTATCGAGATAATCGTCGATGTTCTGGATGCGCACTTCGACCGACTTCGGCAGAAGGATCTTGTTGTTGACGAATTCGACGTACACCCTCCCCTTCTGCTTGGTCAGCTTGGCGGGGAAGAAGTTCATCTGCGGCGTGCCGATGAAGCCGGCAACGAACAGATTGATCGGATAGTCGTACAGGTTCTGCGGCGTATCCACCTGCTGCATGAAGCCGTCCTTCATGACGACGATGCGCGTACCCATCGTCATCGCCTCGATCTGGTCGTGCGTGACGTAGATGAACGTGGTCGCGAGGCGGGCATGCAGTTTGGAGATCTCCGTCCTCATCTGCGCGCGCAGTTTCGCGTCGAGGTTGGACAGAGGTTCGTCGAGGAGGAACACCTTCGGCTCACGGACGATCGCACGACCGAGCGCGACGCGCTGGCGCTGACCGCCGGAGAGAGCCTTCGGCTTACGGGTGAGGTAATCGGTGATGCCGAGGATCGCCGCCGCCTCTTTCACGCGCTCGTCGATGACCGCCTTGGGCACCTTGCGCAGCTTCAGACCGAACGCCATGTTGTCATAGACGCTCATGTGCGGGTACAGCGCGTAGTTCTGGAACACCATCGCGATGTCCCTGTCCTTCGGCACGACGTCGTTGACCAGCTTGCCGTCGATGTACAGTTCGCCCTTGGAAATTTCTTCAAGGCCTGCGATCATGCGCAGCGTCGTCGACTTACCGCAGCCGGAAGGACCGACGAAGACGATGAATTCCTTGTCCTTGATGTCAAGGTTGAAATCCGTAACGGCGGTGACGCCGGAAGGATATACCTTGTAGATCCCTTTGAGCAAAAGGCTTGCCATAAAATTCCTCCCTATGGTTGATTTTATATCTGTACTCTATTTTACCCTTTTTGCGGTAAAAAAGCAATAGGCAATAATAACAAATAATCCGCGCGATTCTGTTAAATTTGCCCAACCGCCCCTTTCGCGCGGCAAAGGCGCGTCCTTTGCTTGTGTTCCGTCTCGTTTTGTAGTATACTGATTGGCAGAAACAGCCATACGGCAGCGGGCGGCGCGCCGCCCGGAAAGGGGAACGTTACCATGGATATCAACAAATATTCGCCGAAATACCGGATCAGGCAGACAGACCTGCTGCGTCTTGCCGATCTCACGACGGAAGAGATCTTTGAATTTCTTTATGTCGCGCGCGCGTTGAAAAAGCGCTTCCGCGTCGGGGAAAACAAACCCCTCCTGCGCGGCAGAACGATCGGGCTCCTGTTCGGCAACGCGTCGACCCGCACGCGCGTATCCTTTGAAATGGGAATCCGCCAGCTCGGCGGCGACTATCTGTTCCTGCCCAAAAACGAAACGCAGCTCTCCCGCGGCGAAAGCATCAAGGACACCGCCGTGATGCTGGGCAGGTACGGCATCTCCGCGCTCGTGCTGCGCGCGTTCACGATGGCGGAAGTCGAGGAGTTCGCGCATTACAGCGACATCCCCGTCATTAACGGCATTTCGGACGAAGCGCACCCGCTGCAGGCGCTCTCCGACCTGTTCACCGTCTGGGAACAAAAAGGCAGGCTGGACAATTTAAAGATCGCCTACATCGGGGACGGGAACAACGTCGCAAGCTCCCTCATCATGGGCTGCGCCAAAGTGAACATGGACGTCGCCATCGCCAGCCCGCACGGGTACAGCCCTTCGAGAAGCATCGTAGAGCGCGGCATGCAGTTCGGCAACGTGCTTATCACCGACGACATCGCCGAAGCCGTGCACGGCGCGGACATCGTGTACACGGACGTGTTCATCTCGATGAATGACGACGACGACGAAAACAAAAAGCGCAAACTCGCGCGCTACCGCGTCACGCCCGAGGTGATGGCGCTCGCCAAGGAGGACGCCGTATTCATGCACTGCATGCCCGCCCACCGCGGCGAAGAAGTTTCCGCCGAGGTCATCGACGGACCGCAGAGCATCGTGTACGACCAGGCGGAGAACAGGCTGCACATCAACAAGGCGGCGCTGACGCTCCTGCTGGACCGCAGAAAGTAAGCGGCGCGCAGCGCAGCCGCCTTGCTTTGAACGCCCGCACACCGAAACGCGCGCAATATTTATAAACCCGAAGGGAACGGAGACGCTTCCGGACCCGAAAGCGCCCCGCGCGGCGGAAAGTTTCCGCCGCGCGGGGCGCTTGCTTGTCGGGAGGGGGCGATGTGCCCCTTATACCGGATCTCCCGGCACAGACGGCTCATGCCGCCCTGCTTCCTCAAAAAACCATATCGTATATGATTTCAATAATCCGCCCGCCTTGCCAGCGCCTGCCCGCGCGTGCGCACGGTGGAGAGGCGGTATTCGCGGGAAAGGGAAAGTTCGAACTCGCTCTCCTTTTTCGTTGCGGAAAAGAGCATGTCGCCGCTGCGCGAGGCGATCATCGCCAGCCCCGACGCGCACAGGCACGCCTCCGTGCCCGCGACGAACGCGCCCGCGCGCAGCATCAGCCGCGGCACGCTGTCCTCCGCCGCCTCGAAGGGGCAGACGATGACGTCCGCATCGCACAAAGCGAGCGTTTCGCAGACGGACGGAAAGTACACATCTTCCGCAACGCATACCCCGAGCCTGCCCGCCGCCGTTTCATACACTTTCAGATGCGCGCCCGCAGACACCTCTTCCGCTTCGAAGGCATGCAATCTGTCGGCAACGCCTAAGATGCGCCCGTTCTCCGCGACGGCACAGCTTTTGCGCCGTATCCCGCAGGAATCGGTGCGGCAGCCCGAAACGACGACGCAGCCGCATTCGCGGCTTAAAATCGCCATTTCTTCCAGCCGCGAACTTTCCCCCGCCAGCTCGCTGCGGTAATCCACGTCGCCCAGCCCGTTGAACCCGAAAAACAGCAGGTCGCAGGCGGGGCGCGCCCGCCGCTGCACATACTCGTGCAGGCTCCCTTCCGTTACAAACCGAACCTTCATGCACACCTCCCGCAGGGCGGACCGCCGCACCGTCCTCCCCTTTATTATAGTCGGCGGCGGGCAAAAAGGTGCGCCCCGTGCGGAGGCGCTCTTTTCGGAAGGCGGCGCCCAAACGGTTGCTTTTCCTGAAATTCATGTTATAATAGCAACGTACGGTTGCGGAACGGAGAGCGGACCTGCCCCTTCCGCACAGAATCGGCAGCGGGCCGACCCGCCGCCGCGGAGGTTGTATGCAACGTAAAATAAGACTGACCCCTGCGCGCCTTCTGGTGCTGGGCTACCTGTGCGTCATCGTGTTGGGAACAGTGCTGCTGATCCTGCCCGTTTCCTCCCGTCCCGACGGCGGAGCCACGTTCATGGACGCGCTTTTCACGACCGTTTCCGCTTCCTGCGTGACGGGGCTGATCGTACGGCCGACCTACACCTATTGGTCTGAATTCGGGCAGGCGGTCATCCTCATCCTCATCCAGATGGGCGGCATCGGGTTCATGACCGTCATCTTTTCGCTGATGCGCTTAGGCGGCAAAAAGATCGGGCTGAAGGAACGCACCTACATGCAGGAGGCAGTCAGCGCGCCCAACGTGGGCGGGCTCATGAAGCTGACGGGCACCATTCTCCTCGGCACCCTTATCTTTGAACTGCTCGGCGCGTTCATCCTCTGTTTCCGCTTCGTGCCCGACTTCGGCTGGGGCAAAGGCATCTGGTTTTCGGTATTCACCGCCGTCTCCGCGTTCTGCAACGCGGGCTTTGACCTTATGGCGACGGAAGGGAACGATTTCCCTTCGCTGACGGCGTATTCGGCGGACCCGATCGTCTGCATCGTCGTTCCCCTCCTTATCCTCATCGGCGGGCTGGGCTTCTTCGTCTGGCACGACATACGCCGCAACAAATGGCATATGCGCAAATACACGCTGCACACGAAGATCGTGCTGCTTGCAAGCGTCGTCGTGATCGTCGTGCCCTTCCTGCTCCTTCTGATCGCGCTGAACGACCTGCCGTGGGGAGAGCGCATCCTCTCCTCCTTCTTCACGGCGGTGACGCCGCGCACGGCCGGGTTCAACGTCATCCCCATGACCATCGATACGCGCGTTGCCGTTATCCTGCTTACGATCCTTTTAATGTTCATCGGCGGCGCGAGCGGCTCGACGGCGGGCGGCGTCAAAACGAACACCGTCTCCGTGCTCGTGCTCTCACTGCTCTCCGCCATCCGCGGCAAACGTTCGCCGCAGGCGTTCAAACGGCGGCTGGACGACGAAAACGTAAAAAACGCCGCGCAATTCACCACCGCGTATATCTTGTTCGCCGTTTTGGGCATACTTCTTATATCCTTTTTTGAAATGGGGAACGGGTATCACCTGACGGAGATCGTATTCGAAGTATTTTCCGCGATCGGCACCGTCGGGCTGACGCTCGGCATCACGCCCTCCCTCACCGTGGGGTCGCAGATCGTGCTGTGCGTGCTCATGTTTTTGGGACGCGCGGGCTGCATGACGGTGCTTTTGAGCTGGCGCTCGCCCTCCGCTCCCACCGCGGAACTGCCGATGGAAAGGGTACGCATTGGATGAGAGCCTTGGTTCACGAAAAAAGTTTTGAGCTGACAAAACTTTTTTCCGTGATTTAAGGGCGACACCGCTGTTCACGGCAAAGCCGCTCGGCAGCGGTTTCTCCCTCTTTGCGGCATCTTTTAGGGCACACCTTTATAGAAATGCCGCAAATTCACCCTCTTCCCGTAAGCCGCAGGTATGCGGCAAATTGAGGGCGCTTAGGCAAAAATGTCATTTTGCCACGCGCAATAAGATCATTAAAAGACAGTTTTGCTACTTTCTTGTCATCCTGAGCGGAGCGAAGCCGCTATTCCCTGTCATCCTGAGCGGAGGGAAGCGGAGTCGAAGGATCTCTATTCAGATATTGTCGAAATTCGCATAGAGATCCCTCGACAAGCTCGTGATGACAGGGGAGAGGATGCCTGTTTGTGTCACCCTGAA
>JAGHJS010000048.1 GCA_017886545.1 Clostridia bacterium
CGGAAGAGAAGGCTCGTGGTATCACGATCAACACCGCGCACGTCGAGTATCAGACGGACAAGCGTCACTATGCGCACGTTGACTGCCCGGGCCACGCTGACTATGTCAAGAACATGATCACGGGCGCCGCGCAGATGGACGGCGCGATCCTCGTCGTTGCGGCGACGGACGGCCCGATGCCCCAGACCCGTGAGCACATCCTGCTCGCCCGTCAGGTCGGCGTGCCTTACATCGTCGTGTTCCTGAACAAGACCGATCAGGTCGACGATCCCGAACTTTTGGAGCTCGTTGAGGAAGAGATCCGCGACCTGCTCACGAAGTACGGCTTCCCCGGCGACAAGACGCCCATCATCAAAGGCTCCGCTCTCAAGGCGCTCGAAAAAGCGACCAGCGGCTGCTCCGATGCGGACGTTCTTGCTGCTCCCGAATGCCAGTGCATCCTCGAGCTCATGGACGCGATCGACGCGTATATCCCCGATCCCGCGCGTGAGTCCGATAAGCCGTTCCTGCTCCCCGTCGAAGACGTGTTCACGATCTCCGGCCGCGGCACCGTTGCTACGGGCCGTGTTGAGCGCGGCGTAGCGAAAGTCGGCGATCCCGCTGAGATCGTCGGTCTCATCGAAAAGCCCCGTTCGACGGTCATCACGGGTCTTGAAATGTTCCGCAAGCTCCTCGACGAAGCGATGGCGGGCGATAACGTCGGCGCGCTGCTCCGCGGTATCGACCGTAAGGACGTGGAGAAAGGGCAGGTTATCGCGAAGCCCGGCTCCATCCATCCCCACACCGAGTTCGAAGCGCAGGTGTACGTCCTCACGAAGGAAGAGGGCGGCCGTCACACCCCGTTCTTCAACAACTATCGTCCTCAGTTCTTCATCCGCACGACGGACGTCACGGGCTCCATCAAGCTTGAAGACGGCGTTGAAATGGTCATGCCCGGCGACAACGTCAAGATCGACGTTTCGCTGATCAAGCCGGTCGCGGTCGAAGAAGGTCTCCGTTTCGCTATCCGCGAAGGCGGCAGGACGGTCGGCTCGGGCGTTGTGTCCAAGATCAAAAAGTAAGCGTAAGCTGAAAAGCATAAAAAAGCCTCGGCAGTGCCGAGGCTTTTTTGCTGCCCGAAAAAAGGGAGCGCGCTTGATTTGTGTGTACCCGCCGCTCCGTCCGGGCGGAGCGGCGGACGGCCCTGCGTGAAGGCTGCAGCGGGGTAGAGCGGGTCGACGTCATTGCGGCGACGAGCGAATGGATCAAGTACAAGCTCGTTCTGAAAACGGGCAGGGTATATATTGCGACCTTTCTTGTTTTGGAAGCAGGCAATAAAAAGAAGCAGATCTCCATGGGGCTGCAAAACTTTGAATGGTGGCTGGCGGGCATTTTGTACAGATAAAACGGAGGGCGGCACGGAAGAGCCGCCCTTTTTTATGTGCGAAAAAACGGCGGCGAGCGGCGGAACCGACAGGTGCGGCAGCGGGGAGCAGAGAGAGGAAAAACGATCTGTAAAATTTTTTTGCCGCGTGCTGTTCGGTTGACAGCGTCGGGGAATTTTGGTATAGTTGCAACGGGATCTGTAAAGTGCAGGTTCCGCTTTTTTTGCAGAGAAATTTTGTCGGAGAGAAGGCTATGGTCGGTGTGCAGGGTGCGCGGCGGTCACTTTTCAAAACATTTTTGC
This sequence comes from Clostridia bacterium, assembly GCA_017886545.1. Taxonomy (GTDB): domain Bacteria; phylum Bacillota; class Clostridia; order Christensenellales; family Borkfalkiaceae; genus Borkfalkia. Next base: position 1,667 of record JAGHJS010000048.1, read on the forward strand.
GGTGCGTGCTGCCCGCGTTGCTGACGAGCGTGGTGCTGGGTACGTTTTCCATCGTAGACGGGCTGTTCATCGGCAACAAGGTTTTTGACGACGGGCTTTCGGCGATCAACTTCGCCTATCCCATCACGGCGTTCGTGCAGGCGGTCGGGTTCGGCATCGGCATGGGCGGGTCGGTCTGCATCTCCCTCGCGCGCGGCAGGGGCGACGACCGCGCCGAAAAGCGGTATATTTTTCAGACGTATATCGCCATGCTTGCCGCGTCGGTCATTTTGTTCCCCGCGCTGTTTTTCACGTCGCCGTATCTGCTGCGTGCGTTCGGCGCGAGCGGCGTCGTGCTCGAATACGCGCAGGAATATACGGACATCATTCTGTACGGTACGCTTTTCCAGATCTTCGGGCAGGGGCTTGTCCCCGTTGCGCGCAACTTCGGGCACAACGCTTTTACGATGCTTTCGATGTGCTGCGGCTTTGCCACGAACATCTTTCTGGACTGGCTGTTCATCTACGTAATGGACATGAAGCTCGCGGGCGCGGCGTGGGGCACCTTTGCGGCGCAGGCGGTCACTGCCGTCATGTGCGGCGCGGTGCTCCTGCGCAAAAAATACCGTCCGGAAGCATGTTTCGACCTGAAAAAACTTGGCGAGCTGCTGCGCGTCGGCGTTTCGCCCTTCGGCATCTTTTTTTCGCCGAATCTCGTGCTAATCCTCATCAACAAGGCGGCGGAGATGAACGGCGGCACCGTCGCCGTGGCGGCGTATACGGCGGTTTCGTACGTCACTTTCATTGCCATGCGCCTCATTCAGGGCGTCGGCGACGGCGCACAGCCACTCCTTTCCTTCTACGAAGGGAACGGCGACGCCCGTTCCAAACATGCGGTCCTGCGCTACGGGCTGTATGCGACGGGGCTCATCACGGTGGCGGTCACGCTCGTGTGCGTGTTCGCGCGCGTTCCGCTGAGCGGGCTGTTCGGGCTGTCCGCCGAGGGCAGGGCGATCTTTGCCGACGCGCTCTTTATCATGATCCTGCCGCTCATCGCATTCGGCTTCATGCGCATCAGCATGTCCTATTTTTATGCGCAGAAGTGCAACCTGTTCGCCAACATCATCACCTACGGCGAACCGATCATCGTCGCGGCGGTCGTGTTCACGCTGCCCGCCGCGTGTGGGCTTACGGGTATCTGGCTTTCGGCACCCGTTTCGCAGGTCAGCCTCGCGCTGTTGGCGCTCGGTTTTCTGCTCTTCCTCTTAAAGAAGGAGCGGGAAGGTTGCCGCGCGGAAAAGACCGAACCGCCCGGGGAGGAAAACGGAAATGACCGTTCATCACGATAAAATGGCATACGGCAGGATTGCCGCCCTGCGCGAGGACGCGCCCGAGGAGCGCCTCGCGGCGATGGCGCAGGCGCTTTCGGCGGAGCATCCGCAAAACAAAGACGAACGACAGGAGGGATCTATGCGCGAATACGACAAAATGACGGCAGGGGAACTGTATAACCCCTCCGACGAGGAACTTGTGGCAATGCGTACCCGCGTGCGCAAGCTGTTCAAGGAGTACAACGACACGACCGAGGACGACAAGGAGCGGCGGCAGGAGCTGCTGCACGAGATGTTCGGTTCGCACGGCACGTTTATCTACTGTGAACCGCCCGTGCGCTTCGATTACGGTAAAAACACGCACGTCGGGGATTGCTTTTTTTCCAACTTTAATCTCGTGGTGCTGGACTGCGCGCCCGTGACCATCGGCAAACAGTGTTTTATCGGGCCGAATGTCTCCATCGTCACGCCCGTGCACCCGCTGCTTGCGTGCGACAGGAACATGCGCTCCGCGCCCGACGGCACCAAGTTCGACTATGAGTACGCCAAGCCCATCACCATCGGCGACAACGTGTGGCTCGCCTCTAACGTCACCGTCTGCGGCGGCGTCACCATCGGGCATGATACGGTCATCGGCGCGGGCAGCGTCGTCACCCGCAATATCCCTGCAAACGTGTTTGCGGCGGGCAACCCGTGCCGCGTCATCCGCCCCATCACCGAAAAGGACAAGATGAAGCTGCCGAACGAGTAAAGCGCGGCGGCGGTATATGCGCAGCTTTGCGGCAAAGCGCGCCCCGCCTTCGGGTTTCCCGAAGGCGGGGTTTTGCGTGTTTTTTTGCTGCGGTCAAGCGCGGTGGGCTGTTTTTGGGGCTCGGGCTGAAAGTTTTTTCACCGTCGGTGATAAAATTGCGGAAAAGAGCGGTAAAACGCTTGACATTCGGGGGGGGGTAGTATAATGGGATCATACCGTATTCTTCGATGAGAGAAGGAGAATTTTATGAAAAAGTTGTTGTCGGTCATGGTTGCGGCGCTTGCCGTGTGCTTGCTGTTCGTGCTCGTCGGGTGCGGGCCTGCGGACGTGAACGGGAAAACGTATACATACGACCACGTCAAAGCCATAGGTGACGGCAGCTTGGATGCTGAATTCATCATGCAGGCGGAATGGTCGGAGAATGTGAGGCTCGGCATGTCTTTAGAAGGTGCGAGCCTTTCTTTCAAAGACGGCAAACTCACGATGAAGAAAGGTTCGCAGACGGAGGAGATGGACTACACGCAGGACGGGGAGACGATCACGGCGGGTTCACTGAAGCTGTATGTAGACGGCAATTCGGTCTACGAGGAAACGTACAGCCTTAATAACCTTTTTATTGGGATCACGTTCAGGGTCTATTATACGGCGTAAGGGCAGCGATCCCGGCAGGGAATACGTACCTCGGTTTCTACGCGCAGCCCCGCGGCATTTGCCGCGGGGCTGCTTGCTCGTTTACAATTTTGCGCCGATCGGAGCGATCGGGCTGTTCATATAGCTTGCGCCAAAGGCAAGCGGTTCGGGCGCTTTGATCCCGTTTCCACGCAAAAGCGCGCCTGAAATGGTCGCAATTCAAAAAAACAGTGAAAATATTTCATAATACGTATAAATATGCATTGCGGGCGGCTTGTCCTTGCTTTTTTTGCACGGATTTGTTATACTTTTAAACGAAAAAACCGAAGTGACGGAACGATCTTGCAGCTTGGGTTCGGTTCAGAATCGAAATTTTTCAAGGAGGGCAAGAA
>JAGHJS010000049.1 GCA_017886545.1 Clostridia bacterium
GAAGGTGCCGAGGAAGCCGACTTTATTGCCATCCGGTACGGTATCCGCAGCGGTCAGCAGCCAGATCTTGTGCTGTAAATCTTCCGTAAGGGTGATATCCGCCGTGAGCAGGATGTACTCCCCTTCACCGTAGGTATAGACGTCCGCCTTTGCCGCAGTGCCGTCTGTATACGTCTTCGCGTTCGCGCTCGTCTCATCGCGCCAAGCCATGAACTCGTCCGCAGAGCCGATTTGCCTGGATACGACTAGCGCCGTGAACTTATACGCAACGTCATCCGCAACGGCGTAGAACACGCGCTCTTCGCCTGCGGGCACCTTCGCCCAATCGTATGCGGAACCGCTTACGATGGTTGCCGAAGCCGCCGCCGAACCGTAGCGCAGATCGGTGATGGTCTTGCCGGAGTCCGCGCCCCAAATCGCCTCTGCCAAAGCGTCTGCGTCAAAGGACGTATCGGTGCTCTTGTCGAACAGCATCTCCTGCTTGGGGGTCACGTCTTCCGTCGGGATGGTGACGTTGACGGTGATCGTGGCGGTATACTCTATCTTGTTGTAAGTGACCGTGAGCGTGACTTCCGCCGTGCCCATGTCTGTACCCGTCACAACGCCTTCCTGCGTAACTTCGGCGTATTCGGAGCCGCTCGTCACTGCCCACTCGACCGCATCCGGCGTGATATCCGAGCCGCGGTAGGTGAAGGAATATTTGAGCTGCGCGGAGTTGTTGTCTGCCTCCTTATCGGTGGAGATATCCACGCTGCTTTCGTTGAACGCAAGCTCGGGCTGAATGTCCGTTGCCAGCGCGTGCCACAGCGGGATGTAGCCTTCCTCCACAAAGAAGCATTCGCTGTTGAAGCCGCTTGCGTCAAAGTCCGCAAGTTTGTGCGTTTCGATGTCAAAGCCCGCAGCGGAACCGTCTACAACGGTCACGCCCGTGTTCTGATCGGTATACGCGTTGCCTGCGTCGTTCATCACGCGCGCAAACACCGTGTTGCCCGCCGTGCGCGAAATGCCGACCACGTTTTCAAATTTCAGGTTTTCCTCCCAGCCGCGGCGCACGTAGCTGGTAAACACGGCGCTCCATGCCGAATTGGCATCGTTTCCGGGGGTGCTGTCTATCACGCAGTTGGTCATCGTAACAGACGCAACGCCCGCGATCACGACGCCGCCGTACGAGTTCTCCCCGCCCGTCTTTGCCTGAATGTAGCAGTTATCGATCGTTGCGCCCTCTGCCAATGCCGCAAGCGCCGCGGGGCGGCTGCCGCCCGTACTTGTGAGCTGCGCCACAACGCCGAGGTTTTTGATGACCGAGCCGTTGCCGAGGTCGCCGAACAGGCCGCCCGTTCCCGCCGACTGTACGGTGATCGTGTTCCCGCCGCCGTCAAACGTGCCGAGGAAGCCGACTTCTTTGCCGTCTAAATACCCCGAATACGCGGCGTTCCTGTACGCGCCCCAGTTTGCTTCGTCAATGGTGATGTCCGTTCTGAGCAGAACGTACTCGCCCTTGCCGTAGGCATAAAACCCTGTATTGTTATCGCCGTGGTTTGCTTCGCGCCACGCCTTGAATTCGCTCGCGTCGCCGATCGTTTTGGTGACGACGGTGACGGACAGGATGTAGCCGTACGCATCGTTATCCTTGAACAAAAGGACGTTCGCGCCGCCCGCAAGCGTGGCGATATCGATCTTCCCTGCCGAAAGGATGTTTTCATCGCCGTCTTCGATGTACACGGCGTCGGTCGTGTGCGTCGTATCGCTCACATATTCTTTGAGCACGTCGGCAGCGTTCTGGTTTGCAACCAGGTACTCCGCGGCGGCGCTTTCGGTGAGGTCGACCCAAGGGTAGGATACGGTCACCGTGCGGCGGAGCGATTCGTAGACGAAGTCCCCTTCCGTGTATTCGCACCAGATCTCGGCGGTGCCTTCCGCTTTGGCGGTGACAACGCCGTCCTTCACTTCCGCAACGGCGGCGTCGCTCGTTTGCCACTCCACGGTGGCGTCCGCGACCTCTTCCGTCTTTTTCAAGACCTTTGCGCCGAACGTTTCGCTCTTTGTAAACGTGTTGCCTTCTACGGTGCCTGCCCACGTGTACAGCGCAGACGTTTCGCCCGGGGTCAAGGCAACGTCCTCTTCGTCCAAGAGGCGCACTTCGATGTCGTCATACACGACGACGGAGACGGGCACTTCGGTGCAGGTGTAGCCGTTCCACGTTGCGGAAACGAGGACGGTCGCCCTGCCCATCTTTTTGGCGGTGACCCTGCCTTCGGGCGAGAGTTCGATGACGGACGGGTCGGACGTATCCGACGTGACCGCCTCATAGGAGATCACGGCGTCAGACGTGTCGTAATCGTAAAACTTGACTTCGGCAAGGATGTCATAATAGCCGGGGTCGTCCGCCCTGTACGTGAGCGGGATGGTCGTATCTGCAACGACGAGCTGCGGCACGATGCCTTCGTCCGTCACCGTGACCGTGCAGGCAGCCGTTTGCCCCTGCGCTGCGGCGGTGATCTGCGCGGAGCCTTCGCCCACGGCGACGACCACGCCGCCCGAAACGGTGGCAACGGCGGTGTTCGCGCTCGACCACGTTACGCTATCCGTTGTGGCAACGCCGTCTTTGTAGACGGTGGCGGTGAGCTCGCCCCTGCCGTAGCGCTCCAATTCCAGCACCTGCGCGCTCAGCCCGATCGTATAGACGGGGCCTTGCGGCTCCTCCTCTTCGCCGTTGTCGCACGCTGCCAGCATCACGAAAGACAATACCAGCACAAGCCCGAGCAACAGTGCAAAAAGGCGTCTGCGTTTTGTGTTCATACTTTTTCCTCCCTTAGGTTTTTTATTTCAGCGCGGTGCGCTTATTGCAAAAATCCGCCGATAAAGGTCGACATCAGCGTCTTCTCGTTGTAGTAGTTGATCCCCCACTTGTCGATGAACGAGCGGCAGTCTGCCTTGTAACTTGCAAAGACCTCCGGCCGGAACGTGCTGCTGTAATTGAGGATGAGCAGGTACAGCGGGGAAATGAGTTCCAGCTCGACGTTGGCTGCCGCCGTCTCTTCGCCGTTTGCCAGCAGCCTGTCTCGCGCGGCGTACATGCGCTCTGCCATGCCCAGCACGAACCCGCGCGGCCAGAGCCTGGCAGAACTATCATTGGTGTAGATCAGCCCCGCGTAGCCGAGCTCGTCGACCTGGTATTCGTTGAACAGCAGGTAGGAGCGGAACATATCGTACATCTCTTCCCCTTCGCTGCCGTACATGCCGTTGAAGAACTTTTCGGTGAGTTCGGCAACGTCTGCATAGCAGTTCCAGCCGAGCTTTGCGTTCAGGTAGCCGCCCAGAACCGCCCAACCCGTGCTGTTCTTGTTAAAATACTGCGCCTGGTTGTAGTGGTAGTACACGCCCTCTTCATACGAGATCTGATACAGATCTTGCAGGTAGTTGAACGAATAGAAGGGCAAAAACGCGTTGATGAAGACGGTATCGTACGTCCAGAAAAAGAGCTTTTCGGAAAGTTCGCCCCAATCTTCCAGCGTCTGGTATTCGGGGTTTTCGTCGAACGTTCTGCCCGTGTACCTCGCATGGATGGGCGCGTAGAAGGGCGCGACCTGCGGGTGCAACTTCATCTCTTCGGCGAACACCTTGTTCCCGTCTGCGTCCGTGGTGTAGGGCGCAAGCTCGGTGGCGCGGTATACAAGGGTGGTCAGGATAAACCTGTCCGCCAAACTGCGCATGTGTTCGGCGTGCGCCTTTTCCGCGTCGGTGGCGCTCTCCTCCGCCTGCGTGGCGGCGAACTTCGCTTTGAGGCATTCGGCAAGGTCGTTGATGAACAGGATGAGCGTAGCCGACTGCGCGCCGTACTCGTCGATGACCGCTTTGCACGCGTCGCAGGTGCACCAGTCGTTGCCGTCGTCGTCCATCAGCGAAAAACTTGCCACGTAGCACGTTTCCGTCTCTTCCGCGTCGAAGTTGTCATACAGCGCCTGCGCCGCCGTTTCCACGAGCTGGTCGTATTCGCCGCCCTCTTCGTAATCGCCATGCGCGGTGAAGCACAGCTGCGGCGCCGTGCCGCTGGCAAACCATTCTTTGTGGTCGGCTTCATACTTATCCTTGGGGATGTACAGCATGCTCGTGTGCGTGCTCGACATGATGCCGTTGTACGTGATGGGCAGCTGGAAGTCGTGCCGGTACACCGTGCGGTAACGGTACTGCGTGTCCGTGTTGTAGTTGGTGGCGTAACCGTAGCCGCTCGCGCGCACCGGGATATCGGGGCGCTCTACGATGTGGTAATCGTACAGCGGCAGCTCGGATACGCGGTCGATATCGTAACTGTCTTCAAAGTAGTAATCAAAGTGCAGCGTGTGTTCCAGGAAGCCGTACACGCCGTTGAGCGTGCCCCTCTCCTCCGCGCCGAGGATGTACACGTTGCTGCCTTCCGTTTCGATGACGAACCCCTGCGCGTCCACCACGGCGTAATCGGCGGAAATGCCCGCAGCCTCTGCCGCCGCCGTTTCGCCGACGGAGATGTACTTGCCGCCTGCGCTGTACGCAGTGTCTTCCACGATCGTGAACTCGGTATCCGTCGCCTCGCCGAGGAACTGCTGCAATTCGCGCGCCGCCACGTTGATGAGGTCGTTGTACGCAAGCCCCGCGGGAATGAGGATCTTGTACTCGGTGGCGCCGTCCTTTGCGATCGTGCCCGACGTTTCGCTCATTTCGATCACGTGGTTTGCGGCATTGGGGAGCACCTCGCCCGAAGGGGTACTGCCTCCGCCCTGTTCTTTTTTGTCGTCATCCTCTGCGCAGCCCGCCAGGGCAAGCCCCAGAAAGCATACCGCCGCCAACAAAAGCGCTGTCAATTTTTTCATCTTTTTTCCTCCTTTACGAAACAACGACGTCATAGTGCGCAAAGGTGCAGTTGCCCGCTTCGTCGGTCACAAAGTACCATACGCTGTACGTGCCCGCCGTTTCGGGAACAAAACTATCCTCTTCCAGCAGTGTGAACATATTCTGCGGCGAGCAGATGTAGGTGCGCACGGTGCAGTTTGCGGCGTCGCTCACGTTGTCGCTCACCGTGATGGCGGCGATATCGACGCGCTCGCCCGCTTCCGCCTTGTCTGCATGGCTGCCGAACGTGACCGCGGGGCTTTCCGTATCGGCGACGTTGATCGCGTACACATACGTTGCCCTGTTGCCGACGGAGTCGGAAACGGCGTAGTTCACCGCATAGTTGCCGTATTCGGCGAGGCGGATCGTGTACCCGCGCTCCACGTCGGAAATATTTTTCAGCAGGATGCCGTCTTCCGAGGTGAGGTAATTGCCGTTCAGCGTGACGCTCATGGTGACGGTGATGTTCGGGTCAAGCACGTCTGCCGCGTAGAACGGGGCAAGCGTGTACAGGCTGCCGACCTCCTGATACCCGTCCGAAACGGGGGTGTTGAACTGCGGCGCGGTCACGTCCTGCGCGTTCTTGTTCGGCATGATGTAGCCGATCGTCTGGTTGTTCAGGCGCGAGACCGTGATCTGCGGCTCGCCCGTAACGCCGCCGAAGGAGATGTTCAGCCACGCGCGTTCGGAGGGGAAGCCCGCCCAGCCGCCGCCCGCGGGGTAATAGTTCGTGCCGCCGTCGATGCTGACGCCAAGCTCTGCGCTGCTGTACGCAAACGAAACGGTGTTGCCGTAGAACTTCGCCGTGAACGCGTTGCGCGCGCCGTTGCTCTCTACAACAAGGCTGCCGTTGCTCTGCGCGGACAGGGTCGTTTTCAGCACGACGCTCGGGTCGTCCTTATCCGTAAGCGTGAGCGTGACGGAGCTGTACTTCGCGTCTGCGGGCACGGTGAACGTCATCCCGAAGTTGTACGTCATCAGCACGTTGATAAAATCAAGGCTGTACGTACCGCTCTTTTCTGCGGCGGTATACGTGACCTGCGCCTGTTCTACGTCCGCATCCGAAAAGCCCGTAAAGTACTGATAGACCTTTACGCTGTTCGTGCCGTAGCCGACGTCGTGCACGGGCACGCTGTACTGTTTTACGGCGTCGCCGAGCACGTAGGTGAACCAGCACTCCGCCCAATCTTCGGAGACGGTGACGGTGTTCCCCGTGACGGGCGCGGCGCTGCCGTAATCCTTCGTCTGCGTGACGTACAGCACGGCGGGCGTTTCCTGCGCGGCGCCGTTTACAAAGGTGTACCCGTTCAGCGCGGGGAGCGTATACTGCGCGTCCTTGATGATGTAGCGGGGTAGCTGCGGCTCGGCAAGCAGGATCGGGTCGCCGTCCGCGCTCACCTCCACGTCAAATTCCTCCGTATACGCGTTCGTATAATCGCGGTACTCTAAGGTGAAGGTGTACGTGCCTGCCTCCATCGGGCGGTACGCTACCTCCTCCGCCGCGTTCTCTGCCGAAATTTCGGCAATCGTTTCGCTTTCGCCGCCGAAGGCGACGCGGAGGGTGAGGTACCAGTTGCCGTTCGCGTTTTCGGCGGTGAACGCGCCGAAGTTCATCTCCTGCCCGACCGCAAGCGAAGCGGGTTTGGTGTACGAAAGTTCCATATCCATGCCCGCCGTGCGCTCCTTCGCCACGACCGTATAGGTCTCTTCGGCGACGTTGCCCGCATAGTCCTCGGCGGTGTAAACGATCGTGTACTCGCGCGCCTGGGTGGGCGTGAAAGCACCGTTTTCGATCGCGACGAGCGCCTGCGAGCCCGTGCCGTAGGCGGTGTAGACCCTTGCCGTGACGGCGCATTCGCCCGCGTAGCCGTCAAGCGCGGTCGCGGAAGGAACGGCGAACGGCTTGCCGATCGCGGCGTAATTTGCCGCGGCAAGGTCGGCGTCGTCCACCGTGATCGCGGGCGCTTCGGTGTCGGCGACCATTCCGTTTTCCGTGAGGGGCAGGCCCGCAAGGTGCGTGAACAGTATGCGGCAGTGCGACTGCGCGTAGCTTGCCGCCGAAACGGAGAGATAGCATTCCCCCGTCGTGAAGCCCTGCCAGAGCACGGATTGCAGGTTCGGGTCGTCAAGGTCGTTGGCGAGGTTTATGCCCTGCTGGATGTTTTCGCCGTAATAAAAACGCTTTGTTTCATAGTCGAAGCGGCAGACGATATCCATCGTGCCGACGTCTTCCTCCTTCAAGGAGACGGAGAGGGGGTTGTACCCCTGCATGGACGCCGCCGCCTTCGAACCGTAGCCGTCGTTCTGGTGGTGTTTGTAGCTTTTGCCGTCGTAGGTGAAGTCGCCGTTGCCGTCGGGCATGTATTCCAGCCCCAGCTTCCCCTGCCCCGACGCATAGAACATGGCGAACACGCGGCAGGTCTCCGTCGTGCTCCCGTCCGGGGAATAGCGCAGCTCGATGGTGACGGTGTTGCTACTGTCATGCGCGTCGGTGAGCGTGATGTACACGAACTGCGCGTCCGCCGTGCCCATCGCATGCGGCAGGAAGGAGACGCGGAACAGGTCGTCCTCCGCCGTAAAATCGCGCAGATCGATGGCGGCGTTCGCGTACAGCGTTTCGTTTTCGGCAAGGTCGGCGACCATGCCGCTCCTGCCCTCCGCGGGGTACTCCGTCAGCGAAGAGACCGCGCCGAAGCCGACCTCGCTCCGTTCACCCGATAAAGAGTACATATACTGTTTTACGGTGAACGGCTCTTTATACTGTGCGTGCGTTTCGCCGTTTTTCGCGGTGTACAGCAGCGTATAGCCGCCGAAGTCCTGCAATACGACCGTGCTTGCCCTGTACATGCTGCCGTCCGGGGCGATGAGCGCGACGTCCGTTTCATACGTTTTATCGCCCTCTTTGATCTGCGCCTTCGGCAGGGTGACCGTCTCTCCGACGAAATGCTCTTCCGCCAGGAAGGCGGTCAGTTCCTCGCCCGTGCATTCCGCCCGCACGGTTTTTTGCGCCGAAAGCGCAAACCCGAGCACGAGCGCCGCGCACAGGCAGACCACGCCGAGCAAAAGCGGGAGCGTTATCCCGTATTTTGCACGTTCTCTCTTTTTCATCATTCTTTGATCCCTCCTAATGATACTTTATCCATGATGCGGTTTTTGAATACGATAAACACAACGATGATGGGGATCACCATTATGATACAGGCGGCAAGGCGCACCGTTGTGTGCGAAAACTCCTGCAAAGACGAAGTGGAAAGCCACTGGATGCCGTACGAAAGCGTGGGGTTGTTGGGCATGTACAAGAGCGGCGTCCTGTAATCGTTCCAATACGTGATCATGTTCAGCAGAAAGATCGTGAAGAACATGTTCGCCACCATCGGCAGGATGACATGGATCAGGATGCCGAACTCGCCCGCGCCGTCTACGTACGCGGCGCCCGCATAATCGTCGGGCAAACTGCGGAATGTCGCATAAAAAACAAGAAAATATGCACCGAGAAAGTTAAACTTCAATACAAACATGCCGATCATGCTGTCATACAGCCCGATGTTCTGCAAGATCTGGATGGTGCTGATATCCGTACCGACGACGGGGATGGTCATAGTGATGACGACCACCCAATAGATGAGCCCGCTGAATTTGAAACGAAATTTTGCCGCAAGATACGCCACTACACACTGCACCGCCGTCTGAATGAAAGCGCACCCGACGGCGTACAGCACGGAGTTCAAGATCATGTTTTCCAGATAGAACGTTTTTCCGCTGAGCTTGATGCGGAAGTTGCTGAACACGAAAATAAAGTTTTCAAGCGACCACTGATCGGGCAAGCCGACGATGTTCCCGACCGTATCGAATTCGAGGATGCTTTTGAACGACGTCATGATACCCCAAAAATAGACGATGATGAACGTCAGCGTTAAAAGCGTAAGGAAGGCGAACACGACCCACGAAAAGGCGTTCATCTTTTCCTTCGCCTTTATTTTGCTCCGCAGCCACCTGCGCAGCCTGCTTTCTTTTGCAAAATCATTGTTCATGCCGCCACCTCACTCAAAGCGTTTGCCGATCTTGTTCAGCACCTTGCGGAATGCGACCGTCAGCGGGATCGTGACCGCGGAAACGACGATGCCGAACGCGGCAAGATACGGGTATTCGCCCAGCCCGCTGTTGCCCGCCTGCTGCGTGTTCAGGAACAGGTAGTACCCGATCGTGTACAGCTGCCGCTCTGCCGAGGCGCCGTAAAAGCTGAACAGGTACATCTGGTTCGTGAACAGGTTCGCCACACTGACCACCGCCATCGTGACGATCATGGGATACGTCATCGGCAGGACGATGGAAAAGAATTCGCGCAGGGGGCGGACGCCGTCTAACTTCGCCGCTTCCAGCACGGAGTCTGAAACGCCTGCCATCGTGCCGTTGAAGATGAGGATGTTGGTGCCGAACCCGACCCACACGGAATAGCCGAGGATCGTTCCGAGCCGCACCCCGAGGTCGGACGAGAACATAAAGCCTTCGACCACGCCGCCGCCCACCATTTCAATGAAGGCGGGCATGTTGTTTTCCATAAAATACTTGAACAGCGTTACGACAACGATCTCAGAGATGATCGAAGGAAGGAACAGGAACAGCTGAAACAGTTTGCCGAGCCGCCAGCTCTTCATGATGTAGTAGGAAAACAGCAGGCTGCCGAAAAAGCCGATCCACCCGATCAGAAAGGACAGCACCGAATTCCAGATCGCGTTTACAAGGTAACTTTCCTTTGCGAAGTTCTGGAACACCTCCCCGAAATTTTCAAACCCCGTAAAAATGTACGAGTAGACCCCGTTCGCTTCGTCTGCCAGCGTATACGACTTGAAGGCGAGCAGGATCGAGTTGATGTGCACGCCCAGATAGAAGACGCAGAATTGCAGCACGGGCAGCGCGATCAGCGAAATATAGAAGATCTTCCGCTTTCTGTTGAACGTAGCAAGCGTCTTTTTCTTTTTTATAGCTACCATACCTTACCCCCTTTTCCTGCAAAGCGCGCACGCGTCACGCAATGTAGGCGCCATAATCGTTCTTCCAGCCATCTTCCGTCCACTGCCAGGTGCCGGTAAAGTACTCCGCCGCCGTATGAATGCCGCCCCTGAGCGCCGTCCACGGGTAGGCGTAATTGCCGTATGCGATGAGCGCAAGGCTGTCAAAATCAGACATGTTTTCGTAGTACAGCTTGTTTTGGGAGACTTGCAGCACGGTGTTCCCGCTCAGGTGCATATCCCACACGTCCTGCGAATACGAGGTCATGTTGTCCAGCGTCGTCTGCGAAACGTTGTAATTCAGCGCCCGCGCAACGCCCGTGGTCGCGGTGAATTTTTCAAGGTTTTCCGCCGAGTAGCAGAACTTCAAAAAGGTTTTTGCCGCATTCACCTTTTCGGAAGGGATGTTGGCGGCGATGAACGCATACGAGGTGTACATATCGAGGGCGGTATCCGAATCGCCGTTCGGGTTCGCATCGTTTTTATCGATCTTTGCGGGGATGGGCATGACGCCGAAGTAGCGGTTCTCCTTTTTCGCCTGCTCCAGGTAGAGCTGTTCGCTGCGCGTGAACGCGTCGTTCAGCGTCGCCTCGTTCTCCCACCAGTTGCCGTCCATCAGCATGGCGACGGGGGCGTTTTTAAACCTGGAATTGATGTAATTTTCCTGCGCGTTCAGGTGCGACGTCGTTCCCCGCAGGCTCTCCGCCTCAAAGCAGTCTTCGTCGATGAGCTTTTCAAGGAAGGCGAGCCCGTACAGCCTGCCGGGCGTGCGCTGCAACAGGTAGCCGTTCGCGTTCGTGATATCCTCCGTCTGCGTCTGATAGGAATAGCCGAGCACGGAATTGTCCGCTTTTATGCTGTTTTCCGTGATATACGCAACATCCTCCGCCGCGAACGAATACCGCGCTTCGGTGACCGCCTTTCCGTCATAAGCGGCGGCAGCCCTGTTCACGAAGTTCGCCGAATATTTGGCGGCGTGCTCCCCCGTCAGGATAAAGGGCGTCACCACGGCGACCGTCTTCATATAGTAGCAAAGGTCGAAAAACTCTTCCATCGTAGCGGGCAGGCCGTCGTCATACGAAGGCTTCACCCCGTCGGGTCCTGCGGACAGGTTGCCGCTCGCGTTGGTATAGCTTCCGTCTTCGGCGATGTACAGGCGCTTTGTATGGAACAGGTCTTTGTCGTACACGATGCCGAAGAAGGTCTCGTAATGCGGAAGCGCGTAATATTTGCCGTTGTACTGCAAGCCCTGCTCCTGCGCCGCCCGCAGACTGACGCCCTCCTGCTCGCAGACCTCTTCCACGACGTCTGTGATGTCCAGAAAGTCGCCGTTCATCACGTTCTGGTAATAGCGCACTTCTTCGGTGAAGAAGATCTCGTTGGACGTCGTGTTGAAGTTCAGCTGATAGCCCTTATCTTTGTTCGGGTCGATCATGATCTGGATGCCCGTCGTTTTGCCGCCGTCGAACGAAACATCCGCGTACTCCGCTTCAAACGCCGCCTTGATATCGCGCAGCCAGTCTGTGCCGAAACCGCCGTCGTAGTTGGATACGTACAGCTGCATCCTGTCGGTATCGACTTCCTCATCGTATTCGCCCTGCCTGCCACCGCACGCCGCCGCGCCAAAGGCGACGGATACAGCCATGAGCAGTGCCGCCAACGTTACGCCTACACGCTTCATCATTGTTTTTTCCTCCAAATATAGTTTTTATTTTTTTTGCCGTGAATGAAAAGAAACATCCGCCCGCGCCGAAGGCACGTTCCAAAGGAAAGAGAAACATTTATCCGTTCCTGCGGACGCGTTACAGATCGACGGGGCTGTCGCTTTTCATCGACTCATCCGCCGCATAAACGAGCAAATGCCCCGTGATCGAATTTTCAATGGACGTATACGATACAGACGGCTTGCTGCCGAGCATAATGCCGCAAAAATCTGCGACCAATCCGCGGTCGCCGCCGAAGTGACCGCCGGTTTCACCCTTGCGGTCTTTGAAATCAAACCGCTGTTCGGTGTATGTGGACGTTTTCCTGTCATACTTACGCAGACAAAAGAATCCGTCCTCCACCTTTCCCTCGATCTCGCCGCGGGTACCGCTGATAAAGATGCTGCGCCCCGCCTTCATGCAGCCGAGGGTGAGCGAATGAACTGCCGTGCTGCCGTTTTTGAAGTGGATTGCCACATTCTGATGGTCGGCAATGTCGCCGCCCGCCTTGTATGCGCACACCCCGTGCGGGTTGTACGTTTTCAGCGATTCGATCTTTTCTTCCATCGTCACGTCGTGGTAATCTTTGCCCGTACACTGCCACGGGTACCACGGCAACAGGCAATTATCCAGATACATAGACTGCACGTCATAAATACACTGTTTGCGCACATCTTCGGGGCAATCTACCAAGCAGCGCGTTCCCGCGCCATTCGGTGCCTTTTCGGGGATGAAAAAATCCCTGCCGCCGTAGCTGAACACCTGCGCGGGCGGTGCGGCTGCGTTCAGCCAGCACAAAAGGTCGATATCGTGGCAGCACTTTGCCAAAAGCAAAGACGAGCCGCTCTCCTTTTCGCTTTTCCACTTGCCGCGGATATACGAAACGGAAGAATGAAACGCCCCTACCCGCTCGTCGGTGCAGATATTCACGATCTCGCCGATTTCGCCGCCCAAGATCAGTTCTTTGATCTTACGATAAAATGGCGTATAGCGCAGAACGTGGCAGGTCATCAGCTTGCATCCGTGCGCTTTGGCGGTATCGTAGAGCAGCAGCAAGTCCTTTTTGTTGTTTACGAGCGGCTTTTCCAAAAGCATATCGTAGCCCTGCTCCAAAAAAGGCACCGCCGTTTGCAAATGCAGTTTGTCCATCGTACCGTTTATGACGCAATCTGCGATTTTGCCGCGTGCGAGCAGCTGGTTTTGGTCACGGAAACACATCGCTTCCGCTACCCCGAAATGCTCCCGCACATATTGCAGCCGCACCTCATCCGGATCGACAGCGGCAACGATCTCCATCTGCTCGAGTTTGTGTACGCCTTCTTCCGCATAGACGCAGGCGCGATCCCCGCAGCCGACCAACACCACTTTCAATTTTTCCATCGGCATCCCTCCTTTGCTTCCACAAATTTGTTCACCGCTTCTTTGTTCGCGGAAACGGCTTTGCGCCTATTTCCTGTAATCGGTGATGACTTTTGTTTCGCCTGCGCGGATCATATCCGTCAGATCTTTCAAATCTTTCGCACGGCGCGGCGCAATGATGCCGCCTTCGGACGGTCTGTTCTCCGTATAGTGCATATCGGAACCGCCCGTTTTTTTCAAATTATACGAATCGGCATACCAATCGGCGCGGACGTTTTTATCGGGGTCGATCGCCGTATTGCACACCTCTACCGCGTCTACATGGTGCGGCAGAAGGCGGATCATCTCGATCCAGTCAGATTCGAGGAAGGGGTGCGCGTGAACGATGAAGCCGCCGTCGCTGCGGACGCGCGTCAAAAGTTCTTTGAGCGGAATGTCGCACATATCCTCGTTTTTCAGAAGCCACTCTTTATTCAGGTTGAAAAAGAGGAAGTCGTTTCCTTTATCCGAATATTCCAGCCCGAAAAACACCTGAAAATCCGTGCCTTCCGCAGCTTTTGCTGCCGCTTCGTAACCGCTGCAAAACACATCCATCTGTTCTTTCCACGGCGCGTTCAGCGGGCGGGTGATACTGCCCGTAAAATGATCCGTGATGCACACTCCCGCATAGCCGAGCGACATGTAATGCTTGACCATATCGCTGCCGCTCATGCGGCTGTCACTGCTGCCCTCGCGCGTATGTACGTGCAATTCATACTTGTACTCTTTCATCTTGCTTCTCCTCTTTTTTTGAGTTTGATACTATATGCAAAGCGTGCGCATCTTTCGGCTGTAAAATAAACGTACCGTTTTTGTACGAACGCACTTCCATATCTTTGAAATCAAAGGAAACGTTTACCCCTTCCGGAACAAAATAATCGTACCGATACGATCCGTCCTGTTCCCTTGCCCAGCGCACGGAGATCCTGCCGCGCACGCTGTCGTAATGTCCTTCCGCATGCGTAATTGCGCCGCTCGGATCGAAGATCGGGCGCAACGCAAGTTGCGCAAAACCGCCTTCGCCCGCCGCTGCGGAGGGCCGGATCCCCAAACAGTATTTGAACATCCATTCGCCCACCGACCCGTAGGCATAGTGGTTAAACGAATTCATGGATACGTCGCCGAAGCCCGTTTCCTTTGAATAGCTGTTCCACCGCTCCCATATCGTCGTAGCCCCGTTGACGACGGGGTAACACCAGGAGGGGTATTCCCTGCTCGTGAACAGGCGGTATGCAAGCGTCGTTTCCCCCAAATCGCACAGCGCGGGCAGCAGATGTTTTACGCCCAAAAAACCCGTGGTCAGTTTGCCGCCGTTGCGCTCGATTGCCCGCAGAAGATGCGGGCGAGTCTCCGCAGCGTCCGCCAGCCCGAAACGGTACGCCAGCAGATACACCGTCTGCGTGTCGCTTTTCAGCCTGCCGTCCTTCTCCATAAACCGCGCGCGGAACGCCGCGCGTATGTTTGTATGCAATGCAAGGTAGTAAGCAGCGTCACCGTCGCCCGCGATCTCGCACAGTTTCGCCGTCAGATATGCGGAATAAGCAAAATAAGCGGTGGAAATCAGCGATATATCGCTCTCTTCGTTCAGTTCCAGCCAGTCGCCGTAGTTGAAACGTACGGGACGGATATAATTTTCACTGCGGGAAAGGCAATAGCCGACAAACCGCTTCGCCGCCGAAAGATTTTCCTTTACGACGGACGCATCGCCGTACATACGGTAATATTCATACGGCAGAACAGTGACTGCATCTCCCCACCCCGCGGCGCCGATGCGCCCCTGCAAAACGGAATGGTCGCGATGCGGCACGATGGGCGCGATGCCGGGCACGGCGCCGTTGCCGCACTGTACGTCACGGATATCGGTAAGATGTTTTTTATAGAACAGGCGGCAGTCCATATTGAACATCGCCGTGCCGCAGAAGACCTGCGAATCGCCCGTCCAGCCCAGCCGTTCGTCCCTCTGCGGGCAATCGGTAGGGATGTTCAGAAAGTTGCTGCGCTGCCCCCATACAATATTTTTGTACAGCCTGTTCACGACTTCGTCGTTGCAGGAAAATGCCGCTGTTTCGGCAAGATCGCTGTACGTTGCAAGCCCGTCTATGCGCAGAATCTCCGCATCGCCTTCCATCGAAACTTCCACATAGCGGAACCCGTGAAAGGTGAACAGCGGGCGGAACGTTTCTTCCTTTTTTCCTGCAAGGATATAAGAATCCGTCGCCTCCGCCGTGCGCAGATTTGCGGTATAGAGCGAACCGTCCGCGCAGAGCATTTCGCCGTAGCGGAAGATGACTTTTGCGCCGCGCGCACCGCGCAGCCGCGCTTCGATGACACCCGCCATGTTCTGCGAAAGGTCGTAGATCGCCCGCCCCGTTCCGTCCTTATGTAAAAAAACTGCGGGAAGCCTGTGCTTTACTTTCGTTTTCGGGGCGATCGCCCTATCGAGATAATAGAGTTTCCACAGATCGGAAGAACCCGTTTTCGTCTTGGCGTTCTCCCATGTTCCGTCGTCGTATCCCGCCGCCGAAAAATCACCGAGGGAAAGGCGCGCATCCACCTCCTCTCCCATCAGAAGATCGGAACGCAAAATTTCCCCGTGGGCGGCTTTCCAATCCGTATCCGTTTCGATAAACGAGCGCGTGCCGTCTTCATAGTCGATGACAAGGCTGGCAAACACCTCTACCCTGTCGCTGAAAACCTGCCGTTCCACTTCGTAACCGAGGTTGCCGACCGCCCAGCCGTCTGCCGCAACGATTGCAAGCGCGTTCACCTTTTGCAGTTTATCCGTCACGTCGTATTCCATATACGGAATGCGCTTTCTGTAATCCGTCCAGCCCGGCGAAAGGAAATCGTCGTCCGCCTCGCTCCCGTTCACATACGCTTTGAACACACCGAGCGCCGAAACATACCAAACGGCGCGCTTTACCCTTTTTTCTGTTTTGAACTCTTTGCGGAAATACGCGGCGGGCGCACCGTACTTCGGCTTTTCGCCGCGGCTCACCTCGTCCAGATAGATCCAAACACCTTTATCGTAAAACACCGGATTTTCTCCTTTCCGTTAAGGTCTGACTGTTGCGTTAAAAAACGCAACAGAGGGGTACCCCTCTTCCATTTCTTTTTGTTCAGGCGTCAAACTCTTTTACAAGCGCCGCCGCGTCCTCTTTACTCCATTCGGGGTACGCCCCTTTCTGCGAAACGGCAAGCGCGCCGCACGCGTTTCCCATGCGCAAAACGATATTCGGATCCGTCTGCCCGCCGTCTATCGAAGCGAGAACCCCCGCCATGAACGCATCGCCCGCACCGTTCGTGTCTTCTATCTTTTGTACGGTAGCGGCCGGAATGCAATAGATATTCCCCGCCGCGCACAGCATACTGCCGCGGCTGCCAAGCGTGAGCAATACCGTTTTATGCGCGCCGGCGACCTTACGCAGCCTTTCTTCCTGCGACGCGCCTTCGGCAAACATCGGAAGTTCCTCTTCCGAAAACTTGACGATATCCGCCGCTTCAATGTATTTGCGGTACAGCCAGACCGCCTCCTCTTCGCAGGAAAAAATGTCCGAACGGTAATTCACGTCAAAACTGACCTTTTTGCCGCAGGCATGTGTACAGGCGATCAGTTCGTCCGCAAACTCCCGCCCGTGCGTGGAAGACAGCGGCAGCGAACCGATGTGAACGATATCCGCCAAGCGGACGATCCGGCTGATCTCCGCCTGCGGCAGGTACGCATCCGCCGTGTTTTTACGGTAAAAACTGAACGTCCGCTCACCCGCCCCGTCCACTTCGACAAAGGCGAGCGTCGTATTCCGTTCTTCCTCTCTTTGAAGATATAAATAATCGAATTGCTGCTTTTGGGCTACATCGACGAGAAAGTTCCCGATCGCATCCTGCCCGACACTGCCGCAAAAACCGCAGCCCTCACCCAATTTTTTCAAGCAGCAAGCCACGTTAAACGGCGCGCCGCCCGCAAAACATGCAAATTCCATATGCCCGTGACAGGTACGCCCCGTCATATCGGCAAGAATCTCTCCCACGCAGATGATCATATTGCCCCCGATACCTCTATTTGCTATGCCGCCCGATAAAACGCGGATCGCTTTACGCCTTTTCAGGGTTCACTTCGCACGCGGCGACCGCTGCGTTTGCCTCCCTTATGCGGCGCAGCCCTTGCCGGGACAATTTCGGGCGTCGGTCGTAATAATACAACCCGTTCTGCTCCTGTTCAACGTCGTATAACTGTGTATAGCAGAACCCGGAAAGCTGCCCGCATCCGAGCAGGAATGCGACCGTCTTTTCATAGCGGGCGACGAACTCCTCTTCTTTCTGCTCATCCTCATAGCCCCAACCGTCTGCAAAATTACCGAAACGCACACCGCCGAACTCACTCAGATGCAAAGGCTCGCCTTTATATTCGATTCCCTCGCCGGGAAGATACATCTTATCAAAAGACGGCGCACCGCGTTCGGCATCTTCCATATGCGCCTTTAATTTTTCAAGCGAACCATAGAAATGGAAATCCGCCACATCCGTCTTATGCCCGTGCAAGCCGCCGCTCACATCTATGCAAGGCCGCGTAGGATCAAGAGCCTTTGTAAAGGCGTATGCGGCATCCGCAAACCGTACATCGCGCACCCAGCGTTCGTCTTCGGGATCGCTCCACATTTCATTGAGCGGACACCAGGTGACGATACAGGGGTGATTGAAATCGCGTTCCACTGCTTCGCGCCATTCACCGAGGAATACGCCAAGCGCATCCAAGTTCCGCACGCGCATCCCCCAACTCGGATATTCGCCCCAAACCATATACCCGTATACATCGCAAAGGCATAAAACTTTGGGATCAAATACCTTTTGGTGCAGCCGCGCGCCGTTGAAACCGAGTTGCAGCGCCAACTCTATGTCCCGCACAAAATCATCCTCGGAGCGCGGTGTATACACGCCTTCGGGATAATACCCCTGATCCAGAACGAGACGTTGAAATACAGGTTTTCCGTTCAATAAAAACGTTTTGCCCTCGTAACGTACATCGCGCAGTCCGAAATAACTGTAAACCGTATCTTCGCCGAATTTGAGGCGCACGCGGTATAAGCGGCCCGCTCCGAGTTCCCAAAGATGCTTTTCCGTTAGTTTCGTTTCAAATACACCGCGGTAGTTCAAATGCCCGCCGCATTTACCGACTGTTTTACCGTCGTATGTGATTTCTGCCAGAAACTCCCCTTCGGTCTGTGCGGTGACTTCCATTCTGACCGAACAGTTCTCCGCAGACGGATAAAAACGTATGCCGAGCAACCGCTCCTGCGGCACGCATTCCAGCCAAACGCTCTGCCAAATCCCCGTTGTGCGCGTATACATGCAACCGTAAGACTGTTCCTTCCCTGATTGCTTGCCGCTGGGAGAATTTTCGTGCACGTCGTCATGAACGGCAACTTCGAGTAAGTTCTCCCCGTCTTGCAGCGCATCGGTGATATCAAAAGAGAAAGGCGTATACCCTCCGCAATGGCTGCCGACCGATACGCCGTTCACATACACTTTGGCATAACGATCGACCGCACCGAAATGCAGAATGACGCGCTCATCCTTTTTATGCTGCGGCGCGGTAAAAGTCTTTCTGTACCGCAAATCGTACACAAAACCCTTTTCTTCGATTCCGGAAAGTTCGGATTCTACACAGTACGGAACACGAATCGCCCGATACGGCTTACCGCCGAGCGATACTTCCCACTCCCCGTCCAAAAAAGAAAAAACTGCCCGCGCGAACTGCGGCTCGGGATAGCGCAAAAATTCTTTTACCAAATTTTTCATACTCATTCAAACCTCCCCGCGCGATGAGGAACAGACATAAAAGTTCCATAATTGTTTACCGAAAAATGAGCTTTGTGTGCCGGTCGTAAACAATCATCCTTTTCCACCGATTTAATCTGATTTTCCGCTTATATTATATCATAGACAGCATTTTTTGCCTATGGGGGTAACACGCACAGTTTTGTGGGGTACATTAAAAAATGCAATGAGCAAATATCCGCCGACAAAAGCCGAAAACTTTCATTTTATGGGGCATCCCATACCGCCGAAAGACTTCTCTTTTGATACATCGCCGCACTTTTACTGTCATTTCTTCGCTTATATAAACTTTGCATGAACTTGCCATACAAAAAAAGAGGTCGATAGACCTCTTTTTGTTGCACGAATTATTTTCTTTTTCTGTATTTACCCGGCGAAACACCGTACTCCCGCTTGAATATCTCGTAAAAATATTTTTTATCGTTATACCCTGCTTCTTCCATAATCTCTTCGACTGTCTTATCGGTAGAAAGAAGCTCTCTTTTTGCCTTTTCCAACTTCTCTTTCTGGATATATTTTTTCAGGGATTTACCAGAAATATTGTTGAACGTTTTTGAAAGATACTCGGGGGAGTAGAACAGCAATTTCGACAAATAACTTGCGGAAACGCCGTCGCCCTTATTCTTTTTGATATACTCCATCATTTCCCGGTAGATACGTTTCTGTTTATCCGAAAAATCGCCCTTCGCGTCATGCCCGCGGCGGAAGATCTCGATGATTGCCAATTTGAGCAGCGAATGGATCGCTTCAAGATAACCGGGACGTTCTTCCTTCTTCTCTTCAATGATTTGCCTGATATACGGCACCACACTCTTTGCCTGTTCTTTGGGTAAACTCAAAAAACCACTCTCTTTCATCAATGCGCTGCCAACATCTTCTTTTAGCATCGTGCGGCAGGCGTATTCGATACATCGGTCGCCCTCTTTCAGAAAAAAGTCGAAAAATTCAGGCAAAAAAATGATATTCCACACGGAGATCGTAGGCGTGGTCGCGAGATAGCAGTGCGAAACACCGCTGTCGAGCATCATGATGTCCCCCGCGCTCAATTGAAAGGTTTCCCCGTTCACCCAATGCTGCGCTTCCCCTTCTTCCACATAGGCAAGTTCTATAAACTCGTGCTTATGCTCCGCCTCATACAGCGTTACGCCCTGCACCACCGCAACTTTTTCTTCGCTGTTTATATACTTATCCTTTTTAATTACTTTCGGATCGTTCAAAGTCTTTCCTCCGTAGCCCGGCTATCCATTATATTTTCGCGCGATAAGATTAGTTTGTTTTAACAGGTTTTTGTTTATAGTTCGTTCCGGTGAAGTGCGACATTATCACAACAGCTCCTTGACGCGACGCTTTATAACTTCCGATAGTATGCGCAATCGGCTGTCACGCCAGTTATAGCGCGGATGCTTTTTGAATTTGAAATTGATAAGTCTGCGCAATTTTTCTTTTTGCGAATGCCCCATCAACTGTTGTGCAAGTTCAATAAAATCAGAATAGGTTGCGGGAACGCGGGTTTTGGCATAAGCCTCCCAATCTTCCAGATCGTCATCCATCGCGTATGTCAAGAGCGACAAGCCGTGATCGAATAAAGGTGCGGGAGCGCAAATCGTATTCGTGCGGTTATCGATCATAAAACCAAAATTACCGAAGTGACGATCCGTATTCAAGATAACGGCGTCGAATACGATCATATCGGCAAAAGCGTCCAAGTAATTACCGCCGAGCGATTTATAATACTCGATGACCGCTTTTATGCCGCCCTCTTTCACTATGTTTCCGACCGGCATAAAAG
This sequence comes from Clostridia bacterium, assembly GCA_017886545.1. GTDB lineage: Bacteria > Bacillota > Clostridia > Christensenellales > Borkfalkiaceae > Borkfalkia. The sequence goes on from JAGHJS010000049.1 coordinate 20,601, forward strand.
AATATTCTTTGCTCGTAAACAGTTCACAGGTGGAACACAGCCGCCCTTTCCATTTGGATAAACCGTATTGCACGGCGTCGATCCCCATAGCCTCGGCTACCTGACAGGCATAGTATTCGCAGTACGGCTCGTTGCCCGAATTGGCAAACCCTTCCGTGCCAGATTTGTATAAAACGATTTTGCCGTTTACTCTGCGCCAGCACTTGGCGAGCATGCCGTTTGTCGTAAATTCCGGCGATGAACGCAGCGAAGTTTTTTGAAAACTTCCATACCCCGTAAAAGCGATTTGAGAAAGCACATTGCTGAACCGATTGTCGTATAAATTGTTTTCCGAAAACTTTCCGGAAAAATTTTTATCAACGATCCAATAGCAATCATTCAGCGAAAGCCCTTTGCAAAAGTCGATGATCCCCTTTGTGTCCTTTTCATTCAGACCGAGTTTTGCAAGAAAGTTCTGTACATACGCACGATTCCCCGGAATCGTCCTGCGCTTTAACCATTTGGCTAATCCTCGATCCGAAAGTTCCAAATCCAACGGCAATAATGATTTGTGTGCATTGTTGACGGATAAAATTTGTGCGGAAACTCCGTCGACGTCTTTTTGCATATCGAAATGTAACAAATCGGTATCAAATTGTTTGAGAATATAACTCATCTCATTTTCTCCCCGTCCGCGGCAAGGTTTATCAATCTGTCATACTCATCCGGCGACAGTAAAATTGCAGTCGGATTGTTATTTTTCAATACGATGATCTGCTTTTCTGACTGTAACCGATTGAAAATTTTCGATGCCTGACCCTGATTGAACATTGTGACTGAAACCAAATTATTGAGAAAATTTCTCTCCGTCATGATCCACCTCTGCGTACATTATAACAAATTAGAAAAGAAATGTTAATAAAAATTCTTAATCTAATTCAAATTTATTTAACTTCCGTTTCGTACCTTTATTCGGTTCCTTTTTTTAACATCCTCCAAATTTTCAAAAAGTCTGGTCACGAATGTCTCCATACGATTTTCCGACACAAGTCCCAATGAATTTTCAAAAATATCTTTACAAATTTTTAATTTATTTTTATAATAGAATCGGAAGTAAACTCTCCCGCTTTCGGAACAAAGTCGATTCGTATTCGGCTGTATTCTACTATGAGGAGGTTGATTCCCACGCAAATTTTACTCTCCGTTGCTGATTTCGAGCAATACGAAAATGATAAGCGAGGTATTGTTATTCCTCTCAAATTGCAGAAGAAACAATTTTATGCGCTGTTAAATCTTTTAGGCCCTTGTTTGGAAGATCATCCGCACCACCATGTGCAACTTCAAAACGATAACCGCCAATACATCTATATTTGCTTTGTGCTAAACTGTTTATGTCATCCATTTGGATGTCCTCCTTTTGATTCTTAGTTTGCAACTGCCAGGTCGCAACTCTATTATATCAAAAGGAGTTTTTATTTCAAGATTCATCGCTTAAGCTCTTTTTTACCCGCGGAC
>JAGHJS010000005.1 GCA_017886545.1 Clostridia bacterium
AAAGGCGAATCCGTCTCCTAATGGAAACGGGTTCGCCTTTAACTTGTTTGGTGACCCCACCGGGACTCGAACCCGGGTTACCGCCGTGAAAGGGCGATGTCTTAACCGCTTGACCATGGGGCCGTATCGTGCCGCCCGAAGGCGCCGTATGAAAACCGCGTTCCCGCGGAGAGGTTTCCGCTTTGCCGCGTTGGGCAAAGTTCTTTGGTAGCGGCGGTGGGACTCGAACCTACGACCTATCGGGTATGAACCGATCGCTATAACCAACTAAGCTACGCCGCCATAAAAAACGCCTTTGTAGCCGTGCCGCAAAGGCCTTTTCTTGTTTCCCTTCCCAGGGGCTCCCGAAAACCGTAACGAAGTGCGATTTTTGGGAAGAAGGAGCCGTCGGCATCAAAGCAACAGGTTTGCCCGCAGGGCGAACCTGTGCGGGATATGCCGTACGGCGACGTGGTTGCGGGGGCAGGATTCGAACCTGCGACCTTCGGGTTATGAGCCCGACGAGCTACCGAACTGCTCCACCCCGCGATAAAAGCCGCTTCAGGAGAAACGCTATCTAATTTTATAGCAAGAAAGCGGGTTTGTCAACTGTTTTTGCGCTTACTTTGCGGCAAATTTTTTGCGGAAAGCCCTATGCCGCCCGTTTTGTTGCTTCGAAGGAACGCTTCCGCCCCCTTCGGCGCCGCTTTTCCATCTGTCGGAGCACCGTCTTTGACGGTTCGCCGTTTAAAGGAGCGTTCTGCCGCCTTCATGCGGCAGGGGAAGGAAGGGGAAAGGGCAGACCCGAAACCGGGCAAAGGGTGGGAACAAGGCAGAGCGACAGCATAATGATAGGGCAACGGCAGGGCAAAAGGTATGGAACGGCTGGGGCGGCAGAGCAAGGATAAAGCGAAGAACGGAAAGGTCAAAGCGGCAGAGTGATGATAAAGCGGCGGCGGGGCAAAGGGCGGGACGGTGCGGCGGCAAAGGCTGAACGCGGGCAGAAACAAAAGTCGGAACAAAATCGGAGCAGGGGCGGCGGCGTCTTTTTCCGCGGCACACCTTTGCCGCGAGAACGACACGGCGGGGGCGGCGCACCTTTCCCGCGGGAATGACACGGCGGGGCGGCGCACCTTTCCCGCGGGAACGACACGGCGGGGCGGCGCACCTTTCCCGCGGGAACGACACGGCGGGAGCAGCGCGCCTCTGCCGCAGGAACGATACGGCAGGAGCGGCAGAAATTTCCGCGGCGTTTTTTGATTTTGCCGTTTGATATTTTTGTATCTTCTTGACGAAACGGCACGAATAAGGTACAATAGACCATATAGATAAAGAGTGCGGAACGCGGCAGAAAACCGCGTGAAACACGGCGGCCGTCCGCGCGCCGTTCGTGCGGCGGAAGGGTACGGGATGAGAGAAACGATGAATACGCTTGCCGATTACGAACCTCTTGCATATTATACGGGAACGCTGCGCGCATCCTTTGAAAAGAATGCGGCGGACTACTTCGACGCGCTTGTGAAACGATCGGGCGTGAACGAACAGGAAAATGCCGCCACCGTCGCGCGCTACAATGCGGCGTGCGTCAAGGCGCAGCACGCCGAAAAAAAGCTGAAGTCCTGCAAAGTCCTGCGCGGGTTCGTCATCTTTTTCATCGTTGCGGCGCTCGTTGCGGCGGCCGTGCTCGCGGTGCTGTACTTCATGGCGGAGCAGCCGGACTGGATTTTGCTGCTCATTGCGGGGATCTGCCTGCTCGTCGGCGTCATACTCATCGTATTGCTTTGCACCAAGCTCAAACAGGTGCTGCAGACGCGGCAGAAAAAGTACGACAAAGCCGTTTCGCTCGCCGGGTCGATCAAAGAGCAGGCGATGACGCAGATGCGCCCCCTGCACGCGCTGTTCACCTGGAACATGACGCGCGAACTCATTCAGCGCTCCGTGCCTTTTCTGAAGCTGGACGAGACCTTCGACGTGAAAAAGCTCGACCTGCTCCGGCGCAAGTACGGGTTCGGCGCGAACAATGACCCGAATACCTCCACCGTGTTCCTGCTTTCGGGTTCGGTGGACGGCAACCCCTTCCTTTTCGAGCGCGTGTACCGCTGCTCGATGGGGCAAAAGACGTATTACGGCTCCATCGTCATCCATTGGACGACGTACGAGCGCGATTCGGACGGGAACACCCGTGCAGTGCACCACACGCAGACGCTGACCGCGTCCGTCACCAAGCCCGCGCCCTTCTACGGGTACGATACGCGCCTGTATTACGGCAACGAAGCCGCGCCCGACCTGCGCTTTTCGCGCCAGCCCACGCATGCGAACGAGCTGGACGAGGACGAGATCGAAAAGACGGTCAAACGCGGCAAAAAGAAGCTGGAAAAGCGTGCGCGCAAGGCGGTGGGCGCGGGCACGCAGTTCACCGAAATGGGCAATGCGGAATTTGACGTGCTGTTCGGCGCCGTCGACCGCACCAACGAAGTGCAGTTCCGCCTGATGTTCACGCCGCTCGCGCAGCAGAACATGCTCGAACTCATCAAATCGGACGACGGCTACGGCGACGACTTCGCGTTTTATAAGACGGGCTGCATCAACTGCATCCGTTCCGAGCATGCCCAGCACTGGCAGACGGATACCGATCCCGCCCGCTACAAGAGCCACGACCTTGCGGCGGCGCGCGCGGCGTTCGTCGAGTACAACGCGGCGTACTTCAAATCGCTGTACTTCGACCTGGCGCCCGTTCTTTCGGTGCCGCTGTACCGCCAGACCAAGCCGCGCGAATTCATTTACCGCGACGTATACCCCGCCAATTACACGGGATTTGAAGCGGAGGTGCTCGCCAACAGGCTGGGCGCCGCGCCCTTTGCGCACAGAGCGGCGAAAACGGACAGTATTTTGAAAGCGTCCTTTGTCAGCAAGGACGGCGGGGCGGACAGGGTCGCCGTCACGGCAAATTCTTACGATACGCGCGAACACGTGGAGATCGTGTCCGTGTTCGGCGGCGACGGGCGCATGCACGCCGTACCCGTGCGCTGGATCGAGTACATACCCGTTTCCAATACCCGCGAAATGGCGTTGAAGGCGGTCGGCGGCACACGCGAAGGGTACGAGGCGCTGCGCAGCGGTTCCGCGCTCGCTTCCTTCGTGCGCAGGTATGCGCCGAACGGAGAATCGGCGTACTGCGACGGGCTTATCGCCTTCCCGCTCGGCGGGAACGGGTTCGGCGCCAAAGCGGATGCAGAGCTTTCGGGCATCTTCGGGCAGCGCGCGGCGGCAGCCGCGGGCGCGGCGTTCTTCGTCGGCGCCGAGGCCGTGCGTGCCGCGGCGGATAAACTGGACGCGGCGGACGACGAGGCGCGCAAACGGCGTGCGGAGCAGGCGGCGGAAGGGACAAACGAGGCGCCCGCGCTCTCGGGCAAAGGGGCAGACCCCGCCGTGCAGAAAACAGACCCCGCTCCCGCAGCACAGAAAACAGAAGCGGCGGGCTCCGCCCCCGCGGAAAGCGTTTCCGAAGGGAACGCCTCCGCCCCGGAAGGGGAAAGAACGGACGAACCGTTCGCCGAATACACGGAGAACGCCGCGGACCCGTTCGCGGAATTCGATACCAACAACGAAAAGAAAAAGGAGGAATAAATCATGGCAAACGAACTTGACGAACTGACCGGCCCCGTCAATCAGCAGGGGCGCGACGTCGCCGTCATCGAAAAGCAGCTCCCGATCAAGGTCGGGGTCGGCTCGCGCATTTTCGAGGTGATCCTGTGGATCCTGGGGATCTTCCCCGGGCTGATCTTCCTCATCATGAAGATCAAGGCGGGGAACTACCTTTCGCAGCTGCAGCAGAAACTGCAGCACGACGCTTCGCAGATCGATAACTACCTCGAACAGCGCGTCGTCATCCTGCAGAACTGCGCGCGCCTCCTGGATAAGGCGATCGACCTCGACAAAACGACCATGACGCAGATCGCGGCATACCGTTCGGGCGCAGACCCTTCCAACGACGGCGCCCGCAACGAGATCGCCAAGCAGATCGATTCGGTGGGCAGGAGCATCAACCTCGCGTTTGAAAACTACCCCGACCTGAAGGCGCACGCCGAGATCGCCGACGCGATGCAGCAGAATGCCTATCTGCAGAAGGAGATCACCGCCGCGCGCGAACTGTACAACGATACGGTAAACGTGTGGAACAGGGATATCTACGCATGGCCGACCAAAATGATCGTCGCGGCGCGCCGCGGCTACACCACGCGCATCCCGTTCACCGCCTCGGCGGAGATCAAGGCGCAGGCGAGGAGCGTGTTCTTTTAAGAGGCGTAGCATTTTTGAACAAAAAAAGCACCCCGCGGGGTGCTTTTTGTTTTGCCGTGCCGTACTCCTTTACGCGTGGTTTCATACGTTATCCTGCAGGCAGAGGATATAGGCGGGGTCGACGTCCAGAACGGCGCAGAGGTTTGCAAACGTATCGAGCGCGGGCATGCTCCTTCCCGAAAGATACTGCCCGACGGTCGGCTGTTTTATCCCCACTTTTGCGGCGATCTCCGTCTGTGTCATGCCGCTTTGCCGGATGGCTTCGGCAAGGCGCTGTTGTATCTGGTTTTGTACGATCATAGGTATCTCCTGTTTAAAAGCTTAAAAGCCATTCCCTCATGTTCGGGAATGGCTCATTTTTCGGGCGGGAAGGGGCGGAACAGCTCTTCCATCGGTATCTGCAAAATTTGCGCAATGGCAAACACTTCCTTATCGGTTGCGCAGCGGAGCTGCCCTTCGAGCTTGGAATAGCTCGTCGGGTTGATGTCTACGCCGAAAATCTGCAGCTTTGCGATAAAGTCTTTTTGTGCGATACGGCGTTCTTTCCGCAGCCGTTCGGCATTTCTGCCGATCAGGTTTGCCGTGCCGTACTCCTTTGCGCGTGGTTTCATACGTTATCCTGCAGGCAGAGGATATAGGCGGGGTCGACGTCCAGAACGGCGCAAAGGTTTGCGAACGTATCGAGCGCGGGCATCTTTTTGCCCAACAGATACTGTGAGATCATCTGTTGGCTCACCTGCATTTTTTGGGCGATCTCTTTTTGCGTCATGCCGCTTTGCCGGATGGCTTCGGCAAGGCGCTGTTGTATCTGGTTTTGTACGATCATTTCTGCACCCCGTATACAAAGTATACGTCCAGTGGGTGTAAAAATTCTTGACGTACAACCTACGGTTGTTTTATAATGACAGGGTGGGGAGGAAAAACCGATGGTAACAAAAGACGTTGCCGCCGTGCTGGACGAGATACGGCAGGGGCAGGGGATCGGCATGGAGGCGCTCGCCCTGCGGATGGGCGAGGCGGAGGAGGCGCTCGCCGCTTTTTTCCGCTGCGGCGGAGAGGAGCGCCTCGGCAGAGCTGCGGCGCGGGCGCTGGGGCTGCGCGCCGACCGCTTTGAAACGTGCGCGGGCGCGGTCATCGACTATTATAAGAGTGGCATCTACTTTTCTTCGGACGAAATGCAGATGATCGCCCTGTTCCGCCGCGCGGACGCGGCCGTGCGGGAACGGCTGCTGGCACTTTTGGCGGCGCTATAAAACGAAGGCGCGCTCCCGCGGGAGCGCGCCCTTGCTCATATCAGTTTTTCGTAGTCCGCATACAGGGAATCCAGCGCAGCGTGCAGCGTTTCGAGCCGCGCGCAGGCGTCGCCGAGCGCCTTGTAATCGGCGGCGACGGCGGGGTCGGCGATGGCGGCCTGCAACGCCGCCTCCTCCGCTTCGAGGGCGGCGATTCTTGTTTCAAGCTCCTTTACGCGCTGTTTGCGCTTCGCCTCTTCGGCGCGTTCCGCCTTTGTGCGGTGCGCCGCCGCGCCCTGCTTCGCCCGCTCCTCCGCCTTCTTCGCATTGGCTGCCGCCGCCGCTTGCTGCGCGGCGCGCTTTTTCTGTTCGGCGTATTCCGCGTATCCGCAGGGGTACGGGGTGATGCGCCCGTCCGCCGCGTCCAGCACCTTTTCCGCCAGGGCGGCGGTGAAATAGCGGTCGTGCGAAACGAACAGCAGCGTGCCGCGGAAGGCTTTCAGCGCCGTTTCAAGCGCCTCGCGCGCCTGTAAGTCGAGGTGGTTGGTCGGCTCGTCCAAAATCAGCACGTTCGCCCGCTCCGCTTCGAGCAGGACGAGTGCGAGTTTCGCCCGCTCCCCGCCCGAAAGGGAGCGCACTTTTTTGTCGACGTCCTCTTCGCCGAGCTTCGCCTGCGCCAACAGCGCGCGCGCCTGCGTCTGGCTCATGCCGCGGTGCTTGTTCCACAGCGCGCCGAGCACCGTTTCGTCGGGGTCGAGCGCGGCGTTCTCCTGGTCGTAATACCCGAGCTTTACGAACCTGCCCCAGCGCACGGCGGGGTCGCGCCCGTCCGCGAGCGCGCGGGCGAGGGTGGATTTCCCCGCGCCGTTTTCGCCGAGCAGGGCGACCTTTTCGCCGCGGCGCAGGGTGAATTCCACGTCGCCGAACAGCTCCCGTTCGCCCGCAAAAAGGCGCAGGTGCCGCACTTCGAGGGTGCGCTCCTCGCTTTCGGCGTCCGTCGCAAAGCGGAACACGGGCGGCGCGGGCGGCGGCAGGGGCTTTTCGAGCCGCTCCATGTTCTCCAGCTTTTTCACGCGCGACTGCGCGCTGCTCGCCGTGGTGGCGCGCACGATGTTGCGGGCGACGTAGTCTTTCAGCTCCGCGATCTCCTTCTGCTGCTTTTCATAGGCGCGTTCCTCGGCGAGGATGCGCTCCGCTTTCAGAATTTTGTATTTGGAGTAGTTGCCGCGGTACATGTGCACCCGCCCCCGCTCCAGCTCGTAGATCTTGCCCATCAGCGCGTCGAGGAACCAGCGGTCGTGCGAAACGGCGAACACCGCGCCGCGGTAGCCTTTCAGGTAGTCCTCCAGCCAGAACAGCGTATCCGCGTCGAGGTGGTTGGTCGGCTCGTCCAGAAGGAGCAGCTCCGGTTCTTCCAGGAGCAGGCGGCACAGTTTGAGCCGCGTCTTTTCCCCGCCGCTCATGGTGGAAACGACGCGCCCGTAGCACCCTTCGAACCCCATGCCGTTCAGCACGGTGCGGATGCGCACGTCGATGTTGTACCCGTCGGCGGCGGCGATGCGCTTTTCGAGCTTTTCGTGCTGCTGCGAAAGGGCGCGGTACGCCGTTTCGTCGGCATGGGCGAGCGCCTCTTCCGTCTCGCGCAGCTTCCCGAAGGCGGCGTATACGTCCGCGAACACGCTCTTCATCTCGTCGAGCACGGTGCGCTCGCTCTCCAGCCCGCCGTTCTGTTCGAACAGCCCCAGGCGCAGCCCGCTCTTTTTCAGCACCCTGCCCGCGTCGGGCGCGAGGGCGCCGCTCAGCAGGCGGATGAGCGTCGTTTTGCCCTCGCCGTTCGGCCCGATGAACCCCGCGCGCTCGCCCTCCGAAAGGGTCAGGCTCACGTTTTCGAGGATGGGCTTGTCGTCGTATCCGAATGTAACGTTTTCCAGTTGAATGAGCATAATTCCGAAAATCGGCGCAAACTGTGTGTATGCGCAGCCTCAAACAAAAAATCGAACGGCTGGAGGGGCGGCTCGCCGCCGCGCCCCCGTCCGCCTGCGCGCCGCTCGTGCGCAGGCTGGTCAAATACAAGCGCAGGTTCCTGCACCTGCCCCCGCCAAAAGAGCGGGGGAACGGAAAAAAGCTGCAGGAAGGGCAGAGCGCGGTCAGAACAGGGCGCTCTTTCCCTTCGTAAAGTCGGGGATAAAGCGCTCGTCCGCCGCGGCAAGCTCCTGCACATAGGCGTGGGGGATGCCGCTGTTTTCAAGGTACGTCCGCACTTTTTTGTACTCGCGCAGCGTGATGCGGCGGCGCAGCTCGGGGTATTTGTCCGCCTCGCCGCAGGGCGTGTACTGCGCCATCAGCGAAAAAGTCGCGGGGGAGCGCAGCTGCGCGAACCAGTCGATGATATGCAGACTGTCGTCCGTGCACAGCGGCAGGATCAGGTGCCGCACGATGCACCCCGCGAACATCTTCCCTTCGCGCACGTCGGGCGTGCGCGCCGCCATAAAGGCGACCGCGCGGGAGGCGACGGCAAAGTAATCCGCCCTGCCCGTATAGCGTGCGGCGATCTTCGGCGCATAAAATTTGAGATCGGGCAGCCACACGTCGATGTACGGGTCGAGCGCGCGCAGCGCCGCAAGGGTCTCGTAGGCGTGCGTGTTGTACACGACGGGGATCTTCGGGCGGTACAGGCGGAACGCCTCCAGAAGCTGCGGCACGAAGTGCGCCGCCGTCACGAGGTTGATGTTCTCCGCGCCGCGCTCTTCCAGCTCGCAAAACACCTGCGCCAGGCGCGCCGCGCTCACCGCCTCGCCCGTCTGCGCGCGGGATAGTTCGTAATTCTGGCAGAACGCGCAGCGCAGCGCGCACCCGCCGAAAAACACGGTGCCCGACCCGTTTTTGTACGAGATGCACGGCTCCTCGTAGGGGTGCAGCCCGTATTTGACGAGCAGGAGCTCCTTCCCCGCGCCGCATGCGCCCCGCCCGTTTTCTCTGTCCGCCCCGCAGTTTACGGGGCAAAGCCTGCATTCGCTCATACACGGCATTGTAGCACATTTTAAAAACATTGACAACCTTTCCGCAATGCGATATAATAAAGCGGCATCAAACAGAGGAACGGAAAACGCAGATGAAAAAGTTTTTTACGAGCGAAAGCGTGACAGAGGGACATCCCGACAAAGTGTGCGACCAGATCGCGGACGCGGTGCTGGACGCGGTGCTCGCGCAGGACGGGAACGCCCGCGCGGCGATCGAATGCTGCGCCACGACGGGCATGGTGCTCGTCATGGGCGAACTCTCCACAAATTGCTATGTGGATATTTCGCGCATCGTCAAGGATACGGTGAAGGAGATCGGCTACACCGAAGGGCAGGGCTTTTCCTATAATTCCCTCGCCGTCATCACGGCGATCCACGCGCAGAGCGCGGACATCGCGCTGGGCGTAGACGCCTCTCTCGAACGCAAAGAAGGCGGCGGCGCGTACGACCAGATCGGCGCGGGCGACCAGGGCATGATGTTCGGCTATGCCGTGAACGAAACGCCCGAACTCATGCCGCTGCCGTACATGCTCGCGCAAAAGCTCGCCGCAAAGCTCGCCGAAGTGCGCAAAAACGGGCTTTTGCCCTACCTGCGCCTCGACGGGAAGACGCAGGTCACCGTCGAATACGAGGACGGGAAGCCCGTGCGCGTCGATACCGTCGTCGTTTCCGCGCAGCATGACGAACAGGTCTCGCAGGAGCAGCTCCGCGCGGACATCAAACAGCACGTCATCCTGCCCGTCATCGGCGACGCGTGGCTGGACGAAAACACGAAATACTTCATCAACCCCACGGGCAGGTTCGAGATCGGCGGCCCCGCGGGCGACAGCGGGCTGACGGGGCGCAAGATCATCGTCGATACCTACGGCGGGCGGTGCGCGCACGGCGGCGGGTCGTTTTCGGGCAAGGACGCGACCAAGGTCGACCGCAGCGCGGCGTACATGGCGCGCTACATCTGCAAAAACATCGTCGCGGCGCACCTCGCGGACGAGTGCGAGATCGAGCTCGCCTACGCCATCGGCGTGGCGAACCCCGTCTCCGTCTATGTCAACACCTACGGTACGGGCAGGGTGTCGGACGAAAAGCTCGTGCAGATCATCCGCGAAAACTTCGATCTGCGCCCGCAGGCGATCATCGAAAAGCTCGGGCTGCGCAGGCCCGTCTTCAAGGCGACGGCGGCGTACGGGCACTTCGGGCGGGAAGGTTTCCCGTGGGAGCGGACGGACGCGGCGGAAACGCTGAAAAAATACCTTTGATACAGTCGGAAAAGGGCGGGGCGTGCAGGCTCCGCCCCGCTTCGTTCAGGGGGGACGGATGAAAAAGAGCGGGATTGCCGCACGGCTGCGGCGGTTTTTCTTTCCCGAAAAGCTGACCTGCGCCTGCTGCGGCGAGGAGCTGTACGCAGACGCGTACTTCTGCCCGCGCTGCCTGGCGCGGCTGTCCTTCAATACGGGGCACATCTGCAAAAAATGCGGCAGGGCGGTCGCCGAGGAGGCGCCCGCATGCCTCGAATGCAAGGCGGATATGCCCGCCTACGAAAAGGCGCGCAGCGCCTTCCGCTACGAGGGCGACATCGTGCGGCTGATCCGAAAATACAAGACGGGCGCAAAGCACCTCGCCGCCGCGTTCGCGGCGGCGATGCTCCCGCTCGTGCGCGCGGAATTTGCGGAGGCGGACTTCCTCTCGTCCGTGCCCATGACAAAGCGAGCAAAGCGCAGGCGCGGCTACGACCAGGGCGCGCTGCTCGCCGAAGAACTTGCCGTCCGTTCGGGGCTGCCGTACGAGGCGGAGCTGCTCGTCAAAACGCGCGAAACGCGGGCGCAGAAAAAGCTATCCCGCCGCGAGCGGGCGGAGAACCTGCGCGGCAGCTTCCGCGTGCACGAACGCGCCAAGTGCCGCGGCAAAAGCATCCTTTTGGTCGACGACGTGCTCACTACGGGCGCCACGGCGTCCGCCGTGGCGGAGGCGCTCCTGCGCGCGGGCGCGGCGCGCGTGTTTGTGCTGACGGCGGCGGGCGTGCCGTATGCCGCTCTGTGCGGCGGCGCGGGGCAGGGCGATCGCGGCTGAATTTTCTGTTTTTTCGGGGAAAAGCGCCCCCGCCCCGAACTTTTTTCGCGAAAGGGGAAGTTTTTCTTTTACATTTTTTTGCAAATATAGTAAAATAAAAGCGTTTACGATCAAACTGGCGGACTGCGCCGTTTTATGCGGCGCGCAAGCGGCGGAGCCGCCCGCAGAAGGGAGGTGCCCTCATGGGGCTTATCAATTATCTTTTCAATAACGACAGCAGGAAGAGCCTGCGCCAGATCGATAAGATGGCGGACAAAGTCATGGCGCTCGAGCCGAAATACGCTGCCATGACCGACGCCGACCTGCGCGCGCAGACGGGCGTGCTCAAAGGGCGGCTTTCGAAGGGCGAAACGCTGGACGACATCCTGTACGACGCCTTCGCCGTCGTGCGCGAAGCGGCGTGGCGCGTCCTCAAACTCAAACATTACCGCGTGCAGATCGTCGGCGGCATCGTGCTCCACCAGGGCCGTATCGCCGAAATGAAGACGGGCGAAGGCAAAACGCTCGTCGCCACCCTTCCCTCCTACCTCAATGCTTTGGCGGGCAAGGGCGTGCACATCGTCACCGTCAACGACTACCTCGCCCGCCGCGACGCGGACTGGATGGGCAAGGTGCATAAATTCCTCGGCCTGACCGTCGGCGTGGTCGTGCCGGGCATGGACGACGACGCCAAGCGCGCCGCCTACAACTGCGACATCACCTACGCCACGAACAACGAGCTCGGCTTCGACTACCTGCGCGACAACCTCAAATCCGACCTGAAGCGCATGGTCCAGCGCGGGCTGGATTTTGCGATCGTCGACGAAGTGGACTCCATCCTCATCGACGAGGCGCGCACCCCGCTCATCATCTCGGGCAAGGGGGATAAGTCCAGCGAGCTGTACGAGCGCGTGGATAAGCTCGTGCGCACCATGCAGGGCGGCTTCGACGACGAGGGCCAGCAGGGCGAAGAGGACAAGGACACCAAAAAGAAGAAGAGAAAGCAGCGCGAAGAGGATGACGCCGAAGGCGAAGAGGCGGAGTCCAAGTACGGCGACTACGACGACATTGCCAAGGGCGACAAGTACGGCGACTGGGATTACGTCATCGACCGCAAGAACAGGACGGTGCAGATCACCGAGCGCGGCGCGGCGAAGGCAGAGCGCTTCTTCAACATCGACAACCTCGGCGACATCGAGCACGCCTCCCTCAACCACCACATCCAGCAGGCGCTCAAAGCGCATAAACTGTTCCACCGCGACGAGGACTACATCGTCAACGACGGCGAAGTCATCATCGTCGACGAATTCACAGGCCGCCTCATGATCGGCCGCCGCTATTCGGACGGCCTGCACCAGGCGATCGAGGCGAAAGAGGGCGTGAAGGTGCGCAACGAGAACAAGACGTACGCGACCATCACCTTCCAGAACTTTTTCCGCCTGTACCGCAAGCTCTCGGGCATGACGGGTACCGCCAAGACGGAGGAAGGGGAGTTCCGCACCATCTATTCGCTGGACGTCGTGGAGATCCCGACCAACCGCCCCGTCATCCGCAAGGACCAGCCCGACGCCGTGTACCCCACCGAGGACGGCAAAAAGAAGGCGCTGCTCGCCGAGATCATCAAACGGCACGAAGCGGGCCAGCCCGTGCTGATCGGTACGGTCACCGTCGAAAAGTCGGAGGAGATCGCAAGGCTGCTGCGCAAAAACGGCATCAAATACAACATCCTCAACGCAAAGAACCACGAGCGCGAGGCAGAGATCGTCGCACAGGCGGGCAGATACGGCGCCGTCACCATCGCGACGAACATGGCGGGCCGCGGCACGGACATCCTGCTCGGCGGCAACCCCGAATACCTCGCCAAAAAGCGCATGCGCGAGGAGGGCGTGGAGCACGACAAGATCGAGCTCGCCACCTCCTATGCCGAACTTTCGGGCGAGGAGGAGGAAGAGCGCAAAAAATACCGCGCCATGTACGACGAACTGTACGCGCAGTACAAGGCGGAGACGGATAAGGAGAAGGAGCAGGTCGTCGCCGCGGGCGGGCTTTGCATCCTCGGCACCGAGCGGCACGAAAGCCGCCGCATCGACAACCAGCTGCGCGGCCGCAGCGGGCGCCAGGGCGACCCGGGCGTATCCCTCTTCTTCATCTCCCTCGAAGACGACCTCATCAAACGCTTCGGCGGCGAGCGCATGAAGCGCATCTACGGCGCGTTCATCAAGGACGAGGACACCTGTCTGCAATCCAAAGTGCTCTCCCACGGCATCGAAAACGCGCAGAAGGCGATCGAGGGCAGGAACTTCGGCATCCGCAAAAACGTCCTGCAATACGACGACGTCATGAACAAACAGCGCGAGGTCATCTACGCCGAGCGCATGAAGGTCTTGAAGGGCGAAGACGTGCACGAACAGGTCGTGAAGTACATTCCCGATTTCGTGCGCAAGGTCGTTTCCGAGGCGGTGAACATCGACGAGATGCCCGAAAAGTGGGATCCCGCCGTGCTCAACCGCGCGCTCGAAAACAGGCTGCTGCCCGAGGGGAGCAACTTCGCCACCCCCGAAAAGCTCGCCAAATGGGATACCGACTACGCCCTTTCGCGCATCACCAAGGCGACGGAAAAGGCGTACGCCGAAAAGATCGAGCAGGTCAAAAACGACCTCGGCATCGACTATGCGGACATCGAGCGCCGCTTCCTGCTGATGAACGTCGACCGCAACTGGATCGACCAGATCGACGCGATGGACCAGCTGCGCAAGGGCATCGGTCTGCGCGCGTACGGCAACACCGATCCCGTCATCGCGTACAAGCAGGAAGGGTATGAGATGTTCGACGAGATGATCGAACGCATCCAGAACACGACCATCGCCATGCTGCTGAAAGTGCGCATCGAGGTCAACCGCCCCGCCGTGCGGCCCGTCGAAATGACGCCGCAGACGGCTGCGCCCGAACAGCTCACCACCAATTCGCCCGAAAGCGCGGGCGCAAGGCCTGTGCCCTCCGCCGCGCCCAAGGTGGGGCGCAACGACCCCTGCCCCTGCGGCAGCGGCAAAAAATACAAGAACTGCTGCGGCAAAGACGCATAACGCAGAGGGAGGACCATGTTCAGGGCAGACGATTACAGGCTGAAAGCGAAGGCGCTCGAGGGCACCCTCGAAGAGACGAAACAGGCGCTGGATATAGACGTTTTGCGCGGCAAGCTGACGGAACTGAAGGCCGAGCAGGAAAAGCCCGAAGTCTGGCAGGACATCGAGCGCTCCGCTAAGCTCGGGCGCGAGATCTCCGTCGTCGAGGGCAAGATCGGCGCGTACGACAAGGGCAAAAAGGCGCTGGAAGAGGTGAACGAGGTCATCGACCTCATCGAAGAGACGGGCGAGGAGGAGCTCATCCCCGAGCTCGACCAGATGTTCTCCACCGCCGAAGCGGACCTTGAGGACATGCGCATCCGCTCCCTTCTGCGCGGCAAGTACGACGCGAACAACGCGCTCCTGACGCTGCATTCGGGCGCGGGTGGCACCGAAAGCTGCGACTGGGTCTCCATGCTCTACCGCATGTACACCCGCTACGCCGAGCGCAACAACTTCCGCGTCACCGAGCTCGACCGCTTAGACGGCGACGAGGCAGGCATCAAGAGCGTAGACTTCAAGATCGAGGGCGAAAACGCCTACGGCTACCTCAAAGCGGAAAAGGGGGTGCACCGCCTCGTGCGCATCTCCCCCTTCGACGCGAACAAGCGCCGCCACACCTCGTTCGCGTCGCTGGAAGTGATGCCCGAGATCGAGGACGAGGGCGACGTCGAGATCCGTCCCGAAGATTTAAAGGTCACGACCTACCGCTCCTCGGGCGCGGGCGGGCAGCACATCAACAAAACGGAGTCCGCCATCCGCATCCAGCATATCCCGACGGGCATCGTCGTTTCCTGCCAGAACGAGCGTTCGCAGATGCAGAACCGCGAAATGGCGATGAAGATGCTGCGCTCCAAGCTCATCGAGCTGCGCGAAAGCGAGCGGCTCGCGAACGAACAGAACTTAAAGGGCGAGATCAAAAAAATCGAGTGGGGCAGCCAGATCCGCAGCTACGTCTTCTGCCCGTACACGCTCGTCAAGGATCACCGCACGGGCTGCGAAACGGGCAACATCCAGGCGGTCATGGACGGCGACCTGCAGCCCTTTATCATCGATTATCTTAAAAAGAGCTGACCATGAAAAAGTACTACCGCTTTACCCGCCGCCGCACGGAAACGGCGCGCTACGTCACGATCGGGCTGGTGTTCGTCGCTCTGGGCGTGCTCGCGTACTTCTACCTTACGGGCGGCGCGATCTGGTGCGGTGTGCTCGCGGCGGTCGGCGCGCTCATCGCCGTGCTGCCGCAGTTCGTCATCCATGCGCGCTACGGCGTGGAAGGGGACACCCTGTACTATACGAAGCGCGGCATCCCGCGCAAAACGCCCGTCTCCGAGGCGAAGGCGGCGCTCATCTGCGTACACGACGAGTACCGCGGCATGCGCGGCTATACGCCCGCCCTGTCGGACAGGAATTATTCCGAGGGCGCCGTGCCGCTGCCCGCGATCCTGTTTTTGCGCGGCGTAAAGACGGACGAGCTCGACTTGTGCGAAACGCGCACGCAGGCGAAGCTCGTGCATAAGGGGCAGGTGCTTTTCGACGCGCTGCTCGAACTCGATTTTCTGGACGATCTGATGAAGTCCTCCTTTGCGGGCAAGCTGTATGTGTCCGAACGGGTGTACGGCATGTACAGGCGCGTGCTGGACGAGATCGTCGGCGAAGAGCGGCTGGAGGTCTACGACCGCATCCCCGCCGCATTCAAAAACCTGCAGAAATGAGGGAGTTTCCCTCTTTTTTGTTTTTTCGCAGCCTTCGCCGCCCTGCGGCGGGGCATCATCGGGGCTTGTTATGGAACAGTACCTCTCTTACGCGCAGCGCGTAAGCAAAAAAGAATATGCCGCCGAGCCGCTCATCCTCGGCATCGAAAGCTCGTGCGACGAAACGTGCGCCGCGGTCATCCGCGGGCGGGAGCTTTTGTCGAATGCAGTGCTGTCCTCCGCCGCCGAACAGGCGAAATACGGCGGGGTCGTGCCCGAACTTGCTTCCCGCGCGCATACCGACGCGGTGGGGAAGGCTGTCTTTGAGGCGCTCGCGCAGGCGGGCGTGCGGGGGGAACAGCTCTCCGCCGTCGCCGTCACCTACGGCGCGGGGCTTCTGGGCGCATTGCTGGTCGGGCTGTCCTTTGCCAAGGCGTACGCCTTTGCGCTCGGGCTGCCGCTCATCGCGGTCGACCACATCCGCGGGCACATGGCGGCGGCGTACCTTGCGGATACGGCGCTCGAACCGCCCTTTATCACCCTGCTCGCGAGCGGCGGGCACACCGCCGTGCTGTACACGAAAAGCTATACCGACTTTGAAATTTTAGGCTCCACCCGCGACGACGCCGCGGGCGAGGCGTTCGACAAAGTCGCGCGCATCTTAGGTTTGCCGTACCCCGGCGGCCCGTCGGTGGAAAAACTCGCGTGCGAGGGGAAGGCGCAGATCCCGCTCCCCAGAATGTTCGCGGGAAACGGCTACGATTTTTCGTACAGCGGGTTAAAGACGGCGGTTTTGAACTACTGCCACAACAAAGAGCAGCGCGGGGAGAGCTACAGCCGCGCGGATGTGGCGGCGTCCTTCCAGAGCGCCGCGTGCGGGGTGCTCGCCGAACGCGCCGTCGCCGCGGCAAAGGCGAAGGGCTGCGATACGGTCGCCGCGGGCGGCGGGGTCATCGCCAACGGGTACCTTCGCGAACTGCTGGCAAAAGAGTGCGCGCGCGAAGGGCTGCGGCTCGTGCTGCCCGAAAAAAAATTCTGCACCGACAACGCCGCGATGATCGCGGCGGAGGGGCTGGTGCAGTACCGCGCGGGCAATTTTGCGCCGCTCACCCTCAACGCCTGCGCGCATATCCCGCTCGGCAAAAAGGGAAAGCAGTAGCCGTCCGGCGGGGGCGGAGGACAGGGAACAAAACGTTTTTCAGCGGCGGCGGGCGGCGCAGAGACCGACCCGCCGCCTTGCTGTCGGAGAAGACCGACGGGCGTAAAGGCTGTCGGTCTTTTTTTTTGCTTTTTCGGGGCAGCGTATCGCTTCGGGTGCGTTCGGCAAAACGGCGCGTACGGGCGGCAAAACGTGCGCGTACAGGTGGTAAAACGCGTACGTACGGGCGGCAACAAAGGGAACGGCCTCCCTTTTTGTTGTTGTACGAAGGGTGCGCAAAGGAGGCGTTTTTTCGGGCAAAAGGCTTGAAAAAGTCAATAAAACGAACTTTTTGGCGCATATTGCGCATTGAAGCTCCCTGCGAACCATGGTATGATACAGCTGTAAAAGGGAGACTGGAAAAAGTATGGTCTTACGTGAGTGGAAGGTACAAATAGACGGACGGGAGTTCAGCGGCATCGTGCCTTGCACGGTTTTTTCGCTCCTGCGCGGAAACGGTCTGCCCGAAGAGCTGTACCGCGGTACGAACGAGCGGCAGGCGGAGGCGTATTTTTATGCCGAACCCGTGTTCTCCGCCGAATTTACGGCGGACGCCGCCACGCTCGCCAAAAAGCACGCCGAACTGCGCTTTGCCTGCCTCGATACGCTCTGCGCGGTATACCTGAACGGCGTTTTCCTCGGCAGGGCGGATAACTTCCACCGTGTGTGGCGGTTCAACGCGAAGGGAGCGCTGCGGGAAGGGAAAAACCGTCTTGAAGTGCGTTTTTTCTCCGCGCTGCGCTATGCGGAGGGGCGCATGGAACAGCTCTATGTGTGGGGCAACTCGCGCGAGAACGGCACGCTCCCCGGCATCTCGTACGTGCGCAAGCCCTACTATACCTTCGGATGGGATTGGTGCCCGCCTTTCCCCGACGCGGGGATCCTCGGCGAGGTACGCCTTGACGCGTACGATCTGCCCCGCCTTCGCGGCGTGCTCGCGGAACAGGAACATACAGGCGGCAAAGTGACGCTGACCGTCACGGCGGAAGGGGAGGGCGACGCAGAAACGTCGCTGTACGCGCCGGACGGAACGTGCATAGGCAGCGCGCGGGGCGCAAAGGTGCGCTTTACGGTGGATCAGCCGCAGCTCTGGTGGCCGAACGGGTACGGCGCGCAGCCGCTGTACACCCTGCGCACGGCGCTGTACTGCGGCGGCGTACAGGCGGACGAGAAGGTGCAGCGCGTCGGGCTGCGCACGCTGGCATTGGATACGGCGGAGGACGGGTACGGCAAGGCGTTCGCCTTCGTCTGCAACGGGGTGAAGCTCTTTGCCAAGGGCGCGAACATCATTCCGTACGACTGCCTGCTCTGGCAGGATACGGCGGCGCGCGAAGAGCGCCTGCTCCGCGAATGCGCGGCGGCAAACTTCAACATGCTCCGCGTATGGGGCGGCGGGTACTACGGTTCCGACAGGTTTTACGACCTGTGCGACGAGCTGGGCATCCTCGTCTGGCAGGACTTCATGATCGCCTGCGCGCATATCCGCCTGGACGAAGAGCTGGAAAAAAACATCCTCGCGGAGGCGGAGGAGAACGTGCTGCGCATCCGCAACCATCCCTCGCTGGCGCTTCTTTGCGGGAACAACGAGATGGAGCCGTGCGCGTACGATCTTTCGGTGCGCAAAAACTTCCCCGATGCGGAAAAGATCGTCGCCGACTACCTGTATTTATACGAAGAGGCGCTCCCCGCGCTGACGGCGCGGCTGGCGCCGCAGACGGCGTACTGGCCCTCTTCTCCGTCGGCGGGCGGCAATTTTTATGAGAGCGGTTCGCCCGACTACGGCGACAGCCATTTCTGGGGCGTATGGGGCGAACTGCAGCCTGCAGAGGCATACCGCAAACATGCCTTCCGCTTCCTGAGCGAATTCGGGTTCATCGCCTTCCCTTCTGTACATACGCTGGACGCGTTTTCTTCGGAACAGGACAGGAACATCTACTCCGAGGTGATGGAGTGCCATCAGAAAAACGCGGCGGGAAACGCGAAATGCGCCTATTATCTGCGCGACTATTTTTTGTTCCCCTCCGATTTTGAAACGCTGGTGTTAGCAACGCAGTATGTGCAGGCGGACGCGCTGGAAACGGCAATCGCGCACCTGCGCTCCCACTACGGCAGGTGCATGGGTGCGCTCATCTGGCAGCTCAACGACGCCTACCCCGGTATCACCTTTTCGCTCATCGATTATTACGGGAGAAGGAAGCCCGCGTTCTACGCCGTGCGGCGCGCCTGTCGAAACGTTTCGCTGTTCGCGGCGCGGAAGGAGAGCGAAGTGGCGCTCACCGCAGTGAACGAAACGGCGGAGGAGCGCACGCTCACCGCCTCGTTCTGGCTGGCGGACGCAAAATTTGACCGCGTATACGAGCGGGAGATCGCTGTCCGCTGCCCGCCTTTTTCGGCGCAGGAGGTGTTCCGCGGCGATTTCGGCGCACAGCTTTGCGGGCGTGAGCGCGAACTCTTTTTCGGGTACAAACTCACGGAGGGCGCGGCGGAGCATGCGCGCGGGTCGCTGCTGTTTGTCCCGCCCAGGCTCTTCCGTTGGGCGAAAGGGGAGATCGGTATCCGCAAAGAGGGGGATACGGTCGCTCTTTCCGCAGACGTATTCAGAAAATTTGTCAAACTCGAAGGGGACGACGAGCTGCTTCTCAGCGATAACTGCGTCGACCTCATCGAAAAGGGCGAAACGGTCTTGCAGTTGCAGGAAAAAACAGGGGACGCGGGCGCGCTGCGCGTGTCATCTCTGCGCGATATAAAATAAACAGATCGGAGGATCGGACATGAAAAAAGGCTTTTTGAAGGTGATTGCCTGCGTATTGGCGTGCGGCCTGGTCTGCGGTGTCGCGGCGGGCTGCGGCCCGGGCGGTGGGGTCACGGTCGACAATACGCGCACACAACTGTATGTCGGCAACTATGACGGCGGTCTCGGCAGTATTTGGCTGGAAGAGTTCACCCGTTATTTTGAGAATAAGTATGCCGACGTTTCGTTTGAAGAGGGACGCGTCGGCGTACAGATCGTGCCGACGAGTGACCGCACGTTCGGCGGCAATACATTGCAAACGACCATTGCAAACAAGCAGGCGGACGTCATCTTCGGCGAGGACATCGTCTATTACAACTACACGAACGGGCTGACGATGGACATCACAGACCTTGTGGACGGCACCTGGACGTGGACGGTGGAGGACAGGGACGGCAACCCCGTCACGCTCGGCTCCACCTATGACGACAGCACCGATACGACCATCTACGCCAAAATGAACGAGTCCGAGCGCGCCTATTACGACGCGGACGGCAGGTTCTACGGTGTACCTTACTACTACGGCAATGTGACTATCACTTATAACGAAGATATTTTCGAGAGTGCAGGCGCCTTCTTCAAAGAGGGGAAGTCCGCCGCCGATTTCAGCGAGAGCGCGCAGAACTGGGACGAGATATTCGGGCAGAAAGCGGACGGCCCCTCCGCCGGACCGGATGGTCAGCCCGAAACAAGCGACGACGGGCTGCCCGCCACATACGACGACTTTTTCCTGCTGTGCCGCTTTTTAAAAGATGAAGGCAGCGTCAACGGCAAAAAGATCATGCCGCTCGTCATCTGCGGTACGTATAACGGCTATCTGCTCGACTTTTTGGAGACGATGCTGGCGGATGCCGAGGGGGCGGAACAGTTCAATCTCAATCTGACGGGCGAAGGAGAGGCGAAAACACTCGGCACGGTGGACGGCAGCGGGAATTTCGTCCCCGACGCGGAGGAGACGCTGATCGGTGCGGCATACAATAACAGGAATCAGCTGCAGAGACAAAAGGGAAGATACGACGTGCTCAGGTTCGCATATGAATTTGCGCATTCCAACAGTTTTGAAGAGTCGAGCATGAGCTCTTCCGGGTATACCAATATCGTTGCGCAGAATTTGTTCATTAACGGGAACAGTAACTATGCCTATGCGATGCTGCTTGACGGGAACTGGTGGGAGAGCGAAGCGACGAGTACCTTCAACAGGCTCGGCGAGAATGCGAAACAGAACTTTAATTTCAAGTCGATGCCGATCCCTAAAGCGTCTCAGGAGGACGTCAAGGCGGACCAGGGCGCACGCACCTACGTTTCCACAAACTACAACAGTGTCCTTATCAACAACAACATCGCCGATAACGAGATCCGCAAGAATCTTGCGAAATTGTTTGTATATGAGTTCCATACTAACGAACAGCTTTCGCAGTTTAACAGCATCACAGGGCTTGTTCGTCCGTACGAATACGAGATCGATAAGGAATCATCGTATTGGCAGAATATGTCACCCTATGCGCAGAGCATGTACAAATTGTATGTGGAAGATCCCAATGTCACGCTGCTGTTCGGGCAGACGAAACTATCCATTGCCGATTCGAGTTACGAGATCGATAACTGGACGTTCTATTCGAAAGTAGACGATGATACCTATGCGAACCCTATCAGGAGTTTCTATCAGAACAGCTCGCTGACGGCGGCGGACTATTTCAAGGGGCTTTTGACTGCGCACAGTTAAGAAGGAAACAGTGATGAAAGCCAAACAACAGAAAAATTCCTTCGGGATGTTCGGGAAAAAGGCGAAGATATTCTATGCTCTTATGTTGATCTTTCCCGTCGCGCAGTTTGCCTTTTTCTATATCGGAGTGAATTTTAACTCCTTATTAATGGCGTTTCAAAGGTATGAGCTCATCGACGGGCAGTTGCAGCTGATGGGTGCGGGGTTCGAAAACATTGCCGAGTTTTTCCGCTGGATCGGCAGCGGAGACGCGTTTTTATCGCTGCTCGGGAATACGATGATCATTTATGCAATCGGTTTGGTCATCGGATTAGGCGGCGGGCTTTGCTTCTCCTTCTATATCTATAAACGCCGTTTCGGCAGCAGAGTTTTCCGTGTCGTGCTTTTTCTTCCTTCTATTCTTTCGGCGATCGTTCTCTCGCTCATGTGGGAAAAATTTCTCAATGACGGTGTCATCAATATCGCGCGGGATCTGTTGAACGATCCGGAGATCCACGATATACGGTATACGGCGCAGGGGCAGTTCTGGATGGTCGCGGGGTTCAACGTACTCATGTGCTTCGGCAGCAGCGTGTTGCTTTTCACGGGTACGATGGACCAGATCGACGAAAGCGTGGCGGAATATGCAAAGATCGACGGCTGCACGCCCTTGCAGGAGTTTCTTCGTATTACGCTCCCCATGGTCTTCCCGACGGTACGCACTTTTGTTATCATGGGCGTGGGCGGCATCTTCATCAACCAGGCATATATGCTGAACTTCTATGCGCTCGGCGATACGGGCGACGCGGCGGCGCCGTACAGCGTGTTCGGGTACTTCTTCTTCCGCGACATGTACGATCCGAACGCATCGCTGTCAAGTTATCCGTATATGGCTGCGATCGGCGTCATCTTTACGATCTGTGCGGCTCCTCTCACGTTCGGCGTCAAATATCTGCTTGAACGGTTCGGGCCGAAGGAGGAGTAAGTATGGAACTTTCCGTTAACGAAAAAAACGAACGGCAGAATGCCGCGCCTGAGGGCAAAGAGGAAAAACCGCGCAGAGCAGGAAAACCGAAAGAAAAGTTCGGGGTGTTCAACGTTGTTTTGCTTGTGTTTCTGTGTCTGTTCAGTTTCGTATTGTTCGTCGTTATCTTTTGGAGTTTGATCGCGTCATTGACGGACGGAACAATGTATGAAATTGAAGGGGTCAAGTACGGATTTCCGATCCAATATTTTACGCTTGATAATTACATCAATGCGTATATAAATTTAAAGGTGACGATCTCGTCTGCGCAGGGGAATACAGAGGTTTATACGCTGCAGCTCCTGTTCAATTCACTTGTGTATGCGGTCGGCAGTTCTTTGATCATGACTTTTGTAACCTGCACGATGGCGTATCTGTCTGCGAAATATCCGTTCCGGTTGAGTAAGATCATTTACAACGTCGTCATCGTGGTCATGATCATCCCCATCGTCGGCGAACTGCCGTCCATGTCGCGGATGCTCACCTATGTCGGGTTGTATAACAATATAGTCGGTATGTACCTTATGCGCGCAGGGTTTACAAATATGTATTTCCTGGTGTTCTATGCAACGTTCAAAAGCGTTTCCTGGTCATACGGCGAAAGCGCATTCATGGACGGCGCCAGCCACCTGCGCGTGTATGTAAGTATTTTTCTTCCGTTGGTCAAATCTATTTTTTTCACGGTGTTTCTTCTGAACTTCATCGTGTTCTGGAACGAGTACCAGATCCCGATGGTTTTGCTGCCGTCCATGCCCACGATCGCACAGGGCGTGTACGAGGCAAAACTGAGTTATGACATTGCACTTGCGTTTACACCGTCAAAAATTGCGGTCGGTATGCTCGTTTGTGTTCCCACGCTTGTGCTGTTTGTTGTGTTCAACAAACGGCTGATGGGCAACCTTTCGGCGGGCGGTCTTAAGGGCTGAACCGGATGAATGTATCGGTGCACAGAAAACAAGGAGGAAAATGAGGAAAATCATGACGAAATGCAAAAAATGGCTGTTCGCGCTTGTGTTTGCGGTCTGTGCCGCCCTAATTGCCGGAGGAGTCCTGCTCGGGGTTTCGGCGGCGTCGATATATACGACGGAAGATATTTTTTCTTTCCGTAATATTGTCAGTTACCGCGGGCAGGCATTGGATGATTCAGACCGTTCTGCCCTTGCCGTGACAACGGGGATCGGCGGAGAGGTCTTTGTCAACGGCGAACAGTCCGGAGCGTTTTCCTGGGAGATAGGCACAGAAAAGATCTCCTCATATGAAGTCGTTTTCGCGGATGTTGAGAGCGGAGATGCGTTTTCTTTTGAAGCGCGGCTCTCCGGAGCGCGCGCTGTTGTAACGCTTTCTTATGTTGCGGACGGGAAAAGCCGTGAGGTTTCATCTGTCACGGGGCAGAATGCGGCAAAGATCAATTATTTGTTCGATCCTTCCGATATGTCCGTACGCGTTGCATTCGAGTCCGGCGGACAGGATTTCGGTGTCGATTGGAACGACTGTTCCGAGTTCGCGCGCTATGATGTATCGCTGCGCGTTACGGGTGTTTCCGGGGAAGGCATCGTGAATATATATTCGGTCTGCGGTTACGGGTGTATTACCGACAACATGTACGAATCGAATACGTTTGCGCCCTCCCTTTATGCAAAGGCGGAGACGAATGCCGTCGTCGGGGGGGGGTACGCCTTGCCCGTCCCGTATGCGTCCGTCCTCGGCGGCGAAACGATTTCGCAGATCGATGCGGAGGTATATGAAAACGGATCGCTCGTGGCTGAGGGCACTGTTCCGGACGAGCTCAGCACGGTGACGTTTACGGAGAGCGGCAATGCGGAAATCACGTATACCGCAGTTTCGGCGAACGGGGTCCGTTCGGTCAAAACAGTAAGTATAGAGGTTATGGAGGCGGACGATGTCACCAACACATTCGCTCCTTCTTCAGATTGCACGGACATCACCATAGGCACAAATACCGAACACCTCCTGCCTTATGTCGAAAATGTTTCTACGTTTAATGTATCGGAAAATCGTCGCACGGCTTCGATCGTCACGGTGAGTGACGGAGAAGGGAACCCTCTTGAAGGATGGGACGGAATTGTGAACAGTACCGGGCAGACGATTCGCTTTGAAAAGGCCGGCGAATACACCGTGACCTTTGCGGACCGTTCCGGATTTGGGAATACGCTTTCCTATACGGTGACCGTTGATGACGAGAAGGTCGGTATCGACGGGATAGAGACGGAAGAATTTTATGTGAGCGGTTCCGAATTTGAATTGCAGCAGGCGAATTTGTATTACAAGGGCGAAAGCAAGGCGGCGGATGTTTCTGTTTTTGCTCCCGACGGGACGGAATATACAGCTGCATTTACCTTCGGTATGAGCGGGATTTACCGTCTTGTTTACAGCGCGGAGTTGGGCGGACAAGTCAGAACGGTCGAAATTCCGCTTACAGTGTATGACCGCTCCGACAGCTATTTTTCCAGCCGTACCAGCGAGGTAGCGTACGAATCATATGGAGAGGACGATGCAGGAGTGGTGATTACCTCTTCCTCCAGCGATGAAGTCGTCTTTGAGCGGGTCATTGACGTTTCCGGCGCAAAGGTCGAAACGGAGCTAATTACGACGGAGCCAAACGGCAGCGAAACGTTCTTGCAGATCAAAGACAAGGATAATCCGTCCGGTTACTGTCTGATAGATTTGCGCGGTAATAATTCGAGTGCTTCGACGCTTGATTTTTCCTGCATCTATATTCGGGTGACCGATCTGTATGATGAAAACAATTATTTCGAAATCCGTGTTTTGGACGGGGCATATTACAATACTCCCGGAAGCTTTATCCGAGCGCGGGCGTCGGGGCAGAGCTTTGGCGGACTTGCCGTGCGCAATAACCGTTACAACGAAGAGGGACAGGAGCAGCTCGGCGTTACGCGCGATTCATTCAATCCGAGCGGCGGTTTCCTGATGAGCTATAATTTCCTCACTGACGGGTATAACCATAACCGCCATCTCCGTTTGTATTACGACAATGAGGAAAAAGCCCTTTTTGGGGCCACGCAGTTGCAATTTGCGACGCTCATTTATGATTTTGACGATCCGAGATTTTCGTCGAATCCTTGGGACGGCTTTACGACGGGCGAAGTTAAAGTGAGTGTGACGCTCAGCAATATCAGCAATTCGGCATCTCTCGTGTTGTTTGAGGTCGGCGATTATGATCTGACTTCTGAATATCAGACGGATACGACCTCGCCGGTCCTTACGTTGGACGAAGCGGCGGAGGTGCAGACGTATGCGATCGTCGGCAAGCCGTTCAGAGTGTTTGATGCGGGTTCTTCGGATAAGAACTGGTCCGACGTCGTTGTGCAGGCTTATCTCGGGGAAGAGGAGATCCCCATCGTCAACGGAACATTTACGCCTGACCGCCCCGCCGTATACATGCTCATGTATTATGCGGTCGATGCGTTCGGTAACAGATCGGAGCCGGAATATGTGTCCGTTCGTGCGCAGAGCGCACAGCCCGGCATCGCGCTGACGGCGAGCGGGCGCGAAACCTCTGCCGTTCTCGGCAGGAGCTATACATTGCCCGAGTACGAACTGAGCGGCGCGAGCGGACAGATCACAGAATTTTACGGGTATCGTTTAAAAGGGAGCGGAACGTTCATCGGCGTGGAAAACGGCAGGATTGATTTCCCTGCTACGGGGACGTATGAGATCCTTTATAAAGTGACAGATTACCTCGCGCAGAGCGCGCAGGATCTGTATGAAGTCACTGTCGTAGCATCCGATGAACCGCTCGTGGAGGAAGAGTTCTCCTTCTATCCCGTGTTGTACGGCGGCTTTGCTTACGAGATCCCTACGCTTCCGGCGTTTGTTTATACGAATCAAGGAACGGAACAGGCGGAGGAAACTGTTGCGATTTATGACGGCGATACGCTGCTGGCACAGCTTCAGCCCGGCGAGAGCTATACGCCTTCCGCGTCGCTCGCCGGAAAAACGTTGACAGTGCAATATAGTATCAGCGGAGCGGCGCAACTCCGTACGTATGAGTGCGAAGTGCGGGCTATGGACGGAAACGACAAGTCTGTATATTTTACAGCTGACGAAGGCGTTACGTATAGGCAGGAGAATTTGCTGGAGGATGCGGAGGCGGTATTGGGGACCGGTGCAAGACCCGTGTTTACGATGTCTGCCGATGCCGGGGTCGCGTTCAAGAAGGAATTGCTTGCGGAAAATTTCAGCGTGGTGTTCTATTTCCCGCAGGGGGCGGAGTCCGTTTCGTCGGTAAAGTTGACCATTACCGACAGCAGGGATCCTTCTGAAGAGATCGCGATCACGCTGCAACAGCAACCAAGCGGAATGGCTGCCACCTTGGACGGTTCGGCGTGGATCGCATGTGCGGGGAGTTGGGCGGATGTATCGGGTGTGCTGATCGCCTTTTCCGCGGAGGACGGGGCCTTTACAGACGGCGTCGGTAATTCCATCGGATCTCCTGTACAGACGACGGACGGTGGATCCTTTACAGGATTTTCAAGCGGGAAAGTTTATTTCCGTATCGATCTTACGGGAGTGACGTCCGAAGTGAGCCTTTGCATTGCGGAGATCAACAACCAACAGATGAGCATGTCGGTGGACCGCGTTGCGCCCGAGTTATTCATTCAGGGCTGGTATGACGATTACGATCTCGGCGATACGGTGACGGTCCTTCCCGCTGTATCAGATGACGTACTGAATCAGGCGACGACTCCCACGGTCAGCGTGCAGTTGGGCGGTACATATCTGAAAGATCTCAACGGTCTGACGCTGCAGAATGTTCCCGCCGACCAAACGTATGATTTCCGTATAGAAGAGTATGGTACATATACCATTCTGTATTCGAGTTCGGATACCTCATCCCGCGGCAATCTGCGGACAGAGACGGTTTCCTTTATCGTCGTGGATAAAGAGCCGCCCGTTGCCGCGCTTTCGCAGAGCAGTCTCACCGTCTCTGCGGGAGAAAGTGTCGATCTTGCGGCAATGCTTACGGTCAGTGATAACATAACGCCGTCGGGCGAGCTTCGTACGGTCATATCCGTCAGGAAAAACCGTTTGCGCGAGTATGTCGGGGAGAGCGGAACATATACCTTTACCGAGGCGGGGCGCTATTATGTTGATTATCTCGTGCGGGACGGTGCGGAAAACCTCGTTATCGTCACGCTGACAGTCACGGCAGAGTAACGTTGCGGATCGACCAGGAGAAATAAACATGAAAAAGAAATTCATCAGATTTTTAGCGGTAGTTCTGTGCGTTTTGCTTGCAGCCTCGTTCGCAGCGTGTGCGGATACGACGGAAACGGAAAAGGGAGAGGACGAAACGACGCTCGTTAAAACAGAGTACAATCTGATTGAAAACGGTTCTTCGGAGTACCAGATCGTCGTTCCGTCTGTGTCGCAGTCCTGCGAGCAGTTCGCGGCGAGCGAATTTGCCTATTTCGTTTATGAGGCGACCGGTGTACAGCTGCAGACGATCACCGATAACGAGGCGATCGGACGAGATGGCCGTTATATTTCGCTCGGCGCTACTGCGCTGCGGGAGGAACTTGCGCCCGATTTCGATGAGAGCGGGTTTAGCTATTCCGGCTTTGCGATCCGTACCGTGGGAGATACAGTGCTGATCTCCGGGAGCAACGACAGCCGTTCCTATGGCACGGCATACGGCGTATATGATTTTCTGCATTATACGATCGGGCTGGAATTCTATGCGAGCGATGAGATCTATTTTAACGAGTACGGTCCCACAGACAGCGTCGCTTTGTATGATCTTAATTATGAAAGCATTCCCGATATACAGCTCATGGGGTTCGGATCCTCGTTGATCACACAGGATTCCATGTATATGCGCCGTATGAGGTTGCAGGGATTCTACCCGACCGATTATTGTATCGGACCCGTCCATTCGACTGCAGGCTATTTTATGTCGCCGAGCAATTATCCGGATCATCCGGAATGGTTCTGGACGTTCAACGAGCTGAACGGGATCTGCTGGTCTTCAGACGGGGTCGTGGACGCAATTACGCAGGAGATCATTGCCGCAACGGAGGATTCGGACGCACGCTATGTGTTTGTTACGCAGCCGGATACGGAGGTATATGGCTGTGATTGTGCCGAGTGCGAGACAAATCTGCAGAAATATGAAACGGAAAGCGGGTTGCAGCTTTATTTTATAAATCGTGTCGCCGAAAAGGTGAAAGAGTATTATGATGCAGTGCAACCGGATAAAGACCTGTCTCTTGTTGTGTTCTGCTATCGCTTTACGCTCGATGCGCCGTCCGACGCGACATTTGCGGCATATCCGGAATTGCAGCCGAAGGAGAATGTGGCGGCGTCGTTCATTCCTATCGGCATGAACTTCGAATATCCGATCACTGACCCTGCGAACGCGGCATTTTATGAGTACATGATCGACTGGTCGGAGATATTCGGGCAGAAGAGCCTGATCGTCTATACATACGGTACCTGTTTTTCTAGCTTTTTTGATGTGTTCAACGATTTCGGATCGGTAGCGGGTTCCCTGAAAGCGTATTCCGATCTCGGTGTCGAACTCATAAACGAACAGGCAAATCTCGAGTCGAACATGGGTTGTTTTGAGGAATTGCGCATCTATCTGCGCTCCAAGCTGGCGTGGGATTCCGGGCGTGATGTGGATGCGCTGATAGAGGATTTCTTTGCACACTATTATAAAGATGCGTCCGATACGATGTTGCAGTATTTTAACTCCATTACGGCATATACTTCGGCGCTGTTCCGCGAACTCGGGTTGACGACGGGTGTCTACACTACAGTTTATGATCGGATCGATTACGGTACGTTGAATTCACTTCGCGCGCTTTTGGACAGGGCGGAGGAAGACATCCTGTATTTGCAGAATATTGATCCTGAGCTGCATGAAACATTGCTTGACCGGATCAAAAAAGAAAAGCTCACCGTCTATTATGCGTTGTTGGCTTCTTATTCTTCGCGCCTGGGTGACGTTGCGTATCAGGCGATCAAGAGCGAATTTACGGAATACTGTACGAAATTCAACATTGTGCGTTACAGGGAAGGACAGACGGTTGATTCTTTCCTTGAAACGTTGGATTAAGGAGGGAATGGCATGAAAAAAGCATTGACAGCTATTATGTTGGCGTTTTTGTTGGTGTTTGCATTTGTCGGTTGTGCCGAAGAACCGGCGGGACCGCCTTCCGATTCCGATCAGCCGTCCGTGACGCCGCCCGATGATTCCGATGAAGAAGAGATTTTACAGCTCTCCGCCGATTATATCGTGCTCGGGGTGGGATTGACGAAACAGCTTACGCTCACGTATGACGGAGAAGAGATCGCGGCATCTGAGGCGGTTTGGACGGCATCCGGATCCGCCGCGACTGCCGAAGGCGGGTTGGTGACGGGCGTTTCCGAAGGGGAATGTACGGTCACGGCAGAGTACGGGGGCGAAACGGCGGAGGCGTCGGTCATCGTCACCGTGATCCAAAGGCTGACCGTTTCCGAAAGCGAGGTCGTGATCGCGCTCGACGGGACCGCAAAGCTTGAGGCAAGCGTCGGCGAATTGCGGGACGATGCGATCGCGGCGACAGACGAGGCGGTCACCTATTCCTCGGGGGATCCGTCGGTCGTGACGGTAGACGGGGAAGGGAATCTTTACGGCGTACAAAGCGGCGCTACGCGCATATTGGTGCAGAGCGGCGATCTGAGCGTTTCAGTGGCGGTGACCGTCTGCGAAGAGATCAAGACCGCGGCGGAATTCCGCGAAAAACTGACGGCGGATTCCGACGGGACGTTCCTCATCACGCAGGACATCGATTTCTCGGGCATGCAGTATTTTGCGCTCACCTCGTTTTCCGGTACGCTGTATGGCGGCGGACACAAGCTCACCAATCTGCTGCTTGTCAATCATCTTTCGTCTGCGGCGACAAACTACGGAGGTGCGCTCTTTGAAAATCTTACCGGCACGGTGTGTGATCTGTACATAGGCGCGCGGTATGAGGCAGTCGTGCGTGAAACGGATCAGTTGCTGCACGAGGGCATCGCACAGTTCGGCGGCGTGATTGCAAATCTGTTGTACGGTACCGTTGAAAACGTCTATATCAATGTGGATTATCAGATCTATCCTTGGTACTCACAGAATTGGAACGAATGCGGCGCCGTATGCGGCAGGCTTCGCGGGAATGCGGAGATTCGCGGCTGTATCATCGAATATTCCTGCGCTACGCCGGAAAGCACGCTTGGCAGCGGGCTGGCGGATATTCACACGATCTACGGCATGACAGATTCGAATACCCAGACGCCCGTGATAGACAATGTTTACATTCTGAACAGCGGAAGTTATAAGAAAGACTACCGCAATACCGCAAGCGACTATTTCGGCAGTATACAGCCCATGTTCAACGGTATCTACGAGTTTGAGGAGACACAGGCACTTGCCGAAGCCGTTCAGGGCACGGCAATGCAGACGGTCTACGAATATGCACAGGCGTAAAATAATTAAGGAGGGAAATGATGAAGGTCAGATTCAAAATACCGGCGCTTTTGGCAGCGCTGACAATGGCGATCGTATTGCTTTTTGCCGGGGTTGCCTGCGATACGGGCATTGAAGGGAGTCTGTCTCTTGACAGAACGGAAGCACAAGTCGATACGGGAAAGAGCATAACGCTCGTTCCGCAATTTGAAGGGTTCGGGGAGAACGGCCCTTCTGCGGAAGATGTGAATTGGCGTTCGGCGGCTCCTGCGATCGCGCAAGTCAGCGGAGGTGTTGTATACGGGGTCAGTGAAGGCGAGACCGACATTACGGCGTCTCTTACGTTTGAGGATGTCGATTACAGCGCAACCTGCACCGTCACTGTTTTGCCGGGCGAAGAGGAGCACGATGTAACGATCGTCCTGGACGAGACGAGCATCACATTGACGGAGGGGGAACAGACTACGCTTTTGCCGACGGTCACGCTGGACGGCAATGTGCAGGCGGCGCCCGAAGTTTCCTGGCAGTCGGAAAATGCACAGATTGCCTCCGTTGCGGGCGGGGTAGTTACTGCCGTGGCGGCAGGCAATACGAATATCGTTGCCACCGTCACCGTTTCAGGTAAAGAGTACAGCGCCGTATGCGCCGTTACCGTGCTGGCGGCGCCGCAGACAGTGATAAGGCTCGATTCTGCTTCAAAGGAGATCGATTGGGGCGAAGAATTCACGCTGACCGCGACCGTTACAGACGGCAAAGGAAATCCTGTTGAAGATGCAAATATAGTGTGGGAGAGCTCGGACAGTACAGTTGCTACCGTTTCCGACACGGGGACCGTGACGGCAACGGGCAGTGGATATGCCGTTATCACGGCGACGGCGGAAGGCGTTTCCGCCTTCTGCGACGTGACCGTGAACGACGTGTATGACGTCACGTTTTCCCCGCTCGATGCGGAATTCGGCGCCGCCTATGAGCTGACGGAAGCGGCGGTACAGCTGCAGGACTTCCTCTCCGATCATTTCACGATACAGGTAGAACGCAACGGCGACCCGATCACCGATCTCAACGGGCAATATACTTCGTTTGCGGTCACGGCAGACGGGACTTCCGTTTCCGTGACGGACACGGGGCTGTCCTTTGCCGCAGTCGGCACAAGTACCGTGACGTTGCAGCTCGGCAAGAAGTTGGACGGCAGCACGCTTGCCTCCGTTTCGATTCCCGTCACGGTCTGCGACCAAATCATTGATTCCGAAGAAGAATGGCTCGGCATTGACGGCACAAAGTATTATGTACTCGCCGCCGACCTTGATTTTTCGGAAGGATATACGCTCGGTACGGGCGTCAATCTTACGGGCACGCTCGACGGCGGCGGACATTCGATCACGGCGACCTTTGCGACGGGCGCGGACAACAATACGGGGCTGTTCCGCTGGATCATCGGCGGCACGGTGAAAAACCTCTCCCTGACTGCGACGTACGGCACGTTGCAGGCGAGCCGCATCGGGGCGCTCGCAATCGTCGCGCAGAATGCGGTGACGGTTGAAAACTGTTACATCCGTACAAACTATACGGAGGTGTTTGGCGGGGAAACTACGGGTATCACGGGCGTGTTCGGTTCGGTGGCAAGCAGTACGTCGGCACGCTCGGTGGTCATCCGCGATACGATCGTAGCGGTGAGCGCGCCGGCGGAAGAGGACGATGTGTTCGGGCTGATCAGCACAAGCACATGGAGCAATTATTACACGTTGCAAAACGTGCTCGTCTACACGTCGGGCGAAAATGTGGCGGCGATCGGGACGAACGGAGCGCCCACAGCGACGAATTACGAGGCGTTCACGGGCGGGCTTGACAGCGAAACATCCGAAGCAGCGCGGACGGCATTGCTGGCAAAGGCAGAGGAGTTCGGGCTGAGCAGTTTTGTGCGCGGGGAGTTTGAGATCTCCGTTCTTACCGAAAACGCATTCATCGCGTTTGACGACGCCACGGCGGCAGTCAAGGCGGATGAAACGCTTACGTTGACGTTTACGGCGACCGACCTTACCACCAACACACCGATCGCGGCGGAAAACATTGTATGGGCGACCGATAAACCTGCCGTCGCCACGGTCGAAAACGGCGTGGTCACGGGCGTTTCCGCAGGCACCGCCGTCATCACGGCAACGGTCAGCGTCGGCGGCAAGTCGTATTCGGCGACCGTCTCCGTCACCGTTGAAGAGCTGATCACGGCAAGCATTTCCTTCGCGGAGGGCAACCCCACGCAGGTCAATGCGGAGGCGCAGATAACACTGGCGGTCATCGCCCGCAATCTGCTTGACGAAACGGACATTTCTGCGGATAATATAACGTGGACATCTTCGAACGACGGCTATGCGACGGTCGCGGGCGGCGTGGTCACGGGCGTGGCGCCCGGGGAAGTCACCATCACCGCGAGCGTGACCGTAGAAGGCAAAACGTATGAAGCAGAATGTACCATAACCGTTCTGGATGCGGTCGCGGACGTGTATGAAATTTCGCTCGCCTTTGCGGAGGAAACGTACAACTTTGAAGTCGGCGGCAGCTACACGACGGCGGCGTTCACGCTGGACGTCACGGCGACGAAAAACGGCGAGCCGTGGGACGGCTGGGCGGAGTATATCTCCTTCTCTTCGGGGAACGGCGAGCTGTTCGCGATCAGCGAAAACAGCGTCACCGTGCTCGGCACGGGCAGTACAACGGTCACGGTGAACTTCTCCTATGAAGATATTTCGCGTACCGATACCGCTGCGGTCGAGCTGTGGACGCAGCTCATCGACTCGGAGGAAGAGTATACGGCGCTGGGGAACAGCACTGCGCAGTGGAGCGGGCGCTATCTTCTCACAGCCGACCTTGATTTTTCGGAAGGATATACGCTCGGTACGGGTGTCAATCTTACGGGCACGCTCGACGGCGGCGGACATTCGATCACGGCGACCTTTGCGACGAGTGGGAGCAACGATACGGGGTTGTTCAACTGGATCATCGGCGGCACGGTAAAGAACCTCTCTCTGACCGCGACGTACGGCACGCTGCAGGCAAGCCGCATCGGGGCGCTCGCGATCGTCGCGCAGAATGCGGTGACGGTTGAAAACTGCTATATCCGTACAAACTATACGGAGTTGTTTGACGGAACGACGACCGGCATCACGGGCGTGTTCGGTTCGGTGGCAACCAGTAATTCTGCGAGATCGATAGCCATTAAGGATACGATCGTAGCGGTGAGCGCGCCGGCGGAAGAGGACGATGTGTTCGGGCTGAACAGCACAAGCACATGGAGCAATTATTACACGTTGCAAAACGTGCTCGTCTACACGTCGGGCGAAAATGTGGCGGCAATCGGGACGAACGGAGCGCCCACAGCGACGAATTACGAGGCGTTCACGGGCGGGCTTGACAGCGAAACATCCGAAGCGGCGCGTACGGCGCTGCTGGAAAAGGCAGAGGAGTTCGGGCTGAGCAGTTTTGTGCAGGGTGCATTTGAAAGTTCCGCGCTCGTCTGAAAGCATGTTGGTTTTGAAAATATATTTGCAGAATAAGGAACAGAAGAAAAAAGGTCATACCTCGGCAGATGCCGAGGTATGACCCCGATACGGGGATTTTTATGGCTGAATGCAAAGTAAAATACGATATTTCCACAGACGTCGAATACAACATCCGCAACGGCGATTTTTCCGTCGTGCACACGCATACCTATTGGGAGATCGTGTTCATCGTAGAGGGCGCCATCGACAACCGCATCGGCAACGAAACGACGCGCATCCCGAAAAACTGCGCCGTGCTCATCAAGCCCGACGACGCGCATTCCATCCGCATCGCCGAAGAGAATACGATGTATATCAACCTCGAAGTGCGCAGCTCGATCTTGAAAACCTTTCTGGATGCGGTCGAAACGGGCCTATACGAGCGTATTTTGCAGGAGAAAAACCTCATCGGGCGCTTTTCGGCGGACTATGGCGAAAACGTCAACAAATTTGTGCGCGATATCCTGCTCTACGGCACGGCGGAGGAGGAGCAGCGCGGGCTGCGCAGGCTTATCTTCCGCATCGTTTTCGACATGCTGCCCGACGTCGACGAAACATTGCACGAGCATTCCGGCGAAAACGACGTGATCAAAAAGACGGTCGCCGTCATGGAGCAGGAGGAAAACGTCAGGCTGAAGCTCGGCGATATCTGTAAGATCGTCGGCTATTCCGAGTCGTACCTCATCCGCCTGTTCCGCTCCAAGCTCGGCACCACGCCCAACCGTCGGGTATTCGAACAAGGGGCACTTTTACAAATTGTTCGGCGAAGAGTACGGCATGCTCCCGTACGAGTACAAAAAGATGAAGGGGGAACGCGGATGAGCGGCGAAGAGCGCAAGGCGGTGCACTGCATCGCAAACGCGCACGTCGACCTCGTGTGGCAGTGGACGCGCGAAGAGGGCATTGCCGCCGCGCTTTCGACCTTCCGTTCCGCAGCCGACCTTGCCGAGCGGAACGCCTTCGTGTTCTGCCACAACGAGTCTTTTTTATACGAATACGTCGAGGCGTACGAGCCGCTTCTCTTCGCGCGCATCAAATCGCTCGTTGCGGCGGGCAGGTGGCACATCATGGGCGGCTGGTTTTTGCAGCCGGACTGCAACCTGCCCTGCGGGGAGAGCCTCGCGCGGCAGATCGAAGAAGGGTGGCGGTATTTCTCCGAAAAATTCGGCGCCGTTCCGACCGTCGCGGTCAACGTCGACCCGTTCGGCCACTCGCGCGGACTGGTGCAGATCCTGCAAAGGAGCGGCTTCACTGGCTACATCGTCGGGCGGCCGAGCCGCGAACTTTTGCCCCTTCCCGCCGAGCAGTTCCTCTGGGCGGGCTTTGACGGCAGCCGCGTCGCCGCCGCGCGCATCGGGCGGTACGCCACGCTGATGGGGCATGCGGCGGAGCACATCGCGCAGGTCGAACGGGAAACCGCCGAAGAGACGGCGCTCGCCTTCTGGGGCCTTGGCAACCACGGCGGCGGGCCCTCCCGCAAAGACCTTGCCGACATCGCCGCCGCGCAGAGCGCGGGCGCACGGTGGGTGCATTCCACGCCCGAACGCTTTTTTGCGGATATCGCGCCGCAGGCGGTGTGGAAGGCGCCGCTCACGCACGTCTTTCCGGGGTGTTATTCCTCGCTTGCGCGCATCAAACGGCTGCACGCCGCGCTGGAGAGCGAGCTGTACAAAACGGAGGCGATCTGCGCGCTTGCCGACCTTCGCGGCGTATATGCCTATCCCGCCGAAGAGTTACATAGCGCGCTGCGCGATCTGTTGCAGCTGGAATTCCACGACGTGCTCGCGGGCACCTGCACAAAGACCTGCGAAGAGGCGTCGCTCGCCCTCGGCGCGCACGGCATGGAGAGCCTGCGCCGCGCCTTCGACGGCGCGTTCTACGCCCTTGCAAACGGCTCGCCCGCCGCGGCGGAAGGGGAGTACCCGCTGTTCGTGTTCAACCCGCAGCCGTACCCCGTCCGCGCGTGCGTGGAGGCGGAATTTACCCTCTGCCCCTCCAACGACGAAGAAAACGACGACAGCCTCGTCTTTGCCAAGGACGGGGCGGGCGCGGAGCTGCCCGCGCAGGTGCTCAAAGAGGAGAGCAACCTGAACTGGGACTGCCGCAAGCGCGCGGCGGTGCTGTGTACGCTCGCGCCGCTCGGGCTTACGCGCCTGTCGCTCACCGCGCAGCGCGTCGATAAAAAGGAGTGCAGGCTGCGGGTGCGCCCCTTTGCGGGCGAAGTTGTCCGCGCCGCGGTCGAACCGTCGGGCGGCAGGCTCATACAGCTCTCCTTCGGCGGCGAAGAGGTGCTCGCGGGCGGCGTCGCGCCCGTGCTTTTCGACGATACGCCCGACCCGTGGGCGATGGGCGAGGCGCAGCGCGAACACATCGGCACGAACGCGCGCCCCTTCCTGTTTGCGCGCCGCCCCTCGGGCGCGTTTGCGGGCGGCAGCGGCTGCCGCTGCATCGAATCGGGCGCGGTGCTCGAACGCACGGAGAGCTTTTTCCGCCGCGAGCAGTGCGCCGTGCGCATGGAATACACCTTTTACCGCGCCCTGCCGTATATCGATATCGCCGTCACCGTGCTGTTCAACGCGCGCGACAGGGCGGTCAAACTTGCCCTGCCCGTCGCCTTTGACGGCGCGTTCATCGGGCAGACGGCGTACGGCGTTCAAACGCTGGAAAAGGGCAGGGAGTGCGCGGCGCAGCGCTACGTCGCCGTCGTGCGCGAAAACGGCATGGCGCTGCTCCTCCTCAACAGGGGAAGTTACGCCTTTTCCTTCGACGGCACTGTGCTTACCGCAACGCTGGTGCGCGGGGCAACGTACTGCGCGCACCCCATCGGGGAGCGCGAACTGCTGCCGCGCGGCCGCTACACCGAAAAGGCGGACCAGGGCGAACACCGCTTCTTTTTCCGCCTCGCCTACGCCCGTGCGGAGGACGCGGAGCGGCTCGCAAACGAATTCTGCCGCGCGCCGTACGCTTTGAACCTGTTCCCCGCGGGGAGCGGCGGGGGCGCCCCCTTTGCGCTCACGCTGAGCGACCCCGCCGTTACGCTCTCTTCTTTCCGCAAACGGGAGGACGGGTACCTGATCAGGCTGTTCAACCCGACGGGCAAGGAGCGCCGCGTCTGCGTGCGCTGCGGGCAGGCGGAACGCTCTGTGCGCCTCGGCGCATACGCGATCGGAACGGTGCTGTACCGCGATGGCGAACTCTTCGAACAGGAGAGCATGCTCCCGCGCGGCGGAGCCGGCATATCGCCGTGAGCGGGCGGGCGCGGCAGAATCTTTCGCCGTTTTTATAAAAATGTTTGACATACCGTCTTTTGTTCGGTACAATGAAAATATCTATAAATGTACGGAAAAAAGAGGGAAGAACATGGAAAACGGAGCATACGGTTCCCCGAACGGTTATCCGGGCGGCTATCCGAACGGGTACCCGGGCGATCCCGGCGCCATGGAAGCCGAGGCGCTTCGCAAGGAGATCGGGCGCAGGCAAAAAAAGCTCATTCCCGTCAACATCGTTGTCATGCTGCTGTGCCTTGTCGCCGTCTTTTCGCTGCTGTTTCTGCCGCTCGTCAGCATTGACGCAAGCAGCCTTGCGGAGCTGATGCCCGCATCGGCGGACAGCGGTACGGACGGAAGCACGGACGGCTCCGCTCCGTCGGAGAGCGACGGGACCGATGCGCTCGGGGCGATCCTCGGCCGCGTGGAGCTGCACCTTTCCGTCACGGGGAAGGATCTTCTGCGGCTCGGTTTTTCCTCCGCGCCCGACGACGTGCTGTTTGACATGATCGACGGCACGCTCTCTTCCGCCGCCGAGGCGCTTGC
The DNA here is from genome assembly GCA_017886545.1 of Clostridia bacterium. Taxonomy (GTDB): domain Bacteria; phylum Bacillota; class Clostridia; order Christensenellales; family Borkfalkiaceae; genus Borkfalkia. The sequence goes on from JAGHJS010000005.1 coordinate 37,926, forward strand.
GGCGAACATGATCGCCCTGATGGTGCTTTCGGGCAGCGAAGGCGCGGACGCGGCGGCAGTGGAGACCGACCCGCTGACCGACGCGCTGCGCGCGCTGGAAACGGCGCAGGGCGATGCGGAGATCGACGCGGCGATCTCGTCGCTCGTTTCGGAATTGCAGGCGCAGCTCGGCGCGGACGTCATCGACGACGCGACGGCGGCAGACCTGCGTGACGGCGTGCGCGAACAGTACGACGAAACGGTGCGCTACAACGACGGCGTGTTCACGACCGAAGCGTTCGTGTGCGTCGCCGTCTCCTCCGTGATGAACGAAGGGGGCGAAGGCGAGGTGTACACCACTTTCGGCGACCTTGTCGCGGCGGCGGTCGGCACGCTGGCGGAGGACGGCGGGGAGGACCCGCTCGCAAGCGACACGGTCAAGCTCGTTTGCCTTGCCGCGGCGGTCGTCACCATCTTTTTCGCCTTTGTGTGGGCGGTGCTGTTCCTGTTCGCGTTTTTCCGCCTGTTTGCAAAGAACAAGCGCTTTCTGATGTGGTATGTAAAGATCTTCGGCATCCTGCCCTGCCTGCTGTTCGGCGTGCTCCCCCTCGCGGCGGGCGCGCTGGCAGGCGGCGAGATCGCCGCCGTGCTGGGCATGCTCTCCACCATGGCGTGGGTCAGCGGCGGCTGCTATGTGCTCCTCTGGCTGGTCTCGATCTTCTGGGCGTTCCCCATCAAACGGAAGATCCGCGCGCTCAACAAACAGCTGGCGCAGCTTGGCTGACGCCGCAGCCCTGCTTTTTCAAGAAGAAAAAAGACAGACGCGGAAGAAAACCGCGCCGAACCTTGCGCGCCCCGCAAGCGACACGCGCCCCGCAGCGACACGCGCCCCGCAGCGACACGCGCCCCGCAGCGATACGCGCCCCGCAGCGACACGCGCCCCGCAGCGACACGCGCCCCGCAGCGAC
>JAGHJS010000050.1 GCA_017886545.1 Clostridia bacterium
CCGCGCGCTTGCACAGCTTTTTGACGATGGCAAGCCCCAATCCGAAGCCGCCGCCCCCGCCGCCGTGCGATTTATCGACGGTGTAAAAACGGTCGAAGATGCGCTCCTTGTCCTCTTCGGCAATGCCGATGCCCGTATCCCGCACGGTGAGCGCGGGTTCCGCCCCGCCCGTGAGCGTGACGGTGAGCGTGCCGCCGTCGCGGTTGTACCGCACGCCGTTGCTGATGAGGTTGTTCACGATCTCAAACAGGCGTTCGCGCCGCGAACGCACTTTTACGCCCTCTTCGATCTCCAACGTAAAATGAATCGCCCGTTTCTGGATCTTCGGCTCGAATACGCTTGCGGCTTCACGCACCAATTCGGAGAGGTTCACGTCCTCGTCGGGCAGCTCGTCACTGTCGATCTGCGAAAAGTTGATGATGCTCTTGACGAGGTTTGCAAGGCGGTCGCTCTGCTTGATGATGGTCTTCGCCGCGTTCTGCGCGCGCTCGGGGGAGAGCGAGCCCGCCGCCATCAGCTCGGCAAACCCGCGGATGCTGGTCAGCGGCGTGTTCATTTCGTGCGTGACGTTGGCAATAAATTCGTTTTTGGAACGCGCCGCCGCCATCGACTCGGTAATATCGGTGATGAGGAGAACGCAGGTGTTTTCATGGAAAGTGAAGCGCAGCGAATAGTCGCGCCCGTCCTCCGTACGCAGCAGCGACGCCGATTCGCGCGCGGCGAGCACGGCGGCAACTTCCGCGTCCTTGGCGAACGCGGTGAGGGTGCCCTGCGTATCGTAATTGAGAAAGCGGGACGCGGTACGGTTGATAAGGATGACGTCCTCCGGATCGCGGAAAATGACGATGCCGTGTTCCATGCTGTCCAAAATCAGCGTCTCCATGCGGCGGTCTTCCCGCATGCGCGAAACTTTGTCTTCGATCTCCGCCGTCATTTCATTCATCATCTTGGCGACGGGCTGCAATTCCTTGTATTTGGTATGCACCTGCCGCCCGCCCGAAAGCGCCGCCTCGCGGGTGAGCGCCTCCACGGGGCGAAGCACCGCGCCCGTTGCGATCCATGAAAAGAGGAAACAGAACAAAATATCCAGCGCAAGGCACAATACTATGGTCGGCAGCGCGTCGCCCAGCACGGACACGACCGAAGCCGACGCAATGCCGACGCGGAGAAGATAGTTCTGCCCGCCGATCGCGACAAAACGGCAATAATACACCATATCTTCGCTCAGGGTCGCGCTTTCGCGTACGATGCTTCCTTCGCCGCTCTGCATGGCGGCGGAAAATTCGGGTCTGTCCGCACGGGACTGCCCGATGAGGTCCGCCCCCGCGCTGTCCGCCACGATCACGGCGTTTTCGTCCGTAACGGTCACGCGTACGCCGTCCAGACGGGCGGAAACGGCGGCGACCCGATCCTGCGACACGCCGCTTTCGGCAAGCTCCGCTTCCGCCACGCTCGAATACACTTCCAGCGACCGTTCGGAGTCGGCAATGCCGCTCTGCCAGAAGATGCCCGTATACAGCAGCGTTATGAGTACGATGCCGACGATCGTGATGAGGAGCGAAAAGAGTAAAATACGCTTTTTCATGAAAAAACCTGTCTGAAAAAACTTTCTGGTCCCTTTTGCGGCACATGCCGCCCCTTCGGCGGCAAAGAGCCGCGCCCGCAGAAGAACCGCCGCCTGTAAAGAGCCCGCAAAGGAGCCGCTGCCCGCATGCTGCTTGCGAAAGGTCGCCCGAAAAGAATCCGCAAAGGAGCTGCCGCGGCAAGCCGTTTGCAAAGGAGCCGCCGCCCGCCGCACAGCGGCGGGCGGCGGCTTGCCCATGACAATGTAGTGCCGAATGCGTCCGCGTTTTCGCCGCCGATTACTCGCCGCCGTTCCCTCTCGGCGGCTCGTTTTTCGGCTCACAGGGGCTGAGCCCCTGCAATGCGTACGCATTGCGGCGGGCATTCGCCCTCGTTCGCCTCAAGCGGAACGCTTGGCTTTGCCCTTGCAAGCAAGCAAAGCCTTCACGTCCCTTCAGGGTGACATAAAGGGGCAGCCTCTCCCCTGTCATCCCGAGCCCCGCGAGGGATCTCTATTCGAATATCGTCTTTATTTTTATAGAGATCCTTCGACTTTGCGGCGGCTGCGCCGCCGCTCCGCTCAGGGTGACAAGGGGGGGAACCCTTGTCTGCGCGATAGCTCCGCTCAGGATGACACAAAAGGCACAACCACTTCCCAATAATCAAACCGCGCGTTTCAAAATCGCATTTTGAATAAGCGCACTCAATTTGCCGTATGCTTACGGCTCACCCGAAAGGGGTGAATGCGTGCGACTTATAATAGGAGAGCCTTTAAAGGTCGCACGCAGAGGGGAAAACAGCCGTCCCGACCAACGGGAGGGCGGCGGTTGTCCCCTCAAAATCGCGCAAACCGCAGCATCTCTTTTGCGAGGTTTGCGCGAAATCGTTTTCGTGAACCCTATTCCCTATACACAAACTTATACCCGACGCCGAACACCGTTTCTATGTAGTCGATGCCGAGTTTGCGCAGGCGCGCGACGTGGTTATCCACCGTACGCGTTTCGCCTTCGTCATACCCCCAGACGGCGTTGAGGATGTTTTCGCGGGTGAGAGCCTTCCCCTCCTTCTGCATGAGGTATTTTAAAAGGTTGAACTCCTTATTGTTCAGCTCAAGCCGCACGCCGCGCAGCGTCACCGTCATCGTGTCCTCGTCCAAAGACAGGTTGCCGCGCACGAGCGCCGCCGTCTGCCGCGAACGGCGCAACAGCGCGTTCACGCGCGCGGTGAGCTCCAGCACGCCGAACGGCTTTGCGATGTAGTCGTCCGCGCCGAGGTTCAGCCCGCGCACCTTGTCCGTCTCCTGCCCGAGCGCGGAAAGCAGGATCACGCCGACCATCGGGTATTTTTGTTTGAGTTTCGCCAATACGTCCAGCCCGTTCCCGTCGGGCAGCATGATATCCAGAAGCGCCGCCGCGGGCGGATCCTTTTCCACCGCGTCCCAGAACTCCGCAATGGTCGGGTAGCACTCCGTTTCGATGTTCGACATTTCCAGCGCGCAGGTGACCAGCTCGCCGATGTTCTTGTCGTCCTCCAATAAAAATACGCGTTTATCCACAACGATCCTCCCGCGCAGAGGGATGCCCCTCTGCCCGTATTATACCATGAACGCCGCGCACGCGCAAGTCCTTTTCGGATCAGTCGAATGCGTGCGCCACGTAGGTGAGATGATCCGCCGCGCGCTCCAGGTTGCCGACGAGGTTGATGAACACCCCGCTCGACTCGGGCTTGCACTTGCCTTCGTTCAGGCGCTCGATATGGTCGTTGACCATCTCTTTGCGCGCAGCGTCGATCTCCGACTCTACATTGTCGACGGCACGGATGACGGTGATGTCCTTTTTATCGAACACCTCCATCGTTTTGCCGTACAGCTGCTCGATCTTCCCGTACATCTCGTGCAGCGATTTGATGACGACGGGCGAAAATTCAATGCCCTTTTTGCAGCACGAACGGGTATATTTGGTGATGTTATCAGCAAGTTCGCTGATACGCGCGATGTCGCCCGTGGCATGGTGCAGCGCGTAGATGGTGCGTTCGTCCGTTTCGGAAGTATCCTCCGAAGAGATCCTGATCAGGAACGAAACGATCCTGCGTTCCAGGTCCGCCACGTTCGCATTGAGCGCGTTCACGCGCTCCGCCGCCGACTCGTCCCGCGCGACAAACGCGTCGAACGCGGTCTTTAACGACTCCATTGCCGTCTCCGCCATGCGCGTGACCGCCCTGTTCGCCTGCCCGACGGCGATCGTCGGCGTCTTGATGAACCGCTCGTCCAACAGCTTTTCAGGCGTGGCTGCCTCTTCGGGCACCTTGGCGGTCCCCTTCTTTTCGCGGATGAGTTTGGTCGCGACTTTCACGAACACCTTGATAAAAGGCAGGAACAGGCAGGTACATACCACGTTGAAGAAGGTATGGAACAGCGCGATCTGCAGCCCGGGGTCGTTGGGAAACCATGCGATCAGCGTCCGCTCCATGAACCCGGGCCAGCACAGCAAAAAGATCGCAAAGATAACCGTGCCGAACACGTTGAACATGAGGTGGATGAGCGCCGCGCGCTTGGCGTTGGTGTTCGCCCCGATGGACGAGAGCAGCGCCGTGACGCAGGTGCCGATGTTCGTGCCGAGCACGAGGAAGAGCACGCCGCTGTTGGACGGGTCGCCGATGACCATGCCCGCGCTCACCATCTGCACAATGATGGTCGTGACGGCAGAGCTGGACTGCACGATCGCCGTGATGATCACGCCCGCCAAAAGCAGTACGATGCGAAGATCCACGCTGCGCAGGAAGCTGATCAGCGCCTGCGACTCGGCAAAGTCTTCCATCGCCATGCCCATGTATTCCAGCCCGAGGAACACCAGCCCCAGCCCTGCAAGCAAAAGCCCGATGCTCTTTGTCTTTTCCTTTTTCGCGAGCATGTTCATGAAAATGCCGACGCACGCGAAAACGGTAATAAATTCGATAAACGGGATATCGGCGATGACCGAAAAATACGCGGTGATCGTGGTGCCGATGTTCGCGCCCATGATGATCGCCGTCGCCGAAAACAGGGACATCAGCCCCGCGTTGACAAAGCCCACGACCATGACGGTGGTCGCCGACGAGCTTTGAATGATCGCCGTGACGCCCGCGCCGATGCCGACGCCGATAAAGCGGTTTTTGCCCGTCTTGTCGAACCAGCCGCGCAGGCGGTTGGTCGCCAACTTTTCGATGTTATCGGAAAGCACCTTGAACCCGAACAGGAACGCGCCCAGTCCGCCCAGCAGCGCCACGACCGCAAGAACGTAGTCCATTGCGCCCATGTTCGTAAATTCATCGGCGCCTGCCACCAACAGTTGCCCCATGCTCATACACACTTCTCCTTCGCAATAGCTTTTCTCTCATAGCATCAAAAAATGCCTTCATAGCCATTGTAAAGGAAAGTTGTATAATACACTTGTAAAATTTGTAATAAATTTGTAATATTTTTCTCGGAAGCGCGTTACAACCTTCACGGGGTTGTATTATACAAGTTGTCGACGCCGCTTTGCCGACTGTTTTTCGCTTACAGCGAGGGGCGCGCCCTGCTCTCCCGCGCTTGTCGAAACGTACGCCTTCCGTCATCCCGAGCCTGTCGAGGGATCTCTATAAAAATATCGACAATATCTGCATAGAGATTCTTCGACTTCACTTCGTTCCGCTCAGAATGACGGAAAGAATCATCAAACCATACCGCTTAGAATGACAAAGGGCACTGTGCTTTTAATAATCTCTTGCGCGTCCGAAAACCGCGCTTTTCGGTAAGCGCACTCAATTTGCCGAATGCTTTCGGCTCCCCCGAAAGGGGTGAATGCCGCCCCTCCAATAACCACACGCAAAAGCAAAAATCACACTTTTTCGTCGGAGCTGTCGGCTGCGCTCTCGCATCGCCCCTTGGGGCAATGCTCGCATGCGCACTCCGCTCCTCCTCTTCCCAAAAATCTCACTTCGTTGCGATTTTCGGGAGCCCTTTTTGTGCCCTTTGCACCGCGCGGGCGGTGTGGCGGAAAGGGGTGAAGCCGCAGCATTCTTATAAAGGGTGTGCCCTACAAGATGCTGCGGCGAGGGGGAAACCAACATCCCGCTAAGGGTGTCGGTTTCCCCCTCCGATCACGGCGTTTCGCAGCCGTCAGCTCGGCGAGAAACGCGTGAACACCTTTCTCAGTTCAGCTTCTTATGCTCGCCCGTCATCATGAACATCACCCATTCGGCAATGTTCGTGGCGTGGTCGCCGATCTTTTCAAGGTATTTGGCGATCATGAGCATGTCGAGCGCCTGTTCGCCGTTCTCGTCGTCGTCGATGTCCTTGTACATGACGTGCGTGAGCTTTTTCTTCACGGCGTCGAACAAATCGTCTACGGCGTCGTCGGCGCGGCAGGTCTCTTTGGCAAGCTCCATGTTGCGCTCCACAAAACTTTCGACGGCGGAAGCGACCATGTCTTTGACGCGCTCTGCCATGTCGTAGATCTCCGTCGGGATATCCGCGTACGGCAGCTGGCTCATTTTGACGACCAGCTCGCTGATATCCACCGCCTGGTCGGCGATGCGCTCCATGTCCGTGACCATCTTCATCGCGGAGGTGACGAACAAAAGATCGCTCGCCACGGGCTGCTGTTTGAGAATGATCTTCAGGCAGAGGCGTTCGACCTCCGTCTCCTTTTCGTCCACGGCGGACTCTACGTTTTTGATCTCGCCCGCGAGCGAAGGGTTCTGCTTTTCGAGCGCGGTCGCCGCGTCGCCGATCGCGCGGCAGTTCAGCTCGCCCATTTCGGTGAGCAGGTCTTTCAGCTCTGCGAGCTGTTCGTCGAATTGTCTCCTTGTCATATCAACCGAACCTCCCTGTGATGTAGTCCTCGGTGCGCTTGTCGGCAGGCCTGTTGAACACGTCGTCCGTCTTGCCGAATTCGATGAGATCGCCCAAAAGGAAGAATGCCGTTTTGTCCGAAATACGCGCCGCCTGCTGCATGTTGTGCGTGACGATGACGATGGTGTAGTCTTTTTTCAGGTCCTGCGCCAGGTCCTCTATCTTGGACGTCGAGATCGGGTCGAGCGCGGACGTCGGTTCGTCCATGAGGACGACTTCGGGCTCGACCGCGAGCGTGCGCGCGATGCAAAGGCGCTGCTGCTGCCCGCCCGAAAGCCCGAGCGCGCTCTTTTTCAGCCTGTCTTTGAGCTCGTCCCAGATCGCCGCCTGCCGCAGCGAGCGCTCGACGATCTCGTCCAGCTTCGCCTTTTTGCGGATGCCGTGCGTGCGCGGGCCATAGGCGATGTTATCGTACACGCTCATGGGGAAGGGGTTCGGCTTCTGGAACACCATGCCCACGCGCTTGCGCAGGGTGTTGATGTCGACTTTGCCGTACAGGTCGACCCCGTCGATGAGGATCTCGCCCGTGATCTTGCAGTCCGGGATGAGGTCGTTCATGCGGTTGAGCGACTTCAAAAAGGTAGATTTGCCGCAGCCCGAAGGTCCGATGAACGCGGTGATCTCCTTTTCGCGGATCTCCATGTTGATGTTTTTGAGCGCCCAGAACTTGCCGTAGTAGAGGTTGAGGTCGGTCACTTTGAATTTGACGGGGCGATCCTCTTCGTTTTCGTCCGAAAGGCTTGTACCCGTGCGCGCCGTCTGAAAGATGTGCGCGCCGTCGTCCACTTTGACGCCGCTCTCCGCGAGCGCCGCGCGCGCGGCATCCGCCGCGTCTGCCGCCGCCTTTTCCGCCTGCTGCACGGCGGCAAGTTCCTCTTCCGCCGCCTGCGCAAGCTCGTCGGCTGCGGTCTGCTCCGCCGCCTGCTCTTCGGTCAGTTCCTGTTGTTCTTCCGCGGCTTTCGCCTTTTTCTTAAATATGTTCAGCTTCACCGTTTTAGTACTCCTTTTTCAGCTTGTTCCCGATAAATTCCGCTAAGCCGTTGATGATGACCGTAAGGATGATAAGTACAACGGCGATCGCCCAAACCTGACCATAATATGCGTTGCCTTCACTGATGAGCATATACATATATACAGTAAGCGTACTTCCTTGTTCCATAAGTCCCGAAGGGTCTGCCGCATTGATAACGGACCCCGCCGTATACATCAGCGCCATCGTTTCGCCGACCACGCGGCCAAGCCCTAAGATAATGCCCGATACGATGCCCGGCACCGCCGCGGGGAGGATGATACGGAAGATGGTGCGCAGCTTGCCCGCGC
>JAGHJS010000051.1 GCA_017886545.1 Clostridia bacterium
GTCAACTTCGCCGATTTTGCATAAATGTCTGTAAGCAGCCGCTTCGCAAAATCGGCTTCGTTAGCCGCAGCGCCTTTGCGCGAGAAACGCGTGAAAGCCGCTTTTATCCCCTCTCCACCAGCCCCGTAAGCACTTTGCCGGGACCGACTTCGACGAACGTATCCACGCCCGCGGCGCGCATGTTCGCGACCGTCGCCGTAAAGCGGACGGGCGAGCGCATTTGCAATGCGAGCGTATGCGCGAAATCGCCCTCGTACGGCTGCGCCGTGAGGTTCGCGTACACGGGCAGGCGCGGCGCGCGCCAGCCGAGCGTGCGCAGGAAGGATTCGAACGCCTCCGCCTCGGGCGCAAGCTCGGGGCAGTGGAACATGCCCGAAACGCGCAGTTTCATCGCCCTGCCGCCTGCCTCCTTCACTTTGGCGGTGAAGTCCGCTTCGGCTTCCGCGCGGCAGGCGACGACCGTCTGCAGCGCGCCGTTGTAGTTGGCGGGGTGGGTGTTCACGTTGTCGCACAGCGCCTCCACCTGATCGGCGGGGAGTTTGACGACGGCGAGCATGCAGCCCGCAACGCGCTGCGTGTACGCCTCCATCAGCTCCGCGCGCTTTACGATGGCGCGGAAGGCGTCCTCTTCGGAGAGCGCGCCCGCAAAGCAGAGCGCGGGCACTTCGCCGACCGAAAAGCCGCACACGCACGACGGCGCGCCCAGCTCCTGCTCCTTCACGTACGCGTACGCGAGGTCGGCGAGGAACATCGTCGGCTGCGTGAGCAGGGTGCGGTTGAGCTCCTCCTGCGTGCCGCCGAGCATTTTGCCGACCACCCCGGGGGCGATGCCCTCGGCGAGGTCGAAGAGTTTTTTTACTTTGGGGACGTCCTTGATGTCGGACGCCATGCCGGGCACCTGCGCGCCCTGCCCTGCGAACAGGAAGGCTACAGCTCCCACTTTACGCCCTCCATCATCTCCTCCGCCTTGCGCATCACGTCCTGAATGATCTCGGCGGCGGGCTGGCGCTTGTTGACCATGCCCGCGATCTGCCCGGCGAGGAAGCAGCCTTCTTCGACGTTGCCGTCCTTCGCCGCTTTGCGCAGCGAACCCGCGCCGAATGCTTCGAGCTTTTCGTCGGGGTAGTTGGAGTCCGCCTCGAGCTTGGCATAGGCGTTCATATACGCCGTTTTGATGGCGCGCACGGGGTGACCGAGCCGCCTGCCCGTAACGGTCGTGGAAATATCCTTTGCCGCAAGGACCTTCTGCTTATATGCTTCGCTGACCGTGCATTCGTCCGCGACGAGGAAGCGCGTGCCCATCTGCACGCCGCAGGCGCCCAGCGCGAACGCCGCGACCATGCCGCGCCCGTCCGCAATGCCGCCCGCCGCGACGACGGGGATGTGCACCGCGTCCGCGACCTGCGGCACGAGCGCCATGGTGGTGAGGTCGCCGACGTGCCCGCCGCTTTCGCCGCCTTCGGCGATCACCGCGTCAACGCCCGCGCGCTCGACCATGCGCGCCAGAGCGGTGGATGCGACGACGGGCAGGATCTTGACGCCCGCCTCCTTCCACATCTTCACAAAACGCGAAGGGTTTCCCGCGCCCGTGGTGACGACCGCGACCTTTTCCTCCGCGACCATCTGCGCGACTTCGTCCGCATACGGGCTCATCAGCATGATGTTCACGCCGAAGGGCTTATCCGTCATGGTGCGGCATTTGCGGATCTCACCGCGCACCCACTCCGCGTTTGCGTTCATCGCGGAGATGAGCCCGAGCCCGCCGCCGTTGGAAACGGCGCTCGCCAGGGAAGCGTCGGCGATCCACGCCATGCCGCCCTGGATGATCGGGTACTGTACCCCGAGTAATTTCGTCAGCTTCGTCTGCATGGTACCGCCTGCTTGCGCTTACTTCGCGGCGACGGCTTCGTCGATCTTCTGGATGAGTTCGCCGACGGTGGAGAGCTGCAGGTTGTCGCCCAGCGTGATGCCGTAGGCGTCCTCGATCTGCATGACGATGTCCACCTTATCGAGCGAGTCGAAGTTCAGCTCGTCAAACGTGGTTTCGGGGGTGACGTCGATGTCCTCGCCCTTGCACTCTGCCAGGATCTCTTTCAGCTTTTCCAATGTTTCCATAACTTGAATCTCCTTAATGATTTCTGATTTGCTTGTATTCTTCCGCGGCGCACGCGCCGCGCAGGAATCTTTGGTACGGAGCGGGATCAGTCCTTCCCCCACTCCACGATGACGGCGCCGCTGGTGAGCCCCGCGCCGAAGGCGACGAACAGCAGCTTGTCGCCGCGTTTGAAGGTGCCGCGGCGGGCGTATTCGTCCAGCAAAACGGAGATGGACGTCGCGCTCATGTTGCCGTAGTCGGTGATGTTGACGAGCACCTTTTCCTTGCCGATGCGGAATTTGCGCAGGCTGGCGTCGATAATGCGGATGTTCGCCTGGTGCGGAAGGTACCAGTCGATGTCGCCGGGCGCGAGCTGCGCGAGGCGGCAGACCTCCGCGATGTTGCGGCCCATGGCGTTGACCGCGAATTTATAGACCTCTCCGCCGTCCATGTGCATGGCGAGCGGTTCGGGCGCGTGTTCGTTGTACGGGCTGTTCATGCCCTCGATGTTGGGCATGCGGATGACGTGCGAATCGGGATCGGTGGACAGCACCCCCGCCAGCCTGCCCGCGCCCTTTCTGAGCACGAGCGCGCCGGACCCGTCGCCGAAAAGCACGCAGGTGGAACGGTCCTTCCAGTCGAGCAGTTTGCTCATCGCCTCCGCCGAAACGATCAGAACGGTATCCGCCTTGCCCGTCGCGATGAAGGAATCGGCGATCTCCATGCAGTACAGCACGCCGACGCACGCGGCGTTCACGTCGAACGCGGGCGCGCGCGAACCGATCGCTTCCGCCACGACGCACGCGAGCGAAGGGGTGACCGTATCCCCGCGCATGGTCGCGCAGAGGATGAGCCCGACCTCCTGCCCCGTGACGCCCGCGTCCTCCAGCGCGCGCCGCGCGGAGAGGATCGCAAGGTCGTTGAGCGTTTCGTGCGTGAGCACGCGGCGGTTGTGGATGCCCGTCCGCGTGAAGATCCATTCGTCCGAAGTATCCAGAAACGCCGTCAGATCCTCATTGCTGACAATTTTTTCGGGGAGGGCGCTGCCCGTTCCCGCGATATAAAAAGACATTCCTGCCACCTCGTTCCGCTTTCATTGCCCCGCCCTGCAGACGGGCGCAGAGCGTTCAGCCTATACTAAATTATATGGTATTTACTACTTTAAGTCAAGCGCAAATTCGGATTTGTGCACATTTCACACAATCCCGGCGCAAAAAATATGGAAAAGCCCCGCAGATCGCCGCGGATAAACGACAAACCGACGTATTCTTCCGCGCCGCGCGCCTTCTTATGCCTGCTTCGCCCGCGCCGCTTATGCCTGCGCGGCGCCTTCCTTCGGCGGGAGGATGGCGAAAGAAAATTCCGCCGACGTACAGACCTTGCCGTTGGCGGAAAGGTTCCCCTTGGCAAAGCAGAACACGCCGCGGCGGTTGGTGAGCGCGACGGTCATGACGGCGGTATCGCCGGGCAGCAGCGGGTTTTTGAACTTGACGTTGTTCAGCCCCGTGTACAGCGGCGTTTTGCCCTTGCAGTCCGGCAGCAGCGCGACGGCGGTCTGCGCGATCATCTCGCACTGGATGACGCCCGGCACGATGGGGTGCCCGGGGAAATGCCCCTGCAAAAAGAACTCGTCCCCGCGGACGGTGTATTTGCCCACCGCCTCGCCCGTTTCGGCGTTGACCTCCACTTCGTCGAGAAGCAGCATCGGCTCGCGGTGCGGCAGAAATTCCTTGATCTCATCTCTGTTCATGGCTATGTACTCCCGTTGCGCGCTCTCCGCGCGCGGTTCTTTGTTTTCAGCTGAAATATTCGTCCTCGAGCTTGCGGTCTTCGGGGAACAGCGGTCCGCTGACCACGGGCAGCACGACGGGCGCGCTCATGGCGGCGGTCGTGAGGTTGGTCACCGCCGAACGCAGGTACGGGAAGAGCAGCTCCGTGCACTCCACGACGGCGAAGCGCTTTTCCTCTTCGGTGGAGGCATCCGTTTCAAAGATGCCCGTAACGGACGCGAGCAGGTCGAACGGCTTGGGGCTTTCGGGCGCGCTTGCGATCTGCACGGAGAGGGTGACAAAGCTCACCCGTTCGTTTTCGACGGCGCGGCGCACCTTGCGCGAAAACGTAGGTTTGAGATCCAGCTTCCCCTCCTGCGGGCGCACATTGTTGAGCTTGAAGCTCATTTCGTCCGCGCGGATCCCCTTAAGTACGATGTTCGTTTTTTTCATAGACCTTTTATCTCCCTTGGCTCGGTTTTCTGCAACGGCGGGCACATGCCCGTCTTCCATAATTATAGACCGCCGCGGGCGTTTTGTCAACCCGCGGCGGAAATTTTTGTCATTTGCCTGCAAAGCAGCGGGGCATGCCCTTTGCTTTCCCTCTTTACAGCGGCAGGTCGCCCCTGTCCGTCGTGCGCACGGCGCGGATCTCGGCGGTGCGGCCGGTGTTCGCGTCCACATACGCGAAGTAGAGCGTGCCCGCGTATTCGCCGCGCACCTGCCAGCACAGCAGTTCCCCGCCCGCCTGCGGAATGACCGCCTTGCGCAGGGATACGTTTTCCAGCTTCTGCTCCGCGTTCGCGCGCACGCGCGCCGCAGGCACCTTCGCCCCGCCGACGCTGCGCGCGCGGTGATTCAGCAGATACCCGCCCGCGGATACGCCCGTCACGGCGCCGCGCTCGCGGCAGACCTTGACTTTGAGCAGGTCGGGATAGAGCAGCGCGTCGTCCTGCACGGGAACGAATTCCACCGTGCATTCGGTGCCCGCTTCGCTCGTCCAGACCGCTTCCAGCCCCTTGTAACCGCACTTTTCCAGAAAGTTTGCCGCGATCTCGGTGCAGGTGCGCGCGTCGTAGTTGTTCTGCGAACAGGGAACGTAGCTTTCGAGCAGGGCGAGTTTGCCGCCGCGCACGGTGAGCTGCGCGTAGTACTGCCTGCCCGCGCCGTCTTCCGCTTCGAAGGCGTAGCAAGGCAGCTTCCCCTCCTCCTTGCCGACGGCGCGCACCGCGGCGAGGTCATAGTCCGCAAGGTACCCTTCCAGCAGCGCCTGCGCCTCGCCCTCGCTCACTTCCGCCTCGCCCGCGAGCGCTTCGCGCGGCTGCGGCGCCTGTTCGGGGTGCCGCTCGGCGAGGCTGCGCGCGATCTTTTCCAGCTCTGCGGCGAACGCGCCGCCGTCTGCCGCCATGCCGTCCGCCGTGCCCTTGTTCGCCTGTTCGATGAGGGCGGGCATCGCGCCGCGCACGAGCCCGATCTCCTCATACAGAGACGTCAGCGTTTCGCGGTCCTCCGCCGAAAGGGCGCCGCCTTCGGAGAGCTTGCGCAGCGCTTCGCGCGCAAACCCGCCCGTACGGTTGATGCAGGCGCTCAGCGCCGCCGTTTCGCGCCCGTCGACGGGGAACGAACCGACGCACTGCTCGGCGACGAGGCTGTCCGCATAGATCTCGGAGAGCAGGCGCTGCAGCTCGCCGCCGCCCGCCACGCGCGCCTTGGTCAGGTTCGAGCCGAGCTCTTCGACCGCTTCCGAAAATTCGTACGCGGACGCCTGATACCCCGCCGCCAGTTCGCCTTTCGCGCCGCTGAGGTCGAAGTACCCGACGGTCACGATCGCGCCCAGCGCCAGCACGGCGACGGACAGCGAAACGACCGCCGCCAGCCAGCCGCCGAACCCCGGCGCGCGCCGTTTGTTTTCATGGCGGGCGTGCCGCGTTTTCCGCTCCGTTTTGCGCTGCGCGCGCGCCGCGCGCTCATGCGCGGCGCGTTCCTCCGCCGCGGCGCGGCGCTGTTTTGCCTGCTCGCGCCCGCTCACCTTTTTTTCGGCGGCGATCCGGCGTTTTTCCGCCGCGCGCTGTTGTTTCTGCGCCGCGCGCTCCGCCTTATGCCGTGCGCGCGCTTCCTTTTCCGCCTGCTTTTTTTCGGCAAGGGCGACGCGCCTTTCCGCACGCGCCTGCTCGCGTTCTTTCGCTGCCTTCGCCTGCCGCTTTGCGGAGGCTGCCCTGCCGCCCGCGGCGGCTTCGCCCTGCAGCGCCTTCCGCGCTTCCGCTTCCGCGGCGCGCGCGGACGACTGTGCCTCGCTCTTTTTTACGCCGTTTGCGCGTTCCCTGCCGCCCTTTGCGGCTGCCGCCTTGCGGCGGGCAAGCTCTTCCACCTTTTCCGCGCCGCCCGAAAGCTGCTTTTCTTCTTTCATCGCTTTTCCCTCCTCAGATCGCAAACACATGCTTGCCGATGGTCACCACCGTCTCGCGCGAAAAGATCCATGCGCTCGTCGCCGTGACGGGATTGTAGTAGTACAGGCACCCGTAGGTCGGGTCCCAGCCGTTCATCGCGTCCTTTGCCGCGTTGATCGCCGTCTGATCGGGCGTGAGGTTGATCTGCCCGTCGCTGACCGCGGTAAAGGCGTGCCGCTGGTAGATGACGCCCGAGATCGTGTTGGGGAAATCGGGGCTTTCGACCCTGTTCAGCACGACCGCGCCGACGGCGACCTGCCCCGTATAACTCTCCCCGCGCGCTTCGGCGTAAATGCACCGCGCGAGCAGGTAGGTATCCGCGTTGGTGTACCCCGAAGAAGAACTTCCGCTCCCCGACGAGCCGCCGCTCATGCCCAGCGCTTTAAACGTCTGCGTGCCGACGATGCCGTCGACGGTCAGCCCGTTTTTGCGCTGGAACCACTCCACCGCCTTTTTCGTCCGGCCGCCGTAGATGCCGTCGACGTTGCCGGAGTAGTATCCCCAGCGCTTGAGTTTTTGCTGTACCGTTTTCACATCCGCGCCCGTGCTGCCCTGTTTGAGCACGGCGCACTCCGCCGCAAGCTGCACCGCGGGCGCCTCTTCGGCGGGCGCCGCCTGTACCGTGAACGCCGCGCCGACGGAGAGCAGCGCGACGAGCGCGAGGGCGAGCATGCCCGCCCGTACCGATTTTTTCATACTTCCTCCTCTCTATATCCGCTCACGCGGAGAGAGGAAGTTCCTCACTCCGCGAAAAAGCCCTGAATGATCTCCCACAGCCGCGAGCCGTACTGTACGTTCCCGCCCGTCGCCGCGCCCGAAAAGCACAGCGGCGGATACACGACGCACCACCAGTTCTGCCCCGCCGCGGCGCCCAGCTCGAGGATGAGCGCGTCGTACACGCCCGCTTCGAGCGTCACGCCGTCGTAGACGCGCGCGGGAAATTCTTCCTTGCGCAAAGACGCCTTTGCCCCGTATGCAAAGCCCGCCTCCGCGAGCACGCCGTCCGCGACCGCTTCCAGCGCGGGCAGCCTTGCCCCGACCGCCGCCATCGCCTGCTCCTTCGTGGAACACGCCGCCGCGACGGGGATGAGGTACTCCACGAGCGCGTCCTTCACGGCGTATTTGACCGCCTGGTCCGCCTCCGAATCGGAATTGGCGCGGACGTGCATGCGCAGGTACGCCGCAGGTTCCGCCTGCGCCCCTTCGGGCGAGGCGAGCACCGCCGCCGCTGCCGTCGCAATCAGTATGAATAATGCAAAAAAAACTATGCAGAACTTTTTCATCCCTTTCCTTGCCTTCCGCCGCGGTCGCCGCGGCCGTTTTTTTGCCGCGCGGCGGGCGCGCGGCTCCCCTTTTATTGCCCGCCGTGAAAGGGTTTATACCCGGAACAGCGAAAAACCGCATGCACGGCGCGCGCGGCGCGCGGCATATACTGCGGCAGGGAGCGGCTTTGAATTTTTTATTTGCTATTGACGGGCGGCGCATTCCGTGTTATCATAAAAGCGGGGGAGCGCGGCGCTCCGCGCTCCCGCCGAGGGGGAAATGAAAATGGAATATGCGATCCTGATAGTGCCCGGCGCCGCCGTGCTGGCGCTGCTTTTCGCGTTGTTTACGGCGCGGAAGGTGATGAAAATGCCCGAATCGGAGAACACGCGCGGCATCGCCGCGATCATCCGCAAAGGCGCGAACGCCTTTTTGAAACGGCAGTACGCCGTGGTCGCCGTCTTTTTCGGCTGTATGTTCCTCGTGCTCGGCGTGCTGGCGCTCGTCGGGTTCGTTTCGCCGTTCATGCCCTTCGCGTTCCTGACGGGCGGCGTGTTTTCGGGGCTTTCGGGCTTTTTGGGCATGAAGATCGCGACGGCGGCGAACGCGCGCACCGCGACGGCGGCGCAGCACAGCCTGAACCGCGGACTGCGCGCCGCCTTTTCGGCAGGCAGCGTGATGGGGATGGTCGTCGTCGGGCTGGGGCTGTGCGACCTCTCGATATGGTACTTTGTGCTCAAAGGCTTTTACGGGATCACCGAAACGTCGCTCACGGAAGCGGCATTCATCGCCACGAACATGATCACCTTCGGCATGGGCGCTTCGAGCATGGCGCTGTTCGCGCGCGTGGGCGGAGGCATCTTCACCAAAGCGGCGGACGTGGGCGCGGACCTCGTGGGCAAGGTCGAAGCGGACATCCCCGAAGACGACCACCGCAACCCCGCCGTGATCGCGGACAACGTGGGCGACAACGTGGGCGACGTGGCGGGCATGGGAGCGGACCTGTACGAATCGTACGTCGGCTCGCTGCTCTCGGCGATGGCGCTGGGCGTGGCGGCGGGGCTGGAATACCTGGGCGCGCTCATCCCGCTCGGCATCGCGGCGATCGGCGTGGTGTTCTCCGTAGTCGGGTCCTTCCTCGTGCGCACGAAGGAAGGCGCGACGCAGAAGGGGCTTTTGCGCGCGCTGCGTACGGGCACCTGGTTCGCGGCGGGAGCGACCGCCGCGGCGAGCGCGCTGTTTTTATGGCTCGCAGCACCCGAAAACATCCTCGTCATCGTGCCCGTGCTCATCGGACTCGCGGCGGGCGTGCTGATCGGGTTCCTGACCGAATTTTTTACGAGCGCGTCCTACTTCCCGACGAAAAAGCTCGCCGCCTCGGCGGAGAGCGGCGCGGGGCCCGTCATCATCAACGGCACGGCGCTGGGCATGCTCTCCACCCTCGTCCCCGTGCTCGTGATCGCGGCGGCGGTGCTCGGCGCGTACTTCGTGCTCGGCGGCGGGAACATGGGCATGTTCGGCGTGGGCGTGGCGGCAGTCGGCATGCTCTCCACCCTCGGCATCACCCTTTCGACGGACGCGTACGGCCCCGTCGCGGACAATGCGGGCGGCATCGCGCAGATGGCGGGCATGGACGAGACCGTGCGCCGCCGCACCGACGCGCTGGATTCGCTCGGCAACACGACCGCGGCGACGGGCAAGGGGTTTGCGATCGGCTCCGCCATGCTGACGGCGCTCGCGCTGCTCTCCTCCTTTTACGTGCAGATCGAAACGCTGGCGGCGGAAAAGGGCATCGCGTTCACGTTCGCCCTGGAGATCACCAACCCCGTCGTGCTGATCGGCGTCTTTATCGGCGCGATGCTGCCCTTCCTCTTTTCGGCGCTGACCATGTCCGCCGTGGGCAAGAGCGCGCAGAAGATCGTGCTCGAAGTGCGGCGGCAGTTCGCTTCGGATAAGGGGATCCTTGCGGGGACGAGCGACCCCGACTACGGGCGGTGCATAAAGATCTGCACAAGCTCGGCGCAGAAGCAGATGATCCTGCCCGCCGTCATCGCCGTGCTCTCCCCCATCGCCGTCGGGCTGCTGCTCGGCGTGAACGGCGTGATGGGGCTGCTGCTCGGCTCCTCCGTTTCGGGCTTCCTGCTCGCCGTGTTCATGAGCAACAGCGGCGGCGCCTGGGACAACGCGAAAAAACACATTGAGGACGGTAACTTCGGCGGCAAGGGCAGCGCCGCGCACAAAGCGGCGGTCATCGGCGACACCGTCGGCGACCCGTTCAAGGACACCTCCGGCCCGTCGCTGAACATCCTCATCAAGCTCATCTCCGTTGTGGCGATCGTCTTTGCGGAGGTCATCCTGACGGCGGGGCTGCTCTGAAAAAGCCTGCCCGCTCCCGTTCCGCGCGCAGGGCGCAAAACGGTTTACTTTCCGCCGGCGCGGCGGTATAATAATCAGGAAAACGGCGGGGCGCACCGCCCGCGCCGCACGGGAGGAGGCGAAACGTATGCGTATCGCGGGGCTGCAAAAGACGACGCTGCTGGATTTCCCCGGCAAGGTAGCGTGCACGGTATTTTTGGCGGGATGCAACTTCCGCTGTCCCTTCTGCCAGAACGCGGAAATTCTGGACGGCAGCCCCGACGAAGTCGCCGAAGAGGAGTTTTTCGCCTTCCTCGAACGGCGGCGGGGGATTTTGGACGGCGTGTGCGTTTCGGGCGGGGAGCCGCTCGTCGGCGACGTTGCGCCCTTTTTGCGCAGGATCAGGGCGCTCGGCTACGCCGTGAAGCTGGATACGAACGGCGCCTTCCCCGACAAGCTGAAGGCGCTCGCCGCGGAGGGGCTTATCGACTTTGTTGCCATGGACATCAAAAGCAGCCCCGCGCGCTATCCCGCTCTTGCGGGCGTGAAGTGCGACGTTCAAAAAATAAAGGAGAGCGCCGCCTTCCTTCTGGAGGGCAGCCTCCCTTATGAATTCCGCACGACCTGCGTAAAGCCGCTGCACCGCCCCGAGGACTTTATCTACATCGGGCAGTGGCTCGCGGGCGCGAAGGCGTACTTTTTGCAGAACTTCCGCCAGAGCGACGCCGTGCCCGCCAAGGGGCTTGCGCCCTTTGCCCCCGCCGAACTCACGGCGATCAAAAGCCTGCTTTTGCCCTATATCCCGAACGTGAAAATACGCGGGGAATGAGCCGTACGGCACAAAACCGCATATTTTTCTCTTAAAATCCGTGAAACACAATATCTTGTGTTTCACGGATTTTTTTTGCCACAATATATTGACAATAAAAAGCAATGGTGCTATAATGGAACCCTACCCGCTCAAAGGACAGACTACACAACGGGGGAAAAGGAGAGAGAACTATGTACAAAGTCATCAAGCGCGACGGCGCCGTCGTCGACTTCGACATCAAAAAGATCGCGAACGCGATCACCAAGGCGTTCGACGCCAAACAGCGGCAGTACTGCGAGAGCGTCATCGACTTCCTCGCGCTGAAAGTGACCGCGGACTTCGAGCCGAAGGTCAAAGAGGACCGCATCGCCGTCGAAGACATTCAGGACAGCGTGGAAGCCGTCCTTTCGGAGGCGGGGTATGCGGACGTCGCGAAGGCGTACATCCTCTACCGCAAACAGCGCGAAAAGATCCGCAACATGAAGAGCACCATGCTCGACTACAAGTCGCTCGTGGACAGCTACGTCAGGGCGACGGACTGGCGCGTGAAGGAGAACTCTACCGTGACGTACTCCGTCGGCGGGCTGATCCTCTCCAACAGCGGCGCGATCACGGCGAACTACTGGCTTTCGGAGATCTACGACGAAGAAGTCGCCAACGCGCACCGCAATGCGGATATCCATATCCATGACCTTTCGATGCTGACCGGCTACTGCGCGGGCTGGTCGCTCAAACAGCTCATTCAGGAAGGGCTGGGCGGCATCCCCGGCAAGATCACGTCCGCCCCCGCCAAGCACCTCGCCACGCTGTGCAACCAGATGGTCAACTTCCTCGGCATCATGCAGAACGAGTGGGCGGGCGCGCAGGCGTTCTCCTCCTTCGATACCTACCTTGCGCCTTTCGTCAAGGCGGACAACCTCGGCTACGAGGAAGTCAAAAAATGCATCGAGAGCTTTATTTACGGCGTGAACACGCCCTCGCGCTGGGGCACGCAGGCGCCGTTCTCGAACATCACGCTGGACTGGACGGTGCCGAACGACCTGGCGGAGCTGCCCGCGATCGTCGGCGGCAAAGAGCAGAACTTCAAATACAAAGACTGCAAAAAAGAGATGGACATGGTGAACAAGGCGTTCATCGAGGTCATGATCGAGGGCGACGCGAACGGCCGCGGCTTCCAGTACCCCATCCCGACCTACTCCATCACCAAAAACTTCGACTGGTCAGACACCGAAAACAACCGCCTGCTGTTTGAAATGACGAGCAAATACGGCACGCCGTACTTCTCCAACTACGTCAATTCGGACATGGAGCCGAGCGACATCCGCAGCATGTGCTGCCGCCTGCGCCTCGACCTCCGCGAACTGCGCAAAAAGAGCGGCGGGTACTTCGGCAGCGGCGAATCGACGGGCTCCGTCGGCGTGGTGACCATCAACATGCCGCGCATCGCCTACCAGAGCAAGGACGAAGCGGAATTTTTCCGCCGCCTCGACAGGCTGATGGACATTTCCGCGCGCTCCCTCAAAACAAAGCGCACCGTCATCACCAAACTGCTGGACGAGGGGCTGTACCCGTACACCAAGCGCTACCTCGGCACCTTTGCAAACCACTTCTCCACCATCGGGCTCGTGGGCATGAACGAGGCGGCGCTCAACGCGAAGTGGATCGGCAAAGACATGACGCATAAAGAGGCGCAGGAGTTCACCAAGCGCGTTCTGAACCACATGCGCGAACGCCTTTCGGACTACCAGGAGCAGTACGGCGACCTGTACAACCTCGAAGCGACGCCTGCGGAGTCGACGACCTACCGCTTTGCCAAGCACGATAAAGAGCAGTTCCCGAACATCATCACGGCGAACGAGAACGGCAAGCCTTACTACACGAACAGCTCGCACCTGCCCGTAGGGTTCACCGACGACGTGTTCGACGCGCTGGATATTCAAGACGATCTGCAGACGCTGTACACCTCGGGCACCGTGTTCCACGCATTCCTCGGCGAAAAGCTGCCCAGCTGGCAGTCGGCGGCGGCGCTCGTCAAAAAGATCGCGGACAATTACAGGCTCCCCTACTACACCCTTTCGCCGACGTATTCCGTTTGCAAGGACCACGGGTACCTTGCGGGCGAACAGTACACCTGCCCGCACTGCGGCGGCAAGACGGAAGTGTACAGCCGCATCACCGGCTACTACCGCCCCGTACAGAACTGGAACGACGGCAAGGCGCAGGAGTTCAAGGACAGGAAGGTCTACGACGTGGCGCACAGCGTGCTGAAACAGTCGCACGCGGTGAATGCGGACGGCGCCTGCACGGCAGACGCCGCGCCCGTACTCAGCGGGCCCGTGCTGTTCACGCGCAACGGCTGCCCCAACTGCAAGACGAGCAAGCTGATGCTGGATAAGGCGGGCGTGCACTACACCGTCATCAACGCGGAGGAGAACGCGGACGCCACCCGCAGGTACGGCGTGAAGAAGGCGCCTTCGCTGCTCGTGCCCGACGGCAACGGGTTCAAGACCTACGACAACGCGAGCGAGATCCGCAAATACATCGAGAGCATCGGCTGAACATGTACGACATCATCATCATCGGCGCGGGCGCGGCAGGCATGACCTCCGCGCTCTACGCGCGCCGCAACGGAAAAACAGTGCTGGTTTTGGAGGGCGAGAGCCTGGGCGGGCAGATCGCCACGTCGCCGCGGCTGGAAAACTACCCCTCCGTCAAATCGGTCAGCGGCGAGGAGTTTGCGGACAAGCTGTTCGAACAGATCACCGACCTCGGCGCAGACGTGGAGATCGAACGGGCGACACGCATCGAAAAGCGGGGCGAGGGCGACTTTTTCGTACACACCGAATTCGGCGGATACGAGGCAAAGAGCGTGATCATCGCCGCGGGCGTGAAGCACAAGGAGCTGAAAACGAAGCACGACCGTACCGACCTCGTCGGCAAGGGCGTGTACTACTGCGCCGTGTGCGACGGCCCTTTTTATAAGGGGCAGGAAGTCGCCGTCATCGGCGACGCAAACACGGCGCTGCAATACGCGCTGCTCCTTTCGGGGTACTGCAAAAAGGTATACGTCTATACGCTGTTCGACAAATTCTTCGGCGACGCGAGCCTCGTGAAGGCGCTGCGCGCGAAGGAGAACATCGAAGTGCGGCCCAACACGAGCGTGACCGACTTTATCGGCGAAAACGAGCTTTGCGCCATCGAATACACGGACAAGGACGGCAACCTCTGCCGCCACGAGATCCCCGCCGTGTTCGTCGCCATCGGGCAGGTGCCCGACAACGCGGCGTTCGCAGACGTTGCGGACCTGGACAAAGACGGCTATATCCTTGCGGACGAGAGCTGCAAGACGCGCACCGCGGGCGTGTTCGTGGCGGGCGACTGCCGCACAAAGGCGGTGCGGCAGGTCTCCACCGCCGTGGGCGACGGCGCCGTCGCGGCGACGAACGCCTCGCTCTATTTAGAGAGCCTTGCATAAGTTTAATTTTATATAAAGAGAGGGGGCTGCCCGTTCGGGCAGCCCCCTCTCTTTTGTATTGTCATATTATCCGCACAGGCACGCCGCGGTTTCACGGTATTTTTCGGACGCCCTGCGCAGCGTTTCAAATCTCGTCCGCGCACCGCTCCGCCTCGGCGCCGAGGCAGAGCCCGTTTTGCTTTCCGTTTTGTCCTTTCCTTTCGGATCCACACTTCATGCACTAAGGTGCATGAGCCGGTCTTTTTATGCACTAAAGTATATACTAAGGGCATGAAAAATTTGTTCGGCGAGAGGCTGAAAGAACTTTTACAGGAAAAAGAGCTCTCCATCAATAAATTTGCAGCCGCTTTGGGCGTCTCCCCTTCCATCGTCTCTGCCTGGTGCCGCGGACTGAAACAGCCCACGGCAGACAATATTGCCGCCGTGGCGCAGTTTTTCGGCGTAACGGCGGACTATCTTTTAGGGCTTTCGGATTACTGAATCAAACGTTCGGGAGGAAAAACGAACGGCGGCAGCCAAAAAAACGGCGCCTTTCGTTGACGATCAAACTATGAAAACAAATTTTCCAGAACGCCTGCAGGAATTGTTGCACGAAAACAAAATTTCGCAGCGAAAGCTCGCCGGGGAGATCGGCGTGACGTCCAGCGCGGTCTCTGCCTGGTGCCGCGGGCTGAAACAGCCCACGGCGGACAACATTGCCGCCGTGGCGCAGTTTTTCGGCGTGACGGCGGACTATCTTTTAGGACTTTCGGATTACTGAATAAAAGCGGACGGCAGGCGGAACAAGTTCCGCCTGCCGCATTTTTCTTTTTACGCAAGCGCGGCGGGGCATCGGCCCCGCCGCGCGTATCTTTTTTATGCCCTTTTCTTTTCCCGCTGCACAAAGCGGACGGTAAAGGCGGTGCCTTCGCCGAGCTTGCTCTCCACCGAAAGCAGCCACCCCGCGCGCTTGCACAGCTTTTTGACGATGGCAAGCCCCAATCCGAA
>JAGHJS010000052.1 GCA_017886545.1 Clostridia bacterium
ACCCGGAGGCGGTGGAGCTGTTCGAACTGTTCAAAGAGCTGACCCTGAGCGAAGTGAGCAAGATCTACGAGCTGCTGGACGTGCATTTCGACAGCTGGGCGGGCGAAAGTTTTTACAACGACAAGATGCAGCCCGTCATCGACGAACTGCGCGAAAAGGGGCTGCTCGTCGAAAGCGAAGGGGCGCAGATCGTCGACCTCTCCGCCTACGATATGCCGCCCTGCATCATCCTGCGCTCGGACGGCGCGTCGCTGTACGCCACGCGCGACATCGCCGCGGCGATCTACCGCAAGAACACCTACGACTTTTACAAGTGCCTGTACGTCGTCGCCTACCAGCAGAATCTGCATTTCCGGCAGTTTTTCAAAGTGCTGGAGCTCATGGGCAAGCCCTGGGCGAAAGATCTGGTGCACGTCGCCTACGGCATGGTATCTTTGGAAGAGGGGTCCATGTCCACCCGCAAGGGGCGCGTGGTGTACCTGAAAGACGTGATCGACCGCTGCATCGAAAAGGCGCTCGCCATCATCACCGAAAAGAACCCGCAGCTTGAAAACAAAGAGGAGATCGCCGGAACGGTGGGCGTGGGAGCGGTCATCTTCGGCGCGCTGTACAACAACAAGATCAAGGATATCACTTTCTCCTACGACAAGGTGCTCAATTTCGAGGGCGAAACGTCCTGCTATGTGCAGTACACCTGCGCCCGCGCGAACAGTGTATTGGAAAAGGGCGGGGCGGAGCGCAGCAGCGCGCCCGAAACCGTCACCCCGCAGGAGTTCGAGGTGATAAAAAAGCTCGCTGAATTCCCCGACGTGCTCAAAAACGCGCTGGAAAAGTACGAGCCCTGCTTTATCGCCCGCTATTGCGTCGACCTTGCCCAGCTCTACAATAAGTTCTATTTCGACTGTTCCATCCTGAACGCCGAAGAGCCGACCCGTTCCTTCCGCCTCGCCCTCACCGAAAGCGTCCTCATCACGCTGAAAAACGGGTTGGGGCTGTTAGGCATCGGCGTTCCTTCCAAGATGTAGTTTCGCCGCGGATTTGCGGCGCATAGCTTTGTCAGGCTTGCGTTTTGCATCGGGTCACGTACGTCTGTGTACGCTTCCCTCGCAAAGCCGCGCCTTCCTCGCTCTGCTTGCAACTGCGCGGCGAAACGTGATGGGGTTCACGCGTTTCTCGCGCAAAGGCGCTGCGAAACGCCGTGAATTTGAGGGGAAACCCGAACGGCTTTCCCCTCCGCGCGCGATAGTTCAGGGCTTTGTATTATAGAAATCGCGCGCGTTCACCCCTTCCGTGCGCCGCCTGTGCGGCGTAAGGTGCAAAAGGCAAAAGCGTGGTTTTGCCTTTTGCAAGAGATCGTGTATGCTCCCTCAGGTTTTCCTCGCGCGCCTCGTCTTGCTCGCGTCTCCGCACCGAAACGGCTATGGGGCTGCGCGGCGAAACGGCTTGCTGGCTTATACGTTTGCAAATCGGGCGTATGCGCAGTTTTGCGTAAAAACGCTCTGTACGATAAGGAAGTTCTATGCTCAAAGCAGTTTTATTCGATCTGGACGGCACGGTCCTGCATACATTGCCCGACCTCAACGCCTGCATGAACGAGGCGCTGCGGCAGTTCGGCTGCCCGCCTGTCACCATGGAGCAGAGCCGCGCCTTCGTCGGGCACGGCGGCAAGCAGTACGCGGTGCAGGCGCTGCCGCCCGAAAAAAAGAAGGACATCGACGCCTTTTACACGCTCTACCAAAGCGTGCACGTTCACTGGAACAACACGCGCACAAAGCCCTTCCCACATGAAGAGGAGTGCCTTGCCGCCCTGCGGGAGCGGGGCTTGAAACTCGCCGTCGTCACCAACAAATCGCAGGGCGCGGCGGACGTGCTCAAAGCCACCCTTCTGAAAGAGTACGGCTTTTCCGCCGTCATCGGCAACCGCGCGGGCGTGCCCGTCAAGCCCGACCCCGCCACGACGTTCGAGGCGCTGCGCCTGCTCGTCGTATCCGCGGACGAAGCGGTGTTCGTCGGCGACGGCGATACCGACGTGCAGACGGCGAAAAACGCGGGCATGCGCTGCGTGAGCGTGCTGTGGGGCTACCGCTCGCGCGAACAGTTGCTTGCGGCGGGCGCGTCGCAATTCGCCGAAACGTTTTTAGAGTTGAAGGACATCCTGCTGCAAATGGCGGCAGAATAGGGGAAAGCCCTCCGCGGCGCATAAGCGTCGCGGAGGGCTTTTTGCATTTTTTAAAAGGGAGCGTCCTTTGCCGCTTTCCCTTTACGGGCGGCGTCCGTCGGCGGCGGAGTAAAGGATGCAGAAGGCGGTCATCGCCATAACGAATCCGCCGAACACGGGCGTGAGGTTCACGGTCACGTCCGAACGCGTGCGGTACAGCCCGCTGCCGACGGCATACAGCAGCGAATAGATGCAGATCTCTACGGCGGGCGGGATGTACAGTCTGTACTTTTTCTGCACGAACACGGGCACGCTGATGAGCGCAAGTTCAAAGAGGGTGAACAGCGCATAGGCGAGCAGCTCGGCGGGCGTGAACGCCCCCGCGCGGAAATGTGCGAGGAGCGCGCCCGCAAAGAACAGCAGGAGCAGCGCCGCGCACACGATATAGACGACGCCCGTCGACTTTTTTCCGAAGATGTTTTTCAGCATAAGCGCAGAAGAAAGTTCGCTACGGGGAAAGGCAAAAAAAGGGCGGCAAAAAGAGGAAGGCGCGGCTATTTCGCCTCTTCGCCGTGCAGGCGCTGTACGGCGCGGAGGAGCGCCGTTTCCGCTCCCTCCCAGGGCACGTTCGCGTTGCGGTAGTCGTGCTTGGAACAGAATTTGTACAGGTCCTCCAGGAGGTCGTTCATCGCCTTTTTTTGCAGTTTGGAAAGGTCGTACACATACGAGCGGTTGCTGCCGTGCGCGTATTTGGCGTGGGCGAGCAGCGCGGCGTAGTGTTCGAGGCAGAACCCGTTCGTTTTGAGCAGCACGTCCTTGAATTTCGGCTCGCCGTCGTACATTTCGGCGATGGTCTTGTAGTAGCGCACCATGCTGTCCTCCACGCTGTCGCAGATGACGCACGTTTCGCCGCAGTGCGCAAAGTACTCCGCCTGTTTCAGCGCAAGTTTCACGTTGTCGGTCACTTCGAGTTTCGCTTTGAGCGTGGTGATGCGCGTCACATGCTGGAGCGCGAGCGAAAGTTTGTTCTTGCGCGCGAGCATCATCTGCGTGTGGTGGGCGCAGAAGCCGCGTTCGTTCACCTTTTTGCGCTGGTCGTCCTCCATCACGGCGTCGTTCAGGTACTGTTCCGCCAGCCTGTTTTCAAGGATGTTGCGGATGCGGCAGAGCGGGCATTCGCAGCCGGGCTTGAATTCCTGATAGATGAGCATGTTGCCGATGTGGTAGTGCATGGGCTCCTCCTTGGGGTTCACTGATTTTCATTATAAAGCAAACGGGCGGAAAATGCAACGCCGTGGGCGGAAAAAAGCGTGTTTCGCTGTTTTTCGCCGTTCGCGTCCGATTCCGCTTGCTTTACCCGTTTTTTTGCGGTATAATGCAAAACAGGCATACAAATGAGGGAGTGCGCATGAATTGTCTTTTTATCTATAACCCCGTGAGCGGAAAGGGAAAGATCGCGAAGATCGAGGGCAAGATCGTGCAGATGCTCGGGCGCGCGTTTGAACAGGTGGATGTGTACGCGACCAAGGGCCCGGGCGAAATGACGCGCGTCGTTGCCGAGCGCGCGGGCGGGTATGGCGCGATCGTGTTTGCGGGCGGCGACGGCACGTTCAACGAAGTGCTGCAGGGCGTCTGCGAGTCGGGCGCGGATCCCGTGCTCGGGTACATCCCGGGCGGCACGGTGAACGACATCGCGCATTCGCTGCATATCCCGCGCGACCCGGAAAAGGCGCTTTCCGTCATTTGCGGAGGGTACAGCGAGCGCTTTGACTGCATGCGCGCAAACGGGCGTTACGCGATGTATGTCGTTACCGCGGGCGCGTTCACGAGCGCGACCTATAATGCCGCGCAGACGCAGAAAAAGAGGTTCGGCAGGCTCGCCTATGGCTTTGAAGGGCTGCGCAAGAACATGCATTTCGATGTCTTCCCCGTTCGCGTACAGGGGGACGGGCAGGCGATCGAAACGCACACCGTGCTCATCCTGTTCATCAACGGGCAGTATGTTGCGGGCATGCACTGCAACCGCCGCGGCAATTTGCAGGACGGCAGCATCGAGGTCGCCGTCGTGCGGCAGAAGGCGCATCCGAAATTCTTCGCCAAAGCGCGGGCGCTGTTCACCGTGGCGCGGCTGTTCCTGTTCGGGTACCGCCACGGCGGGAAAAACGTATTGCGCACGCAGGGCAGCCATTTTACGATCGAAACGGAGGAGTCTGTCGTCTGGAATTTTGACGGCGAGCGCGGCACCCCGGGCAAGATCGCGGTGGACGTGCTGCCGGCGAAAGTCAGGATGCTCGTCCCCGAACCAAACAAGAGCAAGAAAAAAAGAGCGGAATGAACCGCTCTTTTTTTGTGGAAAGGCGGGGAAAGCGTTGCGCTTTCCCCGCCTTTCGGTTGTCTTATGAAAGTCCGACGTTGGCGAGCCAGGTCGGCCAGTTGCTCTCGGCTGAGGACGCGATGGTCGTGAATGCCGTCGCAACGGTTGATGTGCCGTTCAGGACATTCATGAACGGACGCCATGCCGAGGTGCCCCAGATGTTGACCTGGTTTGCAAGATACAGCAGGCTGTCGGAGTAGTCCGTAAAGGAGGTGGACTTTTCGCGGACGGAGAGCACCTTGCTGAGAACGGTGTCGCTCGTCGTGAGCGGGGCAGTGGAGTCATACGCGAGGAGGGAGTGCGCTTTTTCAAAGAAGGTTTCGATGCCGTCGTCGCTTACGATATACTTGATGAACTCCTTTGCCTCATCTGCCATGGTCGAGGTGGCGGGGATGGCGATGAACTGGTCTTCGCCGACCACATAGTTTACGTTCCGGTATTGCGCGCCGTCGATCACGGGCGTGTCCATGAGTGCGAGTGTAAAGTTGCTCATGTCAACGTCCGCATTGGAGTAGCCGAGGATCTCGTTGTAGATCCAGTCCGCGTTGAACATCATTGCGGCATAGCCGTTCACGAAGTTCTGCTGGGCAACGTGGTTGCTCTTGTCCTGGCAGTTCGTCACGCAGTTTTCGGAGGTGAACAGCTCCGCCCATGCTTCTACGGCATCTTCCAGGTAGCCGTACGTCGCGCTCGTCGCCGCGTCGAAGTTCGTATAGTTCTCATATTTCAGAAATTCGTCGATCGCGTCTACGCCCGCAAGCTGCGCCCACCAGGTGAATACCACATAATCGAAGTAGTCCGTGTTCTGGCCCGTGTACACAAAGGGCTTGACCGTCTCCATGCGGTCACCCGCCACGGGCAGCCTGGCATTGTTGATCGTAGTGCACAGCTCCTTTAATTCTTCGACGGTCGTGGGGATCGGCCATTTGTTGTCCTCAAACATCTTCGCGTTGTAGTAGATCCCGCCCGTGCCCGCCGTCCAGGGGAGTCGGTAGACGTGCGTTTCGCCGCGATGGTCGGTGTAGTAGATGCTGTCCTTATACTCGTCTGCGAGTTTTGTTTTGATGGCTACGCCGTCGACCGTTTCGTCAACGAAATCGGTGAGGTCCAAAAATTTCCCTTGCGCGGCATAGGTTTTCCAGCTCGCGTCCGTGCATATGTACAGGTCGTCCTGATTGTTGCTGCCGGAAAGGTGCGAGCGGATCAGGTTTTCGGCGCTGTATTCGGCGGTCAGGTTGACCTCCACGCCCGTCTCTGCCGTATACCGCGCGGCGATCTCGTCCAGCCATTCTCTGCCGTAGCCCGCGCTGAGCGCTACGATGTTCAGCCCCGTATGCGCGTTTCCGCCGCAAGCGGCGACGGATACGAGCATGCAAGCCGCCAGTACGACGGCAATGATGGTAGCGAAAAACTTTTTCATGGGCATACCTCCGTTGGATGCTTACCGCCCGCCGCGTTCTTCTCTGCGGCGGGTCAGGATTGTCTTTATTGTATCATACGGGCACCCGCTTGTCAATAAATTTTTAATAAAGTTAAAAAATATTTTGTTTCATGGTCGCCTGCGCAGATGGGAGGGGGTAAAAAAGAAGTTACAGATAAAACAGTTCGATCGTTTTCATAAATAATTATAAATTAAGAGAGATACAAGCATAAATTATTTGAATATCCTTCAAAAAATGTAAGAATGGGAAGAGCATTCGCCTTATTCTATGAGAAAATTATTTTTTTAATTCTGTTAAAAAACTTGCAAATACGCAGCGCATATGCTATACTATAGCCGAAAGAAAAAATTTCCGGGAGGAACCTATGAAAAAAAGCTCTGCCAAAGGGAAGATGAAGCGCGCGTTCAGCGTTGCATTTGCCGCGCTCATCGCGGCGTGCGGATTTTCCTTTGCCGCATGCGCCGAAGAGGAGTCTGCGCGGGTAGAGGCGATCGCCCGCGGTGACGAAGCCGCACTGCTCACAGCCGCCGAACTCGACCTTGAAAATACGGTCTTTGACGATTTTTCGCAGGGTGTGGACAGTAGCCGCTGGTATATCGCCAACCAAAGCTGGGGCGCCTATTCCAACGGCGGCGTGGTACCCGAAAACGTCGGGTACACCGACGACGGCGTACTCGTATTCACGGCGAACGGTTCCCATTATAAGAAAGGGGAGGTCGCGGGCGTGGGCAACGTGCGCGACGGGTCGCTGACGGGCGGCGCGCTCATTTCCAA
Organism: Clostridia bacterium; assembly: GCA_017886545.1. GTDB lineage: Bacteria > Bacillota > Clostridia > Christensenellales > Borkfalkiaceae > Borkfalkia. The sequence goes on from JAGHJS010000052.1 coordinate 6,749, forward strand.
ATTCCTCGCCGGTCCCGGGAGGTATCAGGTGCGCATGAAGGTGCTGCCCCGAATCGGCGCATGTACGGCGATGTGGGTGTATGCCTATCAGCAGACGGAAAGCGGCGCGCTCAATCACGAGATTGACATTGAGCTCCCCGGCGGCAACCGCAGCGGAACCATCGGGTTCGATTCCGTGCTCAATACCAACTACATCACCGAAGAGTACAACATTTCCGAAGATGTGCGCGTCGGCGACGTGCTGGGAGGCGACGTTTATCTGAATGACGGGCAGTGGCATACGTTCGGATTCGACTGGTATACAGACCCCGCCATGATCGTCTATTCCGTTGACGGCGTGGTCACCGCCGTAACGACCTCTTTTGTGCCGACCCTGCTCACCCGCCTGTGGCTGGGCGTATGGATCCCCAACAACGCGGGGTTCGTCGGCAGCCCGAATTTTGAAACGGACTACATGCAGGTGGATTGGTTCCGTTACACGCCCTTCACGGGGCAGCCGTATGAGGAATACGAGCCGAATGTCGGTTCGGTGGCGGCTGAGGCGGAGTATCCTTCCGCGCCCACTGAATACGCATCGGCAGATAAAATATCCAACGGAACCTTTGAATATGTAACGGCACAGGACCCGGGCGGCTGGGTGCTTGCGAACGATTGTGCGTTTACGGCAGACGGCGGAGCGGATTCCTCCGCAGGCGTGCATCTTACGGGCAACGGTATCCTGCGGCAGGATGTCGACGCCGTATACGGCGGATTCCGGTATACTTTGGGGCTTATGGCAAAGACGAAGGGTACGGTCTGTGCCGACATTTTTTGGCAGACGGACATCAGCACCGTTAAAACGGAGACGATCGAACTCTCCGCTGCGGACTGGACGTCGTTCACACGCGAGCTGATCGCCCCTGCCGGTTGCACGCGGCTGCGCATTGAGTTTTACACCGAGAACGGTGAAAGCGAACTGTGGCTGGACGACGTGTCGTTGCTGTTCAACGGCACGGAGGGCTGAGTTTTCGCGGAGGGACGCTATGGAACAGAGAATGAACAATCGCAGCGACTGCGTTGAAGAGGACGTGCAGCCCGCCGACCCGCATGCCGAAAAGTACACGCTCACGCCCGAAGAATTCGGGGAGATCGCGGAAAACGAGGCGAAGGCGGGGCGGCTGCCGCCGCAGGAGGGCTACACAAAAGTGCGCCTGCCCAAGAGCGTTTGGCGCAGGTATCTGTTTGTGGCGGTGTGCCTCATTTTCCCCGTCTTTCAGTTTGTGCTGACATGGGCGTATGTCAACATCGATTCCATCCTGCTCGCTTTTCAGCGGCAGATGCCCTGGGGCGACTGGAGCTGGACGCTTGATCAGTTCGCCGTCGTTTTCAACAACATTTTTCATTCGACGGCAAATTCGACGGGGGTAACCTGGCTGAACGATTACAGCGTGCAGCTGTTGAATTCGTTGGGGTACGGTGCCGTTTCCATTTTTATCAGCCTGCCGCTTTCCCTGCTTTTTTCCTATTTTCTCGCAAAAAAAATGCCGCTCTCCAATGTGTTCCGCGTCATCTTTTTTCTGCCGAACATCATTCCCGTAGTGGCGCTTGCGCTCGCTTTCAAACTGCCGTTTGACAGTTCGTACGGCTATCTGTACGCATTGTTGCGTTCGTTCGGCATCGAAACGGCATATTTCAGCAGTTATCCGCAGGCATCGCTGATGGTGTATCTCTACTGTATCTGGGCAGGGTTGGGGTACAATATCCTGCTTCTGTCCGGGGCGATCCGTCGCGTGCCGAAAGAGCTGTTTGAAAGCGCGCAGTTGGACGGTGCGGGCTACTTCAAAGAGTTTACGAAGGTGTGCGTCCCGCTCGTTTGGCCGACCGTCGTTACGCTCATACTGCTCGGAATGACCAGCGTGCTCACCCTGTATCTGCAGCCGTATCTGCTGCTCGGGGAAAGCGTGGCGAGCGGGTATACCATAGCGATGTCCATCTTTACGAGCACCGCGACCTTTACTCCGTCCAATTACAGTGCGGCGGCCGCTTACGGGCTGCTGTGCTCGCTGATCTGGGCGCCCATCGTGCTTGTCACGCGCAAATTTGTCAGTCGCAAGTACAGCGAAGTGGATTATTGAGGTGAATGCCATGCAGGAAAAGATCATGCAGGATCAGGCTCCTTTGCGGGGGAGCGGTTCCGCACCCGCGGCAAGAGGCGGGCGCAGGCGGTCGATAGGATATGTCATCGTAAAATACATCGTCTTTGTTATTTTCATTTTCTATGCCGTGTCGCTTGCATTCCCGTTTTTGTGGATGCTTCTCAACTCCTTCAAGACCACGGGTGACTTCGTAGGCGGAAACATCTTCGGGTTCCCCGCGGCGTGGACGTTTGAAAATTTTTCGTATGTGCTCGGCTATACGATCAACGGCACGGCGGTATGGCAGATGTTCGTCAACAGCGTGCTTCTTACGGTTGCGGGCACGGCGGTGAACGTGTTCTTCTCCACGCTTGCCGCGTACTGTGTGGCAAAGTACCGCTTCCCCGGGCGGAGCATCCTGTACGGGGTCGCCGTCATCACGATGGTAGTGCCGATCGTCGGCACCATGCCCGCGCAGGTGCGCATGCTCGAAACGTTCGGCATGATGGATTCCTTCTTCGGCGTTCTGTTCCTGTATTCGGGTGCATTCGGCTTCAACTTCATCCTTCTGCACGGTTCCTTTTCAAACATCAGCTGGAGCTATGCCGAAGCGGCGCAGATCGACGGCGCAAACCAGGCACAGATCATGTTCCGCGTCATGCTCCCCATCGGCATCGGACCGATCGTCGCCGTCGCCATTTTGCAGGCGATCGCCATTTGGAACGACTATTCCACGCCGTATCTGTTCATGCATTCAACGCCGACTCTTTCCGTCGGGCTGCAGGATCTGCAGTCTGCGTTCACATCGGGAACGGGCGGCGGTAACTTCCCCGGGATCTTCGCGACGGTCATCATCACGGTGCTCCCGATGCTCATTCTCTTCGCCTGCTTCCAAAAAAAGATCATGGAAAATACCGTGGCGGGCGGGCTGAAAGGCTGAGCGGACGCAGTTTTTACGGAGGTTTGTTTCAATGAAAAAGAAGATCTGTCTGCTCCTTACCGCGCTTGCCGTCCTTTTCGCGGCGTGTGCGCTGCTCTGTGCCTGTTCCGAAGAGCGCGGTTCGTTTGAAGCGTCGTATGCCGTTCGGTCGGGCGAAAGCGTGACCATAACGGGGTCGGGCATCACGTACCGTATTGCCGACTGCCCCGACGGCGTCTCCGTCGACGAAAATGAAGGGGTGTTCACCTTTTTCGTAACGGTCGATACGCAGGTGCTGTACCTGGCGTTGCAAGACGGAGAAGTCGTTGACGAAACGGTCGTTACCTGCCTTGCGGAGCGCGGCACGGCGGAGGTTGCGTTTACCAACCCGTCGCAGTGGATCGCCGACGGCGACTATATCACGGCGCAGAGCACTGCGGGGACTGCCGTTTCCTATACGCTCGTTTCGGATGCGCCCGGCGTGAGCGTCAACTCCGCGACGGGCAGGGTCACCTTCACGGCGGCAGTCACGGAAGGGACGCAGTTCACCGTCCGCGCGGCGGAGAGCGGCGGGGCGCATGCTGAAGAGACGTTTTCCGCCTCCGTCACGAGCGTCGCGACGGTGGAGAGCGCGCGGCAGGCGACCGAAGCGGCAGAGCCTTCCGCCGTACAGTACACCGTCGTGTTTGCAGTGGGAGAGGAAGAGAGCATTGTCGAGGCGGGCGTCTATGCCGTGCAGTTCGGCAACACTATGCTCGCCGCGGACACCTGGAGCTATGACGCGCAGTCGCGCACGCTTATGCTGCAGCCTGCCGCTTTTGCAGATTGGGGCACGGGCGAGTATACGCTGCGGCTGGTTACTTACCGCAATACGATCTCCGTCGGGCTGACGCTTGCAACAAAGGTCATCCGCACCGTGGACGACCTGCTCGCCGTACAGAACGATCTTGCGGGCATCTATGTGCTTGCGAACGACATTGACCTGGCCGACTACACGCAGCAGCAGCTTACGGCGGACGCGAATGCGGAAGTATGGACGCCGTTCGGACTGTACGTGGACGGCGGTACGAGCGCTCCGTTCACGGGCGTGTTTGAGGGGAACGGCTACGAGATCAAAAACTTTTATATGAACCGTTCGGTGAACGCGGCAGAAAATTTCAACGCGGGATTCTTCGGATATATCGGGGCGAACGGCGAGGTGCGTAACCTCGGCATCCGCGCGACGTCCGTGCAGACGCGCTCTTATTCGGGCGGATTTGTCGGGCAGAACGAAGGCACTATTGAAAACTGTTACATCGTTTTTGAGCGCAACATTTACGTCGTCGGGTATTACGGCGGCATGTTCGCGGGGCATAACGAAGCGTCGGGACATATCTCCAACTGCTATGCGGCGGGCAACATCGCCTCAGAAGCGGAGGAAACGACGGGGCAGTACTATCAGGGCGCATTCATAGGGTTCAATACGGGCACGGTTGAAAACAGCTACGCCGCGCTCGGCGACGATACGCTGAACAGTCCCTATTTTGCGGGTACGCGGTTTGCGGGCACACGTCCCGGCACGGCACTCGTCGACTGCGTGAACTGCACGCAGTTTGAGAGCATCGCCGCCCTGCAGGAGTATGACTTTACGCAGGCTGGCGACATGTGGGTGGTGAACGAGGGAGCGTATCCCACTCTGTCACATCCCATCGCGTTCTATAACGACTGAAACACAGCGACCGTCCGCGCGCAGGAGCGCGGGACGTCGGCATTGCCCGCGCGCCGCAGGAAGCGGCGTGCAGAAAAACGAGAGAGAAGAGAGGATCTATCATGCTACAATTCGGTACGGGCGGGTTTCGCGGCGTCATCGGAGAAGATTTTACAAAACAGAACGTACAACTCATAGCGGAGGCGCTTGCGCGTATCGCGGAGCGGGAGGGGAAGACGGATCTGCCCGTCGCCGTCGGATACGACAACCGTTTCACCTCCGACAGGGCGGCGATGTGGCTCGCGGAGGTGTTCGCGGCGCATGGCATCCGGGTGTGGCTCATTCCGTACGCTGCGCCCACGCCGTCGGTGATGTTCACCGTCAAAAGCGAACGCCTGCACTACGGCGCGATGGTCACGGCGAGCCATAACCCATACATATTCAACGGTGTAAAACTGTTCACGGAAGGCGGCATGGATGCAGACGCCGCCTTTACGGGCAGGATGGAGCGCGAGATCGCGAACGTGACCTCCGTCCGATCGCTGCCTGCGGAAAAGATCCCGCAGGGCGGTCTCGTCCGCTTTGACGTGCGCGAAAAATACCTTGATTTTATTCAAAGTTTCCTCTCGCCCGCGGCAAAGGGGAGCGGCATCCGCATTCTGTACGACAACCTGAACGGCGTTGGGGCGGGCATGATCGCGCCGCTCGCGGAACGGATGGGCTGGTGTGTGGACGTGCTGAACGCCGAGCACGACGCCTTCTTCAGGTTTAAAAACCCGAACCCGACGGAGAGCGCGATCGCGCCGCTCGCGGAACGGCTCAGGGCGGGCGGCTATGCCTTTGCGATGGCAACGGACAGCGACGCGGACAGGCTAGGTATTTTAGACGAGCGCGGTCAGTACGTTGGCAGCAACGACATCCTTGCGGCGCTGTACTATTATTTGGTACGCTGCCGCGGTATGCGCGGTGACGTCGTGAAAAACTGCGCAACCTCGCTGCTGCTGGATAAACTTGCGCAAAAGCTCGGGTTCGTTTGTCACGAAGTGGACGTCGGATTTAAAAACGTATCGCAGAAAATGGACGAAACGGACGCGCTCATCGGTGGCGAAAGTTCGGGAGGGCTGACCGTGCGCGGGTATGTGAAAGGGAAGGACAGCGTCTTTTCTTCCGCACTGTTCACCGAAATGGCGGTCTGTATGCGCAAGCCCGTATCGGAGATCGTCCGTGAGGTGCGTGACTTCGCGGGGTACGATCTGTACTGCGTGGAGCGGGAAATCAAGCTGCCCTCGCTCGAAGAGGCGCGGGCGTGCCTGGATAGTTGCACGCCACCCGCGGGCGAAAAACTTCTTCGCACGCTGCGCTTCGGACGGAACGTGAAATTCCTGTTGGAGGACGGATGGGCGCTTTTGCGGCTTTCGGGCACGGAACCCGCCGTGCGCATTTTTGCGGAGCTGCCCACGAAGGCGCGCGCGGAGCGCGCGGCGGAAGCGCTGAAAAGCTGTCTCGCCGCGGTGGGCAGAGGGTGCGCGGTATAAAGGAAAAACAGCGAGGAGACCTTTGTGAAGATGAATTGGGCAGAACGTCTGTTCGATAAAATGGAAGAGTTGCTTGCAGGGGGCGGAGAGGAAAGCTCTCCGCTCGCGTCGCGCTGTGCCTTCGTTGCGGACGACGCCGTCGTATGCCTGCCCCGCGGGGACGGAGACGCGCGTCACCCGTACAGCGCGGACGGGCTGACGCTGTGGGCGCATTCCTCCGGATATATGAGCGTGAACGAAAGCGCGTTCTATGCCGTGCTCCCTGCCGATGAGGGAAGGGAGCCGTACCTGAATTTCTACGCCGCGGAAAGGGGCGGCGTTCCCGTGACGCTGACGGGCGCCGCGCCCTTTGCGGGCGACGCGGCGCGGCGCTGCTGCCTGTTCACGCCGGAGGCGGTATACTATCTTACGCGCACGGATGGAGCGGACTACTGTGTGCGTGCCTTCGTGACGGAGAACAAAGAGGTATGCTTCACCGTCCTTGCTCGCGCACACAAAGCGGGAGAGCTGTACCTTGCGCCGTACGTGAACTGCCTGCTCATGCACAGCGCAGGCGAATGCTGCGAAACAAAGTGGTTCAAATCTTGTAAAAGAGAGGAGGACGGCTTCCTTTTTCACAGCGTTGAAAACGTCAGTCCGACGGTGCGGCTGAACAACTACGGCGCGCTCGCCCTGGCTGCGGAAGGGCAGGTGACGGGGCTGTCGGCAACGACCTCCCGTTCTGATTTTGCGGGTGGTAAAAACAGTCCGATGAACGCCTCTTCCGCACTGCTCGCAGGCAGGTTTGCCGCGGAAAAGATGGCGACAAAATTTACGGACAGTGCCTGCGCCGCCGCGATCATACACTTTGCGGCGAAGACGGGCGGATGCGCGCGGTTGGATCTGCGTCTTTCCATCGCTACGGAGGAAGGGGTCGCGCGCAAAAAGCTGACGGCGCCTTTTTCCGCTTCCGTATGCGACGGGTACGCCGAAGCGCTTGCTGCGCGCGAGGCGGCAAAGGCGACTTCGCCGCATGCGCTGAAGATGCGCTTTTCGGGCAGCCGCGTTCCCGGACTTGACGCGCGCACGTTTACGCGGTTCGCGGCGTATGTACAGCGCGAGGCGGAGTTCGGCGCGCTCTCCAAAAATTCGGGGGTATCCCTGCTCGGCGTGCGCGACGTGTTCCAGCAGCTTGAGGCGGCGCTCTTATGGACGCCGCAGGCGTGCCGCGCCAAAATACTGGAGGCGTTCGGCTTTTTGGGGGAGGACGGCAGATTCCCCCGCCAGTACAGCATGCCCGCCGCCGAAGGTGAGGTACCCGCGCTCGATCTGCGCGAGTTTGTCGATCAGGCGCTGTGGGCGGTCGATACGCTGTACCGCTATGTCGCGTACACGGGCGACGTATCCATCCTGCGCGAGGAATGCGGCTTTTACCGCTACGAGGGCAGGCGTGCTTTTCTGAGCGCGCAGCGCTCGGACGTGTTGGATCATCTTTCGCGTATCGTCCGCTTTTTCCGCGACAACACCGACGCGGATACGGGTTGTCTGCGCGCGCTGTACGGCGACTGGAACGACGCGTTGGACGGACTGGGCGTGAACCGTTTCGGAGGCGAAGGGTTCGGCTCGGGTGTCTCCGTCATGGCAAGCGAGCAGCTTGTGCTCGCATGGAGGGAGCTCGGCGCGCTCTACCACGCGGCGGATGCGGATCCGCCCTGCGACTTTTCAAGTCTTGCGTGCGAGCTGGAACAGGCGCTGCGCCGCCACGCGCTGCAGGCGGATGGAGACGGTGTGCGCATCCTCCACGGCTGGGGGGATCGGTGCTCTTACCTCGTGGGGAGCCGCTGCGACGGCGACGGGGAGGACCGCGTCGGGCTGACGGCAAATGCCTTCTGGGTGATCGCGGGACTGTATGCGGGGGATACGGGCATAAAGAAGGACATCCTCCGCGCTTATGACAGGCTGGATTCAAAATACGGCCTGCGCACCTTCGATAAACCCTTCGCTCCGGGCGCTTACGGTATGGGGCGCATCGGCGATCTGCCGCCCGGCACGGCTGAAAACTGCGCGACGTACGTCCACGCAACGCTGTTCGGCGTGTGGTCGCTCTTCCTCATGGGCGAAGGCGAACGCGCATGGGAGCAGCTTGCCAAAGTGCTGCCGCCCACGCATGCGTTCATCTCCACGACGCCTTTCGTGATGAGCAATTCCTATTCGCACAACGCGGAATACGGTATGGACGGCGAGTCCATGTCCGACTGGTATACGGGTTCGGCGAACGTGCTGATAAAAGTGCTGGTGCGGCAGGTGTTCGGGCTAGACATGGCGCCCGGGCGGCTGTGCGTGCGCCCTGCCTTTCTTCCTTTTGACGAGGCGGAGATCGTAATGAACATCTGCGGTTCGCGCGTGTGCCTGCGTTATAAAAACGAGGGGCGCGGCGTTCGTACGTTTACGCTTAACGGAGAGCTGAAAAAGGCGGATATGGACGGGACAAGCGGCTATCCGTTCCTTTCGCTGTGCGCGGAAGAGATCGCGGGCGGCGCGGAGATCTGTGTGACGGATTGAACCTGCATGTTTTTGTGTCCGCCGCTTTGCGGAGACGGTTGACATTTCTCCGAAAAAAGAGTATTCTATTGCTGATCGAACATATTTCGGCAGCAGGGCGGTTGTTTCTGCGCAGAATGCGGGGAGAACGGGATGAAGGCAGGCAAGGACCAGGGGTATACGCGTTACAAAAATAACGAGCTGATCCTCGATCTTTTACATAAACGGAATTACAGCGCGACAGAGCTTGCGCAGCTCACAGGACTTTCCAACGCATCGATGACGAAGATCCTTGTCGACTTGTCGGGGAAAGGGCTGATCAAGGTCGTACAGGGCGAAGACGAGGGCGGCAAGGGGCGCAAGCGCAAATATTATGCCATCAACGACCAGGCCGGGCTGATCGTCGCCATTGATTTTTCGGATAACGCGCTCAAAGTTGCCTTTGCGGATATGCAGGGCAATATTCTCGATCGCCGCGTGCTCGGGCAGGTGCTGCATTACACCGTTGCCGTGCTGTACGAGGCGATCCTCTTCATCAAAGACGCGATCCACACCGATTTTTCGGACAGGCGTCTTACTTCCGTCAACCTTTCTCTCCCGGGGCAGATCGACGAATCGACCATGGCGATCGGCAGGTCGGCGCAGTTCCGCGAGATCGTTTCCGAGGACAGACTCGGGGTGCTTCGTTTGTTTGAACGCCATTTCGATGTGCCAGTACGTCTGTATAACGATATTAACCTTTCCGCCGTGGCGGAAAAGGAGCTCGGCGGCGTCGCGGAGGAAAATTTTTTGCTCATGCACATCGACGCGGGCGTGGGCGGTGCCTTTTATTTCGGCGGCAAGGTGTTCGGCGGCAGCCACGGATTTGCGGGCGAGATCGGTTTTTTGCCCGTCGTGCGGGACGGGAAAGAGGAGATCCTCGATTCCGTCGTATCGTTCACGGCGATCGCCGAGCGACTGAATGCGCGCTGTGGCGAAACGTTCACGATCGACGGACTGGTACGGGCGTACGGCAGTGATCCGCGCGTTCGCGCCGAATTGTTGGAGAGCGCGAAGGTGGCGGGCAAGGCGGCGCGCGAGCTTGCGCTCATTCTGGATATAGACAGGGTGATCGTCAGCGGTAAGGTCGCTGCTCTTGATGAGGAATATAAAAGCACGTTTGTTGCCGCGTCGAGCGGCGACGGGGCAGAGGTGCGCGTCAGTTTTTCGGAGCTGGAGGACAGCGCCCTGCACGGCGCGATCCTGACGGCGATCCGGCTGGATCTGCGGCAGACGATCTCCCGCTGAGCGGCGCGGGCTGCGTCGCCGGCTTTTTTCATACGGACTTTCATTGCGCGAATCGGCGCAGGAGGATACAAGGATCATGCAGTTGAACAAAAAGGCAGTCGTATACGTGCCAGACGGCACGGAGGAGAACGTTGCGATCGCGCGGACGACGCATCTCGCCATCGCGGCGCATCAGGACGACATCGAATTCATGGCGTATGCGCCCATCGCCGAATGCTTCGGCAAAAAGGACAAGTGGTTCGGCGGCGTCGTCGTTACCGACGGCGCGGGCAGCCCGCGCAGCGGGATCTATGCCGACTGCTCGGACGAAGACATGAAGGCGATCCGCATCGAGGAACAGAAGAAGGCGGCGCACGTCGGCGGGTATTCGGTGCAGTTTCTGCTCGCGCATCCGTCCAAGGCGGTCAAGGACAGGGAGGATAACGAGCACATCGCGGAGGAGCTTGCGTGCATCCTGCGCGCCGCGCGTCCGCGGTTCGTGTACATGCACAACTTAGCGGACAAGCATGAAACGCATGTGGCGACGGCGCTCAAAGCGCTCGCCGCGCTGCGCTCGCTGCCCGAAGAGGAGCGGCCCGAAAAGCTGTTCGGGTGCGAAGTGTGGCGCGACCTCGACTGGATGTCCGACGAGGAAAAGGTGTTCCTCGATACGGGCGCCTATCCGCACCTGGCGCGCGCGCTTTCGGGCGTGTTCGACAGCCAGATCTCGGGCGGCAAGCGTTACGAGCTGGCGGCGGAGGGGCGCAGGCTCGCGAACGCGACCTTTTCCGCAAGCCATGCGTGCGATACATACGAGGGGCTGAACTACGCGATGGACCTTACGCCGCTTCTGCGCGACACATCGCTCGACCCCGCCGAATTCGTGGCGGAGCGCATCCGCCGTTTCGAAGCGGAAGTGCGGTCGATGCTGCATAAATTTTACTGATAGGAGAGGAACCGAAGATGAATTACCGTGATACGCTCATGTGGAAGGAACTGAACGAAGCGCCCGCAATTTTGCAGACGCTTGCGCAAAAGAATGCCAAAGCGCTTGCGGGCATTGCCGCCGCCGCCAAAGAGGCGGCGATCGCGGGCGTGTACACCGCCGCGCGCGGCACGTCCGACCACGCGATGATCTACTTCAAGTATCTGTGCGAAGCGCAGTGCGGGCTGCCCGTCGCGTCGGGCGCGCCGTCCGTCGTCACCATGTACGGCGGCGGGCTTGCGCTCGGCAAATTTCTGACCGTCGGCTGCTCGCAGAGCGGGAAGGCGGCGGACGTGCTCGCCGTCATCGAACGCGCCAAAGCGTGCGGCGCGCCGACCGTTGCGATCACCAACGACGAAGAGAGCCCGCTCGCAAAGGCGGCGGACTTTCACCTCTATTGCAACGCGGGCGAAGAAAAGAGCGTCGCCGCGACAAAGACCTTTTCCGCACAGATCGCCCTGGCGCGCCTGCTGGCGGGCGCGCTGAGCGGAACCCCCGCCGACGCGGCGGCAGATCTCGCCGCGCAGTGCGTGCCCGTCGCCGACGCCGTGACGGACGAGGCGGCGAAGGCGTTTGCGGGCGCGGAGGACTGCTTTACGCTGGGCAGGGGCATTACCGCGGCGATCGCCTTTGAATGCGGATTGAAATTGCAGGAAACGTGCTACATCAAAGCGCGCGCCTACCACAGCTCGGACTTCTATCATGGCCCCATGGCGATGATCGGCAAGGGGACGAAGGTCATCCTGTTCGCGTCGGGCAAGGCGCTGGGCGGGAACGCCGCGCCGCTGCGCGAGGACAGCGTGAAGTGCGCAAACAAGATGCTCGAGCTCGGCGCGGACCTGTATATCGTTACCGACGACGCGGCGCTGTTTGCGGGGCTTCCCGCGAAGGTGCTCGCCGTTCCCGGCGGAAAAACGGAGGCGGAAACGGCGCAGAGCCTGGCGCTTGCGGCGCAGATGCTCGCCTGCAAAACGAGCTGCCTGCGCGGGCTGAACCCCGATTCCCCCCGCGCCCTCAAAAAAGTCACCGTCACGGTGTAAATAGAGAAAGGATAAAAGCACCCCGTTTCGGGGTGCTTTTTCCGTTTCAAAAGTGCAGCTTTTTTGAGGGATGATGAGTTTCATTCAGTCACCGTTTTTCCGCCTTGCGCAGTTCCCGTATCGTGAGATATTTATTTGCGAGAAGCTGCTTTTTAAAATTTTGGAACAACGCTTCGTTTGCCTGCAAAATTTCTTTTGCATGCTGTTTGGCACGTTCCAGCTCTTCGGCGATCCTTTCCGCAACGTGTTCGAGCATTGCGTCGGGCATATAATCGTATAGCTGCCCGAAGCGGTCCGTGCAGTCGAACCCGCAGCAACACAGTTCGGCGACGAGTTGGTAAGCGATGCGGTATGCCTGCTTGATATCTCCCTCGCAGTTGGCATCCTGTACGCCTGAATGCAGCCCGACGGCAGCAGATCCGGCAAGACGCATGCACATCTCTTCGCGCAGACTTTCAACGCTGTCGCCGTATTCGGGCAAAGTATTGTAATACAGTGCTCCGCCCCCGCAAACCGTGGCGAAGTAGGGGGATATATGCTTTGCTGTTACCGCTGCGGTCAGCTTTCCCGCAATCGAAACGGCAGTTTCCGTAAGCTCTTCCGCGTTCGCAGGATAGTCGTACGGTAAAATTTCGTACAGCGATGTCATGATCGTTTCCACGATGTGCCGATTGTCGAGCACGGCTTTGCGCTCGTACACGGCAAGACTCATTGCCTCGTTGAGCACAGTCTCCAGATCGGCGCAGGAATACCCTGTCAGAAGAGCGGCAAGATCGGAAGCGCGCACGCTCCGTTTGTTTATCGGCTTGTTTTGCAGGTAATGCGCAATAATTTGCTCTGCCTCTTTACGGGAAGGGAGACCGATGGTCAGAACGACGTCAAACCGTCCTTTGCGCAGGAGCGAGGAGGGGAGGCAATCCGTATCGTTGACCGTTGCGATGGTCACGACGTTACAGTGCTTGGTATCCTCCATACACGATTGGATAGCCGTAAATGCGTCCTGATTGTAATAATCATCCTCAGATTCGGCGAGCTTATCCATATCGTCCAAAAAGACGAGCGCGGGCGCGTTTTCCGCCGCTTTCCGATATGCTTTAAAGAGACTTTCGATCGTCGCTTTGTCCGAATGCTGTTTTTTGGCGCGATATACGGGAAGCGCGCAGGCTGCCAACAGGTCGTTTGCCATGACGGTTTTGCCTACGCCCGGTTTTCCCTGTAGCAGCACGCCTTTCGGAAGGCGTGCTCCTGCTTTTGCATATAGTTCGCGGTTGCATATACTGTCGCAGACTCTTGCCAAAATCTTTTTCTCACCTTCATAGCCTATAATGTTTTTAAAAAGTTCCATTGATTTTTCCTCCTGTCTGTATGTTTTTTTATCGGAAAAGAGCTGCAACTCTTGTCACGGACAAAAAATTGACCCGTGCCAAAGCGGAACGGGTCAAAATTTGGAAACAAAAACCCCGAATTTTCATTCAGGGTCTTTGTTTGGAGCTACTGGCCGGACTTGTAAGGAGCCGCTTTGCGGCGACGGAACAGCGATCGATGCCAAGGCAGGTAAACGAAAAAACGGAAAGCGATACGCCGATCGCGTCACGTTATTTCGGCGGTACGGGCAGTAGCCGAAGCAAAGCCCCCGAACTTCTGTTCGGGGGGCTTGCGTGGAGCTACTGGCCGGACTTGTAAGGAGCCGCTTTGCGGCGACGGAACAGCGATCGATGCCAAGGCAGGTAAACGGAAAAACGGAAAGCGATACGCCGATCGCGTCACATTATTTCGGCGGTACGGGCAGTAGCCGAAGCAAAGCCCCCGAACTTCTGTTCGAGGGGCTTGCGTGGAGCTACTGGCCGGACTTGAACCGGCGACCTGCTGATTACGAATCAGCTGCTCTACCGACTGAGCCACAGTAGCATATTAAAGCATATTAAAGCAGATTAAAAGAAAATTTATCTTGCGGTGGTGGATACCGCAGGGGGCGCGTTCACCGTAACGCGCCTATTTATTATACCATACTTTCCGAAAAAATCAACAGTTTTTATGCGGCGGAAGAAAAATTTTTATACGGAAATTTTTTGTCCGCATGCAGGCAAAAAATTTCGGGCGACTTCCGAAAAACGATTTAAAAATAATGACGGATATGATACAATAAAGAAAAGTTGCTTTTTAAAGGCGGAAAGGCGTATGCAGGAAAAGAGCGGAACGGTTTCGGCAGCGCGCGCGGCGGAAGAAAAGGCGGCATGCGGCGCGGCGGAAACTGTGGGGAAAATTGCGGAAACAGTCGGAAGAACGGCAGAAACAGCTGTAAAAACGGCGGAAACAGCCGCAAAAATGGATAGTACGGAAAACGGGAAAGGGAGCGCGCCCGCAGCGGCGGAGCGCGCGGCGGGCGTGCTGCTGCACATCTCGTCCCTGCCCGGTAAATACGGGATCGGCACCTTAGGAAGGGAAGCGCGGCGGTTTGCAGACTTTCTGCACGCCGCGGGCGTGCGCTATTGGCAGGTGCTGCCGCTGGTGCAGACGGGCTACGGCGATTCTCCCTATCAGTCCGTGTTCAGCGCGTCGGGCAATCCGTATTTCATCGATCCGGAGACGCTCGCGGCAGAAGGGCTGCTCAAAAAGCGCGAGCTCGCCCTCTGCGAACGGGCGGGGGAGCGCGTGGACTACGGCTTCTTATACGATAGGAAGTTCGCGCTGCTGCGCAAAGCCTTTTCACGGTTCGACTGCACCGCCCCCGCGTTCCGCGCCTTCGAAGAGGAGGGCGCCTTTCACGATTATGCGCTGTACATGGCGCTCAAAACGGCGCACGGCGGGCAGAGTTTCGACTGCTGGGAGCGAAGGTACAAATTCCGCGACCCCGCCGCGCTGGACGCCTTTCTGCGCGAACACAGGGGCGAATATTCCTTCTGGCTGTTCGTGCAGTATGAATTTCTGCGCCAGTGGCAAACTTTAAAGGAGTATGTGAACGCGCTCGGCATCCGCATCATCGGCGACATCCCGCTGTATGTGGCGTACGATTCCGCGGACGTATGGGCGAATGCGCACCTGTTCAAACTCAACAAAAACCTGTCCTGCCGCAAGGTGGCGGGGGTCCCGCCCGATTATTTTTCGGCGACGGGGCAGCTGTGGGGCAACCCCGTGTACGACTGGAAGGCGCATGCGCAGGAGGGCTATGCCTGGTGGACGGCGCGCATCCGCCGCGCGTTTGCGCTGTACGATGTGGTGCGCGTCGACCATTTCCGCGGCTTCGACCGCTATTACGAGATCCCCGCGGGCAATGAAACGGCGGTCGGCGGCAGGTGGCGCAGGGGCCCGGGCATGGCGCTGTTCGACGCGGCGCAGCGGGCTTTGGGCAAACTCGATTTTATTGCGGAGGACCTCGGCACCATCGACGACGGCGTGCGCAGGCTGATCCGAAAGAGCGGCTTCCCCTCCATGAAGGTGCTGGAATTCGCCTTCGACGGCGACCCGAACAACGCGTACCTGCCCAAAAACATCGGCGAAAACTCCGTCACCTATACGGGCACGCACGATAACGACACGCTGGTCGGCTATTTGAAGTCGCTGCCCGCGTGGGAGTACGGCCGCCTCCTTTCGATCGTAAAGCCGCTCCTGAAAGAAGCGGGTATCGCGGCGCGGCCCGTCGGCATAGAGAGCACGGCGCGCGCGATCGCGCGGTTAGCGCTTTCGGTGCGTTCCCGCCTTGCCGTGCTGCCCATGCAGGACGTGCTGCTGCAGGGCGCGGAGGCGCGCATGAACACGCCCTCGACGGGCGAGGGGAACTGGCAGTACCGCCTGCCGCGCATCCCCGGCGCCGCCTGCGCAAGGGCGCTGCGCGCCGCAGTCGAAGAGGCGGGGCGCGCCCGCTGAAATACCGCCGTTTGCGACGGGAGTTCGTTCCCGTGTCGCCTTCGGTTGCCGCGCATGCGGGTTTTGTGGTAAAATAATGCTCCGCGCGGCGGCGTGCCGCGCGAAGGCGGGGGAAGTGAGGGAATAGGAACGGCGCGGAGATCGAGCCGCGCGAGGAGGTTGTTTGATGGAAAGAGGACTTTTGACCCCGCTGAAGGAACTGCGCAGGCAGGTGTTCGTCGAAGTGGCGCGCATGGCGTTTGAAACGGAGACGGAGAACCTGAAAGACGCCGTGGAGGAGATCCCGTACAAGATCACCCCGGGCGACAAGCCCAAATACCGCGAGAGCATCTGGCGGGAGCGCGCGATCTGCTCGGAGCGCGTGCGCCTTGCGATGGGGCTTTCGCTCCGCCCCGAAGACGTGCCCGTGCACCTGACGAGCGGTATGCGTGCGAGCGACATCGCGGACAAGTATTACGAACCGCCGCTGATGCAGGTCATCCCTTCGGCGTGCGCGGCGTGCTCGCCGAACAGGTACCAGGTCACGGACAACTGCCGCGGCTGCGTGGCGCATCCGTGCACGGCGGTCTGCCCCAAACAGTGCATCAGCGTCGAAAGCGGCAGGGCGGTCATCGACCAGTCGAAGTGCATCAAGTGCGGCAGGTGCAAGAGCGTCTGCCCGTACGACGCGATCGCGCACCACACCCGCCCCTGCGCGGAGGCGTGCGGCGTCAAGGCGATCGATTCGGACGAACTCGGCAGGGCGAAGATCGTGCCCGAGCGCTGCGTTTCCTGCGGCATGTGCATGGTGAACTGCCCCTTCGGCGCCATTGCGGATAAATCGCAGCTCTTCCAGCTCATCCGCGCCATCCGCCGCGGGGATAAGATCATCGCCGAGGTCGCGCCCTCGTATGTGGGGCAGTTCGGCGATAAGGTCACGCCCGCAAAGTTCAAGGCGGCGCTTGAACAGCTCGGCTTTGCGGACGTGTTTGAAGTCGCCCTCGGCGCGGACATGGGCGCGGCGATCGAGGCGCACCATTACGCGGAAGAGGTCGCTACGGGCAAGCAGCCGTACATGTTCACCTCCTGCTGCCCCGCCTGGGCGATGCTCATCAAGCATTACTTCCCCGAAACGGCGGATAAACTTTCGCGCACGCTCACGCCGATGGTCGCCACGGCGCGCACCATCAAGCAGAAGTACCCCGATTACCGCGTCGTGTTCATCGGCCCCTGCGCGGCGAAAAAGCTGGAGGCTTCCCGCCGCACCATCCGCAGCGACGTGGACTTCGTGCTCACCTTTGAGGAGCTTTCCGCCGTGTTCGAGGCGCGCGGCATCGACCCGCAGACCATCGAGAGCGGCGAGGACATGAACGACGCGACGGGCGCGGGGCGCGGCTATGCCTGCGCGGGCGGCGTTGCGGGCGCGATCGAAAAGTGCATCCGCGCCTATTACCCTGATACGCCCTTGCAGATCGACCACGTCGAGGGGCTGGAGGACTGCCGCAAGATGCTGCTCCTCGCCAAGATGGGCAGAAAGAACGGCAGCCTGATCGAGGGGATGGCGTGCCCCGGCGGCTGCGTTGCGGGCGCGGGCACGAATATCCAGATCGGCAAGGCGGCGGCGCTCGTAAAAAAGACGGTGGAAAGTTCCGCCGAGGCGATCCCGCCCAAACAGCTCGCCGAGATCCGTCTGGAATAGGAGGCGGAGCGGAGAAAACTTTCCCGGCGGGCGGCAGGGGACCGGATCGGGCCCCTGCCGCCCGCGTTTGTCCGCGCGGCCGGATCGTTCAGCTTTTTGGCAAGATATTCCCGTATAGTTGACAAAAGTCATTAAAAAGTATATACTTATGTCATAGTGCATATGGCGCTGATTTCCCGGCGCGTATACGCATATCAAAAGGAAAGAGGGGAGGAAAACATGAAAGAAGGGGAGATCATCTGCCCGCAGTGCGGCAGGGAAACGCCCGCGAACGGGGTCCGCTGTGTGCATTGCGGCACGGCATTCAGGGTGTGCGGCACCTGCGGCGCGGTCAACAGGGCGGATACGGCCTTTTGCACGAACTGCGGAACGCAGCTCTATGCGCCGCAGCCCGCGCAGGCAGGGCAGGGCGGGACGCCCGTACAGCCGTATGCAGCGCAGCCGATGAACACGGCGCCGCAGACAGCCGCCCCGTCCGTACAGCAGCCGTATGCGGCGCAGCCCGCCGCGGCACAGACGGGAACGTACAAGTATCTGATGGAGATATGGATGGAGAACGACCCGCACGGCGGCGGCGCGTATAAGGCGATCCGTGCCCTGCGCATCGTGGCGGCGGTGTTCATGGGGATCGGCTACGCTCTTTCGATCATCGGGCTGATGGCGGTCCTGATGTTCTTCTTCTCAAACGGCGGCATGTCCGTGCCGGAGGTGCTCGTCTTTGCGGGCGACGTCGGCTGCTGGATCATGCTCCTGTTCGGCATCGCGTATGCCGCGCTGCATATAACGTATTATCTGTATGCTGCCGGGGCGTGCGGCAAGTGGCTCAAGCAGCAGGGCGTGGACGGGCACGCGATGCTCTGCGACGATCTGCGCGTATCCGAAACGGACAGCCGCAACAGCGTTGCGATGGCGATGTTCGTGCCCGGTATGGGGTATGCGCGCAACAGTATCCAGCACAAACTGCGGCAGGGGAAGGACGCGGTCTATTTAGCGGAAAATCCCGCCGATTGGGGACGGTACATAGCGGGCAAGGTGCTCGGCGCTTTGGGGCTTTTGCTGGCGGCAGGCGGGCTGTGCGCCCTCGTATGGGGCGCGTGGACGGCGCTTTCGCTGGCGCTGTGGCTCATTCCTGCGGCGGTGCTGTTTGTGCTTGCCATAACGGCGGGCATCCTGAGCGTCACGGTGGGGAACATCGCGCTGAAGCGCAACGCATGGATCAACGAAGTGTGGGCGGCGCGAACGGGCTTCCGCCTGGAAATGAAGGGAAAGAACTGGCGCCGCTGAAAGGCGGGCAAAAAAAGCGCGGAGCATCCGCGCTTTTATTATGAGAAAAATTTTACAAGATCGCGCCCTCAAAAGATTTGACAAACCCCGCCGCCGCGTGGTATAGTGAATGCGATCAAAGGGAAACCGATGAGGCAGAAGAGTAGCGCAAAAGGTCTGTTTTCAGAGAGCTTTTGGTTGGTGCAAAAAAGCAGCGGCGTTTGCGTGAATGGACTGCCGAGGGCATCTTCGAGCCTGCGTTGCAGGGGTAGCGGATGACGCGTCTTTCGCGTTACAGGAAGGGGATATAACTCCCGAAAGGGGGCGTATCTGCAAGGAGGCGGCAGGATCGCAGAACGGTCTGCCGTGAAATCGGGTGGCAACACGGTTCATTCGTCCCGAACGAGTGGATCGTGTTTTTATTTTTTTGTGCAAAGGGTATACCCTTTTTTCGCTGCAAAACAGCGAAAAAAGCCTTTGTCCGCCGAAACGGGAAAAACGGCGCCTGCGGCGCCGTAGAATAATAAAAAAGAGGTAAAGGACTATGAAAAAGCTGATCGCGATCCTGCTTTCCGCATTCCTGCTCGTTGCGGGCGTCGGGCTGTTTGCCGGCTGTGAAGGGTTCAGCGGATTGCTTCAGGTGAGCGTGCTGCAGTATGCCGAGCACGGCTCGCTGGATAACTGCTACAACGGCATCGTGGAAGGGCTTGCCGAGCGCGGCTACACGGAGGAGAACACGAACGTTTCCCGCCGCAACGCAAAGGGCAACGATTCCGAAAACCTGACGGCGGCGCAGACCATCATCAACTCGATGCCTGACGTAGCGGTGGGCATCGCCACGCCTTCGGCGTACGCGCTCGCATCGGCGGCGCGCGGCGACGTGCCCGTCGTCTTTACGGCGGTCTCCGACCCTACGGCGGAATCGGCGGATTTTTCAGAGTTTGACAATGTGACCGGTTCTTCCGATCAGCTGCCCGTCGAACGGCAGCTGCAGCTCATCCGCGACTTTTTCGACGCGAAGGGGGAGACGGGCACGATCACCGTCGCCATCGTCTACACGCTGTCGGAGGCGAACTCCGTTTCGCAGATCGCGCAGTTCGAGGCGAAGGAGAGCGAGTTTAATGTGGATATCATCTCCCGCGGCATCACCGACGCGACCGAGCTTGCGGCGGCGGTCGATGCGCTGATCGCAGAGGGGGCGGACTGCTTCAACAACCTCACCGACAACACGGTGGTGCAGAACCTTTCCACCCTTCTCGACCGCGCGAACGGATCCAATATCCCCGTGTTCGGCAGCGAGATCGAACAGGTGGAAAAGGGCTGCATCGCGAGCGTTTCGCTCGACTATGTGGAGCTTGGCAGGCAGACGGGCTATATGATCGCGGACATCCTCGACGGCACAAAAACGGCGGACGAGATCGAGTTCCTGTACATCGAGGACGGCTACACCGTCGACTACAATTCCACGGTCATGGGCCCACTCGGTTTTACGCTCCCCACGGGCGAGGCGTATACGACGGCGAACAACGTAACGGCGGGCGTAAACGCGGCATAAGCGGAGGATGCAATGTTTTTTCTCAACCAGATGAGCACCGTTCTGCAGATGGGCTTCATCTACGCCGTTGTGGGCATCGGCGTGTACATAACCTATAAAATTCTGGACTTCCCCGACCTTTCGGTAGACGGCACGTTCCCCCTCGGCGGCGTGGTCTTTTCGGTGCTGCTCGTGGCGGGGTGCCCGTGGCCGGTCGCCATGCTCGTTTCCTTTTTCGCGGGCGCGGGGGCGGGGCTCATCACGGGGCTGCTGCATGTAAAATTAAAGATCAACGGGCTGCTGTCGGGCATCATCACGATGACGGCGCTCGTCTCCGTCAACTACCTCATCGCGGGCGGGCCGCAGGTCTCCTTCGCGCAGGAGGATACGCTGCTCAACAACGGCTTCCTTGACGGCTTGCCCCGCGTTGCGTCCAACTACATGCAGGTGTTGTTTATCCTGCTCATCGTGGTGCTGTGCAAAGTGCTGCTCGACCTGTTTTTAAAGACGAAGGCGGGCTTTCTGCTGCGCGCCACGGGCGACAATCCGCAGCTCGTCACCCAGATGGGCAAAAACGCGGATAACTACAAGATGCTCGGGTTGGCGCTCGCCAACGGCATCGTGGCGCTGGCGGGCAGCCTGTACTGCCAGTACGCCAGCTCGTTCAACTCCAATATGGGCACGGGTACGGTGGTCATCGCGCTCGCGTGCGTCATCATCGGGTGCGTCATCGCCAAACACATCCGCCCGATGGCGAACACCACGGGCGTGGTCGTCGGCGCGCTCATCTACTATGCCATCCTCTCCGTCGCCATGCTGCTGCTGGGCAGCGACTATACGCGGCTCATCGTCGCGGTGCTGTTCGTCATCGTGCTCATCTTCGATACGGGGCTGATCGGGCGCACGGTGAAAAAGCTGTTCCGTCGGAAAAAGAAGGAGAAGGGCGGCGGTGCGTCCGGCGGGTCTGCTGCGGCAGGCGCGGGCGGGCAAGCCGCCGAGGATGCGGGCTTGGCGGAGCGATCCGCCGAAGATCCTGCCGCGGAAGGCGAAGGAGTGTCAAAAGGCAGTGCTTGAATTACAGAACATCCGCAAAGTTTTCAATAAGGGCACGCCCGACGAGAACGTGCTGTTCGACGGCTTCAACTTCTCCGTGGCAGAAGGGGAGTTCGTCTCCATCGTCGGCTCCAACGGGTCGGGCAAAACGACGCTTTTAAACCTCATCAGCGGCACCATGCGGCCGGACGAGGGCAAGGTGCTCCTGCGCGGGCAGGACATCACCGCGCAGAAAGAATTTGTGCGCGCGCGGCGCATCGGCAGGGTGTTTCAGGACCCTGCGGGCGGCATGGCGAACAGCATGACCATTGCCGAAAACATGGCGATCGCCGAAAACAAGGGGCGCGCTTACGGGCTTTCGGCGGCGCTGGGCAAAAAGCGCGTCGAGGCGTACAGGGAGATGCTGCACCCCCTCGGTTTGGGGCTGGAGATGCGCATGAACGTGCCCGTCGGCTCCCTTTCGGGCGGGCAGCGGCAGCTGCTGACCCTGCTGGTCGCGACGATGACGCCCATCGATATCCTCCTTTTGGACGAACATACCGCCGCGCTCGACCCGAAGACGGCGGAACAGACGATGGAGCTGACCGACCGCATCGTGCGCGAAAAAAAGATCACGACGCTGATGGTGACCCACAACCTGCGCTTTGCCGAGCGCTACGGCACGCGGCTGTGCATGTTCGATAAGGGGCACATCGTACTGGACGCCGCGGGCGAGGCGAAGGCGGCGCAGAAGGTGGACGACCTTCTCGCGCTCTTCAATTCGATCTCCATCGAGTGCGGCAACTGAAGCGCGTCCCCGCTTTGCGCGGGATAAAACATATGTAAAAAACGGCTCCCCGCCGAACGGGTTTCGTTCGGCGGGGAGCCGTTTTGCTGCGTTCGCCTTACCGCGGGCGGCGCAGGAAGCATACGCGCCCGCCGTTTTGCGTCGGGCGCGTTTTTGCGGCCGCTGCACCGATCTGAGCGGTCACTGCCATACGTCGAGCACGTCCTCGGGCAAAATGTCGAGCACGCGGCAGAGGAGCGCAAACGTGGAGAGGGAAGGCTGGATCGTCCCCGCGCAGTACTGCGATACGGAGGAAGGGGAAACGCCGAGTTCTTTTGCGATCTGCGACTTGCTTTTGTTGCTGAGTTCGATCTCGCGGCGAAGGTTATCCGAGATCTTTTCCCATATCTGCGTCTGCGACAATTCCCGCTCCATTTTCATGATCCTCTCTTTGGCTCGCTGCCTTTTATTATTTAGTATTACTTAATAAATTGCTTGACTTTTAAGTAATACTTAAAATATAATACATTGTAAAGAATTGTCGAAAACGATTTTTTTATTGTACGGGAGAGGAGGTTCGGAAAGTGGTCATCAGATCGAGAGCGCCGCTCAGGATCGGGTTTGCGGGAGGCGGTACGGATCTGCGCGAATACAGCGACCGTTTCGGCGGGAGCGTGTTCAATGCGACGATCGGCATGTATTCTTATTGCACGATCGTGCCGACGCAGGACGGGATGGTCCGTTTTCAGGCGCCCGACCGCCGCGAGAGCGTCGAGCTGAAGGCGGCGGAGCATATCGAGCTTGCCGATCCGCTCATCCTGCACAGGGGGGTCTACAATCGCGTCGTGCGCGAATTCAACGGCGGAAAGCCGCTTTCGCTATTCATGAGCACGAGTTCGGACGCGCCCGCGGGCAGCGGATTGGGTTCGTCCTCTACGATGGTGGTGACCATTCTGGAGGCATACAACCGCTGGCTGCGCCTGAACCTTTCGGCGTACCGCATCGCAAACCTCGCCTACGAGATCGAGCGGGAAGACATCGGGCTTGCGGGCGGAAAACAGGATCAGTACGCCGCCGTATTCGGCGGGTTCAACCGCATGGAGTTCCGGCAGGACGGGAGCGTCGTCATCAACGCGCTGCGCGTGGAAAAGCAGGTGCTTTGCGAGCTGGAGTCGTCGCTGCTGCTCTATTACCGCGGGCGCAGCCGCGATTCGGCGAAGATCATTTCGCAGCAGATGAAAAACACGGCGGACAACAACGAAAAGACGATCGAGGCGATGCACCGCATCAAACAGGCGTCTTTTGACATGAAAGACGCCGTGCTGATGGGCGATATAAAGCGGTTCGCGCAGCTTTTGCGCGAGGGGTGGGAGCAGAAAAAGCGGACCTCCTCCATCGTCACGAACACGGAATTGGAGCAGATCATCGCGTACAGCATGGAGCACGGCGCGGAAGCGGTCAAACTTTCGGGCGCGGGCGGCGGCGGGTTCATCCTGCTGTACTGCGACCCCGTCAACCGCCAGCAGCTGTTCGAGGCGCTCAAACAGAAGGGCGGCATCGTGTTCCCCGTCAAATTCAGCAAGTGCGGCGCCGAAAGCTGGGTGGCGGAAGAATGAGCGGGTATACGGCGGTGATCATGGCGGGCGGCAAGGGCACGCGCCTTTCCTCCGTCACAAACGGCGAGATCCCCAAACCGATGGTGCCCGTCGCGGGCAAGCCCATCCTTGCGCGGCAGGTCGAGGCGCTGCGCGCATGCGGCGTACGCCGGTTCGTGTTCGTCGTCGGGCATCTGCACGAACAGATCGAGGCGTACTTCGGCGACGGGAGCGCGTTCGGCGTTTCGGTGCGCTACATCGTCGAGCGCGAGCCGCTCGGTTCGGCGGGGGCGCTGTTCTATTTAAAGGGCACGCTTGCCGACGATTTTTTCCTCGTGTTCGGCGATACGGTGTTCGACATCGACATCGAACGCATGCTGCGCTTCCACCGCGAAAAGCATGCGGCGATCACCCTGCTTGCGCACCCCAATTCGCACCCGTACGACAGCGACCTCGTGCTCGCGGACGGGGAGGGGCGGGTGACGGGCTTCCTCTCCAAAAACGAGCCGCACGGCGATCGGCACAACCGCGTCAACGCGGCGTTCTTTATCCTTTCGCCGCGCGCGCTCGATACGTTGGATGCGCCCGCGCGGCTGGATATGGAAAAGGGGCTTGTGGCGCGGCGCATCGAAGAATACGGCGACGTGTTCGCCTACCGTACGACGGAGTATATCAAGGACGCGGGCACGCCCGACCGCCTTGCGTCGGTCGGGCGCGATATTGAAAACGGAACGGTTGCGGCACGCAACCTGCGCCGCCCGCAGAAGTGTATTTTTCTGGACAGGGACGGCACGATCAACCGCTATGCGGGGTTCATCCGCACGCCCGACGAGCTGGAGCTTCTGCCGCACGCGGCGGAGGCGATCGCGCGCATCAACGCGAGCGGGTATCTCGCCGTCGTGGTCACCAACCAGCCCGTGCTCGCGCGCGGCGAATGCACGGCGGAGGAGCTGGACGCGATCTTCTGCCGCATGGAGACGGAGCTGGGCAGGCGGGGCGCGTATGTGGACGCCGTGTACTATTGCCCGCACCACCCCGACCGCGGGTTTGCGGGCGAAGTGCCCGAACTGAAAACGGACTGCGCGTGCAGGAAGCCGAAGCCGGGGCTGCTGCTGCGCGCGGCGGAGGAGCTGCACATCGACCTCGCTGCGTCCTGGTCGGTGGGCGATTCGTGGCGCGACGTCGAAGCGGGCAAAAGCGCCGGCACGCGCACGGCGCTTTTGACCTGCGGCGAACCGCTGTGCGGCGGCGAGGGCGCCGACCTTGTATGCGCCGACCTCGCCGAAGCGGTCGGGCAGATCTTAGGGCTGACAGAGGAGCAAACGCGATGAAAGAGAGAACGGAAGCGCATTTTTCCGCTTTTTTTGAACAGTACCCACAGCTGCGCGGGTTGGAGAGCGCCCTGCGCGGCGGGGCAAAGCTGCTCACGGACGCCTTTTGTGGCGGCGGGAAGGTGCTCGTCTGCGGCAACGGCGGGAGCGCGGCGGATGCGGAGCACGCGGCGGGCGAACTGCTCAAATCGTTCGTGCTGCGGCGCCCCGTAGAGGGCGCGCGGCGCGGAAAGCTGATCGAACTGTACGGCGGCGAAGAGGGGAACAGACTTGCGGACGGAATGCAGCAGGGGCTTGCGTGCATTCCGCTCACCTCGTTCTGCGCCTACAATACGGCGTTTTTGAACGACTGCAACGACGAAATGCTCTTTGCGCAGCTCGTCAACGCGCTCGGAAAGGAGGGGGACGTGCTGTGGGCGTTTTCCACGTCAGGCAATTCCGCGAACGTGCTCGCCGCGGCAAAGGTCGCACGCGCGCTCGGCATGCGCGTGCTCGCCATGACGGGCAGCTCGGGCGGAAAGCTGCGCGCCTGGGCGGACGTACTGTTGAACGTGCCGTCGGACGTCGTGTACCGCATTCAGGAACTGCACCTGCCCGTCTACCATATCCTTTGCCTCGCCGCAGAGAGCGAGTGTTTTGCCCTATGAACGCAGCGGAAACAAAGACAGCCGCCGCCGTGCTGGAAGCGGACGCGGCGGACGGCACAAAACTGCGCGTGCTCGTCGCGATGGACGTATACCTGCCCAACATGGACGGCGTGGTCAACTGCATGCGCAACCACCTTCTGCATTTTCCTGCATGGGTCGAGGCGACCGCCGTCGGACCAAAGGCGAAAAATTATGTGGACAGCGACCCTTATCCCGTCATCCGTTATAAAGGGTTCCATGTGCCCTTTTTGAAGACGGTGGATTTCGGGTTCCCGTCCTGCGACAAGGCGTTCCGCAGGCGTATCCTTGCCATGCCGCTGGACATCATCCATGTGCACACGCCCTTCGGCGTATGCAAGGCGCTCACAAAGATCGCGCGCGAAAAAAACATCCCCATCGTTGCGACCTTCCATACGAACTACCGCATGGTGTTCAAACACATCCTGTGGCTGCCATTCCTGTACGAGCCGTATATCCGCACGCTGGGCAGGCGGTACGGCAGGATGGACGAAATGTTTGCGGGCACGGAGGCGACGGAGGCGCAGCTGCGCAGCTTCGGCTACAAGGGGAGCTGCACCATCGTTCCCTTCGGAACGAGCCTAAAACCTTTGGCGGACAGGGCGGAGTATGCGCGCCGCGCGAACGAACGGTTCGGCTTGCGCGAGGACGAAACGGTGTTCTGCTTTATCGGGCGCATCGTCAAAAGCAAGCGCGTGCAGTTCTCGCTGGAGGCGCTCAGGCGCGTCAGGGAGAAGGGGCATTCGTTCCGTTTCATCGTGGGCGGATGCGGGAACTACGAGGCCGCCCTCCGCAAAAAGATCCGAAAACTCGGGCTGGAGGACTGCGTGATCATGGCGGGGTTCCTCAGCGACGAGGAGCTGAAAATGGTGTACGCCCGCGCCGATCTGCTGCTCTTTCCGTCCATTCTCGATAATTTTGCGCTCGTCAAAGTAGAGGCGGCGACCTTCTATACCCCCGGGCTGTACCTGCGCGGCTCGAATACGGCGTTCGGAACAAAGGATATGCACAATGCGATCCTCGCCGAAAATACGGCGGAGGACTTCGCTGAGAAGATCGAATGGGCGATCGCGCATCCGCAGGAGCTTGCCGCGATCGGAAAGAACGCGCACGACGAGCTGTACTTCTCCTGGGAGGACGCAGCCGCCATGCAGGCACTGGAATATCGGCGCGTCATCGCGGCGTACAAACAAAAACACGGCGGCGGCAACACATAAAGGCGGCGAAAATGCCGATAAAAGAAACGGAAAACGGACCTGCGGGTCCGTTTTTTTATCGGCCGCGCACGTTCGCGTCCGACGTGCGGCACGGGCGGCGCAGTTCGGCCGTGCGGGTCGCTACGTTTCGGCAGAACGCGGCGTCGTGCTCGATAAACAGCAGCGTGGGGCGGAAGCGCAGGATGAGTTCTTCGAGCTGTATGCGCGAAACGAGGTCGATAAAGTTGAGCGCCTCGTCCCAGATATACAGGTGCGCAGGCGTCGCGAGCGAAACGGCGAGCGCGACCTTTTTCTTTTGCCCGTCGCTGTATCCGGAAATATAGCGCGAAAACAGTTCGCTGCGCAAATCGAATTTGTTCAGGATCGCCATCACGAGCGTAGGGTCAGCTCCGTGCGCGGCGGCGTATCCGGCAACGGTGCCGCAAATGCCGCTCACGTTCTGCGGCAGGTAGGATATGCGCAGGTCGCCGGGTACCTGCACGATGCCGCTCTGCGCGGTCAGTTCGCCCGTCAGGAGCTTTAAAACGGTGGACTTGCTGCTGCCGTTTTCTCCCCTGAGCGCGATGCGCTCGCCCCGTTCCACGGTCAGCGAAACGTCGCGCACGGCGGGGCTTTCGCCGAAGGAAAAGTCCGCATGGGTCAGCGGGCAGAGGGTCTGTGTGCGGAAGAAGAGGGGTGTCAGCTTAAAATTTCCGTAGAACTCCGCGTTTTTGAGCAGCGAACGCTTTTCCTCCGCCGCCTGTTCGCGGCGCCGCTCGGTCACTTTCGCGCGCTTTGCCATTTTCGCCGCCATAGCGCCGATGTGCCCCTTGTCGGGGCGCAGACCGCCCACTTTTTGGTTCTTGCTCGCTTCCACCTTGTCCGCCCACGCCGACGTGCGCGCTGCCGCGGTTTCCAATGCGGCGATCTGCTTTTGCAGGCGCGCGCTCTTCTCCGCTTCGGCGGCGTCGGCGGCGGTTTTATCCCTCCACCAGTCGGAAAAGCTTCCTTTGCGCAGTTCGTATCCCTCCGCGTTCAGTGCCAGAACGTGATCGCAGCAGCCGTCCAAAAAATCGCGGTCGTGCGAAACAAGGATGAACCCGCGCTTTGCGGCGAGGTAGTCGCTGAGTTTTTTCCGTCCCGCTTCGTCGAGGTGGTTGGTCGGCTCGTCGATGAGCGGAAAGGCGTTTTCCTTTGCGAACAGCGCGGCGAGCATGACCTTCGTGCGTTCGCCGCCCGAAAGGGTGCAAAGCGGCCGTTCGAGCGCTTCCTCGCCGACGCCGAGCTTGTTCAGCTCCGCCTTTAAACGCCAGAGTTCGATGTCGGGCTGTGCGACGTACAGGGAGGAAAGCGCGTCGAGCGATGCGTCGGCGGCGTAGGGGAAGTATTCCGCCTGCACACCCGCGCTTATCCTGCCGCTGTATCCGTATTCGCCGCACAGCAGGTGCAGAAGGGTGCTCTTTCCCCGCCCGTTCCGCCCCGTCAGTGCAAGTTTCCAGTCGGTGTCGAGCACGGCGGAAAAGTTTTCAAAGACGTTCTGCGCGGCACCTGGGTAGCCGAACGTCACGTTTTGCAGGATGATCGAAGACATAACGTACCTCCTTTGCGAGCCGCAAGAAAAAAAGAACCGCACAGAAGATGCGGCTCTTTCAAACGGAAAAATTGGCAAATATAAAAGATCTTCTGCGGCAGGGTACGCCCGTACCGCCGCGGATATGCGGGGCAGAGCGTTTCGGTTTTACGCGCAGAAGATATACATGGCTCCCTCGGAAGATTTTTTACCATTGTACCACGCCGCGGCGCGTTTGTCAAGACGTAGTGGGAGACCGTTTTCCGTCGGGTCGCCGCGGGGCAAAAAAAGGGAGCAGGCGAACGCCTGCTCCCTTTTTTCTGCGAACGGGAATTACTCCTGTTCGGCAAGTTTCTTGTACCCTTCGTAGCGGGCCTTGCTCTCCTCTTCGTTCTCTTTGAAGAGTTTTTCCGCCGCTTCGGGCTGCGTCTTTTTCAGCGAAGAGTAACGGGTCTCGCCGAGGATGAACGCCTGGTAATCGCCCGTCGGCTCTTTGCTGTCCAGCGTGAAGGGGTTCTTGCCCTCTTCTTTCAGAGCGGGGTTGTAACGGTACAGCTGCCAGTAGCCGCAGTCGACCGCGCGCTTCTCTTCGTCCTGGCTCTTGCTCATGTTGATGCCGTGGTTGATGCAGGGCGCGTACGCGATGATCAGCGAAGGACCGTGGTACTTTTCCGCCTCCATGATCGCGTTGAGGAACTGCTGTTTGTTCGCGCCCATGGAAACCTGTGCGACGTACACATAGCCGTAGCTCATCGCCATCATGCCGAGGTCCTTCTTCTTGACGCGCTTACCGGAGGAAGCGAACTTCGCGACGGAGCCGGTCGGCGTGGATTTGGACGCCTGTCCGCCCGTGTTGGAGTATACCTCGGTGTCGAGCACGAGCACGTTCACGTCTTCGTCGGAAGCCAGCACGTGGTCCAACCCGCCGTAACCGATGTCGTACGCCCAGCCGTCGCCGCCGAAGATCCAGACAGACTTCTTGACGAGGCAGTCTTTCGCTTTGAGCACTTCTTCGCAGAGCGCCGCGCACTCTTTGCCGCAGTCCGTGCAGCCTTCGCACGCCTTGATCAGCTTCTCCGCGGCGGCCTTGCTGCCCTCCGCGTCTTCCATGTTCGCGAGCCATTCTTCGCAGGCGGCCTTGTCGTCGCCCGTCCACATCTCGGCGAGCTGCTTCACTTCGTCCGCGAGCTTATGGCGCCGCGCGCTGTACGCGAGGTTCATGCCGTAGCCGAATTCTGCGTTATCCTCGAACAGGCTGTTCGCCCAGGCGGGGCCGTGGCCCTGTTTGTTCGTGGTGTACGGGCAGGTAGGGGAGGAACCGCCGTAGATGGAGGAGCAGCCCGTCGCGTTCGCGATGACCATGCGGTCGCCGAACATCTGGGTCACGACCTTGACGTACGGGGTCTCGCCGCAGCCTGCGCATGCGCCCGAGAACTCGAACAGCGGCTGGTTGAACTGGCTGCCCTTGACCGTCGTGCGCTTGATGGAGGAGGTATCCGCCTGCTGCACTTCCTGCGAATAGTTCCAGTTCGCCGCGTCGGCTTCCGCAACTTCTTCCAGCGGGACCATAACGAGCGCTTTGTTGCCCTTCATGCCCGGGCAGACGTTCGCGCAGACGCCGCAGCCCATGCAGTCCAGAGGAGAGACCTGCATGCGGAACTGCGTGCCTTTGAGCCCCGTCGTGGGCTTGGTGACGAACGTTTCGGGTTTTGCCGTAGCGTCGTCGATGACCACGGGGCGGATGCACGCGTGCGGGCAGACGAAGGAGCACTGGTTGCACTGGATGCAGTTTTCAGGCAGCCACTTCGGCACCTTGACGGCGACGCCGCGCTTTTCGAATTTCGTCGTCCCGACGGGCACGGAGCCGTCCGCATTGAACGCGGAGGTCGGCAGCTTGTCGCCCTCGAGCACGAGGATGGGATGCACAACGTTCTTGAAGTACTCGTTGTCCGCCACGGCGACCATCGGCGCGCCTTCGGTCGCGTCCGCCCAGCTTGCGGGGTAGTTGACTTCCTGCAGCTGCGCCTTCGCAGAGTCGATGGCGGCATAGTTCATGTTGACCACCGCGTCGCCCTTGCGCGAGAACTTCTTGAACACGGCTTTCTTCATGTAATCGGAAGCCTGTTCGTAAGGCATGATGGAGTCGTTGATGTAGAAGAATGCAGACTGCATGATCGTGCTCGTCTTGCCGTTCAGCCCGATGTCCATCGCGATCTTGATCGCGTCGATGTTATAGAATTTGAGGTGCTTTTTCGCGATCTGCTGTTTGACCTTGGCGGGCAGGTTCTTTTCCAGCTCTTCCATGGTCGTCCACTGCGAGTTCAGAAGGAACTTGCCGCCCTCTTTGATGTCGGAGAGCATGTCGTAGCGGGTGATGTAGGAGGGGTTGTGGCAGGCGACGAAGTCCGCGCTGTCAATGAGGTACGAGCTCTGGATGGGCGTCTTGCCGAAACGCAGGTGCGAAACGGTGATGCCGCCCGATTTTTTGGAGTCGTAGAAGAAGTACGCCTGCGCATACATGTCGGTGTGGTCGCCGATGATCTTGATGGAATCTTTGTTCGCGCCGACCGTGCCGTCCGCGCCGCGCCCGTAGAACTTGCAGGAGATCGCCCCTTCGGGAGCGGCGTCGTACTTCTCGGAGAAGTCGAGCGAGGTGTTCGTCAGATCGTCATAGATGCCGACGGTGAAGTGGTTCTTCGGCTCCTTCTGCTCGAGGTTCTTGTACACCGCGTAGCACATCGAGGGGTTGAACTCCTTCGAACCGAGGCCGTAGCGCCCGCCGACCACTTTGATGCCGGAAACGTTCTTTTCAAACAGCGCCGAGCACACGTCGAGGTAGAGCGGTTCGCCGAGGGAGCCGGGCTCCTTCGTGCGGTCGAGCACGGCGATCTTTTTGCAGGTCTTGGGGATCGCCGCAACGAATGCGTCCGCAACGAACGGGCGGTAGAGGCGGACTTTGATGAGGCCGACCTTGTGCCCTTCCTTGTTCATGCGGTTGATGGTCTCTTCCATCGCGTCCGCGCCGCTGCCCATGATGACGACGACGTTCTCCGCGTCGGGCGCGCCGCAGTAGTCGAACAG
>JAGHJS010000053.1 GCA_017886545.1 Clostridia bacterium
TATCGCCGAGCGTAAGCACCACGGCGCCGTCTCTGACCTCCGCCGTAAGTCCGATATTGCCGAACTGTTCGCCGAGCAGCACGGAGAGGTCGAAGGACGCAGCCAACGCGTCATTCTCGTTCACAAATAACGTGAACGCCTGCAAAATCTCATTGAAATCGATGGAAGAGACGAGCGACGCGAGCGCGTTCGCCGTATCCGCTTCCGCGCCCGAGAACAGCGCCGCGAAGCGGCTCAGATCGTCCGCCGTTACGTATGCCGCAGCATTGCCAAACAACACATACAGCTTTTCGTCCGCATAGGCGAGGCGCAGCGTGATCAGTTCGCCGGGCACCCCGTCCGCGCCGTACGCCTTGGCTTGCAGCGTGAGGTAGAGCTGCATGCCGTCCGCAAAATTGACTTTGCCGTCGGCGGCGAGGTTAAGTTTGACCCCTTCGACCGTCACGTCCGCGGCGAGCGTGAACCCGACGGACTGCGCGCCGATGATCTCCGCAACGGGATCGACGAACGCAAGCAGTTTGGAAAGCGGCACATAGCTGTCCTTATCGGCGGGCGGCACGACCGCGCCCTCCGCGTCCGAAGCGGCAAAGCCGATCTTTGCACCGAGCGCTTCAAGCGAGAAGCCCTCTCCCATCGTATAGCCCGCGGACAGATCGCCGAGCGCTACGTTACTGCCGAGCAGCGCCGAAAGCAGTTCGTCCGCATTCACGGTGAGCGAAAGTTCGCTGCCCGTCAAAGAAAGTTCTTTAATGAGCGAATCATAATCGATGCGCAGAAGCTGCGCGACGAGCGCCGCGACGTCGACCTCCGCATTCCCGAGGTCGGGAAGTTCGACGCCCGCGAGCGCAACGATCTTTGCGACAGCCTCTTCCAATTCATCGAACGTCGCCGAGATCTTCACGCCGTACAGGGACAGCCAGACCGTATCTTCCGCAAGCGTGACGGAGAGCGGGAGGCTGACCGAACCGACGGTCACGTTCAGCGTGCCCGTAAGCGCGATGCCGTCCGCAAGCGCGAGTCGCAGATCGGCATCCAGCGACAGGCCGTCCGCCGCATAGCCGAGCGTGAGCGCATAGTCCTTCCCCGCGATCAGCGCCTGTATGTCGCGGACATACGCCGCGAGGTCGACGGCTTTATCCGTGTCGATCTCCGCGAAATTGCCGTCCGACTCCGCCGCGGGCGTTACGTTCAGCACGATCTCCATGCCCTCCGCTTCCAGAGAAACGTCTATGTACGACCATGCCACCTGCTTGCCGCTCTCCGTTTCGGTCACGTCGAACCCGAATTCCACGGGGATCTGCAGCGAACCGAGCGGAAGCGTGCTCGTCAGCGTGGCGGACGTATCCGTTTCGGTAAGTTCGCCGCCAAGCAGCGCGCCGAGCAGTTCGTCCGTGTTCAGCCCGCCGCCCTCTTCGGAGTCGCTCTCCGCGCCGCCGAGGAGCCCGCCGAGAAGCGAAGTGATGTCGCTTACGGCAAGTTTTCCGGTGAGGTCTTTGTACTGTACATAGAGCGCGTCGCCCTCATAGGCGAGCGCAAGCCCGCCGAGCTGCACTTTCAGCTCGTTGATCGCGATGCTGTCGCCCATTTCCATATCGAGAAGAATGAATCCTGTGACAGGCTCTCCCGCGACCGTCGCATCTACTTTGAACACGGACCTGCCCGAAAGCACGGAGGAAAACCCGTTGAGGAAATAATCCTGCGCGGTCATCCCCTGCTCTTCGCCGCCCATCGGCGCGGCGTCGGCATACTTGCTGAAATACTCTTCATAGTCCGAAACGTCAACGTCCGCCTCGTCGTAGGAGAAGTTCACCTCAGTAACGCCCTTCGTCGTCGCCGTAATGGCAAGCGACATGCTGACGCTGTACTCTTCGACGATCTCCATCGAAACGACCGACCAGTCCTCCAAAAAACGGAAAGTGATCGAAACGTTGGTAAATTCGGGGTTCGTGGGCAGGTTGCCCATCGTGCGCATGTTGTTCACATAATACGCCACAGACGTGAGCGTATCCAGCCCGACGGTAAGCGAATACAGCTGCGTTTCCGCATCGTATGTGATCTCCGACTCGCTGACGATGGTCTCTTCGTTTATGATAAAATCCGAGATCTCTGTTGCGGGGAGCCCGTAAACCTGCAAATATTCTTCGTTCGTATAAATGGCGCTGGGTTCGCCCGCGTTCCATTCGGTATCCCTGCCGTTCCAGTCCGCCGAATTGCCGGACGCGGCGTTGCGCACGACGACGCTGTTTTCGCCGAAAAATTTCTGCAGCGCTTTGGACGGAGCAAACGCGCTATAGCTGATGCTCAGCTGCGAGGTGATCATCACCCCGTCTTTGAAATCTTTGGTGCCGAGAATGGTCTGCCGCACATCCATGCCCAGCGAGTTGGAACTCACATCCGCTTCGCTGTCGGTATGATAAAACGTGCGCTGGTTAAGCCTGCCGATGATATAACCGACATTGTCCGTCACCGAATGATCTTCGGGGAGCGAACCGTCGTCGGGCGGCGTAAGGCAGATGTTGACCGTATTTTCCGGAAGCGTAGACTCCGTTGTGCCCTGTGCGCCAACGGAAAAGAGGATCGCCACGGTTGCTACGATGACGACCACTACGCAGAGGATCGAAAAGATGACCTTCTTTTTACGGGACATCTTGCGATGCTTTTTTTCTTTTACGGCTGAACTCATATCAAATCTCTCTCTGTCACTGTTTTTTATGACATTGACAGCCTTATTATATAAGCGCCGCTCTTTTTTGTCAACTGTATCACGGGTTTTTATGACAAAATCAATAAAACAATTTTTCGTAAAACGCCAAAATGAACAAACGACACGATTCTTTTTGCTTCTCAACAGAAACCTTGCGCCGTTCTTGCGAAAAGGGCGCTACGCGCCGAACGAAAAACGCGCCCCGCGGCATGCCGCGGGGCGCGTTCGTATGCATTTAAAGGCACGTTCCGTTCTCCTCCGCTCATTCGCGGGGCACGGAGTCCGACGGTTCGGGAATGCTCTCCCCTTCTTCCTTTACGGGCTGTTCCGCATCGGATGCGGCTTCCGTTTCCGCCACGGGAGCACCAGCCGCAGCAGCGGCCGCCTCTTCCTCGCGGCGGAGCGCAAAGGGCGCAAACAGCGGTTCGACCGTCTCTTTGGGCGGCTTTTTCGTGAACAGCGACACGACGGGCACGATGATAAAGCCGATGAGCATCGTCCACGTGCCGACGTAGATGGAGGAACCGAAGAAATACCTATAGATGAACGACTGCGTAAACGTATCCGGCAGCATGCCCGAAGAGTTGAGCACCGAGATGATGAACGCCGCGATGCTCATGGCGACGCCGAACGCAAAGCATGCCCAGCAGGACGCTTTGGTCGTCCGCTTCCAATACAGGCTGAACAGGTACGGCGCAAGGAACGCCCCCG
This sequence comes from Clostridia bacterium, assembly GCA_017886545.1. GTDB lineage: Bacteria > Bacillota > Clostridia > Christensenellales > Borkfalkiaceae > Borkfalkia. Next base: position 3,416 of record JAGHJS010000053.1, read on the forward strand.
CAAGCGCGCCCCAGCTCACGCCCATCATCTGCGCGATGAAGGAAACTTTGAACTCCTCGTAGATAATGGCGATGACCGAGCTGATCACGATAAAGACCGCGATGAAAATGCGGATCATGAGCATCTGGCTGCGACCCGACGGCTCTTTTTTGCGCACGCCCTTGATGAGGTCGAGCGTGATCGTCGAACTCGAACTCATGACGAGCGAGGCGAGCGTGCTCATGGACGCCGCGACGACGAGCACAAGCACGAGCGCGATGAGCACGGGGCTCAGATCGGAGATGAGTGCGGGGATGATCGCGTCGTAGTTGCCCGAATAGTCGCCGCCGAGAAGCCTGCCGAACCCGCCGAGGAAATAGCAGCCGCCCGCCACGATGAGTGCGAACAGCGTGCTGATGATCATCCCCTTCTTGATAGAGCCTTCGTCCTTGATGGCATAGTACTTCTGCACCATCTGCGGCAGACCCCAGGTGCCGAGGCTTGTAAGCAGCACGACCATGATCAGTCCGTACAGATCGGGCCCGAAGAAGGAGACGTACGCGCCGTTCAGGTTGCCTTCCGTGACCTGCGAAAGATCCCCGAGCGCGGCGGACAATCCGCCAAAGTTCAGCACGACCGCAACGACGACCGCAACGATGCCGAAGAGCATGATGATGCCCTGGATAAAGTCGTTCCACGCCGTCGCCATGTAGCCGCCGACGATGACATATACGCCGGTGATGACCGCCATGATGATGATGCAGACCCAATAATCGATGCCGAACGCCATTTCAAACAGCGTGCCGAGCCCTTTGTAGAGGGACGCCGTATACGGGATGAGGAACACGAACACGATGACGGACGCGGCAAGTTTGAGTCTGTTGTCCGCAAAACGCTTGCCGAAGAAGTCGGGCATGGTCGCCGAATCCAGCCGCTGCGTCATGACGCGCGTGCGGCGGCCGAGGACCGCCCAAGCAAGCAGGGAACCCAAAAGCGCATTGCCGATCCCGATCCAGGTCGCGGCGATGCCGAAGTTCCAGCCGAACTGTCCCGCGTAGCCGATGAAGATGACCGCCGAAAAATAGGATGTGCCGTATGCGAACGCCGAAAGCCACGGACCGACCGAGCGGCTGCCGAGCACAAACCCCTGCACCGAACGCGCCGTACGGCGGCTTCGCACGCCGATCAGGATCATCACCGCAAAATAGACGAGCAGGACCGCGACATAGAAAAAAATCGTCCAGTTCAATTTTTCCTCTCTCCGAACGGAAGTTTATCCGTTCTTTTTGAATAGCTTTACCGCAAAGGGCGGCAGATAAATATCGTTGAGGTTGCGCACTTCGCCGGTCAGAAGGTCGGTGCCTTCGCACTCCTCTACCCGTACGGTGACGTCGCCGTCCGAGATGTTGAAGGCGCAATAGATGCGCTCACCCGCGTGCTCGCGCTTGAAACACATGTATTTGTTGCTGAGCACACACCGCTCGAAACTTCCGTACGCAAGCGCGCGTTCGGAGCGGCGCACCTCGTTCAGCTTTCTGATGAGAGCCGTGAGCGCGGGGCACTTGTTTTCGTCAATGTTTCCGATATACGGGCGCAGGTCGAGGTCAAAATTCCCCTTGTTTCCCTCGGCGCCGTACTCCGAGCCGTAATAGACGCACGGGATGCCGGGCATGGAATACAGGATCGCGTACAGCGCGGGAAGTTTGCGCTTGTCGGCGACCGCCGTATACGCGCGCGGCACGTCGTGGTTGTCCGCAAACGAAAAAAGATTTTTACCCGTATACAGGCACCAAGGCTGCGAACCGAACAGCCGCTCGAGCGAATGGCAGATCTCAAACAGGTTGTCCGAATTGAGCGCGGAGGTCAGCCCTTTATAACACTCGTAATTTGTGATGGAATCCAGCCGTTCGGGCGTGAGGTTCTTTGCAAAATTCTGCCCGTGGATAACTTCGCCCATCAGGAAAAAGTCCTCCCTCTTCTGCCGCACGGTGCGGCGCAGAAATTCAAAGAACCATTCGGGCAAAAGGTATGCCACGTCCAGACGCAGCCCGTCGATGCCGAATTCGTCGATCCAAAATCCGACGGCGCGGGCAAGGTAATCGGTCACCTCGCCGCAATGCAGGTTGAGTTTGACAAGCTCGTTATGCCCTTCCCAACCTTCGTACCAGAACCCGTCGTTATACTCCGTGTTCCCGCCGAACCCGATGTGGAACCAATCCTTTTTATCGGACTGTTCGCGCCGCCGGCGCACGTCCTCAAAGGCAAAAAAGCGCCTGCCTACGTGGTTGAACACGCCGTCCAGCACGACGCGGATGCCCGCCTCGTGGAATTTTGCCACAAGCGCTTTGAAGTCCGCATTGTCGCCGAGGCGCCTGTCCACATTGAAAAAGTCGACAGTATCGTAGCCGTGACGTTCGCTTTCGAACAGCGGGTTGAACAGCACGGCGTCAAATCCCTCTTCCTTTATCTGCGGGATGCGCTTTTCGATCTCGCCGAGGCGGTGACGCACCGCGCCGAAGTCGTTTTCGCGCTCACAGCCGCAGTAGCCGAGCGGATAGATCTGGTAAAAAACACTCTCGTCAAACCACATACAAGCCTCTTTTGTTCCCGCTCTGAAGCGGGGCGGATTTTTACAGTATCTTTTCGGAAAGCAGTTTTATGCCCTTCTTTTCCAAAAGCGCCACGGCGCGCTCCGTATCGTTGACGCGCATGAGGATCTTCGCCGAATTATGGTTTGTGAGCACGAACGAATACAGGTATTCGATGTTGATGCTGCCCTCCTCCATCAGCGAAACCACTTCCGCAAGCGCGTTGGGGCGGTCGGCGACTTCCACGCCGATCAGCTCCGTGATGCCCACCGTAAAGCCCTCTTTTTTGAGGATCTCGTACGCGCGTTCGTTGTCGCGCGCGATAAAGCGCACGATGCCGAAATCTTTGGTATCGGCGATGGAGAGGGTGACGAAGTCGATCCCCTCCTTGCCGAGCGCGTGCGTGAGCTTATACAGCCTGCCGGGTCTGTTCTCCATAAAGACGGATAACTGTTTGACTAACATTGCGATAACCCCCTATCGGAAAATTCAGAATTTTGGATCGTTTCAATTTTTGGCGAAACATGCCGCGCGCTTTATTCGCGCCTGTCGATGACGCGCACCGCCTTGCCTTCGCTGCGCCGGATACTGCCGCTTTCGCACAGCTTGATCTTCGCGCTGACGCCGATGTACGAATTGACTTCGGACTCCACTTTCTTTTTGATGGATTCGATGTCCGAAACCTTGTCGGGCGCAAGGTCGCCCGCAAGTTCGATGTCGATCTCCATCACGTCGAGGTTGTTGATGCGGTCGACGTAGATCATATAGTGCGGCGAAACGCCCGAAACGTTCATGATCGCCGCCTCGATCTGCGACGGGAACACGTTCACGCCGCGGATGATGAGCATATCGTCCGAACGCCCTTTGACCTTGCTCATTTTGACCGTCGTCCTGCCGCAGGCGCACTTGCCCGCCGTGAGCGTGCACAGATCGCGCGTGCGGTAGCGGATGAGCGGCTGCCCCGTCTTTGTGATGGTCGTGAACACGAGCTCGCCCTCGCTCCCGAACGGAAGCGGTTCAAGGGTCACGGGGTCGATGATCTCGGGAATGAAATGATCCTCCTGCACGTGGCTGCCGTTCTTCTGCATGCACTCCATCGCCACGCCGGGGCCGCTGATCTCAGACAGCCCGTAGATGTCCAGCGCGTCGATGTGCAGAAGGCGCTCCAGCTCGTCGCGCATCTGGTACGTCCACGGCTCGGCGCCGAACGCGCCGCCGACGAGCGAAAAGTCTTCGATGTTCATGCCAGCCTTCTGAATTTCGGTACCCAGATAAATGGCATAGGAAGGCGTGCAGCACAGGTGCGTCGCGCCGAAATCGCGCAAAAGCGTGAGCTGGCGGATGGTGTTGCCCGCGCTGGCAGGAACGGTGCTCGCGCCGATCTTCTGTGCGCCGTAATGCGCGCCGAGCCCGCCCGTGAACAGACCGTAGCCGTAGGCGACGTGCACGATGGAATCTTTGGTGACGCCCGCCATGGCGAGCGAACGCGCCGCGACCTCCGCCCAGACGTCGATGTCGTTCTGCGTATACCCGACAACGGTCAGCTTGCCCGTCGTGCCCGACGAGGCGTGGATCTCGACCATGTCGCGCTGGGGCGCGGAGTAGAAGCCGAACGGGTACGCTTCGCGCAGATCGTGTTTGACGGTGAACGGCAGTTTGCACAGATCCGAAACCGACCTGATGTCCGCAGGCGTGAGCTTCGCCTCGTCCATTTTTGCACGGTACGGCTTGCAGTTTTCATATACGTGCTTCACCGTCTTTCTGAGCCGTTCGCTCTGCAGCGCCTCCATCTCCGAGCGCGAAAGGCACTCGTATTCGGGCTGATAGATGTAATCTTTGACTTTGCTTTGTCTTGCCATTGGTCCCCTCATCTGCTTGATAACAGCACTGAAAGTATTTTTCCGCCTCCGCACAGGCAAAGGCGAGTTTTCCGGTTTATCCCGCGCTCACGCGGCGGCGTAGCCGAGCGCGAACGCCTTTTTGTTCATTTCAACGGTCTTCTGCGGGATGCTCGCCAGCAGCGCCGCTTCAAATTTTTCGCGGTCGAACCCGAGCCGCCTGCACAGCGCGCCGAGCATGACGGCGTTCGCCGCCTTGGCATTGCCCGCTTCGAGCGCAAGCCCGAGCGCGTCGATGCCCGCACTGCCGAGGACGCTCTCAATGCCCGCAGGGTACTGCGCCGCACCCGTAACGACGGGCATGGGCATGATCTCCTGCGTGGAATACAGCACCGTGCCGCCCTCTTTCAGATAATGCAGGTAGCGCAGTGCCTCCAGCTTTTCAAAGGCGAGGATAAGGTCTGCGCCGCCCTCGTCGATGACGGGCGAGGCGATCTTTTCGCCGATGCGCACATAGGTCATGACGCTGCCGCCGCGCTGCGCCATGCCGTGCACCTCGCTCAGCTTTACGTCGTGCCCCTCCTCCAACGCGTACTTTCCGAGCACGCGGCTCGCGAGCAGGGTGCCCTGCCCGCCGACGCCGACGATCAAAACGTTCAGTTCTTTCATCTTACTTCGCCTCCCCTTCGATGGCGCCGAATTTGCAGACGCCCTTGCACAGCCCGCACTCGGTGCACAGCGAAACGTCGATGGTGACGCCGTTTTCGCCGTTGACGATGGCAGGGCAGCCGAGCTTCAGGCAAGCCTTGCACTTTTTGCACTTATCGTTGACCTTGAAGCCGCTGTACAGTTTTTTGGTGAGCAGCACGCAGGGGCGCTTTGCGATGATGACGGACACGTTCTCGTTCGCGAGCGCCGCCCTGACCGCCTTCTCCGTGGCGGCAAGGTCGCCCGGGTCGATCGTCACGACGTCTTCCACGCCTACGGCGCGGCAGACTTCGGCGAGGTCGAGCTCGTGGGTCGGCTCCTTTTTGATGGTCTTGCCCGTGGCGGGGTGTTCCTGGTGCCCCGTCATTCCCGTGGTGCGGTTGTCGAGGATGATGACCGTAACGCGCGCCTTGTTGTAAACGGCGTCGATCAGCCCCGTGATGCCGCTGTGGATAAAGGTGGAATCGCCGATGACGGCGACGGAATGCTTATGCGCCTCGGGGTCGGCTTTGTCGAACCCGACCGCCATGCCGATGCTCGCGCCCATACAGATGACCGCGTCCATCGCCGAGAGCGGCGGCACCGCGCCGAGCGTATAGCAGCCGATATCGCCCAGTACGTTCAGTTTCAGTTTGGAGAGGGTGTAAAACACGCCCCTGTGCGGGCAGCCCGCGCAGAGCACGGGCGGGCGCGCGGGCACTTCGGCAGGCTTGTTGCCGCAGCCCTTGCCGAGCACGCGCTCGCGGATGAGATTGGCGGAAAATTCGCCGCAGCGCGGGAAGATGTTTTTCCCTTCAACGGCGATGCCGTGCGCTTTGATCTGCGTTTCAAGGTGCGGCGCAAGTTCTTCGGCGACGATGCAGCGCTTCACGCCCGCCGCAAATTGTTCAATGAGCTTGTACGGCAGCGGGTGCACCATGCCGAGCTTTAAGACGCTCGCTTCGGGCAGAGCCTCTTTCACATACTCGTACACGCCGCCCGCGCAGATGATGCCGAGCTCCTTGCTCCCCTCTTCGATGCGGTTGACCGCAAACCCGTTCGCGTCCTCCGAAAGGCGCTGCATGCGCTCTTCGACGACGGTATGCCGCACCCGCGCGTTCGCGGGCATCATCACATACTTTGCGATGTTCTTTTCGTACGGGCGCAGGGGCACGTTCTCCCGCCCGCCCAACTCCACGAGGCTCTGCGAATGCGCCACGCGCGTGGTGAGCCGCAGGATGACGGGCGTATCGTACTGTTCGGAGAGCGAAAAGGCGAGCTTCGCGAACTCTTTCGCCTCGGCGCTGTCCGACGGTTCCAGGACGGGCACCTGCGCGCTGACGGCGGTCAGGCGGGTATCCTGCTCGTTCTGCGACGAAAAGACGGACGGGTCGTCCGCAACGGCGATGACCAGCCCCCCGTTCACGCCCGTATAAGCGGCGGTGAACAGCGGGTCGCAGGCGACGTTCAGCCCGACGTGCTTCATCGACACGATGGTGCGCGCGCCGCGGATGGAGGCGCCGATGCCCGCCTCGAGGGCGACCTTTTCGTTGGGCGACCATTCGCTGTACACGTCGTCATAGCGCGCCAGCTCTTCGGTGATCTCGGTGGACGGCGTTCCGGGGTAAGCGGTGGCGACTTTCACGCCCGCCTCCCACGCGCCGCGGGCGACCGCAAAGTCGCCGAGCAACAATTTCTTTTCTGCCATATCTGTAAACCTACCTGAGTTTTCTTACGTTTTTCAGCTCTCTCCCGCGCCGGGCGGCGGATGCCCTATGCGTTTTTGCCGCGCAGGTCCGTGACGCGCTTTACCTTCCCTTCCGCGCGGCGGATGGAGAAGGGCTCGACCAGCTTGACTTTTACGTCCAGCTGCAGGACGACGCGCAGGTTGTGGCGCACCTTTTCGACCAGCGCCTCCAGCTTGGAATAGTCGGTCAGAAGGTTCGCGTCTCCCACCTCGACGTGTACTTCCAGGATGTCCATGTAGTTTTTGCGGTCGACGACGATCTCGTACGTCTTGCCGAGTTCGGGCATCGCCATGAGCACGCTCTCGATCTGCGAAGGGAACACGTTCACGCCGCGGATGATGAGCATGTCGTCCGTGCGCCCGACCACGCGGGACATGCGCGCCGTCGTCCTGCCGCATTTGCAGGGCTCGTAGGTGATGGACGTGATGTCCTTCGTGCGGTAGCGCAGGACGGGCATCCCCTCCTTGGTAAGGGTGGTGATGACCATTTCGCCGAGCTCGCCTTCGCCGAGCACTTTGTTCTGCTCGATGTTGACGATCTCGGGGTAGAACATGTCTTCATTGATGTGCATGCCCGCCTTTTCGCGGCACTCGCCCGCAACGCCGGGGCCGCCGACTTCGGTCAGACCGTAGTTCTCGGTCGGGAACGCGCCGAGAAGCTGCCGCAGCGCCTCGTGCATCTCCGCCGTGGACGCCTCCGCGCCCATGCAGACGAGGCGGATCTTCAGATCGCCGAGCACACCCAGCTTTTTCGCCGTTTCGGCGAGATACATCGCATAGCTCGGCGTGGCGATGAGCGCCGTCGCGCCGAAGTCCTTCATGAGCATGATCTGCCGCTCGGTATTGCCCGAGGAGACGGGCACGACCGTCGCGCCCAGCTTTTCGACGCCGTAGTGCAGCCCGAACCCGCCCGTGAACAGGCCGTAGCCGAAGGCGACGTGAAAGATATCCTCGTCCGTCGCGCCCGCCATCGTGAGGATGCGCGCGATGCAGGTCGACCAGTCGTCGAGATCCTTGCGCGTATAGCCGTTCACGACGGGTTTGCCCGTCGTGCCCGACGAGGCGTGCAGGCGGATGATCTTCTTCATCGGCACGGCGAACATGCCGTACGGGTAATGGTCGCGCAGGTCGTCTTTGGTCGTATACGGGATATGCCGTATATCCGCAAGCGTGCGGATGTGTTCGGGCTTCAGGCCGATAGCGTCAAACCGCTGCCTGTACATGGGAACGCGCTCGTACGCGTAGGCGACGATCTTTTTCAGGCGCTCCAGCTGCAGAGCGCGGATGTCCTCTCTCTTTGCCGTTTCGATCTCCGGGCTGAACATGATCCTTACCCCTTCCGTGCAAAAATACTATTGTTTTTAATTCTATCACATTTTCCGCACGGTAGCAAGACATTTTTCAAACTTTTTCCGCACGATCTGCTTTTTTATGCCAACCGCGCGGAAGAATGGGCGGACACGAAAAAAGCGGGGAGTCAGCCCCGCCCGTTTCCGTCCTTTGTTTCGGGAAGAAAGCGCGCATAGCCGCCGCTGCCGTGGTGCAGCGCGCGCGAAACGCGCGAGAGCGTCGCCGACGAAATGTCCGTTTCGGCGATGATCTCGGCATACGTCTTCCCTTCGGCGAGCAGCTTTGCCGCCGCCGCGCGCTGCGCCATCTGCTCCACTTCCTGGTAGGTGCAAAGGTCGGAGAGCAGCGTGGCAAAGTCCTCTTTCGATCTGCAGTTCTGCAGCGCCCCGTACAGGACGTCCGCCATCTTTTCGGGCTCTTTCATGGCGCGCCTCAGAACAGCTCTTCCAGCGACTTGCGCAGAAACGCCTGCGTCTTTTCGCTCTTCGGGTGTTCGAACACCTCTTCGGGGGTGCCCTCCTCCTCGATGAGCCCGTCCGCGATAAAAATGACGTGGTCGGCGACGTTTTTGGCAAATTCCATTTCGTGCGTGACGACGATCATCGTGCTGTCCGCCGATTTCAGCCCCTTGATGACTTTGAGCACTTCGCCCGTAAGTTCGGGGTCGAGCGCGCTGGTCGGCTCGTCAAAGCACAGGATGTCGGGGCTGAGCGCGAGGGCGCGCGCGATCGCGACGCGCTGCTGCTGCCCGCCCGAAAGTTCGTACGGGTAGGCGTCCTTCTTTTCGGAAAGCCCGACGCGCTCCAACAGGGAGAGCGTCTTTTTTTCGATCGCCTCTTTCTGCCCGGAGCGGATCTCGGTGAGGATCTTTTTGTGCTCTGCTTTGAGCTGCGTGCGCTTTTCCTTGGGCGCGCTCCTGCGCGCGGCGGCGAACGCCGCCTTCTTCTGCGCAAAGTCCTGCTTGGCGAGCAGCGTCTGCGCGAGCATGATGTTTTTGCTGACCGTATACTGCGGGAACAGGTTGAACTGCTGGAACACGAGCCCGAAGTGCAGCCGCTTTTCACGCACGCGCGCGTCCGATACTTTTACCTTTTCATCCGCGCCGAACAGCCGTTCTCCGCCGAGGTACAATTCTCCCTCGTCGGGGATCTCCAGAAAGTTGAGACAGCGCAAAAGGGTCGTTTTGCCGCCGCCCGACGAACCGATGATGGCGAGTACTTCCCCCTTTTGCAGCGTGAAGGAAATGCCTTTGAGCACCTCGTTTTCGCCGAAGCGCTTGCGGTAATTTTTTACTTCCAGAAAAGGCGGCGCCTCTGTCTTTGCGATGGTCTCCATGGTCATACCTTAAAGTAGTTCAGCTTCTTTTCGAGCCTGCCGAACACGATCGTCAGGATGCCGATAAAGGCGAGATAGAACACCGCCGTGAAAAACAGCGGCCAAATGATCCCGCGCAGGGTGAATGTTTCCGCCACAAACAGCAATTCGATCACGCTGATGATACGGGCGAGAGACGTGTCTTTGACAAGCGTCATGATCTCGTTGCTCATCGGAGGAAGAATGCGCTTGATGACCTGTAAGAGCACGACACGGAAAAAGATCTGCCCCTTCGTCATGCCGAGCACCTGCCCCGCCTCGTACTGCCCCTTGGAAATGCTTTCGATCCCGCCGCGGTAAATTTCCGAAAAATAGCAGGCGTAATTGATACCGAATGCGATGATCACCGCCGGGAAGTTATTGATCCCCCTGACATTGAACAGCAGCCCCGGTGCATAATAGATGATCATGATCTGCAGCATGAGCGGCGTGCCGCGCACGATCCAGACAATGGTCTTGATAACGGCGCGCACGGGCTTCCATCGTGCCATCGACCCGAAAGAGATCGCCAGCCCGAGCGGAAGCGCTATGATGAGCGTGATAAAAAAGATCTCGCAGGAAACTAAAAACCCCTCGCCCAGTTCGGCAACGATACTCCAGAATGTCATGAATTGGTTGTTCCCTCTTCCTCTGTTACGAAATATTTGTTATATAGTTCGGTCAGATAGCCGCTCTCCTGGTATTCGGCGATCTTTGCGTTCAGCTTTTCCATGAAAGCCGCGTCACTCTTACGCGCGCCGATACCATACTGTTCCTCTTCAAATCCGACATCTTTCCAGCCGACATCGGTATAGTTTGTCCCTTCCCCAGTCATGGAGATCGCCATCGTATAGTCGATAACGGCAACATCTGCCTGATTGGAGCCGACCTCCATCAAGGCGCGCGCCTGCGACTGCACGGGACGCACTTTCGATTCGGGCATCCCTTCGATCGCCTTGACGAGCGTTTCCGCAGCGGAACCTGTTTCGACCGCAATGACGGTTGCATTCAGAAGATCCTCAAGCGTAGAATACTGCGAAAGCACGTCCGACTTTGCAATAAGCACCTGCTGGTTTGTCAGATACGGCGTAGAAATGAGGATGGATTCCTGCAAGTCGGGCGTAATTGTCATACCGTTCCAGATCAGATCGATCGTCCCGCCGTTCAGATCCACCACCTTTGTCGCCCAGTTATTCAGCAAAACAAACTCGTACTTATATCCGAGATCCGTACACAGTTTGATCGCGAATTCGGTGTCAAATCCTACGAAATTACCGTCATCATCATAATAATTCATCGGCTCGTATTCGGTATAGCCGATTTTGATCGTATACCCCTCTTCGTCCGGAATGCCGATTTCATTGCACCCGGCAAACAGCGCCATGCCGCTCACCAAAAGGACGAGCGAGCAGACCAGTGCCACCAACTTTTTCATTTCCGTTTTCTCCTTTTTCGCCGCTTTGCCGCGGCAACGCATTCTATTTTACTTTATTGCGCTAAATTAGTAAAGTGATTTTATGCGCTGTTTCACACTTTTTTCACTTTTTTGCCGAAACGCGTGCCCGACCGCCCGCCGTGATGCGGCGCACCGTTATCCTTCGTAGCGAAACGTTGCGCATGAAATATTGTGTTTTCATAAGTTCAAAATAACAAAATTTCTTGCTTCTATTTTCGGAAAACCCTTGCTATTTTCCGAAAATAGTATATAATAGGTATATAGAATGCGCTTTTTGCGGCAGGCGGACGCGCATTTCTGACTGAACAGAGGCGAACATGAAAACAGAATACGATTCCCCGGCTTCCGACAGCGAAAACACGGCGCGGCCCGCGTGCGAAGGGCAGGCGACGGACGGACGGGGCTCCGCCTTTACAGAGAAGGCGGACAGCATGCAGGCACCGCTCCGCGAAGAGCGGAAGTCTGTCGACGCGGAAGGCGGAAGCGGCGCCGCGGCGCCGCTGACAAAAAAACAGCAGTTCCTTCAGTTTCTGAAGTTCCTCGGTTTTTCATGCTCGGCGGGAGCGATCCAATTCGGCTCCTGCGCGCTCATTTACTATGTGTTCATGGGCGAGCGGCAGGACCTCTACTGGATCGCCTATCTGATCGGGCTTGTGCTTTCGGTGGTCTGGAACTTCACTTTCAACCGAAAATTTACTTTTAAGGCAGCCAACAACATTCCGCTGGCGATGGGGCTTGTGATCGTTTATTACGGTGCGTTCACTCCCCTCTCCACCTTCGGCGCAGACGCCATTGTTGCGGCGGGGGTCAACGAGTTGCTGGTAACGGCAGGAATGATGGTGCTGAACTTCATCACGGAATTTTTCTGGGACAAGTTCGTGGTGTTCAACGCCAAAGCGACGGACGCGATCGCGCGGGGACTGCGGAACGTTTTTTCCCGCAGGAACAGGGCGCAGGACGCACCGCAGGAATGTGTGTGCGAAGAAAGCGCCGCCCGCACGGACAACGACGGCTCCGACGAGGGAAGGTAACGGAAAAGCACCGAAAACATTCGGTTTCCATGCCGCTTTTATATAACCAATAAATTTTTACTCATCAAAAGGAGAACTTCTATGAGCAAACCGGTAACAGGCAAAGACAAGCAGATGCTCTCTGACGAGTATCTTGCGAAAGTGGACGCCTATTGGCGTGCCGCGAACTACCTGGCTGCGGCGCAGCTGTACATGCTGGACAACCCCCTTCTGCGCGAACCTCTCACCCGCGATCAGATCAAAAAGAAGATCGTCGGGCACTGGGGTACCGTTCCGGGGCAGAACTTTGTGTACGTGCATCTGAACCGCGTTATCAAAAAGTATGACCTCGACATGATCCTCCTCTCCGGCCCGGGGCACGGCGGCAACTTCTTCGTTGCGAACTCCTACCTCGAAGGCACGTACAGCGAAGTCTACCCGAACGTCGGGCAGGACTACGAAGGCATGAAAAAGCTGTGCAAACAGTTCTCGTTCCCCGGCGGCATCTCCAGCCACGTCGCGCCCGAAACGCCCGGCTCCATCAACGAGGGCGGCGAGCTCGGCTACTCCATCGCGCACGCGTTCGGCGCCGTGTTCGATAACCCCGACCTCATCGCGGCGGTCACCGTCGGCGACGGCGAGGCAGAGACGGGTCCCCTTGCAACGGCATGGCATTCCAACAAATTCCTTAACCCCGCAAGCGACGGCGCGGTGCTGCCCATCCTGCACCTGAACGGGTACAAGATCAACAACCCGACGGTGTTCGCGCGCATCTCCAAGGACGAAGTGCAGAGCTTCTTCCACGGCTGCGGCTGGGAACCGCACTTTGTCGAGGGCGACGACCCGATGACCATGCACAAGCTCATGGCGAAGACGCTGGACAAGTGCATCGAAAAGATCAAAAAGATCCAGAAAGACGCGCGCGAAGGCAAGAACACCGAGCGCCCCTTCTGGCCGATGATCGTGCTGCGCACCCCGAAGGGCTGGACGGGTCCGAAGGTCGTGGACGGGCTGAAGATCGAAGGCTCTTTCCGCGCGCACCAGGTGCCCATCACGATGGAAAAGCCCGAGCACATGCAGCTTTTGAAAGACTGGCTTCTGAGCTACAAGCCCGAAGAGCTGTTCGATGAAAATTACAGGCTCATCCCCGAGCTGCGCGAACTCGCGCCCGAGGGCGACCACAGGATCAGCGCGAACCCGCACGCGAACGGCGGCAAGCTGCTGCGCGACCTGCGCCTGCCCGACTTCAAGAAATACGCGGTGGACGTCCCCTCCCCGGGCGGCGTCAGGACGCAGGACATGCTTGAGCTCGGCGGCTATATCCGCGACGTATTCCGCCTGAACGAGGAGAGCAAAAACTTCCGCATGTTCGGACCGGACGAGAGCATGTCCAACCGCATGTACCGCGCATTCGAGGCGACCAACCGCGACTTCAACGCGGAGATCTATCCCGACGACGA
>JAGHJS010000001.1 GCA_017886545.1 Clostridia bacterium
TGCCAAAGAGGGCGCGGTCGTCAAAAAGAGCGCGGTCGACCCCGCGATGCTCCGCCACAGCGGTCCCGCGCGCGTGTTTGACAGCGAAGAGGCGGCGATGGAAGCCATTTCGACGGGCAAGATCGTAAAGGGCGACGTGGTGGTCATCCGCTACGAAGGCCCGAAGGGCGGCCCCGGCATGCGCGAAATGCTCTCCCCTACCTCGGCGATCGTCGGCGCGGGGCTGGGCGCGGACGTGGCGCTCATCACGGACGGCAGGTTTTCGGGCGCGACGCGGGGAGCCGCGATCGGGCATGTATGCCCCGAAGCCGCGGCGGGCGGCGCGATCGGCGTGGTGCGCGAGGGCGACATCATCGACATCGACATCGAAGGCGGCCGCATCGACCTGCGCGTGAGCGAAGAAGAGCTTGCCGCGCGGCTGAAAACATTCACCCCGCTCGAAAAACCCGTAGACGGGTACCTAAAACGCTACCGCGCGCAGGTCACGAGCGCGAGCAAGGGAGCGGCGTTTCGGAAGTAATTCACGAAATTTCTTTCAAAAGAGATGAAAGAAATTTCCGTGATTTAAGGGGACAACCGCTGCCCTTACGGGACAGCCGTTTTCCCCTCTGCGCATGACCTTTGAAGGCTTCTCCTATTAAAAAGTCATGCGCATTCACCCTTTTCGTGTGAGCCGTAAGTTTACGGCAAATTGGGGGCGCTTTCCGAAAAACGCGGTTTTCGGACGCGCAGTAAAATTATTAAAAACGCTTAGGCAAAAACGTCATTTTGCTACGCGCAATTCATTATTTCAACGGGGCTCCCGAAAAGCGCAGCATGCGAAAGCACTGCGAGATTTTTGGGAAGAGGAGGAGCGGAGTGCACATGCGAGCTTTGCTCCTTGGGGCAAAGTGAGAGCGCAGCCGACTGCTCCGACGAGGGCAGCGGTTGTCCCCTCAAATCACGGAAAAAAGTTTTATCTCTTTTAAAACTTTTTTCGTGAAAGGAACACACCTATGGAACACAAAAAACTTCTGACATTCGACTCCACCCTGCGCGACGGCGCGCAGGGCGCAAACATCTCCTTTTCGGTGGAGGACAAACTGCGCGTCATCGACACGCTGGACAGGCTCGGCATCGACTTCATCGAGGCGGGCAACCCCTACTCCAACCCTGCGGAGGCGGAATTTTTTCAGCGGATCGGCGGCAAAAAGTTCGAACATGCCAGGATCGTCGCGTTCGGCTCTACCCGCCGCAAAGGGATCGCGCCCGAAGAGGACGCGAACCTGAAATCGCTGCTGGCGGCGAACACGGAGTACGTCGCCATTTTCGGCAAAAGCCACATCCGCCACGCGACGGACGTGCTCAAAGCCACGCCCGAAGAGAACCTTGCCATGATCGCGGACAGCGTGCGCTTTTTAAGCGCGCACGGCAAAAAGGTCGTGTTTGACGCGGAACACTTTTTCGACGGGTACAAGACGGACGCGGACTACGCGATGCGGGCGCTTTCCGCCGCGGCGGAAGCGGGCGCATGGTGCCTGTGCCTGTGCGATACGAACGGCGGCATCTTCCCCGACGAGGCGTATGCCATCACCAAAGCGGTGTGCGAGGCGTTCCCCGGGACCTGCGTCGCCATCCACTGCCACAACGACGGCGGGCTCGCCGTCGCCGCCTCCGTCGAGGCGGTGCGCGCGGGGGCTGCGCAGGTGCAGGGCACCTTTTTGGGGTTCGGCGAGCGGTGCGGCAACACCAACCTGTGCACGCTGATCTGCAACCTGCAATTAAAGCGCGGCTACGAGTGCATCCCGCCCGAGCACCTGAAAGACATCTACGAGGCGGCGATGACCATAGCCGAGACGGCGAACGCCGCCATCCCCGCCAACAGCCCGTATGTGGGCATGAACGCGTTCGCGCACAAGGCGGGCATGCACGCGGACGGGGTGCTGAAATACTCCTCTTCCTTCGAGCACATCGACCCGGAGATCATCGGGAACAAGCGCAAATTCCTCTTATCCGAAATTTCGGGCAAGAGCGCCATCTACGAAAAGCTGAAAAACTACTTCCCCGCCCTCGACCGCAACGGCAAAGAGATGGCGGAGATCGCGAACGCGCTCAAAGAGCGCGCCCTCGCGGGCTACCAGTACGAGGCGGCGGAAGCGAGCTTTGTTCTTCTCGTCAAAAAGATCCTGGGGCAGTACAAAAACTCCTTCGACCTCATCAATTACAAGGTCATCAACGAGCTGCCCGCCATCGAGGGCAAAGTCGCCTCCGCGATCATCAAGGTGCGGGTGAACGGCGTGACGAAGATCGCCGCGTCCGACGGCGAAGGTCCCGTGCACGCCATGGACCTTGCGCTCCGCTCCGCGCTTGCGGATTTTTACCCCGAGATCGCGCGGGTGTCCCTCACCGACTTCAAGGTGCGCGTGCTCGATTCCGCCAAAGCGACGGCGGCAAAGGTGCGCGTGCTCATCACCTCGGCGGACAGCGCGGACAGCTGGACGACCGTCGGCGTTTCGGAGGACATGATCGAGGCAAGCTGGCTCGCCCTGACCGATTCCATCGATTACGCGCTGATGAAGCGCGGCTGACCTTCCGCCGTATCCCCCCTATGACCCGATAAAAAATAACGGGCGCGGGGCGCAATTTTGCGCCCCGCGCCTTTTGTTGTTCCGCCGTACGCCGCCGCCTTTCCGCCCGCGCCCGTTGGTTCCCCGCCCCCGCGCGTCCTTTATCTTTCCGCCGGGCGCCGCATTATACGGGCGCACGGCAACGGCGGGCGGAAGACCGCGCGGACAAAAAACAGCCTCGTGCGGGGAGCGGGACCGCCGCCCGCGGATTTGCATAAACTTTTCCACATTTGTTTGCGGAAAAGAGGCAGTTTTGTAAAAAATCGCAAAACTTTTCTACAATTTCGGCAAAATACGGCAAAAATCGGCGGTATATCCCCCGCCGATCGCCCTCTTTTCTGTCAAATCCCCAAAAGTTATCCACACTGTGCAAAACTTTTGGGGATAACTTTGAAGCACTTTTGCATTTATTTAGTGCGCCAAATAAATCCTCCTGCCTTCTTTTGTTGCCCGTGTAACATTTTAGATATACAGGTTGCATTGATGCCCGTCTTTTTCTCCGCTTCAGTTAAGGAAGAATACTCTTTTAAAACATTATTTCCCTCATCTAACTGTAAAACGGGTTTCCCGCCTGTTCCTGCTTTTCGCTTTTTCACAGGCACAATTGTTTCCAACTTCTCTACATAAAAATATTCCCAACGATATCCTCCGGCAACGCGTCTTTGATGCTTGGCACACATAGAAACATTAGAGGAATTAATCTTTAATTCTCGGCATGCATCTGAAATACATTCCCATTCTTTTATAAAAACACCATCTTTGGAATATTGAAAAATCTTTTTTGCCTCGCTATGATTTGCTCCCCTGTTATTTATTCTAAAACAAACTTCACAACCAGCACCAGCTGTTCTTGCATTAATCGAGGTTTTCCATATATGCCCACAATTTTTGCACTTCCACCATATTTTTTGCGAAGAATTTGCTAAAAACATCCTTGGCGTTAAAGAACCATTTTTTTCATAATACCATTCCCCTGCTAAATCAGGTCTTTCGTCCTCCAAAGAATTATTTCTTTCTACCATATATTTGCGAATTTCAAAGTTATCTCTTTTTAAATCAATTTTTAACGGATGGCTGATATATTTAGCATTAAATTTTTCCAAACTCCTTAGAAAAAAAGTAATTATGTTTTCAAGATTTTGGATATTATCCATGTGATCGGTATGATAACATGAGTCAGCAATCCCTCGGCTATTATAATCTTCGCCCTCTCTTAAACGAATTAATTTTATGCCCTTTTGCCGACAAATTTTGTACTTTTCCTGTTCCAATTTTCGCTTATTTTTGTGCCAAAATGCCCCGTCATACTCTATTGCCGTTTTCATAGAGGGGATATATATATCTACTTCCATTCTTCTATTCTCAAATATTTCATTATACCGATTAATTGCATCAGGATGGATTTTTTTGATATAGAAAAACAATGCTTGTTCCGCAAAAGAGGTTTGCCTTCCTGAATTACAAATCGGACAATTCGTACCACTCGAACGGTGCAGAATACTTGCCCGATAGCTATGACCTATCGGACACTTCCAAAAAACTTTTTTCCCGCTGCCATGCGTTACTTTTTGCGGGGTTAAGTCTCCGTTTTTTTCATAATCCCACTCTGCCGCCAATTTTGGATGTGTTGTCGCTAAATCATTGATTCCAGCAACAACCACACGATTTGAACAACACGGGCAGCCTCTTTTGTTCAGTACCCTTGTTTTCCATTTATAACCACATTTCGGACATACCCAATTTATTAATTTATTACTACCTTCAGTAATATCCTTTGGCTGTAAATCTCCATTATTTTCATAATCCCAATCTGCTAAATATACGGAACTATGCAGTCCTCCTTTTTTTTCTAAAAAAGTTTTCATTCTGCTTTTTTGCACAATTTCTCTTGCACATTTTGGACATCCTGTTTTTCTTTGTGTTCTTGCCCTTATACTTGCTTGCCACTTATATCCGCACTTTGAACATTTCCACCAAACAATTTTTGCGCTTCCGCGTACAACAGATGTTATTGCTATTGTATTTTTTTCATAATCCCATTCTTTTGCTAAATGTGGATACAACGTAGCTAAATCATTAAACCCTATCAAAACACGCTTATTAGCACAAAATGGACAACGCTTCCCTTGGGCTCTTTTACAAATCTCCTCTCTCCATTCATGCCCGTTGCTGCACTTCCACCATACTTTTTTATAACTGCTCTCCGTCAACTTTTCCGGAAAGCAACCCTCTTTTTCGTTTTTTTCTTTATCCCATTCTGACATCAATAAAGAATTATTAACGACGAATTTTTTTTGAAGTTCCTTTTCCATATTTTATAACTCCCTCCGCCCCCGCAAAAGCTCTTCCGCGAGGGCGTCCCCCTTTTTGTAGGAGCAGTGGCAGACGAGTTCGGGCGCGGAAAAACCGAGGGTGCGCACCACTTCCAGCCTGCCTGCGGCGATCTCCTTTTCCGCCATTTTATAGGGCAGAAAACTGTACCCCTGCCCGTCCACGAGGTACTGCGCGAGCTTGCTGCTGTTATCGATCTCAAAACGGAAGGCATGGCGCGGCGGAAAGAGCGAGCGCACATATTCGCCCGCGTCGCCGAAGGCGAAGTTGCACATAAGGTATTCGCAGTCTGCAAGCTGCTCCTTGCGGATGCCCTCTTTGTATTCGTTGCGCGCGGGGCTTGCGACGAGCACCAGCCTGTCCGACGAAAACCGCCTGCACACATACCCCGCCTTTTTGAGGGGAAGGTAGGAGAACGCGACGTCGAGCGTGCCGTCCTGCAGCATCTGCAACAGGTCTGCGGAGTGCCCGAGCACGACTTTGAGCGAGGCGTCCCGTTCGCGGCTGAAAAAATCGCGCAGGAGCGGGTACAGCCCGCTCTCGTACACGGCGTTGATGGTGCCGACGCGCAGCGTGCGCTCGTAGCGGGAGGCGGCGTTCACCTCGCGGATAAAGCTCTCCTCAAGGTCGCAGATGCGCTGGGCGTAGCTTTGAAAGAGCATCCCCTCTTCGGTCAGCTCCACGCCGCCCTGCCCGCGCACGAACAGTTTTTTGCCCGTTTCCGCCTCCAGCTCCGCAATGCGGTTGGTGACGGTGGACTGCGCCACATACAGGCGCTCCGCCGTGCGCGTAAAATTTTTCAGTTTGGAAAGCATCAAAAAGGTGCGTATGGACTCGCTGTTCACCGTCCTCTCCTCTGCCGCGCCGCGCGCAGCCATTCAAAAAATGAATGAAGATAATTAAAATTATCTATTTTATAAATTGTTTACAAAAGTATAGCACCTGTGGTATAATGCTGTCAATAAAAAAATCGGAAAAAAGGAGAGCGGCTTATGGGAATGACAATGTCGCAGAAGATCCTCGCGGCGCATGCGGGGCTCGAAAGCGTAAAGGCGGGCCAACTGATCAACGCGCAGCTCGACATGGTGCTGGGCAACGACATCACTTCGCCCGTCGCGGTCAAGGAATTTGAAAAGGCAAACTTCCCCTGCGTAAAATGCCCCGAGCGCGTGAGCATGGTCATGGACCACTTCACGCCGAACAAGGACATCAAGGCGGCGGAACAGGTAAAAACGGTGCGTAACTTTGCGCACAAATACGGCGTGGAGAACTTTTTCGACGTCGGCGAAATGGGCATCGAACACGCCCTGCTGCCCGAAAAAGGGCTGGTGGGCGCGGGCGACCTCGTCATCGGCGCGGACAGCCACACCTGCACCTACGGCGCGCTCGGCGCCTTTTCGACGGGCGTGGGCTCCACCGACATGGCGGCGGGCATGATGAGCAACCAGTGCTGGTTCAAAGTTCCCGCGGCGATCAAATTCGTGCTCAAAAACAAGCCCGCAAAGTACATCTGCGGCAAGGACATCATCCTGCACATCATCGGGCTGATCGGCGTGGACGGCGCGCTGTACAAGTCGATGGAGTTCGTCGGCGACGGCGTGCAGTACCTCTCCATCGACGACCGCTTCACCATCTGCAACATGGCGATCGAAGCGGGCGCGAAGAACGGCATTTTCCCCGTGGACGACGTGACGCGCGAATACCTGAACGGCAGGTTCAGGCGCGAGATCCGCGTGTATGAAGCGGACCCCGACGCCGAATACGAGCGCACGATCGAGGTCGACCTCTCCGCGCTCAAACCGACGGTCGCCTTCCCCCACCTGCCTGAAAACACCCGCACCCCCGAAGCGTGGGGCGAGGTGAAGATCGACCAGGTCGTCATCGGCAGCTGCACGAACGGGCACATCTCCGACCTGCGCATCGCGGCGGACATCCTGCGCGGCAAACACGTTGCCAAGGGCGTGCGCTGCATCGTCATCCCCGCGACCAACACCATCTGGAAGCAGGCGATGCACGAAGGGCTGTTCGACGTGTTCATCGACGCGGGCGCCGTCGTTTCCACCCCGACCTGCGGCCCCTGCCTGGGCGGGCACATGGGCATCCTGGCGGCGGGCGAGCGCGCGGTGGCGACGACCAACCGCAACTTCGTCGGGCGCATGGGGCATGTAGACAGCGAAGTGTACCTCGCCTCCCCGTACGTTGCGGCGGCGAGCGCGGTCGCGGGAAAATTGGCGACCCCTTCGGATATTCAGTAAGGAGGATACGGAAATGACTGTAAAAGGAACTGTTTTCAGATACAAGAGCGACGTGGATACGGACGTCATCATCCCCGCGCGCTACCTTAACACCACCTCCGAACAGGAGCTTGCCTCCCACTGCATGGAGGACATCGACAAAGATTTCGTGAAAAAGGTGAAAAAGGGCGACATCATCGTGGCGGAAGACAATTTCGGCTGCGGCTCGTCGCGCGAGCACGCGCCCATCGCCATCAAGGCGAGCGGCATTTCGCTCGTCATCGCGAACTCTTTCGCGCGCATCTTCTACCGCAACTCCATCAACATCGGGCTGCCCATCCTCGAATGCCCCGAGGCGGTGAAGAACATCAAGGCGGGCGACGTTGTTTCCTGCGACCTTGCCAAGGGCGAGATCGTGAACGAAACGACGGGACAGACATTCAAGGCAGAACCCTTCCCCGCGTTCATCCAGAACATCATCGACAAGGGCGGGCTGCTCAAATCCATTCAGGGCTGACAGCAATGAACGAAGCAAACGCCGCGGTCCGCGCGGAAAAAAATCGGCCGCACGGCGCGAAACATTCGCGCCGCCGCATGCTGTACAGGCAAGCGCTGCTGTACGGGATCCTTTTCCTTGCGGTGGCGGCGCTCGTCGCCGTGCTGTGGGTGTTCACCGACGTAATTGTTGCGAGCGTGTTCACCTGCCTCGGCGCGCTGTTCACGGCGGCGGAAGTGCTTTCGCTGTTCCGCGCCTTTTTATCCGCCGCGCGGCTCGCCGCCGTACGCGGTTCGGACGAATACGACAAAGCGGTCGTCCGCAAAGACGGATGCGCGCTGTTTTTCGATGCGGACGCCGAGCGTTTCCTCGCCTATGCCGACGCATTGCTGCGCGCGGAATACGCGGAAGGCAAGGAAAAACGGCGCATGCGCGCCGAAGTGGACCGCGCGCGCGATCGGTTGGGTAAGCCGCTGCGCATCCGCCGCTTTACCGCCGCCGACGCCGCAAGGCTGCACGGCAAAACGCTGTACCTGAGCGGGCTGTACTACGCCGAAAGCGGCGGTACGCCGCCCGCAAAGCCGAACGACGCCGCAACCGAGCGGCACGCCGCCTGGCTGCGCGCCGCCGAACGCAACCTGCTCGTTGTGCAGGGGAGGCAAGGATCATGACTGTACCGGCACTTTTACACAAAAAGAGCGCGCGCGCCAAAAATTTCCGCAACCGGTTCATCCTGTTGTGCGTGCTCACGCCCGTGCTCGCCGCCGTGTGCGTGCTGCTGGGCGTGTTCACCGCGCCGTCGAACCCCGTGTTCATCGCCGTGCTCGTATTAAGCTGCGTGTTTGTCGCCGTCGGCACGGCGTACTGCTGCGCGGAGTACGCTTCGGTCAAACGCTTTTACGCGCTCTGTTCGGACGCGGCGTTCCCCTGCGTCGTCGTGACCGAGCGGCGCAACCTTGAATTTTTTGAAGCGGAAGCGGACGATGTGCGCCGTTACGCCGAATTGGAACTGAAACTGAACCTGGCGCTGTACAAGGAACAGGGCAGGCAGGGCGCGCGCGTCGTTTCCGACGCGGAGCGCAAGGCGCTCAAAGCGCAGGAAAGAGAGCTTGCCGCAACGATCGGGCGTGCCTACGCCTATGCGGATTTCACCGCGGAGGACGCGCCCCTGCTGAAAGACAAGACGGTGTTCGTCAGCGAAAGCATGTACGGCATCTGCGCGCGGTCGCTGCGCTGGAAGGCGCTGGAAGAGAACGGCAGCACCGTCGTTCAGCTGAAAAATCCAAACATCGCAAAATAAATTTACAGGGAGAGACAGAACATGAAAAAACACATCGCAGTGCTCGCGGGCGACGGCATCGGCCCCGAGATCACGGACGGCGCGATCGCCGTCCTCAACAAAGTCGGCGAAAAATTCGGGCATGAATTCGAGTTCGAACACCTTCTGATGGGCGTATGCGCCATCGAAAAGACGGGCGAACCCCTGCCCCAATACACCATTGACCGCTGCCTCGCTTCCGACAGCGTGCTTCTGGGCGCGGTCGGCGGCGCGGTGAACGACCCGCGCATCAACAACCTTCCGGGGCACCTGCGCCCCGAAGCGGGACTTCTGAAGATCCGCGCGGCGCTCGGGCTGTACTCCAACCTGCGCCCCGCAAAGCTCTTCCCCGCCCTTGCAGGCGCCTGCCCGCTGCGCAAGGACATCGCCGAAAAGGGCATCGACCTCGTGGTCGTGCGCGAACTTATCGGCGGCATCTACTTCGGCGACCGCGGCAGGGGCGAAACGGACGGCGTGCCCTATGCCTATGACACCGAAAAGTACAGCGTGCCCGAAGTGGAGCGCATCGCGCGCATCGCGTTCGAGCTTGCGCGCAAGCGCCGCAAACACGTTACGTCCATCGACAAGGCGAACGTGCTCGAATCCTCCCGCCTGTGGCGCGAAGTGGTGCACAACGTCGCCAAAGACTACCCCGACGTGGAGCTGACCGACATGCTCGTCGACAACACGGCGATGCAGCTCGTGAAGAACCCCGCGCAGTTCGACGTGGTGGTCACTTCGAACATTTTCGGCGACATCCTCTCCGACGAGGCGGCGATGATCACGGGCAGCATCGGCATGCTCGCCTCCTCCTCGCTCGGCGCGACCAGGCGCGGGCTGTACGAGCCCATCCACGGCTCCGCGCCCGACATTGCGGGCAAAGACCTCGCCAACCCGATCGCGACCATCCTCTCCGCCGCCATGATGCTGCGCGACAGCTTTGACATGACCGAAGAGGCAAAGGCCGTGGAAGAGGCGGTGAACAAGGTGCTCGACGAGGGCTACCGCACCGCGGACATCATGAGCGAAGGCAAAACGCAGGTCAAGGGCAGCGAAATGACCAAACTCATCGTGGAACGCATCTGACCCATATAACACAGCGCGCCCCGCGGGTGAACCCGCGGGGCGCATTTTTTTGTTCGCTGTTATCTGTTCCTGCAAACGCTTTTATTCCTCGCGCAGCAGCTCCATCAGCGCGGCGATGTCCTCTTCCGCGTCGTCAAACCTCTTGGCGGAAAGGTCATACCGCAGCCGACGCGGCCGCCAGCGTTCGCAGCAGCCGTCCTTGTCCGTCGTCTTTTCCCGATCGGTGCAATAGGTCCCCTTCCCCTTCCATATGCGGTAATGGGCTTTCATAAACAGCTGCACGCCGCAGTCGCATGTTTTACACGTTCTCCTCTTCATCTCCCGCCGCCTCCTCTTCAAAATAACAGCGCAACTCATGCAGCTCCGTAAGGATATCGCTCAGATAGCAGTACAGCCTGCGGTTGCCGTTTGCCCGCGGCAGCCTGAACGCAAACCGTTCACACCCCTCCCTGATGCCGACCTCTGCGCGCTTTTTACAGCACCAGCCGAACGCCGTCCGCATGTACCGCTTTTCGCCTTTTATATAGTACCTGTCCAAAAACCTGCACCGAAAACACTTTTTGGTATCTTCCTCCATTGCACCGTGCTCCTTTGTTTTTTTGTACAGTATACCTTCTTTTTGTTCGTTCCGCTTGCCTTACACGAAAATCCGTGTGGAAGAACTATACGCTGCCGCATTCTCCTTTCCGTTGACATCCGCGGGAAAGCGCGGTATAATAGAGCCGCACGATGATCCGTGCGGCTCTTTTTTTCGGAGGCATTGGCATGATAGCCGAACAGGTTCGGGGAATTTTACGGGAGATCGCGGGCGGAAACCCGCTCGGGGAGAATATCACGCTCGTCGCCGCGACAAAGACGCGCACCGCCGACGAGATCAACGAGGCGATCGCCGCGGGCGTCACGGACGTGGGCGAAAACAAAGTGCAGGAGTTCACGCAGAAGTTCGACTTCGTGCACGGCGCGCGGCGGCACTTTATCGGGCATTTGCAGACGAACAAGGTGAAATACCTCATCGGCAAGACCGACCTTATCCAGTCGCTGGACCGCTTCGAGCTGGCGGACGAGCTGCAAAAACGGGCGGAAAAGGCAGACTGGACGGCGGACTGTCTGCTGGAAGTGAACATCGGCAGCGAACTTTCCAAGAGCGGCTTTTCGTACGACGAGGCGTTCGCGGCATACAAAAAAATCGGCGCGGACTATAAAAACATCCGCCTGCGCGGGCTGATGGCGATGCTGCCCCTTGCGGGGAGCGAGGAGGAAAAGGCGCAGCTCGTGAAAAAAATGCGGGAGCTGTTCGACGCGCTGCGCGCGGAGGACGGGCTGTGCGCGCACCTCTCCATGGGCATGAGCGGCGACTGGCGGCTGTGCGTTGCGGGGGGCAGCAACATGATCCGCCTGGGCACGACGCTCTTCGGCGAGCGGCACTACCCCGCATGAACGCGGCGGGTCTGAAAAATATGCGCGGTTCGCTTGTGCAAAACCATAATTTGTGATACAATAATTCAAAAGCCGCGCAAAAAAGCGCGGACGGAGCAGGCAGAATGTTCGATTCTTTCCGTTCAAAGAACAACAAACTGAAAAAGCGGCATATCCCCGGCGAGGAAGAAGAACTGCCTGCGCGGCGGTCGTATGACAAGGGAAATTCCTCCCCCATGCAGATACGCCACCCGCGCTCCTATGCGGACGTGGAGGAGATCATCGACCGCATGAAAGACGGATTGACGGTGATCGTGTATCTGAACGAGGTGAACGCCGAAACGAGCGCGCGCGTGACGGACATTTTAAGCGGCGCGATCTACGCGCTGAACGGCGGCATGGCGGAGTTGCAGAAGGATATGCTCATCTTCACGCCCGACGGCGTAGACGCGAAATGATCGAAGGAACATGCAGGGAAAACGCTCCACGCGCTGTGCGCGTGGAGCGTTTTTGTCCCCCATCTATTTTGAAATTTCCTCCTGCGGGGCGGCAGGCTCTTCCTTCCGCTCCGGCGGAGCAAGCTTGATGCAGACGAGTACGTCCTCCGGGCGGATGTCCGTCGCGCCGTACGGAATGACCGTGCCGCCGCCGCGCTTGATCATGGCGACGAGCGTGCCCTCCGGCAGCCCGAGCCCGCGCACCGTTTTGCCTGCCCACGGGTGGTTTTTGCCGATATATTCTTCAAACATGCCGAAACTTTCGCGGTTTTCAAACTCAGGCGCGGCGGTGACGAGCAAATCGCCCGGGTTCACGACCGTCTGCCCGTTTGGCACGACCGTTTCGTTCCCGCGCAGGATGAGCACGACCAGAAATTCGTGCGGCATCACGCAGTCTTTGAGCTGTTTTCCCGCCCACGGGTGGTTCTTCCCCACCACGACTTTGACGAACCGCACGTCCGTTTCGTCCTGATAGTCGGTGAACGTACGGAGCACGTTGTCGCTGTCGCCGAGCATGTTCGCCTTCCTGGAAACGAGCGGGAGCAGCGAACCCTGCAGCGCGATGGATATGATGACGATGACAAAGATGATGCTGAACAGGTCGTACGGCAGCGCGGTTTCGCCGAGCACGCTGATGGCGTAGATCGCGAACACGATGGACGCGACGCCGCGCAGGCCCGCCCAGGACACGACGAAGATCTGGTTCTTTTTGGCGCGGAAGGGAGCCAGAAGCCCCGTCACCGCCACGGGACGGGCGATGAGCGTCATGAACAGGAAGATGAGCAGCGCGGGCAGGAGCACTTCGGGGCGGATGAGGTATTCGGGGGTCGCCAGAAGGCCGAGCAGGAAAAAAATGAGCATCTGCGCCACGTTCGTGAGCGCGTCAAAAAAATGCACGCAGTCGCGCTTCTGCGAAATGCGCGCGTTGCCGAGCATGATGCCGCAGATGTATACGGCAAGGTAGCCGTTCCCCGCCAGGACCGAAACGCCCGTAAATTCGCCCAGCAGCGTAGGGAGCGCGTAGGTGACGAGCGCGACGGCAACGACGAAAATGGTGCCGCCCTGCCCCATGTTGAAAGCGAAACGCTTTAAAATGAAGATGCCGAGGAAGCCGAACCCGACCCCGAACAGCGCGCCGAACCCGACCTGCGAAAAGAGCATGCCGACGATCTCGCCCGCGCCCATCGCGCCCGCGCCCTGTATGCCGTATTTTGCGGCGAGCACCGCGGTGAAAACGACGGTGAGCATGTACGAAGCAGGGTCGTTCGACCCGGACTCCATTTCAAGCAGAGACGAGGTATGGTATTTTAAGTTCAGCCTGCGCGAACGCAGGATATTGAACACGGACGCGGCGTCCGTCGAACAGATGACCGAGCCGATGAGCATGCTCTCGACCCAGCCGATGCCGCCGAAAGGAAGCAGCCGGAAGATGCACCACACGCCCACGCCGACCAGCCCCGCCGTGAGAGCCGTGCCCGCAAAGGACAAAAGCAGCGCCCTGCCCGCCACGGGCTTCGCCTCCTTGAAGTTGGTGCCGAACCCGCCGTAAAAGATGACGAACACAAGGCAGATGGAACAGACGATGTTGCCGAGGTTGTAATCGGTGAAATTGTCCATCAGCCCCGTTACGCGGGATACAAGCCCGAACACGATGCCCAGCCCGATGAACAGCAGCAGCGACGGGACTTTCAGTTTATCGGTGATGCGGTTGATGAAGATGCACAGCGCAATGACCGCGCCGATGAGGAGCATCAGATATACGTATTCCAAATCCCGTCCCTCCTTTCCGCCCGGATGCACGGCGGTTGTTCTGTCGGACCCCGCGCAGACGCGCGGCGGTTGTTCTGTCGGGCCCCGCGCAGGCGCGCGGCGGTTGTTCCGCCCCGCCTCCGCAGGCACAGGGCGGTACGCCCCGCGGCGCGGGCGAAGTCATCCGCGGTACATGCGCAGTTTGTTCTTCACCACATCCACGACGAAGGGCAGCCCGTCGTACAGTTCGCCGTCCACCTGCACGGTGAGCGGCAGCGCAGGCTCCACCTCGAGGTGTTCGCACCGCTCGAAGCGGGTGAATTTTTCCTCTAATATGCGCCCCTTCATCAGTTTGACGAAGGCGGCGGGCACGCGCAGTTTTTTCACGTTGTCCACGGCGACGAAGTCCAGCAGCCCGTCGCCGAGAACGGCGGCGGGGCACATGCGGATGCCGCCGCCGATGCGGCTGCCGTTGCCGATGCACGCGATGAGCGACTTATAGTGCTCCTCCTTGCCGTTGAACCGCGCGGTGAGCTCGTAATTTTTGAATTTGATGAGCGAAACGATCAGGCTCAGAAGGTACCCCGTTTTGCCGCGGAACAGCCTGTTCGAGCGGCAGCGGCGCAAAATTTCGACGTCGATGCCCGTGCCGATGACGTTGATGCCGCGCACGCCCTGCGGCATCTGCATGTATTCCGTGTACTGCGGCGTGCCGTCCGCGATGAGGTCGACCGCCTGTACGGGGTCCTCGGGGATCTTTGCCGCGGCGGCGAAGTCGTTGCCCGTGCCCATGGGGATCAGCCCGAGGGCGCAGTTTTCGAAGTTGCCAAAGCCGTTCAGCGCCTCGTGCAAGGTGCCGTCGCCGCCGACGACGATGACGTCGCCGCCCGCCTCGCACGCCTGCCGCGCAAGCTCCTTCGCTTCGCCGCGCGCGTGCGTTACCAGTATGCGCGGCTCCATGCCGCGTTCATGCATGCGCGCAAGAGCGCGCTCGTACTGCTTTTTTCTCTTCCCCCTGCCCGCCGAAGGATTCACGATCAACGTAACCATAGCCCTCTCACAAGCGCCGTTCTTTGTTTTATTATATAATAAATCGGGAAGATTTGCAATTTAATTCAACTTCTGCTATAATTGTTTTTGCAAATAGGCGCGTTAATCCCTTGTTATGGAAGAACGCGGCAGGAACCATATGAAACTGAACTTACCCGAACAATTGACCGCCCTTGCGCAGAAGGCGCCCTTCCCCGTCTACGTTGTGGGCGGGGCGGTGCGCGACGCGCTCGCCGGGCTGCCCGCGACAAACGATGTGGACATCTGCGCCCCTGCGGACGCGGAGGCGTTTTCCGCGCTGGCAAAAAGCTGCGGGCTGGGCGTGAACGGCATTTACAGGAACACGGGCACCGTGAACCTCTCTGCGGGGGATGCGAAGATCGAATTCACCTCCTTCCGCTCGGACATGTACCGCGGCGACGGGCACGCGCCCGCGCGCGTGACCTTTACGAGCGACATGCATACCGACGCGAGCCGACGCGACTTCTGCTGCAACGCCGTGTATTACGACATCCAGACGGGCGGCATATGCGACCCGCTGGGCGGGATCGCGGACATACGGGAAAAGCGGCTGCGGACGACGCGCGACGCGCGGCAGGTGTTCGCCGAGGACGGGCTGCGCCTGCTGCGGCTGGCACGGCTTGCCGCACAGCTCGGCTTCACGCCCGACGCGGCGTGCCTTGCGGGCGCGCGCGAAAGCGCGAGACAGATCGACACCATCACCGCCGAACGCATCTTTGCGGAATTGCAGCTCATCCTGCACGCCGACCAAAAGTACGGCGTGCGGTACGCGCAGTACGAGGGGCTGAAACTTCTGGACGCGACCGGCGTTTTGGAGCGCGTCCTGCCCGAACTGACGGCGGGGCGCGGGCTGCCGCAGCGCGCGGATTTCCACGCGTACGACGTGCTGGAACACTCCCTGCGCGCCTGCCGCTATGCCGACCCGCGCGTGCGCTTTTCGGCGCTTTTGCACGACATCGGCAAGCCCGCCGCGTACAGGGAAACGGGCAAATACCACGGGCACGACGCGATCGGCGAGCCGATCGGGCGCGCGGTGCTGCAGCGGCTGAAGGCGCCTTTGCGGCTGACGGAGACGGTGTGCCGCATGATCGCGCTGCACATGTTCGACCTGGACGGCAAGGTGCGCGAGGCGAAGGTGCGCGCCTTTATCGTAAAGAACTTCGACGTGTACGAGCTTTTGCTGCTCGTAAAACAGGCGGACTACGCGGGCTGCAAGGACGATACGGACCTGTGCCCGACCATCGCGAAGTGGGAGGCGATCCGCGAGGCGATGGTGCGCGAAGGGGTGCCCTTTACGCTGAAAGAGCTGGCGGTGAAGGGCGACGACCTCAAAGACCTGCTCCCCGCCCGCAGGATCGGCGAAACGCTGCAGGCGCTTTTGCTGCGCTGCGCGCAGGGCGCGCTGCAGAACCGGCGCGACGCGCTCCTGCGCGAAGCGGCGCGCCTCGCCGCGGAAAAGCCGTAAAGCCGCTTCAATTTTCACAAAAAAATTTTTTCAGTTTCTTGCGCATCGCGGCGCAATATAGTACAATGGTGGCATATGAATATTCGCAGAACGGAGTGCGCGGCGCTGCCCGCCGAACGGGAATTTGTGTTTTCGGATAAGACGGTACAGGGCGCGCGCATGGGAAAAAAGGGCGAAAGCCTGTATATTTCTTCCCCCCGCAGGTTCAAACTGTTTGCAAAGGGGAGCGAAACGCTGTGCATCGTGCGCGGCGAAGGGCATATCAAATGGGCGCGCGGCGAGATCGCTTTCCGCGCGGGCGACTGTTTCCTCGCGGAGGACTGCGGCGAATACGAAGTGAACGGGAACTGCGACTTCGCCGTGCTCCGCGGCTGAGCCAAAGAGAGGTCTTACCATGTTACGATCCAATTCGAGCGTAGGCGGCAAACTGCTGCTGATCTTCATTACCTTCCTGCTCACGATCGCGCTGATCGTGGGTGCGGTTTTTATTGTTTACAAAAAAGTGCAGGTCCGGTCGATCGCGAACATTTTAGGCGCCGATTCGCTCATCAGCGAGTCGTACGACGGGACCATCGAAGACTTTGTCAAACTGCTTTCGGACACCCTTTCGGACGGGTCGGTCGCGCTCGACGACCTGACCGCCATCTCCCCCTTTGTGGGCGATGCGGTGAACGGCGTGCTCGACGACGTGGAAGGCACGGGGCTGGTCGCCTTTGACCGCGGCGCGCTGTTCGCAACGCCGCTGAACGAGCTCTCTTCCTCCGTCGGCAGCCTCGTCGCCGTGACGGCGACGCTGAACGCGCTTTCGGAAACGCTCGGGTTCAGCCTGCCCGATATGCCGCTGCTTGCGGGAAGCGAAAGCGAGCCGCTGCAGCTGTACACATGGGTCAACAACACCGAAACGGGCAGGATCGACACCGAATTCACCTTCGGCGGAAGCGCGGAATATACCTTCTACACCCGTTCGGAGAGCTATGAAAGCACCTTCGCCTCGGACGAGGGGACGCAGCCGATCGCCGTCTGGGAAGAATACGGGCTGTTCACCGCGCGAAGCGTTGCGGAAAGCGACGGCGGCATGCTCACGCACGACGGTTACACGCTGTACCTGCGCACGGAGAGCGCGGGCAGCGCCTCCTACACCCCGCTCACCGCGGACAGCGCGGCGGTCTATTCGTATACGGGCGGAACGGCGCGCTTTGCGCTCACGGACGGCGAAACGGTGTGCGTGCGCACGGGCGAGGACAGCTATGCCTCCTTCGCCGAATCGTTCCCGACCTACTGGACGGACGAGGACAGCGCCGTGTTCGCACCTTCCGTCGCGGCGGAGTACAAGTACGCGCCGCTGTATTACTACGATACGGAGAGCAACGGATACCTTGCCGCCTGCACGCAGGACGGCACGGGGAAATACGTGACCGACAGCGAGCGGGGCGGCTTTGCGCTGACCCTGCCGCACGCCGCCGGGCAGGACGGCTATTACACGCAGCAAACGACGCTGTATGCCCTGACCTATACCTATTCCGCCCCGATGACGGCGGAGGAAGCGGACGCGCTCATCGGCGAAGCGCTGGACGCAGGGCTGGAAGCGCCCGCGGTGTACACCTGCACGAACGGCGTTGCGGCGCTGCCCGCGACCTATGCGATCACCGCGCTCTCTTCGGCGCTGGATACCGACGCGATCACGCTGGAAACGCTGTGCAGCTATGTCGGCATTTCTCTGGCGGAGGACGAGGACGGCGCCGCCGCAGGCGTGCTGGACAGCGTGCGGTACGTGCCGCTCGATTACTTCGGCGACGGCATGCAGGCGGAACTGCAGAACATCGCGCTCGGCGACGTGCTTTCGCTGAACGGAAGCTCGCCGCAGCTGCTGCTCTTCCTTGCCTACGGCGAGGAGGGCGTCGATTATACGGTGAACCCCGACAATACGCTGACCGTCTACAATAAAAAGACGGTAGGCGAACTCGCCTCTTCGCTGAACACGCTGCGCATCGGCGACCTGATCGAAGTGGACGCCGACAGCGCCGCCATTTTGCAGGCGGTGCAGGACTGGACGCTCGCGGACTTTTCGGACCCCGCCAGGCTCGGCGCGCTCACCCTCGGCGACGTACTGACGGTGGACGAAAACTCGCCCGCCATCCTGCAGGCGCTCAAAGACGTGGCGCTGGACGGCATGGAGGAAGCGGTGAACACGCTCACCCTCGGCGACGTGCTGGGCGACCGCATCGGGGACAGCGAACTGCTCACCCTGCTGCGCGGCTCCACGCTGGAAACGCTCGCGTCGGATATCTCTTCGCTCGCGCTGCAGACCATGTTCGCGGACAGCGTGTACGCCTACTACGAGGCGGGCAACGTCGCCGAATATACCGCCCTTGCGGCGCGGTACGGCGCGGAAAACCTGTATGTGCTGGACGGCGTGACCTACGTCCCCTATTCCGCAGACGGCGGCTACGGCAGCGGCGAAACGCTGTACAGCCCCTACCGCCCCTTGGAGGCGGGCGAGCTTGCAGACTATGCGGGCGTGCCGCTGTATACGTTCACGGACGGTGAAATGCAGCTTGCGACCGCCGTCACGGGCTGGTCGATGACCGAAGAGCAGTTTGCGGCATACGGCGGCAAAACGCTGTACTACGAAAAGGACGGGACGGACCCCGTCGGCTCCTTCACGCAGGATACGGTGTTCACGGCGGCGGCCGTCTGGTATTGGGACCCCGCCTCCGAAACGATGCAGCGGATCTCCCTCACGCCCGCAGCGTACGGCATTGCGGGCGGCACGCAGAGCGGAACGGAGTACTTCACCCGCCTCACGCGCGCAGGCGCGCCCGAAACGCATGGCGGCACGGATTATTACGCCGAGAGCAACCTCTACTGCTACGACGTTGCCGCGCAGAGCTGGAAGCGCGTACTCCTCACGGGCGTGTGGCTGGACGGAAGCGGCAATGAAGTTTCCGTCACGGACGAAACGGACACGAGCGCGCTCACCCGCCGCTACAAACTTGCGGACGGGCAGACAGTGCCGGACGGCGCGGCGCTGTATACCTACGGCGACGTGCTCGGCATGTGGAAGTACCTGCTGAAAGACGAAAACGGGTTCGAACAGACCTACACGCTCGAATACGTGAACAGCATGGTGCTGAACATCAACAAAAACATCAACGGCGCGACCCTCTCCGAACTGGTCGCGGACGGCATCGTCACCATCAACGTCACTCCGGGCGAAGGGCAGACGGAGGAGGAGGCGGTGCAGGAGATCCTGAACACGCCGCTCGACGCGCTCGGGCAGACGGGGCGGGTGCTCGGCGACTGCACGACGGGCGAACTCATCGCGCTGATGGCGGAGATCATCGGCACCCTCGGCTGAAAGCTTTGAAACGGTTTTGCGGTTTTTTCCTCTCCGCGCGGCAAACCCGCGCGGAGTTTTTTTGCATTTTTCCGCAGCGGGCGGGGCAAAAAGCATTGACTTGCGCCCGAAAATAGGATAAAATAGACAATGCGCCGAATAAAGGCGCGAAAAAACCTTGCGTGCGGCAGACGCACGCCGAATAAGACCGGGAGGTAAAAATCATGAAATACGAGATGCTCTATCTGATCGACGCATCCGTCGCGGACGAACCGCGCGACGCGCTGATCGGGAAATTCGAGTCGATCGTGAAGGAACTGGGCGGCACCGTGCTCTCCACCGATAAGTGGGGCGTGAAAAAGCTCGCCTATCCCATCGATTACAAGACCGAAGCGTTCTATGTTCTGATGACGTTCGACGCCGACGGCGCCGCCGTGAAAGAACTCGACCGTATCGCAGGCATCACCGACGAAGTGATGCGCCGCATGATCTCGAAGGCGAACTGACGGGAGGCGAAGCATGAACAAGGTATTTTTGATCGGGAACCTTACGCGCGATCCCGAACTTTCGGAAACGAACAGCGGCGTTTCGCTCTGCCGTTTCGCGATCGCGGTGAACCGCAGGTTTTCGGGCGGCGATGCGGAGAGACAGACGGACTTTTTCAACGTGACCGCTTTCCGCGGGCTTGCCGACAACATCGCGCGGTTCTGCAAAAAAGGGAACAAAGTCGCGGTCGTGGGCAGCATCCAGATCCGCAACTATGAGGACAACAACGGGCAGCGCCGCACCTTTGTAGATGTTGTGGCGGACGACGTGGAATTCCTTACCCCGAAAAACAGCGGCGCCTCGGACGACGATTACGCGCCCGCCGCGCCCAAAAAGAAGCCCGCCCTCGAACCCTTCGAGGACGACGGGGACATCCCGTTCTGAGGCTGAACGAACCATACGGACGCGCGGCAAATCCAAGGGGCGCCGTACCCGCCCGCGCGCAAGCGGCCCCGCCGCAATACGGCAATCGATCTAAGGAGATAACATGGACGAGAAACCCGCAGTGAGAAGGCCCATGAAGCGTTCGCGCAGGAAAGTGTGCGCCTTCTGCCAGGAAAAAGTGGAAGTCATCGACTATAAGGACGTGAACCGCCTGAAAAAGTACGTTTCGGAAGGGGGCAAGATCCTGCCCCGCCGCATGACCGGCACCTGCGCGATGCACCAGCGCGAACTTTCGAACGCGATCAAAAAGGCGCGCGTCGTAGCACTCCTCCCCTATCGCGGAGACTAAGCCAAAAACGACTCCCTCCCTTCCCGCAACGGAAAGGGAGGGATTTTTTTGCCGCTGTAACGGAAAGTTTTTTTCCGCCGCAACGGCGGAACGGTAAAATTTACCCGCCGCGGGCGGGGCGCCCTCTTCGCCGAGGGGGCGCCCCGCATTTTTTTGAGCGGCGGCTTTTTCCGGCGCACTCTAAAAAGCGCCTCCTTTTCTCCTGCTGCGGTACGCCGCTCATTTTCCGGGCGCGGCGGGCGGGCGGCGCCCGCGCGGAAGTTTACGACGAGACGCGCACCCAGCGGCAATACTCGTAATCCTTCATAAGATACTGTGCGAGCGCAAATCCCGTACACCCGGCAGGGGCGACGGTCGCGATCTTTTCGCTGTTGCGGTAGATATCCCAGCTGTCCGTTCCCTCGAATACGGCGGCCTGCACGAGCGCGTCCGAAAAGGCGCAGATGCCGATCTCCGTGACCGCCTCCGGAATGGTGAGTTCGGTCCACCCGAAGCAGCCGCGGAAGGCATACGGCGCGACAACGTAGCTGTTCCCGCCGACCGACGCGGGAAGGGAGAGCGGGGTCTTGTTCCCGCCCGTATAGCCGAGCACGCAATAGTCGCCCTCCGCCGCGTTCGCAAAGAGAAGGAAGCCCTCCGCATCCGTTTGCAGGCAGCTTTCCGCGTCCGCCGAAGTGTGGACCACCCGCGCATACCTGCCGATCCCGCTCTGCGCGAGCGCGCTGTCCGAAAGATCGAGCGAAGAGAGATTATACACCTCCGCGAGCCTGTAATCGCCCGCAAACGCGTCGACGCCGACCTCCTCCAGCCCCGCGGGCAGCGTAAAGCGCGAAAGGAGCGTGCAGAACAT
The DNA here is from genome assembly GCA_017886545.1 of Clostridia bacterium. Lineage (GTDB taxonomy): Bacteria > Bacillota > Clostridia > Christensenellales > Borkfalkiaceae > Borkfalkia. The sequence goes on from JAGHJS010000001.1 coordinate 21,736, forward strand.
GAAGGCGCGGCTGCCGATCGCCGTGACCGTATCGGGCAGACGGATCGTCTGCAGGTTCGCGCAGCCCTCGAAGGCGCCCGATGAGACCGCCTCGACCCTGCTGCCCGCGGCAAAAGAGACGGAGCGCAGGATCTTGTTGTTGCGGAACGCCCCTTCGCCGAACGCCAGCACGGGCAGCCCGTTGTACGAGGCGGGGACGGTGATCTCCGCCCGCTCCTCCTTCATGCCCGTCACGATGTACCCCGTGCGGTCGCCGTTGCGCTGTAAAAGCAGATTCTCCTCCTCCCCCTGATACCCGATGAGAAAGCATGCCGAAAAGGCGAGGGCGCATAGGCAGGCAACCGCTGCCGCCAGCAGACCAAGAATCCTCTGTTTCATCGTATTCTCCCCCTTATATCGCTTTTATCCGCAATTTCAGTATATCATAAAAGGGAGGGCGACGCAAGGCTTTTTCTGATTTTCCCGCTCCGCTGCCTCTACGGGGAAATTTTACCGCCGCAGACGCGGCGCAAACTGTTGTGCGCCTTTGCCGCATATGGTATACTATATGCGAAGCAACGGACGGCGAGGCTGTGTTTTGAAAAATCTCATACTGAAGATCACCGAGGGAGAACTGTTCCGCTTTTTCGATACCGAAGAGCGCGAAACGGTGGCCATCGGCTCCAAGCGGACGGCGGACATCTGCGTGAAGTCGCCCTATATCCTGCCCGTGCAGGCGAAGCTGACGCGCGAAAACGGCGTCTGGTACGCAGAGGAACTCGGCGGCGAGGACAACAAGTGCGTTTTGCTCCTGAACGGCAAACGGTTCCGCCGCCCGAAAGTGCGGCTGGACGGCGAACTCAGCCTCCGCCGCGCGGACGAGGACGCGAAAAAGAGAGGCGAGCTGTGCCGCATCGCGCCCGTGCGGCAGATCAACCGCAAAAAGGAAGGCTCTGCCTTCGATCTGACAAAAAAGACGGTAACGACCTTCGGCAGCGGCGCGTGCGACGTGCGCATCGACAGCCCGCTCGTCTCCTCCAAGCACTTTTTCATCGTGTACGACGGGAGCGCCTGCTACATAGAGGACGCGCACAGCCAGCGCGGCACCTATGTGAACAACCGCAAGGTCAAACGGCAGAAACTTGCGGACTACGACCGCATCTCCGTTCCGACGGCGGCGTATGTGTTCTTCCGCAACAAACTGCTTTACTCCACCGCCGAGGGCGGCATCCGCATCGACGCGGTGAACGTCTCAAAAAAGGTGAACGACAGGAACGCGCGCGGCAAAATTTCGCTGGTGACGGACGTTTCTTTCCGCATCGAAGCGGGAGAGTTCGTCGCGATCGTGGGCGGGAGCGGCGCGGGGAAGAGCACCCTTTTGGACTGCCTGAACGGCATGCGGCCCGCGACCGACGGAAAAATATACTACGACGGCAACGACTATTACGAAAACGTGAACTCGTACCGCGGCGTCATCGGGTACGTGCCGCAGAAGGACATCCTGCACGAAGACCTGACCGTACGCGCGGCGCTGACCTATACGGCGCGGCTGCGCACGCGCGCGGGACTGACGGGCGAAGAGATCTCTGCCTGCGTGAACGGCGCGATCGCGGACGTGCACCTGCAGGGAAAGGAGCACCTGCGCATCTCCTCCCTTTCGGGCGGGCAGAAAAAGCGCGTTTCCATCGCCATGGAGCTTTTATCCGACCCGAAGGTCATCTTCTTAGACGAACCGACCAGCGGGCTTTCGCCCGATTTGGACCTGGACATGATGGAGCTTTTGAAAGAGCTTTCCAAAAAGGGGCGCACCATCGTTGCGGTGACGCACGCCATGGAGAACCTGGACAAATGCGACAAAGTCGCCTTCCTCGGCAGGGGCGGCAGGCTCTGCTACTACGGCGAAGCGGCGGAGGCGCTGCGCTGGTTCAACCGCCGCAGCTTTTCGCGCATCTTCTGCACCCTTGCGGAGGAGGAGGCGAGCGAGGCGTTCGCCCTGAAATACCGCGCGAGCGAGGACTACGCCAGACTGTACGCGGCGTTCTGCTCCGAATACGGAAAGGGGTGCATCCTCCCGCCCGCAGACAGAGAGCAGCTCGTGCGCCGCTCGTGGGAAGCGCCGCCGAAAGACCTGCCCGACAACGGCAAAAGGACGGTGCGCCATGAAGAGTAACCGCTCCGCGCGCATGAACGCGATGCACTTCCGCGTGCTCACGGCGCGCTATTTCCGCCAGATCTTTACCAACCCGGGCATCTTTTTGCCCCTCCTTTTGGAAGCGCCCATCCTGCTTATCCTGCTCATCGTCGTTTGCAAAGCGGACTCCTTCACCCTGAAAGCCGTAACGGACGCAAACACCGTCATCTTCCTGCTGGTGGTGATGAGTGCGCTGATGGGGATCTTAAACAGCTACCGCGAGATCTGCAAAGAGCGCGAAGTGCTTGCGCGCGAGGTATTCGGCGGGCTGGACGTAAACGCCTATGCGCTCTCCAAATTCGTCGTGCTGGCGGTGTTCGGCGCGGGGCAGACGCTCATCCTGTTCGGCGGGGCGGCGCTGTACGTCGACTTCGCCTTCGCCTCGCCCGCGGCGGCATATCCGCTCTGCTGGCTGGCGCTGTACCTTACCAACCTCGCCACGGTCGCGATCGGGCTGTTCCTTTCCGCCCTGCTCAAACGTTCCGAAAGCGCCATTTTGCCCGTTCTGCTCATCATCATCGCGTGCGTCGTGTTTTCGGACTGCGTGCTCGTGCTCGGCGGCGCGGCGGGATACCTGCGCTACATCACGCCCACGGCGTGGGGCGCGGCGGTGCTGGGCAAATTTACGGGGCTGAACGGGTGGTACGCGACCTTTTCGCGCGAACTGTACGGCTGTTCGCCCTTCCTGTCGCTTGCCGTGCTTGCGGCGGAAACGCTGTTGTTCCTGTTCGCAACGATCGCCTGTCTGCATTGGAAATTCCGAAAAAAAGACTGAAGGGAGGTTTCATATGCAACCGCTTCCGCAGGATCCGTATATGCTTTTGAGTTATGTGAACATGAAACTGCGCGACGCCTACCCGAGCCTTGCCGCCCTGTGCGACGACCTCGGCGCGGACGAGGGCGCGCTGTGCTCCGCGCTCGCTGCGATCGGCTATACTTACGACGAACAGCGCAACGCGTTCGTATAAGGCGGGCGACGATCTGTCGGGCAACAACCGAACGGGCGCGGCTCTTTGCAAGAGCCGCGCCCGTTCGTTCGTATCCTCCCTACCGCCGTGCCAACAGCACAAACTGCAGATCCCGGATATCATAATTGTTTTCAACGTGCCTGTAACTGTATTCCCCGATCGCTTCATACCGTGAAAGCAGTGTATCCTTTTCCTCTTCGTACACGGAACGCTCCGTCACGACAAAATCGGGGCGCGCCTCCGTAACATAGGACTCCTGCCCCTCGAACAGCTGCGGAAAATCTTTTCGGTTAAAATTATTCTGGGCAAAATAATAAAATCCGGGAGACTGATCGCAGGCGGAATAAAAGCCGTAATCGTACATCTTGTAGCTGAGCAGAACGCCGCCGCCCTCCTGCTCGATGCGTTCCGCCACCGCCGTCTGCGGATATGTCTGCGGCGGCAGGAACAGTTCGCTCGTGCAGTTTCCGAACAGCAGGCTCCCGCCCGCAGCCAAAGCCAGCGCCAACGCCCCTATACACACGGCGCGCGAAAGGCGGACCCGCTGCAAACGCGCCGACGTATCGGAAAACAGATCCTCGTCCGCATCCCCGTACATCGCGCCCCGCGCCGACGGAAAGATCCGCGCTTTCTGCCTGGCAGAAGGCGCCGCCCACGCGCGGCGCAGCGCGTGCAGACAGTACCGCGCCATGCGGTACAGCCCGTAGATCCCGACGGGGATAAAAACCGCGAGCACGAGATAATAATAGACGTACTGCTTCCCGATCACGCCCTGCGCGACAAAGAGCAGGACCGCCGCCAGAAGGATGCCGACCCGATAGCGCGGCGCGACCTCCGAACAGAACATGAACGCCGCCAATGCCGCCAAAAACAACACGCTCAAAAAGAAATTCTCGAGCATTCTTTCGAGCATGCGCGGCAGCACGTTGACGCCGCCCGCCGAGGCATACAGAAAATTATCGAGGATGTATACCTGCCACAGGTCGTCAAGCGCCCCGTTCACAGCAAAGTACACCAACCACGGAAGGCTCGCCGCGGCAAGCCCCGCCAGGAACAGACAAACCAGAACGGCTGCACCCTTGCCATCCTTCCGCATAAGTCGGTCGACAAAGAAGAACACGACGAGCACGGCGTAAAAAGCAAGGATCGTATATTTTATCCAGAATATGCATGCTGCAAACACGCCGAGCAGAACGGTCTCCGTACGGCGCGGACCTCTTGCCTCACGGGCACAGCGCAGAAAAGCCAGGAGCCCGTACGACAAAAGGGGAAGGCAGTACTCCTCCACCGCGCCGCCGCCCAGTGCAAAAGCAGCCGCCCCGTAGGTCAGCAGCGATTCGGGCACGATGAGCAGCAAACAGACTTTCCGCGTAAAATACAGCCGCCCGATCCGATATGAAAGGAACAAAAAGGCTGCCGCAAAAACGATCTCAAGCAGCCAGACCCCGATAAAAGAGGTCCCGCCGATCAGGTAGGCGAACGCGAAGAGCATGTAAATGAGCACGCCCTTCTGCTCAAAAAGATCCCTGTACGGAACTTTTCCGTCCACGATCCCGTGCCCCATGCTCATATACCACTGCGCATCCACCCAATCATTAAACGGATACAGGAACGAGCTTTTGGAGACGAGCGTGATCACAACGAACGCCGCCGCCAGACAAAGCGCGGCAGGAAGCGCCGCGCGGCGCAGCCATAATTTTGCGCCGCCCGAAGGGACGGCGCGTTCTGCTTTTTCATGATCCATAAACGACCCTGATCGCGGCCGCTCTCTTTTGCGGGCTGCCGCATTTTTTCTTTATTTTTATCCCCTGTCGCTCAGGCCTTTGGTGACGTACGCCGCGCCGAATGCGCCCGCGCCGACATGAATGCTCAGCACCGGCCCCAGTACGCGCTGGTGGATGTTCACCGCGGGGAAACGCTCGTGCAGCATTGCCGTGAATTCGGAGACGTCCGTCTCCTGCCCGCAGCGGCAGACGATGAGCCTGCGCGTGTTTTCAGGAAAGAGCGCCGCCATCTGTTCCAGCCGCTCGCGGTGCCCCCGCGTGTTTTCCTTAAACAGAATGCGGCTTTTCATCTCAAAGACCGGACGCACGTTCAGCTGCGCCTTGGCGCGCGTGGTGTTCAGCCTGCCGCCCGCCCGCAGACGGTCCAGCGATTCGACCGTGAACACGATGCCGATCTTCCGTTTGATGCTCTCCAGCTGTTTGACGACGGTCTCGAAGGAGAAACCGCCCTTGACCATGTTCACGGCCTCGTCGACCAACAGGTGCATGCCCGCGCCGATAGTGCCCGAATCGAGAACGTAGATGTTGCCGCCCGCCTGCTGCGCCGCAAATTTTGCAGAAGAATATGTGCCCGAAAGCGCTTCGGAGAGCACGATGCAGATCACATCGTGTCCGCGCTCGACGAGCGAGCGGAAGGTGCGCAGGAAATGATCGAAATTCGGCTGTGCCGTTTTGCAGGGCGAAAACTGCGCCATAGGCGTCATGAAATCGCCGTTGCGGTCGGAGGCGTATTCCTCGAAAAAGCTGTTCCCGATCTGATAATTGAGCGGCACAACGCTTAAAATGCCGCGGCTGGTCACTTCCGCCGTGGAATATCCTACGGACGAATCGGTCACGATTGCTATCATATTCTCCTCCTCGGTTCTATTCCCTGCGCCGCCCGCAATGCGGGAAACGCTTAAAATTTGCGGAAACGGCGGTAGCGCTCTTCGATCAGCTCATCGGCGGGGACCTTCGCCTTTTCTGCAAAAAAGGCGGCGATCTCCTCTTTGAGCGACGCAAAAAATCCGTCCGAAAATCCCTGTTCGGGGACGACCCTGTCCACCGCACCCAGCGCGATGAGGTCGTTTGCCGTAAGTTTGAGGCAGTCGCACGCTTCGGCGACTTTCGAGCTGTCTTTCCAAAGAATGGAGGCGCAGCCTTCGGGAGAGATGACGGAGTAGGTCGACGTTTCGGTGATCCACACCTCGTCCGCCGCCGAAAGCCCGAGCGCGCCGCCCGAGCCGCCTTCGCCGATAAGCACGGAGAGCGCGGGCGTTTTCAGCCGTATCATCTCCATGATCGAGCTTGCGATCGCCTCTGCCTGCCCGCGTTCCTCTGCGCCGATGCCGCAGTACGCGCCCGACGTATCCACAAAGCACAGCACGGGACGGTGGAATTTTTCCGCCTCCTTCATCAGCCGCATCGCCTTGCGGTAGCCCTCGGGGTGCGCGCAGCCGAAGTTGTGCGCGACTTTCGCGTTGGTATCCTCGCCCTTTTCGATTCCGATGACGGTGACGGGCCTGCCGCACACCGTTCCGATGCCGCCGATGACGGCGGCGTCGTCCGCAAAGCGCCTGTCGCCGTGCAGTTCGATAAAACCGTCGACGATCTTTTCAATGTATTTCACCGCGGTGGGACGGCCCTTTTCGCGGCTCTTCAAAACGATCTCGTATGCGTTCATGCCGTCACCTCCGCCGTATGCAGCCGAAGAAGCGCGGCGAGCTTCTCTTTCAGCTCTTTGCGCTCCGCGATGAGGTCGACAAAGCCCTTTTCCTGCAAAAGTTCCGCCCGCTGGAAGCCCTCGGGGAGCTTCTGGCGGATGGTCTGCTCGATGACGCGCGGTCCGGCAAAGCCGATGAGCGCGCCCTTTTCGGCGACGATGATATCCGCCTCGAACGCGAACGACGCCGAAACGCCGCCCGTGGTCGGGTCGGTGAGCACAGCGATGTACAAAAGCCCCGCTTCGCTGTGTTTGGCGACCGCGGCGGAGGTCTTTGCCATCTGCATGAGCGACACGATGCCCTCCTGCATGCGCGCGCCGCCGCTCAGCACAAAGCCGACGACGGGGAGCTTTTTCTCCGTGGCGTATTCAAACAGCTGCGTGATCTTTTCGCCCACGGCGTGCCCCATGCTGCCCATCTGAAAGCGGTAGTCCATGGAAAACAGCGCGCATTCCACGCCGCTGATCGTTGCCGTGCCGCAGACGACGCCGTCCTTTTCGCCCGTCTTTTCGCGAAGCAGCGCAAGCTTTTCGTCATACCCGGGGAAGCCGAGCGGGTTGCCGCCCTCCACGTCGGCGAACAGCTCGGTGAACTGTTCCGCACAGCTTGCGATGCGCGTGCGCGCGTCCAGCTTTTTGTAGTGCCCGCACTTGGGGCAGACGCCCAAATTTTCCGCCATTTCGTCGGAAAGCACGATCTGCCCGCACTTTTCGCATTTTTCCGCGAGCTTTTCGGGGATCGCCGCCTCCTGCGGCGGCTCCTTTGCCGCCTGCTGCGCCGCAGGCGCGTCCTCCGTGCCCTCCAGCACGTTCTGCGGCTTTTTGAAATTGAATAATTTTTTAAAGTCGAACTTCAAAACGATTCTCCTTGCCGATATCCGTTCTGCCGCGCCTGCTCTTCCGCGCGGTATGTTCCCCCCAAAAACTTTTTCCGTATTCTCTTCCGTTCTCCGCGCCGCCGCGCTTCGGCGGGCGCGGCGTTTTGCCGCGCGTTACTTGCGCTTGTTCAGATATTTTTCCAAAAAATTCGTGCAGTATGTTCCGTCCTTGAATTCAGGCTGCGCCAGGATCTCGCTCGAAAATTCGTCGTTGGTCGTAACGCCCTCGATGCCCAGCTCGCATAGCGCCGCCTGCATTTTGCGGATCGCTTCGGTACGCTCGCGCGCGTACACGATGAGTTTGCCGATCATGCTGTCGTAATACGGCGGGATCTCGTAATCCTGATAGATCGCCGTGTCGAAGCGCACCCACGGCCCGCCCGGGATATGCAGGAGCGTGATCTTCCCGCAGCTGGGGCGGAAGTTCTGGCGCGCGTCCTCCGAATTGATGCGGCATTCGATGGCGCACCCGCGGATGCGGATGTCCTCCTGCTTATAGATAAATTCCATCCCCGCCGCGATGCGGATCTGCCACTTCACGACGTCGATGTTTGTGACGTATTCGGTGACGGGGTGTTCCACCTGCAGACGGGTATTCATCTCCATGAAATAGAAGTTGTTTTCCCTGTCAAGCAAAAACTCGATGGTGCCGAGGTTGGTGTAATGCACCGTTTTTGCGGCGGTGACCGCCGCCTGCATCATCTTTTCGCGCACGTCCGGCTTCAGCGTGACGCAGGGGCTCTCTTCGATAAGTTTCTGGTTTTTGCGCTGCATGGAGCAGTCGCGCTCGCCGAGGCAGACCACGTTGCCGAAATCGTCCGCAACGATCTGCATTTCGACGTGTTTGACGTCGGTCAGGTATTTTTCAAGGTAGACTTTGCCGTTCCCGAACGCGGACTGCGCTTCGGCGGACGCCGTGAGGACGGCGTTTTCAAAGTCCTCCTCCTTCCATACGATGCGGATGCCCCTGCCGCCGCCGCCCGCGCTCGCTTTGACGATGACGGGATAGCCGATCTCCGCGGCAAACTTTTTCGCCGCGGCGACGTCCGTGATCTCGTCCAGCCCGGGCACGACGGGCACGCCCGCCGCGCGCATGGTGCGCCGCGCCTCGTCCTTATCCCCCATCTTGGCGATGACGGTATAGGAGGGACCTATGAACTTGATGCCGCACTTTTCGCAGAGCTCTGCAA
>JAGHJS010000054.1 GCA_017886545.1 Clostridia bacterium
AGTGGCTCAAGGGGCTCCCCTGCTAAGGGAGTAGTACGGGAAACCGTAGCGCGGGTTCAAATCCCGCCTTCTGCGCCAGCCTTAAAGCCCGTCGCCCCGTGTGACGGGCTTTTGCTTTTTGCCGCTTCGGGCACACCGCAAAAGCCGTTTGCGGGCAACGGGCTTTCCTGCTCCGAAAGCGAGATCGCCGAAATAACGTGACGCGATCGGCGCCCAGCCACGCTGCACGTTTGTGCCTGCTTTGCAGCGATCGCTGTTCCGTCGCTTCGCTCCTTACTAATCCCATTCCCTGCGCCAAGGGTGACAGCGCTTGAACACTTGTAAAAGGGTGTTCAAGTGCTTTTTATTTTGCCCCTTGCGCAAAGTAACAACCCTTTGAGGTTCCTGTTGTACCCTTCGATGGATGCGGGCGCTTTTACGCCTGCCCGCCCCGGCATAAAAAAAGACAAGCTCGGACGCTTGCCTTCTTTTCCCTATGAAAAAAAACACGGGGTACCGTGCTTTTATTTAATAATTTCTATTCTATCTATATCTTCCAAATAAAGCTCATACAATGTTTCTTTATCAACTCGTAAGTCTATACTCGGAGGGTCTGGCTCATTATCAAGTTCAGAATTAAAACTTTCAAAAAAACCTTCCATTTTTGTTTTATCAACAAAAAACACCCTGACTTTTTTCCTGTAATATGGTTTTAGGCTTTCTGTCTTCATTATCGATCACCTCTTTTAGGTACTACATGCACTCCATGCTTTGCGTAATGGATTTTAAACGTGTGCGTTTGATATATTTTTCCATCAAACTGATCCACATAAAACCCAGTTAACTCTGGTATATGCACAACCTCCTTATTGCTCGGCTTTCCGTTTTTCTTGCCCATCTCAATAGATCCAGTCCCAGCATATTTCTTTACTGCTTTTTGTATTTGCTCGACCGTTGTTCCTTGCGCAAAATAGCTACGCCCTTCTATGTAGTTGTTATGCCCGATAAAATGTTTCCCTTGTTTGTCAGCTTCCACCTGTATCGGCTGCCGCCCTTCTTGGATCGCTTTATTGAGCAAAACAGCATAATATTTTTCTTTATCATTATACCGCAAGTCCTGGAATTCTGCAAGGGTTTTTGGCAAATTCTCGCTGCCGCTCAACACCCGCCTAATTTCGATATAGCCCTTTTAGTAGCACCGCTCATGCGCAAAACTCCCCTTTTCCGAACGATACGCGCGGCGGAAAGCGCCGATGTCTTTATACGGCATGGAAGTGCCTGCATAAATATATTTTTGTTAAAATAAATAAACAAAAACCATTCTTTTGCCCGTCGGCAGATTCCCCTGAACAACAAAATGTCTACTTCAAACATGCAGGTGAACGTTTCGATGTGAAAAATTAAAATATTTTGAAAAATTTATCTATAAATATTTCAAAATAACCTTGCAAAATTAAGATTTTTGCTTTATAATGCATTTGTACGGCGTAAACCGCCGTACAAAAAGGCCCTGCCGCGGCGGCGGGGCAACAAAAAAATTTTTATTGGAGGGAAAATGACATGAAGCAAAAAAGTTTGCTTGTGAGCGTACTGACGATTGCTATGGCTCTCGTTTTGGCGCTTGCGTGCATTCTGCCCTTTGCGGGGTGCAGTCCCGAAGAAGAGCCTGATCCGCAGCCTGTTACGTATACCGTCACAGTTATCGGTGGCTCGCTTTCCGGCGGCAGCACAAGCGGCACATTCGAGGAGGGCACCAGCGTAACGGTCACAGCGACTGTTCCAAGCGGCGAAACATTCGTCGAGTGGACGGAGAACGGCTCGCGCGTCTCCACCGACAACCCATACACCTTCACGGTAACGGGGAATGTCACGCTCACAGCAGTAACGAAACCGAGCGGAGACGAAAGCAGCACGCTTGACGATATCATCATAGATGACGGCTCCTATGTCCGCTATGATTATACGGGAGCAACTGTTTCCGATTATTCTGCCTCTGCATGGCAAAAAACAGGAGGAACGACAAACGCTGCAAACATTGGCACCAATGCCTATGGCATAGACATCCCCGCGGATACACAGTATGCCGCAACGCGTGCCGCATATGTAGTTGCAAATCCTTTAACCAACGTTGCAGCTGAACAGCAAAACGCCTTTTCCATTGTCATGACGGTAAGAGTCGATAATATCATAAATCACTACGAATCGCTCTTCGGCTTTATGAAAACGGCAAATCCTGCCGATGCAGGCGGCGATTTTTTCTGCGTATCCGGCAGCGGAACAGGTCTGCATTATAATGAAGCTTCCTCTCTCGGAGCTTCTGTCTATTACGATATTACCAGTGGAACAACGTTCGATATGTCCGATATCTCGCAATACATCCTGACCATGACGGACAGCGCCATTAAAATTTATTTGAACGGCACCCTGCGTGAGACATATAACTGGAACAACACGAACGTCAATACGCAGTACAGCCGCGACACTCTGCAATATATCTACAGCGCCGAATACTTTGCACTCGGCTGTGCCGACCCATACTGGGGTCAGGCAGACATGTTGGTAAAAACCGTTTCCATGTATACGACCGAACTTTCGCAGAGCGAGATCTCGGACCTTTACGCTTCTTTCAGTGCAACAAAGGAGCTGAACTTCTCCTCCCTTGAAGAGTCGATCGCCGAAGCAGAGGCTCTTGACATCACAAACTACGATCTTAGCGGAACGGGCGCCACATGGTATGGCAATTTCAGCGATACACTTACAAAAGCGATCGGCATTTGCTACGGCTATGTTTACGGCGACCAATCTTATGTTTCGGCTGTGACTACTCTCTTGACACAGCTTACGGATTCCAATGAGTCGTACTTGAAAGAGTTTTCACTCACAAACGATCTCTCCGCCGCCTTCCCGCTCAACAGCAAGTACGGCGGTATGAACATCGTGACGAACAGTACAAATGTCGCAGACCAGGTCGTCTATATGAACGGGAACAATGCAGCCGGATCCGTGGAAAATACGACACAACTTACGACGGAAAGCTCCGACCGATATGTTACCTATCTCAACGTCGAAGGTGCAAAACTGTATGAGGACAGCTATGTTTCCGATTACAACAATGACAATCCCTATGCTGACCGCGTTGCGACGAGCAGGACGATGGGACTGGATATCCCTGCAAGCGCCTTCAACGGAGTGACCGCCGAAAGCGGACTTACAATCACCGTGAATTTTTACGCCGAAAACCAATACTCCGCTTTCGGACGTATTTTCCAACTCGGCGACTATCAGTTTGAAACGACCAATGCCGGACAGATTTATTACGCCGTCAACGCGAACAGCGGCTGCGAAATCGGTACAGGCGTGGATATCCTGACGTACGATATTGTAGGCAGCATGCTACCGCAGCAGTGGTATTCTGTCAGTTTTGTTTTTGACCCCGCCCTTAATACGATCCGTATTTACGTAACCGGGTATCAGCCCGCAAACGGTCAAGTTTCCATAATCACGACGTATCTTGAAAAACAGGTGACCGGCGAGCAGCTCTCTACTCTGATTGGATCGATTGCCTCCGCCGACGCGGAAAACTGGATCGGTCGCTCATTCTGGGATGGAGCGGACCTCTCCGTCATCGGCGCGGCAAGCAACCTGAGCGTTTACAGCCGTGCACTTTCCAGCATGGAAATAAAACTGCTACATGGCACGAGCGATCTCACCACGCTTGTAACCGTCGAGTAAGGAGGGAGAAGAGATGAAAACGAAAATCGCAACAAAACTCATTTCCTGTATTCTTGTACTTCTGCTTCTGCCTGCGTTTTTGACGACACTGTTCGTCAGTAACATGCACAGCGGCAGCGCGGAGAGTAAAACCGCCATCGACCTGACATCCTCCGAGACTTCCACCGCAGAAAATGAAACCGCCGTCTCACTCAAAAAAAGCGTCGGCGGCAACCCGATCGGCGGGTTCGGCGTCGGCGATGAAACGTTCGACCCCGACTGGACGACGGCTAGCTCCCCCTGGCAGGAGGGCGACGCGGATTACTCCGACGTCATCACCTACGGCGGCGACCCCGCGGTCATGGTCGTGGAAGAGAACGGCGTGGAAACGGCGTACCTGTACGTCGGGCACGACATCACCGAAACGAAGATCACCTCCACCTACACCATGCCCGAATGGATCTGCTACTCCTCGACCGACCTTATCAACTGGAAGACGGAGAGCATCATCATGGATATCGAGGATATCCCCTGGGCGCGCGGGCAGGCGGCGGGCAACCCCGAAATGTCTGCATGGGCTTCGCAGGTGATCGAATGGAAGGGTTACTATTGGTTCCTGTTCTGCTCGTGGTCTGACAGCGTGGGTACAACGGCGAACGAAAACGGCAACATGTGCATCGGGCTTGCCGTCTCCGACAGCCCTACGGGTCCCTTCGAATGCTACAACGAGCCGCTGGTATTCAGCAGCTGGACGAACGTGACGGACAACGGCGTCGACCTCAACGACGCGGGCTGGAACGATATCGACCCGACGGCATGGGTCACTTCCGAAAACGAGATGTATGTTGCCTGGGGCAACACGAACTCCTTTATGTGCCAGGTCGAACTGGTCACAAGCACGGACAACGGCACGAGCTATGACGTTGAACTGGAGATCGTGGACCAGAGCGAAAAGGCGAACGCCGCGGGCGATACGCTCCCCACGACGGACGATCCGACGTTCTACCGCTACGGGTATTCCAACATCGAAGCGGTGGCGGACATCATGCAGATCGACCTGTGGACGCACAACACCACAAACAACACCTTCACCGAAGCTCCCTACCTGTACGCACGCGACCTCGACGGCGATAACAGCGTAGACCGCTATTACATGTTCTATGCCGCGGGCTGGCGCGAAGCGCTCGCATACAGCTATGTGGACGTTGACAGCGCGGACGGGCTTTGGGAAGACGTATGGACGTACGGCAACCGCCTGATGGACCCGACGGCGACTTCCAACACCAACCACCCCGCGGTGTTCGACTTCGGCGGCAAGACGTATATGATCTATCACAACGGCTCCCTCCCCTACGGCTGCGGGTACAGGCGCGTCGCCTGCATCGCAGAGCTTGAGTTCAGCGACAACGGCTATATCAGCTTTGTTGCCGAAAATTCGACGGGGCTGGACGGCGTGAACAGCAAGATCACGCAGAACGATATTCCAATCGGACATCTGTATATCGTTAATCCGCACACGGACGATTACTATACTCCGCTGACGTTACCTACATTCTACCAAGAGGAAAGCGCTTTCGCCAATGCCGACGACGCGCTCTGGGAGATCGAAGCGGCGAAGTACGTCCCCGAAGGGATGAACGCCGATTCGTACGTCTCCATCCAGGCGTACAACATGGCGGGGCTGTACCTGAGCTATGACATCGCGACGGGCGACGTTGTGATCACGCAGGACGACGAGAAGGAGGGCACGCCCGAATCGGATGCCGAACAGATGCGCATGTCCTTCAAGACGGTCGCAGGCGAGAACGGCGTGGGCGTGATGTTCCAATGCGTTGCGAACGAGGAATACTACCTCGCGATCGTGAACGGCGAACTGGTCGTATCAAACAGCGCGACGGCGGCACAGCGCACTTTCCGCGTACAGACGCAGACGGCAAACCGTTCTGAAAATTACGTCTACAACGAGGGCACGGCGACCATCGCATAGTGCTCCCGCCGGCAAAAAAACGGGGCAGCACCGTATCGGTGCTGCCCTTTTTCCGTCTTTTTCAAAAACAGCGCGGTTTCCGTACGGGAGGAAGAGCCGCGCGGAAGCCGCGCTTTCTGCCGCACGCCCGGCCTTTATTCTCCCGCTTTGGAAGTCTGCTCTTCCAAAGCGATCTCCCTTTCCCGCCGTTTGAGGATGCGCGGCACCCGCACGAAAAACGTCGTCGCCGTTACGATCCCCGCGGTTATATCGGCGATCCCTTCACTGAAAAACACGCCGCTCACGCCCATGAAAAGGGGCAGGATAAAGCACAGCGGAATGAGCAGGATGACCTTGCGCAGGCAGGCAAGGCAGATGGACGTCTTCGCCTGGTTGAGCGCGACGAACACGTTTTGCAGCGTCATCTGCGCGAAAAAGAAGATCGTGCCCATCATAAAGAAGGGCGTATACCGTTCGACGAGCTCCATCACGGGCGGCTCGGCGCTGAACATATACCCGTACACCTGCGGGCAGAGAAGGGACAGCAGCCAGACGCTCGTACTGCCGCAGAGCGCGACGACGGAAACGATGCGGATCGTCTTTTTGATGCGCGGCGAATCGCCGCTGCCGTAATTGTAACTCACCAGCGGCTGCACGCCCGTGCCCAGCCCGTTGAGCGGCATGCAAACCATCTGGTTCGCGCTGAGCATGATGGTGAGCGCGGCGGTATAATTGCTGTTCCCGCCCGAATACATCTTCAGATTGATGTTGAACACGATCTGGATCGCGCTTTCGGTCACGGACATGATGAAGGGCGAAAGCCCGAGCAGGAGCATGCGCCGCGCCAGCGCCGCATCCGGGCGGAACATGCGCACGCGGAAACGGAACTGCGACTTTTTGCGGAAGAAAAAGAGCGTGACCCACAGTGCGGAAACCGCCTGCGAAAGCACCGTTGCCAATGCCGCGCCCTTCACGCCCATGCCGAACACGAAGATGAACAGCGGGTCCAGCCCGATATTGAGCACCGCGCCGATGGCGACCGTCGCCATGGAGGTAATGCTGTACCCCTGCGCCGTGATGAACGGGTTCAGCCCGAGCGAGAGCATGACAAAAACGGTACCCGTGCCGTAGACGAACAGATAATCGCTCGCGTAGCCGAAACTCGAATCGGGCGCACCGAACAGGCGAAGGAGCGGATCGCCCGCCAAAAGGACCGCCGCCGTGAGCACGACGCCGAACCCGACCAGAAGCACAGCGCCCGTGTTAAAGACGCGCTCCGCCTTTTCGCCGCGTTTTTCGCCGAGGAAAATGCTTGCCAGCGGCGCCCCGCCCATCCCGACAAGGTTGCTGAACGCGCTTACGATCAGCGTGATGGGCAGCGCCACGCCCAGCCCCGCGAGCGCGTCGGTGCCGATCCCTTCGATGCTGCCGACGTACATGCGGTCCACCAGATTGTATAAAAGATTGATGATCTGCGCCACGACGGCGGGGATCGCAAGTTTTGCGACCATCCGCCCGACCGGCGCCGTTCCCAGCGCGGAAACGCCCGCGCCGCTCCTGCTGTTTTCTTCCATAGACCGCACCATTATAACACGGCGCGGCGGCAAAGTCAAAAAAGAGAGCGGCGCCGCGCGCCGCTCTCTTTCTTCGGATCTGCCCGTGATTTTCCCTTTCCGGTTTCACGCGGCTGTTTCCGCACCGTTCCCGCCCTGCGGGCGGAGTTCTGTTTTATTTGCGCACATCGTTCCCGCCGTACGGGCAGGATTGTGCGGCTACTTCACCGTTTCCAGTTTTCCGATGCCGTAGGTGATCTGCATCAGCCGCCTGTTCATGGGCGTGGGCGCAAGCTGGATAAGGCGATCCTCCCCCACCGTGCACATGCCCATGCTCCAGCCCGCCTGCAAGGTGTCCGTGTTGTATGTGATGAGCATGGGGACGCGCTCCCACGGCCCCTCGCCGTAATTGTAATTCACATGGTAATAGCCGGGGTCGCGCATGCCGATATGCTCGCCCTCGCGCTTGGCGGTGACGATGACCGTCCCCTTTTCGCCGCCCTGCGGCACCCAGATGACGTACGGCATGCTGGCAAGGTACAGCCCCTCCGCCGTTTCCACCCGCTTGCCGGGCAGGAGCGGGTCGCCCCAGTCGACGCCGTCGTCCGAAAGTTTGAAGTAGATGTCGCATTCGGGGAAGCCGACGATCTCGTACACCATGATGTACTTGCCGTTGCCCATGCGCGCGACGATGGGCATGCCCGGGCGCAGCTTGCGGTCGGGAATGGTGACGGTATACTGCACGTCGCTCCACGTTCTGCCGCCGTCCTTTGAAACGCACAGCCCGAGCGTCTGGTTGAAGCGCGGGTCGGTATGCGGGCGCTCGTCGGTGAGCGCGATGGTCAGCTCGCCGTAGGCGTTGATATAGATGCACGGCTCCCACACGGGGCCGAGCGCGTCAAAGTTCTGCTCGACGGGCGGCCCGCCCTTTGCGACGGAGGAGCGGAACTCCCACGTTTTGCCGTGGTCGCGGCTGATGTAGAAGGAAATTTCCGTCGACGTAAAATCGAGCGGCACCGAATTGCCCGCAAACACGATGGTGCCCGCAGGCAGGTCGCCACACTGCTGCGGAAGCTCGTACATCACGGGCTGGAAACGGATGCCGTACCCGTTCTGCGTGTCTTCGATCTGCCCGTACTTTTCCCACGTCACGCCGCCGTCGCTGCTCGCCATAATGGGCACGACGGGCGGCTCTTTGACCGTGGAATGGTCGAAGGTCGCGAGCAGCAGCCCGTTCAGGTCCCCCGCATGGTGCAGCTCCATCACGCGCGGGTACAGCGTGCCCGATGAATTTTTGTAGACCTCCTCGTCGCGCGGGGTGAACACGACGCCCATATTTTCCCTTACGATCTTCAGTGCCATATCATCTTTCCCTCCTCGTTCCGTGCACGGCCGCCTGTCCTGCCGCCGCGCCATATGTAAATCCATTATACCACGGTATGACGGGAATTTCAATAGAAGTGCGAAAAAACCGACCTTCGCGTTTTGTTTTTTTCGCCAGAGCTTGACATAACGCCGCACAAGTGATATGATTGTGATAAGTACATAAAAATATTAAGGAGTATGAACATGAAGTGCCCGAATTGTGACACAGAGAACCCGCAGGGCGCCGCCTTCTGCCTGCACTGCGGCAAAAGGCTGGACGGCAATATTGCATGCCCGCATTGCGGGAAAACCATCCCGGCGACGGCAGCTTTCTGCCTCTACTGCGGCAAACGGGCGGATGAACCCGCCACGCCGAACGCGTCCGCTTCCCCTTCGGGGAGCGCGCCCGCACAGCCCGCCGCACCGCAGACAGCGCCCGTTCCGCCCGTTGCTCCCGTGCAGCCCGTTGCTCCCGTACAGCCCGTTGCTCCCGTACAGCCGGTTGCTCCCGTACAGCCGGTTGCTCCCGTACAGCCGGTTGCTCCCGTGCAGCCCGTTGCTCCCGTACAGCCGGCGGCTCCGCAGCAGGCTCCCGTACCGCCCGCATACGTGGCGCCCGTTCTGGGGGAGGTCGCGGCGACAAGGCCCGCCCTTTCGCCCGAAGAGCGCGCGGCAAAGCGGAACGGCATTTTGCAGAAGATCATGCATTACGGCGCGCGCGGCTCTTCCCTCGCCATGGCGCTGTTTGCGCTTGTCTTTGTGTTCCTGATCGGAGTGAGCGTGAGCGCTTTTGCCGGCGGCGTATCCGTCGGCGACGGTTCCGGCTATGACGTGTATTACTATTTCGGGCAGGCGTATTCAAACGCCCTTTCCGCCAGCGGTTCGGAGTCGGTATCCATGATGATGCAGGCCGTTTACGGCTCGCTGATGTCTGCCGCGACCCTGGTCTGCACGGCGGTCTTTGCCATTATCGGCATTATCCAGGGCATCATGAAGCTCGTAAACAAGAACAAAACGTTCAAGCGCGACTACGGCCTGGTCTCCTTCCTGCTGTACCTCGGCGGCGCCGTCCTGTTCCTCGGCTATCACGCCATGGGCACTTCCCAACCCGAGTATTCCGCAGGGATCGTATTCAACGGCGGCACGGCGGCGGGCATTGCGCTCGGGACCATCGCATTCGTCTCCTACCTCGGCTGCCGCGTCACGGCGGAATGGAAGCAGCTGCTCAAAACAAATCTTCTGAACACCATTTTCGCACTCGGCTCGGCTGTGCTTACGGTCGTCATGCTCGGGCTTTTGTCCGCGCCTCTGTATTCGATGTCCGTTTCGTATTCATCCACGGTAAGCATGTCCCGCTCTTATTCGGTCGGAATGCTGCTTCTGAACGGTCTGAACATAGACAGCTCTACGGGTTCCATCCTGATGATGCTGTTTGTATTCACCATTCTGCTGCAATTTACGGTGACCATTTTTTCCACGATCGCCTTCTGGAAGATGCTGCGCTCGCTGCAAACGGATAAAGTGCGCCCCACGCTCAAATGGAGCATCATCCTTACGGTATTTTCCGCCGTGTTCCTGATCTTCGCCATTGCGGCGGGCAGCGTTTACACGTCGGCGAACTTTTCGGGTATGGGATTCAGCTACGCCGTTCCCATCGTGCTGTTCGTGTTCGCCCTGCTTTTGCTCGGCGCGGGCATCGCGCGCAGCATCATCAGGAAGCGCAAGGAAGGCCCCTCTCCCAAGGCGCCGAAAGCGCCCAAGCAGGCATACGCCCCCTACGGCGCACAGCAGCCCTACAACAACGGGCAGTACATGCAGTACGGCGCACAGCAGCCCTATGGCGCGCAGAATAACGGCGCTTACGGCGCACAGCAGCGCCCTGCACAGTACGGAGCTTACCCCGCGCAGCCCTACGGCGCACAGCCTTACGGCGCGCAGCAGCGCCCCGCACAGTACGGAGCTTACCCCGCGCAGCCCTATGCCGCCCCGCAGAACAATGCGCAGAGCGCATGGCAGCAGACCGCACCGCAACCCGCGGCGCCCGCGGCGGCGAAACAGGCGGCGCCCGCGCAGAGCGCATGGCAGCAGACCGCACCGCAGCCCGCAGCACCCGCAGCGGCGAAACAGGCGGCGCCCGCGCAGAGCGCATGGCAGCAGACCGCACCGCAGCCCGCGGCACCCGCGGCGGCGAAACAGGCGGCGCCCGCGCAGAGCGCATGGCAGCAGACCGCACCGCAGCCCGCGGCACCCGCGGCGGCGAAACAGGCGGCACCCGCGCAGAGCGCATGGCAGCAGACCGCACCGCAGCCCGCGGCACCCGCGGCGGCTCCGACGGAAGAAAAGCCCGCTTCCCCTGCGGCTGAAACCGCATCGGCGGCAAACGACGCTGCCGAACAGAAGGAAGTCCGCGCGGCTCGCGCCATCGAAGAACCGGGCGAAGACCCGATCGACTGGTAAAACCAAACACGGAACAAGACAGGCGCGTCCCCGCCCTTTCGGCGGGGACGCGCTTTCCGTTGTATTGCGGATACAGATTATCAAAACCATAGCAAAAATGAACAAATAAACATCAAAAAAACACAAGACAAACACAATCGTTTGTGCTATAATATATTCAGCACTTTATAAACGTGCGAAAAAGAGGTAAGGAGGGAAAAACTCAATGCTCTGTCCGATCTGCGGAAAGGAAAACCCTGATGACGCGACCTACTGCAAACACTGCGGCAAGCGGATGGACGGGAAAAAGCAATGCCGTTTCTGCGGCAAGCTGATCGACGCCGACGCAGGGTTCTGCAACTACTGCGGCACCCCTGCCGGTGCGGTAAACGCGGCGCCCCTGCCGCCCTACGGCATGCCGCCCTATCCGTATGCGGCGTCGCCCGTATATACGCCGCCCGCATATGCGCCGCAGCCGCCCGCGCCGACGGCGGTGCCCTATCCCGCCGCCCCCGCGCCCGCTCCCTATGCGGCGCCTGCCGCACCCGTGCGCCCGGCTCCGCTTTCGCCCGCCGAGCAGCAGGCGCGTTCGGAACACCGCAAAGCCGTTCTGCAAAAGGTGATGCGCTACTGCTCGCAGAGCTTTTCGCTCGCAATGGCGGTGTTCTCGCTCATCTTCGTGTTCCTCGTCGGCGTAGCGGCATATGCAAACCTTTCCGGCGTGCAGGCGAGCGCCGGGGTGGACATCTATTACTACTTCGGCGGGGTCTATGCCGATATCGGCACAACGCTTGCGGGAATGAGCGAATATTCCGGCATTTACGCCTCCTCGCTGTATTTCCAGGCGATCCCGCTCACCGTCATCTCCGCGATCGCCCTTCTGGGCGTGGCGGCGCTCTCGGTCGCGGGCATCGTCATCGATATCCTGCGCCTTGCGGGCAAGCGCAAAGACGGAAAAAGCGTATCCGTATTTGCGTTCCTGCTCTATTTTTCCTTTGTTCTCGCCTTCTATGCCCTGAACAATGTGCACCTTGATGTTTCGATCCCGGGCGTGATAAGCGGCGGCGTGGCGATGGCGCCGAACGGGGCGACGCTTGCGGGGATCTGCCTCGGGGCGATCTTCTTTGACCTGTTCACCGCCTGCCGCATCGTCGCCAACGCGCGCAAGCTGTTCAAAGAAAATCTTCTGAACACCATCCTCTCGTACGTCGGCGTTCCCCTTTCGCTCACGCTCATGAGCATCTCCACCATCCCGCTGATCGGCATTTTTGCGGATACCCTGAACATCGGATCGATCAGCCCGATCTTCGCGATCTCCCTGATCGGGAACCTCTGCACCACCGAAGCCTCGGTACAGACGTTCGGCGCGGGCAATGCCGCGGGCGCGATCGCCATGCTGACGATCATCTGCTTCCTTCTGACGGCGGTCATCGCCTTTGCGGCGCTCTGCCTGCGGAAGAGCTGGCTGGCGGCGCTCGAACCCGGGAAAAACGGCGCGCTGAAATGGAGCATCCTGCTCACCTCTTTCGCCGCAGCGCTGCTCGTCTGCTATATCGTGGCGGACAGCCTTACGAAAAGCGGCATCGTCGCGCTGGGAGGCGACTCCGCATCGATCTCGTTCACCTATACGATGCCCGTCCTGCTGCTCGTATTTTCGGTGCTGCTCCTTGTCATGAACATCGTCCGCAAAGGTTTCGCCGGCAAAAAAGAGGCGCAAGAAGGGGCGCGTCAGACGGCGGCGCAGTACGCCTATGCCGTTCCCTACGGCATGCCCTACGGCGCGGCGCAGCCTATGCCCGCCGCGGAATTCGCGGTCGCGCAGGCGGCACAGTCCGAACCGCAGGCGGCGTTCCCAGCCGAAGCGGCGGCACCGTCCGAACAGTCTGCATTGACCGAACCGACTGCACCGACCGAACCGACGGCGGTCGCCGCGGCGGCAGCGGAGAGCTTACCCGCCGACGAACAGGCAGCCCCCGCCGACGCGCAGGAAAGCGCGGAGACCCCGCCCGAACAGACGGAATAAAAAACAAATACGACGGCAAAGCGCCTTCCCCGAACGGGGAAGGCGCTTGTCTGA
This sequence comes from Clostridia bacterium, assembly GCA_017886545.1. GTDB lineage: Bacteria > Bacillota > Clostridia > Christensenellales > Borkfalkiaceae > Borkfalkia. Next base: position 13,088 of record JAGHJS010000054.1, read on the forward strand.
CGGCAGGAACGGGGCGCCCGCTTTGGGCGCCCCGCCTTTTGTCTGTACTTGTTTGTATGCGGGGCAGATCCGCCTTGTGCCCGCTTTTTCACCGCCGCTCTATGCGCGGACCCGCTTCAGCAAAAACATGGCGCTGCGCAGGCAGCCGCTGTTTTCACGCATCGTCTGCACGGCGTCGGGCAGCGGCACAGGGATATCCGCCTGCATCAGCAGCGCGCCCGTTGCGGTACACGTGCGCTCCGAGCCGCACAGGCGCACCTCGTACACCGCCGAAGGCTCCAGCCCCTTGAACCGCACCGTGACGGGCGGCTCTGCGGGGGAATAGTGCAGCGCATTGACGACGGCGACCGCCGTTCCGTCCCTGGCGACGGTGATGAACCCCGCCGCGTTTTCGCCCTCCAGGCGGTACTGCTGCCCGAATTGCAGCAGCCTGCGGTGTTCCTTATAAAACGCGATCTGCTCCGCGATCTCTGCTCGCTCCCCTTCCGTCAGGGCGCAGGGGTCAAGTTCATAGCCGAGCACGCCGCCGCAGGCAACGTTGAAACGCGCAGCCATCGGGTTGCTGTTGCCCGTCTGGTGGTTGGGGCAGGCGGAAACGTGCGCGCCCATCGCGCTCTGCGGATAGGCGTACGAAGTGCCTTCCTGGATCGCGATGCGCTCGCGCGCGTCGGTATCGTCGCTCGTCCAGATCTGCGGGAAAAAGCAGAGCATTCCCAGGTCGAACCTTCCGCCGCCGCCCGCACAGCCCTCGAACAGCACCGCGGGGAAGCGCTTCTGCAATTTGAACAGCACGCGGTACAGCCCGAGCATATAGCGGTGAAAATATTCGCCGCCCGCGATCCCTTTGCCGAAGCAGTCCGTCATGGAACGGTTGTAGTCCCATTTCACATACGCCGCGCCGCTGCGCGAAAGCACGTCCGTCACCGCCCGCACGACGTAGTTCTGCACCCGCTCGTCCGCCATGTTGAGCATGAGCTGGTTGCGCATGCGGAAGGGCTCGCGCCCCGGGATCTTCATGGCGAAATTCGGGCGGGCGCGGTACAGCTCGCTGTCCTCGCTGATCATTTCCGGCTCTACCCAGATGCCGAAGGAAAGCCCCTGCGCGCGGACGCGCTCCGCAAGCGCGGCAAGCCCGCCGCCCGTCTTTTCAACGTTGTCGAACCAGTCCCCGAGCGAAGAAGTATCGTCGTTCCTGTGCCCGAACCAACCATCGTCCAGCACGAACAGCTCCGCGCCGAGCGCGGCGGCGGCGCGCGCCATCTCTTCGATCTTTTCCGCATTGAAATCGAAATAGGTGCCCTCCCAGTTGTTGAAGAGCACGGGCCGCTCGCGTTTTTTCCACTTTCCGCGCACGATGTGCTCGGCGACAAAGGCGTGCATCCGCGCGCTGAGCGCATCCTCGTCGGGTGCGCACGCCATCACCGCTTCGGGCGCGTAAAAACTTTCGCCCGGGGCGAGCGTCCAATCGAACAGATAGTCGTTCAGCCCCGTCAGAACGCGCATGCGCCCCGACTCGCCGCATTCGGCCACTTCCTTATGGTTGCCCGAATACACGAGGTTGAAGCCGTACACCTCCTTCCCCTTAATGAGAAGGAAGGGATTGCGCTCGTGCGAGGAGGAGCCGCCTTTGGAATCGTTGATAAAGATGCCGCGCCCGACCTGACGGGACGTTTTGTGCCGTTCGCGCGCCCATGTGCCGTTGAAAGTGACGACCTCCTGCTCTGTGCCGATCAGGTCGCATTGCAGGCTCATCAGCCTGCGCAGGCGAACGGGCTTTTTCGACCCGTTCACCACGCGCGAAGAGACGGCGATGACGTCACTGTCCTCGAACACGGTGTACTGTATGTACAGGCTGACCCGCGTTACGGGGTCGGTGTATTTGAGTTCGAGCGATCTGCCTTCGCCGTACGAAGAGGGCAGATCGGGCAGGACAGGCTTTTCGGTGTACGTTTTTGCGCGGGAAAAGAGAAATTGCGATGCAAAACTTCCGTCCGCATGCTCCACGATCACGCTGCATTCGGTATAATCGTTCGTGCCGGGGGCGGAAAAAAACCGCCGCCCGAGCGGAGCGACTGCCGCAAAAGCATCCCCTGCCGGCAGACGCGCGCCGTAATACAGGATCTGCGCCGTGTCTGCCTGCAAAACAAGCGTTGTGTTCGGTGTATTCAGACGATACACCGTCCCGTTCTTTTTGATCATTGTAAGCCTCCGTTTCCTGTGAGAACGTTTCGCTCTTTCAAGCGTGCCGATGCTGTTTTTCTCGGCTTCCTTGTCATTATAGCACGCTTTTACGAAAATGTACAGTGAATGGGCAAAAAAGTACGGCGGCGAAAAATGTAACAAGAGTGGTCAAAAAGCGCCAAAACGGCGGTAAAAAATGAAAACCGGGCGGAGCCGCGCTTACGGCCGCTCCGCCCGACATCGCTCTTTTTACGGGGAACAGGGTCTGCCGTTCCCGCGGGGAACGAAGCCTGCCCTTTCTGCGGAAAGAGAAGCCTACTCTTTCTGCGGGGCGCAGACTTTGAGCTTTTTCTTTTCCTGCCCGAACCGCTCGCAGAGGCTCTCCGCAAAGGGGCGCTCCTCCTGCGCGGGATCGCCCTCTGCGGCGGAAAGGACGGTCTGCACGTCTTCCGCCGCCTCCGCAAACAACTCCGCAAGCGTCTGCCGCAGGCTGTTCGGTCCCCTGCCCGCCGCGTCCGCATAGGCGTGCAGCAGCATGCGCTCCGTAAGGCGCATATCCGCGAGCGCGTCCTGCTCGCACAAAGACGTATCCCTTTTGCTCGGTTTATTCATCGCCCCCTCCCTTCGCCTCCAAAAAGGCGTACAGCCGCGAAAAACGCGCCGCATGGCGCGCAGCGAGGCGCTCCATCACGCCAGCCAGAGCGGGGTCGAGCAGCGACTTGGAGTACACCCGCGCTTTTTTTGCGGCAAGGCTCTCCCCCTCGAGCAGGCGCTCCATGGCGCAGAGCAGCCGCGTATCCGTCAGAACTTTCATACCCGCAGTATGCGCAGCCGCGCGGGGCGCTATCCCCCTTTCCGCCGACTTTTCGTCTTGAAAATTTGCGAACGGCTTGCAATTTATCCGCTTTTGTGCTATACTTTATCCGTCACACAACTTTATTCGATTGACCGCATATGGGGTACGAATTAGCATTTCGTATCTCTATCTTCCCATATGCGGAAAGTTGTGTGACGACAATCGGAGGTACTTATGCAGGGCGTGCCTTCGGTTGAAGGCACGCTTTTTTTGTGCCGCCGCCCCTGCAAATACCATATGGGAGGAGAAACAAATGGATGCAAAGGAGCGCAATGAAACGCTTGCGCGGCTGTACACGCTCCGCGCGGGGCTTTCCGCCGTGTCGGAGAAGAGGGATGAAGTTGCCGCCTTGATAGAAAACCGCAACAAAACAATCCGGGAAATCAAACAAAGAGAAGAACAAACAGCCGCCCCTATACGCAGAGAATTGAAGATGCAGAGTCTGAACAGTGTGATCCTATCCAAACGAATCGATTATGCCCAGCTCCACATGAACTGGGAACAATTTTTGAATATACTCGACAAAGACGGACAACAAGAATACAGAAAAAACAAAGAATATTATGATAGCAATTTTGACCTGACCGGGCATGCCGATTATCAAAAGGGCGAAGCGGAAAGGTGTCGCAAACGGACTGCTACTGCCGTGCGCAAGCAAAAAGCCGCACTTGGTTCCCTCATCGTCTTTTTTTTACTCGCTGTCGTTTGCGGGGGCTGTTCCGCGTTCCTGTCTCTTCTGTTCCTGATTGCCGCCATACCGCTTGCGGTCGGCGGATGTATTGCGCTCGGCATATACATTCGTAAGGGAAAAGAAAAACGCCGCTATACATTATTCGCAGAAGAACATACGAAGCTGTACAACAGCGCAAAAAAACATATTGAAGAGCAAGAACGGCTGCTTGCGGAAACCGAACAAACCTACCTTCCACAGATACACGAAGCAGAAGATACTGCTTCCATTGCAGTAGATACCGACATCAATGCGTGTTCCGCATTGAATACAGCGCTGCAAAAAGAATTCGGTGCGCTTTTGGATGAGCGCGACTGGAAGCACCTTGACCTCATCATCTTCTATTTTGAAACGGGAAGAGCCGATTCCTTTAAAGAGGCATTGCAGCAGGTCGACAGAGAGGTGCAGACCAACCGCATCGTCGGCGCGATCGAAAACGCGGGCACGCTCATTGCGCGGACCATTCATATGGGTATGACCGCCCTGCGCGCGGATATGGTGCGTTGCTTTTCGCTTTTGAGCGAACAGATCGACAGCCTCGGCAGGCAGCAGCTGGACGCGATCGGCAAACTTTCGCAGCAGGTCGAAGGCATGAGCGTGCAGGTCAAAGGCCTTTCCGCCGAGGTCGGGAAGCTCAACTTTTCGCACGCGCTCGCCGCGAAGGCGTCCGTTTCCAGCGAACAGCTCGCCGATGATCTGCACTATATGCGCACGCTCGCCGAAAACGCGGAAGTGCGCCGACGCAACGGGCTGTAAAACAACAAAAAAATGAAAAGCCGCCGCCCGAGATCGGGCGGCGGCCGCTGTACTATCTCCGTAAAAGGTTACTTATTGTAATGCACGATCGCCGCAAAGTCGGGCGCCTTCAAAGAAGCGCCGCCGATCAGCCCGCCGTCGATCTCGGGCATCGCCATCAGCTCTTTGCAGTTTTTCGCGTTCATGCTGCCGCCGTACTGGATGCGCACCTTTTCGGCGCACTTGGGGCAGAACACTTCGGCGCACGTTTTGCGGATAAAGCCGATCGTCTCGTTCGCCTGTTCCGCCGTCGCCGTCCTGCCCGTGCCGATCGCCCAGACGGGTTCGTAGGCGATGACGATCTTCGAAACGTCGTCCAGCCCCTTCAAGCCCTCTTTGATCTGCACGTCGAGCACCTGCTCGGTCTTGCCCGTTTCGCGCTCTTCAAGGCTTTCGCCCACGCACACGATGGGCGTAAGCCCCGCCGCAAGCGCGGCGTGCATGCGCTTGTTCACCGTTTCATCCGTTTCGCCGAAGTACTGGCGGCGTTCGCTGTGCCCGATGATGACGTATTCCACGCCGTATTCTTTGAGCATCGCGGCGGAAATTTCGCCCGTGTACGCGCCCTTTTCGGCAAAGTGCACGTTCTGCGCGCCGAGCTTGATGTTGCTCCCCTCGAGCGCCTTTGCCGCCGCGGGGATATCCGTGAACGGCACGCACACGACGACGTCGCACTCCGCATCCGCGACAAGGGGCTTGAGCGCCTCGATGAGCGCCACGCCCTCCGCCGCGGTGTTGTTCATCTTCCAGTTGCCTGCAATGATCGCCTTACGCATTTTTGTTTATCTCCTGAAATTTAGCTTTGGATCCCGCTCTCCGCGGTACAGTCATATTTGCACAAAAAGCCGCGCTTTTTGCTTTTGCCTCTTATGCTTTTCAAATTAGTGACCCGCTCGGTTTGCAGCCGCGCGCTGTAAATTAAAACAATCTATTGCGCGCGCAAAAATCACACTTTTTGCAAGCGCACTCAATTTGCCGCATACCTGCGGCTTTATGAAAAGGGGTGAACGCGCGCGATTTCTATAATACGAA
>JAGHJS010000055.1 GCA_017886545.1 Clostridia bacterium
AGCGAAGGCGCGCCCGTGAAGTCCTATCCGTCCGAAAAGGGCGTTCCGCCCTCCTGTTTTTCCGCCGCTTCGGAAGTTTCGCCGCCCGTCCGCTCCGCCGCAGGCAGTGTACCGCGCTCCCCTTCCGCAGCCGTCTGCACGAAACCCGCCGAAGGAGGAACTGCCGCGCCCGACCGCCCGCAGAGCGGAAGACGCGCTTTCTGCCTGTTCCTGCGCAGAAGGGAGATAAACAGCACGGCAAACATCAATACGGGAAGGAGCAATCCGAAAGCGATCCCGATGCGGATGTCGCCGCCGAACACATCCGCCAGCGCCCCCACGGCGGAAGGCGCCGCCATGCAGCCGACGTCGCCGCCCAAAGCAAGGAGCGCGAACAGCGCGGTGCCGCCGCGCGGCATGCGCGAAGAGGCAAAGGAGATCGTACCCGGCCAAAGGATGCCGACCGAAAGCCCGACGATCCCGCAGCCCGCAAGCCCCAGCCAGGCGAATGGCGAAAAGGCGCACAGCACATATCCCGCGATACAGCCGCCCGCCGCGATCAGCAGCGCAAGGCGCAGGCGGATGCGCTCCCCGAATTTGGCGAACAGCACGCGCGAAACGCCCATCATGCCCGCGAACAGACAGGGACCGAGCAGGTCGCCGACCGTTTTGGAAACGCCCAGCCCCTCCTCCGCAAAGGCGGACGCCCACTGGCTGACCGCCTGCTCACAGCCGCCCGCGCAGATCATCAGCACGATAAAAAACCAGAACAGCCCAGAACGCAAAAGCGAAGCAGGCTTTTCCGCCGCCTGCCCCTCCTCCACCAGCGGATAGATGGGCACAAACAGAAAAAAGACTGCGTTCGCAAGCGGAACGGCCGCCCAGACAAGGGCGAGGATGACCCAGTTCCCGATGCCCGCACACACAAAAAAGAGCGTAGACAGCGCGACGACGGCGACCCGCCCCCAGCTGTAAAAAGAATGCAGCAGGCTCATGACCGACTTTTTTTTCCGATACGGGCACGCCTCGACGATGGGGCTGATGAGCACCTCGATCAGCCCGCCGCCCGCCGCGTAGACGGCGGAAGCGATAAACAGCCCGACCGCGGGCGACGGCAGCACATCCGGCAGAACGGCAAGCAGAACAAGCCCCGCACAGCAGAAGACGTGCGCCGCGACCGCGCAGGGGCGGTAGCCGATCCTGTCCACGAATTTTGCCGCGAGCAGGTCGACGGTGAGCTGGACCCCGAAATTGACGGTGATCATCAGCCCGATCAGCGTCAGCGAAATGTTATATGTCGTATTGAAGGTAACGAACAGCAGGGGCGCAAAATTGACGACGATCGCCTGCGTGATGTATCCCGTAAAACATGCCGCGAGCGTATGCCCCGGCCCGAGCTTTTTCATACACGTTCTCTCTTTTCAGCGACCCGCTTTACTGCTCCCGCAGCTGTTTGAACATCTGGCAATAGGCGAGCGGCACATACCCGAGCCGCTCGTACAGCGAACGCGCGCGCACGTTGTCCTCCTCCACTTCGAGGCGGATGCGCGCATACCCGTTCCTGCGGGCGTACTCCTCCGCAAACGCAAAAAATTCGCGCCCAAGCCCGCGGCTGCGATACTCTTCAAGGATATACAGCTCTTCCAGCCACAAAACTTTTCCGCCCGATTCGCGCGAATACGTCGTTGCGGTAAGGGCGTAGCCCACCGCCCTGCCGTCCTCTTCCAACAGACAGCCGTATGCGTACGGGCTGCCGCCGACGATCTCGTCGAACGCGTTTTCATGGAAGGCGTGCGGGATCGGGTGCAGGACCGCCGCGGAATGGTAAAACTGTTCGGACAGGGCAAGGAACACGTCCCTGTCCTCTTTCTGCAATGCGCGGATCATACTTTCACCTGTAAACTTAAAAAATGCGGAACACCCGTTCCGCTTTGCTGTATTATAACACGCCCCTTTCCGTTCGTCAACGGGAACGCGCCTCCTTTCCTTTCTTTTTCGATTTTTCGGAGGTTGCCGCCGCCTTCCTTCCCGCCGTTTCCCTCTCTTCTCTCTCCTTTGTCCGCCGCACAGGGAGCGGCCGCATGGCGGGTAAAAAAACAGCGCCCCGCTTTTGCAAGCGGGGCGCACTGCCTGACTTTCGGAGAATTACTTGAGTTCCGCGAAATACTTGATGGTGCGGACCATCTGGCTGGTGTAAGAGTTCTCGTTGTCGTACCAGGAAACGACCTTCACGAGCGTGGAGCCGTCGCCCATGTCCATGCACTTGGTCTGCGTGCCGTCGAACAGCGAGCCGTAGGTGATGCCCACGATATCGGAAGAGACGATCTCGTCCTCGGTGTAGCCGAAGGAATCGGAAGCCGCCGCCTTCATCGCCGCATTCACGCCGTCCTTGTCGACCTTGCCCTCGACGATCGCAACGAGCTGCGTGAGGGAGCCGGTGGGAACGGGCACGCGCTGCGCGCAGCCGTCCAGAACGCCGTTGAGTTCGGGGATAACGAGGCCGATCGCCTTCGCGGCGCCCGTGCTGTTCGGAACGATGTTCACGGCAGCAGCCCTTGCGCGGCGCAGGTCGCCCTTGCGATGAGGGCCGTCCAGCGTCATCTGGTCGCCCGTGTACGCATGGATGGTGGTCATGTAGCCCTTCTTGATCTTCGCGAACTTGTTCAGCGTGTCCGCCATGGGCGCGAGGCAGTTCGTGGTGCAGGAAGCGGCGGAAATGATCGTATCGGTGGGTTTGAGCGTCTTTTCGTTTACGCTGTAAACGATGGTCGGCAGATCGTTGCCCGCGGGAGCGGAGATGACGACCTTCTTCGCGCCGGCGTCGATGTGCGCCTGGCTCTTCGCCTTGGAGCAGTAGAAGCCCGTGCACTCGAGCACGACGTCAACGCCGATCTCGCCCCAAGGCAGATCCTTTGCGTCCTTCTCTGCATAGATGCGGATCTCTTTGCCGTCCACGATGATGGAGTTCTCCGTGCAGGAGACCTTGTCAGCCAGAGCATACCTGCCCTGCGCGGAATCGTACTTCAGAAGATGCGCGAGCATTGCGGGGCTGGTGAGGTCGTTGATCGCGACAACATCGTAGCCCTTTGCGCCGAACATCTGCCTGAAAGCGAGACGGCCGATGCGGCCGAAGCCGTTGATTGCAACTCTTACGTTAGCCATTTTAAAAAACCCTCCGTTAAAATTTTACAAAATATACGTGCCTGCGGCGGGCCTGTCCCGTTCCGCACACATCGCTACCATTATAACAAAACCGAACTGTTTCGTCAATAGTTTGCGCAAACTCCTTGAAAAATTCGGCAAATCGCCCTGTTTTTTGCAAAATATGCCCTATCGGAAGGACTCCCGCCTCTATTTGAGCGCCTCGGGATTGAGACACTTGAGGTCGTCCGGCACGAACAGCCCGTCTTTGCGGATAAGCTCGCCGTCGAAATAAATTTCGCCGCCGCCCCATTCGGGCGTCTGGATGAGCACCATGTCCCAGTGCACGCTCGATTTATTCCCGTTGAACGCGTCGTCGTAGCTGCACCCGGGCGTGAAGTGGATGGAGCCGCTGATCTTTTCGTCGAACAGGATATCCAGCATGGGCTTGGTGACATACGGGTTGACGCCGATCGCGAATTCGCCGACGTAGCGCGCGCCTTCGTCGGTATCCAGCACGGCGTTGAGCGCCGCCGTATCCGAAGAGGTCGCCCCGACGATCTTCCCGTCCTTGAACACGAGCCGCACGTTCTCGTGGCGGATGCCGTTTTCAAGGGTGGGCGCGTTGTAGGTGATGACGCCGTTCACGCTGTCCTTCACGGGCGCGGTGTACACCTCGCCGTCGGGGATGTTCATGTGCCCCGCGCATTTGATCGCGGGGATGCCCTTTATGGAAAACGTGAGGTCGGTGCCCTTCCCCGTCAGGCGCACCTTGTCCGCGCGCTCCATGCGCGCCCTGAGCGCGTCCATCGCCCTGTCCATTTTGGAATAGTCGAGGGTGCACACGTCGAAGTAAAATTTTTCGAACGCCTCGGTGGACGTGCCCGCGTTCTGCGCCATGGCGGGGTTCGGGTAGCGCAGCACCACCCACTTCGTCTTGCGCACGCGCGTTTCATGATGCACGGGGAAAGAATAGAGGCGGTCGTACGCCTGCATGCGCGCGGGCGGTACGTCTGAAAGCTCGAAGGTGTTGCTCCCGCCGCGCACGCCGATGTAGCAGTCCATATCCTCCATACGGAATTTATCGTATTTTGCACGCAGCGCGCAGTGCGCCTCGTCTGTGCCCAGCAAAAGAGCGCGCTCGACGGAGAGATCGACGATCTCCGCAAAGGGATAGCCGCCCGCGGCGTACACCTTTTCGATGAGCGCCTTTACAAGCTCCGCATCGATGCCTCGCGCTTCGATGAGCACCTTTTCCCCCTTCTGCACATGCACGGAATAGTTGACCAGCACGTCTGCAAGTTTATCCAGTCTCGGATCACGCATACTTATATTCCTCCTCTGCCGTACGGCAGCTTGCTTGTTTTTCCTCTCCTATTATACTTCGCCGCCGAAAAAATACAAAGCGAATGCGCCCGCCGCGCAAAATTTTTTCCGCCGCGGACCGCCGCCCGTTCCCCGACGGCTCCCTTTCATGCGCGCCCGCCGCGCACTTGTTCCTCGGATGCTCCCCGCCCGCTTCCCGTCGGCTCCCTGCGCGCTCCCCGACGGTTTTCGCTCATGCGCGCCCGCCGCGCACTTGTTCCGCGGATGCCCCCGCCCGCTTCCCGTCGGCTCCCTGCGCGCTCCCCGACGGTTTTCGCTCATATGCGCCCGCCGCGCGCCGCGGGCAGGGAGCAAAAATTTTTCGGGAAACGATACAACTATTTTCAAAATAGGATTGCATTTTGGCGCAGATTGTTGTACAATATTCTTTGGAAAAAATTCTTTTCGGAGGAAACGAACTATGCCTTTGGTTACATCGACCGAAATGTTCAAAAAAGCGTATGCCGGCGGCTATGCGATCGGCGCGTTCAACGTGAACAACATGGAGACCATTCAGGGGATCGTGGAAGCGGGCAAAGAGTGCAACTCGCCGCTCATCCTGCAGGTCTCGGCGGGCGCGCGCAAATACGCGAACCCCGTCTACCTGAAGCACCTTGTAGAAGCCGCCGTCGAAACGACGGGCCTGCCCATCGTGCTGCACCTGGATCACGGCGCCGACTTTGAAGCATGCAAGTCTGCCGTGGACGACGGATTCACGTCCGTCATGATCGATGCGTCGCATCACGCATTCAAAGAAAACATTGAAATCACCAAAAAAGTCGTGGCGTACGCCCATGACCGCGGCGTAGTCGTCGAAGCGGAACTCGGGCAGCTTGCCGGCATCGAGGACGCCGTCAACGTAAAAGCGGAAGACGCCAGCTTCACCCAACCCGACGAAGTGTGCGAATTCACCGAAAAGACGGGCTGCGACTCCCTTGCCATCGCCATCGGCACCAGCCACGGCGCGTATAAGTTCAAGCCCGGTCAGAAACCGCAGCTCAGATTCGACATCCTCGAAGAGGTAGGCAAGCGCCTGCCCGGCTTCCCCATCGTGCTGCACGGCGCTTCCTCCGTGCCGCAGGACCGCGTTGCGATCATCAACCAGTTCGGCGGCAAGATGCCCGACGCGATCGGCATCCCCGAAGACATGCTCCGCAAAGCCGCGTCCATGGCCGTCTGCAAGATCAACATCGACTCCGACCTGCGCGTAGCGTGCACGGCGGCGATCCGCAAACACATGTTCGAGCATCCCGATCATTTCGACCCGCGCCAGTATCTCGGCGACGCGCGCGCGGCGGTCAAAGAGATCGTCCGTCACAAGATCGTCGACGTGCTCGGCAGCAACGACAAGGCATAACAAGACGCTTCCCGAAACAGGGAAAGGCGCCTCCCGCAGCCGCGGGAGGCGCCTTTTTTGCCGTTTACCCGTTTCGGTCTGTTTTACTTCCCGATGACCGAGAAACGCTTCTGAATATTGTTTGCGTTTTCGATCTCGTCGATCATCGCAATGGCGTAGTCTGCATAGCTGATGCGGCTTTCTCCCTTTTCGTTGACGAAGTACTCTTCGCCGCCCAAAAGATATTCGCCCGTCCTTTCGCCGTCTGCAACAAAGTCGCCCGCGGGGGAGAGAAACGTCCACAACACATCGCTGCGCTTGCGCAGATCGTCCAGCGCCGCGCCCTGCATATTCGCCAGCGGCTTGAACACGTCGGGGAAGCTCTCCAGGTCTTTGACCTGCACCGTGTGTTCGGGATCGACGTACAGGCTGCCCGCACCGCCCACGACGAGCAGGCGCACCTTCGTGCCGCTTAAGACATCGCACAGGTGGGCGAGCGACGTCCTGTGCAGCGGCAGCGTTTCGGGCGTCCATGCGCCGAACGCGTCGATCACCACGTCGAACCCGCTGAGATCTTCGCGCGTCAGTTCAAACAAGTCTTTGACGACCGTCTTTGCCTTGGGATTTGCAACTTTGTCGCCGCCGCGAACAAACCCCGTCACGTCATACCCGCGGGAAACCGCCTCGTTCACAAGGCAGGTCCCCTGCCTTCCCGCCGCACATACGATTGCAACCTTTTTCATGATACGAAACCTCCGAAAATTTGTTGTAACCTTTTTGATTACAACGTTAGTATAGCACCCCTTCGTTGTAATGTCAATCGTTACAACTAATTTTTATCAATTTTTTCGGGGTTTTTTTGCATGAAAAAAGCCTGCCCGGAAAGGCAGGCTTCGCTTGCGCGGAAGGTCGCAGACCGTTACGGTCCGGAATATCGGTTTCTGCATACGGTCTGGAAAGAACCGCATCCGCCGCGAGGCGGCAGCCGCTACGCCTTTGCGGGCAGTTCGGCGACGAGGTCGGCGAGGGTCACTTTTTTCAATTCGTTCTCCATCGCTGCCTGCGCATCCGCCAGGTGCGCGTCCAGCACGGCGTGGATATTGTGCCCGACCGGGCAATCCGGGTTCGGAGTCTCATGGAAGTGAAACAGTTCCCCTTCCACACAGCCCGCCGCCCTGTACACGTCGAGAAGCGAAATATCGTGCAGGTCTTTGACGATGCTTGCGCCGCCGCTGCCCGCCTTCACCCCGACCATGCCCGCGGCTTTGAGCGATTGCAGCGTTCTGCGGATGACGACGGGGTTGACGTTCACGCTCGCCGCAATGAACTCGGATGTCACTTTTTCCGTTTTGCCGAACACATGGATGACGAGCAGCGTGTGCACCGCCACCGTAAACCTCGATGATAATTGCATGCTTTTGCTCCTTTTCCGTAACGTACCGCCTTACAGGATAGCACGATTTTATTGTAATGTCAAGAATTACAACAAGCTGCAAAAAAAACGCCCCGCTGCGGGACGTTTTGCATGAAAGCCGATTTACTTTTTCTGCACGCCGTTTGCGTCTTTCTGCTTTTTCCCCTTATTGAAGGAGAACGAACAGAAATCGCGCCCTTCCGAAAGCCTGCCGCCGCAGGAAAACTCGATCTTAGGCAAAAGCCCCGCAAAGGCGATGCGCTCGTAATCGCAGAACACGGCGCAAAGCTCCGGGCAGCCGAACCGCGCCGTGATGGTGCGGTACAGGCACTCTTCGATGCGGAAATCGATGCTCGCCCCGCCCGTATCCAGACCGCCGCACTGCCAGCCGCCCGCGGACGGGAACTTGTACTCCATAAAATTGCGGATGTTGCGTTTGAAGGCGCGGAACGGCGCGATCTTGCGCATCTGCGCGGCGAGCACGTCCGCCGTGTTCTGTGCGGCGCGCTCGGTCATCGTGCGCATCAGCCCGAGCGCCGACGCCTTGCGGTACCCGTGCATGCACAGCGTTTTGTACAGCGCGATCACGGGGAACACCAACCGCTTGAGCTGCAGCTCCAGCGTTTTGCTGTTGCGGTAATCGGTCGTTACGGCAAGTTCGGTATACAGCTTGCTCGCGTCCGCAAAGATCTTTGCGCCCTCGTCATCGCCGAACCGCATGCGCAGGTCCCGTTCTAAAAAATACAGTTCCGTCTGTTCGTACCCCATATTCTCCCGACGAGCGCCTCCTGCACCGCTTGCATCCTCTTTTTTACTATTATAAAGCAAAACCCGCCCGTTTGTCAATAGCAGAAAGAATTTTTTGAAGAGTTCTTGACATATCTCTTCTTATATGATATATTATAAATAATAATAGTTCTCATTAATGGGCACGTATGGAACGCAGAAACACGATGCAGCGGCGCCTTGTATTGGAGTGCGTGCGCGAACTGGAACATCCGAACGCCGAGGAAGTTTACAAGCTGGTCGCCGAAAAAAAGCCGAACGTCAGCCGCGCGACCGTATACAGGAACCTGCACCTTCTGACGGAGGAAGGGACGATCGGGCAGGTGCGGACGGGCGAAGGGGCGGACCGCTTCGACCACATCGCGCAGCCGCACTGCCATTTCCGCTGCCGCGACTGCGGCAAGGTGTTCGATGCGGCGTTCTTTCCGCAGCCCTACCCGAAGCCTGCGCGTGTGGGCGGGTTTTATGTGGAGAGCTGCAACGTAGAGTTCGTCGGGCTTTGCCCCGCGTGCGATAAAAAATTATAAGGAGAGACAAACGATGGAAAAACAACTCAAAGGCACCAAGACGGAAGCGAACCTTTTGGCGGCATTTGCCGGCGAAAGCCAGGCGCGCAACAAGTATACCTACTATGCGAGCAAGGCGAAGAAGGAGGGCTATGTACAGATCGCCGCCCTGTTTGAAGAGACCGCGAACAACGAAAAGGAACACGCGAAGATCTGGTTCAAGCTCCTGCACGACGGCGACATCCCGACGACGGAAGTAAACCTTGCGGACGCGGCGGCGGGCGAAAATTACGAATGGACGGACATGTACGCGACCTTTGCCAAAGAGGCGCGCGAAGAAGGGTTCGAGCGCATCGCCTTTTTGTTTGAAAAGGTGGGCGACATCGAACGCGAGCACGAAAAGCGCTACCTTGCCCTGCTGAAGAACGTGAAGGAAGGCATCGTCTTTTCGCGCGACGAAGAGATGATCTGGCAGTGCTCGAACTGCGGGCATATCGTGGTCGGCAAAAAAGCGCCCGAGATCTGCCCCGTCTGCGCGCACCCGAAGGCTTACTTCCAGCTCAGGGCGGAAAACTATTAAATCAAGGATCGCGGATTTCTCACCGAGCTGACGGCTGCTCCGACGAAAGAGCGTGGTTTTGCTTGCGCGAGAAAGTATTGAAAAGCAGATGCCTTGTTTTTGTCATCCCGAGCCTGCCGAGGGATCTCTATTAGAATATCGTCGTTATTTCCATAGAGATCCTTCAACTCCGCTTCGCTCCGTTCAGGATGACAAATAGACTGTATTTTTTAATAATCCTGCTGCGCGTCCGAAAACCACGCTTTTCGGTAAGCGCACTCAATTTGTCGTATGCTTACGGCTCAGTTCGGAAAGAGTGAATTGCGCGATTTTTTAATAGGAGAAGCCCTTATAATCGCGCAAAGAGAGAAAAACGAATGCAGAGCCGCGCTTTGCCGCGGCGAACATTCGGTTGTCTCTCAAATCACGGAAATTTCTTTCATCTCTTTTGAAAGAAATTTCGTGAACGGAGGTTTTTATGGATCCAAAAGCATTCTATTCCCTTTCGTACGGAGTGTACATCGTTTCAACGTGGGACGAGGGCAGGCCGACGGGCTGCACCGCAAACAGCGCCATTCAGGTCACCTCCTCCCCCGCTACGGTGCTCATCAGCATCAATAAGGACAACTACACGAACAAGTGCATCGCCGCCTGCGGGCACTTTGCCCTGTCCGTTCTGGCGGAGAACAGCGACCCTTCCATCATCGGCACCTTCGGGTTCCGCTCGGGGAAGGACTTCAACAAGTTCGACGCCGTCGCCTGGTCGGTGCGCGATAAGATGCCCGTCGTATCCGACGCGTGCGCGTATATCTGCTGCCGCGTCGTCGACACGATGGATACGGCGACGCACACGGTATTCCTCGGCGAAGTGATCGGCGCGGAGGCGCTGAGCGCCAACCCGCCCATGACCTATGCCTACTACCACAAAGTCATCAAGGGCAAGACGGCGAAAAACGCGCCCACCTATATCGCGGAGGACGCGCCTGCGGAAGGCAAATGGGTATGCTCGGTGTGCGGGCACGAATACAGCGGGAACATCCCCTTTGAACAGCTGCCCGACGATTGGGTCTGCCCCATCTGCGGGCAGCCGAAAAGCGTTTTCAAAAAACGCTGAACAAAAGCGGCGCTTTCTTGTACGAAACACGGAAACCAAAAAAGCGCGCCTCCGCCATTCGGCGGAGGCGCGCTTTTTTAGGTACATTCTGTTATGCTCGTCTGTTTTATGCTTTAAAATATACTTTATACGTTACCCCGCCGATCCCGACCGTCGACCCGTCCAACTCCATAACGAGAGTGTTGCCGTTGACGGTAAACACCTGCCCCCTTATCGTAACCGTATTGCCGTCCTGCGTATAGTCGACCGCGGAACCGGGCTGCCCATTCATCGACATAGTTGCCTTTCCGTTCGCAAAAACGATCGTGGTGCCGAGCATCATGGCATCGACGAGCGATTCCGCCTTATCCAGGGCTTCATCGTTCATCCCGCCGATGTTGCCGCTGATCTCGCACCTTTCATAACGAAAAGTCTTACCTTCCACATCCGCCGCGCCGCAGCCGACAAACACCGCCAGCATGCAAGCCGCCAAGGCTGCGGCTATGACTGCCAAAACCTTTTTCATGTTTCCTCCCATTTCCCTTGAAGGGGTTCCGTATTTGACCTTTGTCCTGCCGTCGTCTCATCGCCGACGTTTTCCGCAAAGGCAACTAAAGTATATCATACCCCCCGCTTCAAGTAAAATCAGCATGTTTTTTATAAATACAGAAAATTTTTATATAAAACCGCCCCGCGGCGTACGCCGCGGGGCGGTTTTCAGGAGGCAGTGTTTTTTCAGCCTTCCATTTTTTCAAGCAGTTTGAGGTCGATGCCCTTTTCGCCGATCTTGATGATCTCGACTTTGACGGTGTCGCCGATGGAGAGCACGTCCTCCACCGAATTGACGCGCTTGTCGGAGAGGCGGGAGATGTGGATCATGCCGTCCTTGCCGGGAGCGAGCTCGACGAACGCGCCGACCTTGGAGAGGATACGCACGACGGAACCGATGAACATATCGCCCACTTCGGGATCGCGCGCGATGGAGAGGATGATCGCCTTTGCGCGCTCGGCGTTTTCAAGATTTTCGCCGTAGGTCGCGATGCAGACCTTTCCGTCGTCGTCGATGTCGATCTTGACGCCCGTCTCTTCAATGATCTTGTTGATGACCTTGCCGCCGCTGCCGATGACTTCACGGATCTTTTCGGGATCGATGTTGAAGGAGATGATCTTCGGCGCGTACTTGGAAAGCTCCTTGCGCGGCGCGGGGAGAACGTCGAGCATCTTATGCAGGATAAACTGCCTGCCGTCGTTCGCCTGCGAGATCGCCTTGCGCAGGATCGCCTCGTCGATGCCCTTGATCTTGATGTCCATCTGGATCGCGGTGATGCCCTTTTCGGTACCTGCCACCTTGAAGTCCATATCGCCGAGGAAGTCCTCAAGCCCCTGGATGTCGGTGAGGATGGCGACGCGGTCGCTGTTCGTATCCTTGATCAGACCCATCGCGCAGCCTGCAACGGGCGCCTTGATGGGCACGCCCGCATCCATGAGCGCGAGGGTGGAACCGCAGACGGACGCCTGCGACGTGGAACCGTTGGAACTTAAAATATCGGACACCATGCGGATGGCGTACGGGAACTCCTCTTCGCTCGGCACGACGGGTTCGAGCGCGCGCTCGGCAAGAGCGCCGTGCCCGATCTCGCGGCGGCCGGGGCTGCGCAGCGCCTTCGCCTCGCCCGTGGAGTAGCCGGGGAAGTTGTACTGGTGCATGTAACGGTTCGCCGTTTCATCGTCCAGCCCGTCCAGCTTCTGCACTTCGGAAAGAGTGCCCAGCGTGCAGGTGGTGAGCGCCTGCGTCTGCCCGCGGGTGAACACGGCGGAACCGTGCACGCGGGGAAGGATGCCCACTTCGCACCAGATCGGACGGATCTCGGTGAGCTTGCGCCCGTCGGGGCGGATGCCCTTGTCGAGGATCTTCGCGCGGACCTTCTCTTTGGTCATGTAGTACAGGCTGTCCTTGATCTCGCGCTTTTTGTCGGGATAAACGTCGGCGAAGTGTTCGAGCACGTTCTTTTCCACTTCCGCCTGCTTTTCTTCGCGGGCGTCGCGGTCGAACTCTTCGAGCGCCTTGTCCAGCATGTCGGAGGCATAGGCGCGCACCGCCGCGTCGAGGTCTTCGGGAACGTGGTACAGCTCCATCTGACGTTTGGGCTTGCCCACTTCCTTCCGGATCATTTCAATGAAAGCGCACTGTTTTTTGATCTCTTCGTGCCCGAACAGGATGGCGCCGACCATCGATTCGTCGGAGACTTCCTTCGCGCCCGCTTCGACCATCATGATCGCGTCCTTCGTGCCGGCAAGGCTCAGGGCGATCGTGCTCTTTTCACGCTGCGCGTTGTCGGGGTTGATGACGTACTGCCCGTCGACCATGCCGACCTGCACCGAACCCGTGGGGCCTGCCCAAGGGATATCGGAGATGCTCAGCGCGATGGAGCTGCCCATCATTGCGAACGGCTCGGGCGGGATGTTCGTATCCACCGAAAGAGCGGTCGCGATGACGACGACGTCGTTGTACAGTCCCTTCGGGAAGAGCGGGCGGATGGGGCGGTCGATCAGGCGGGAGGTGAGGATCCCCTTATCGCTTGCCCTGCCCTCGCGCTTTTTGAAGCCGCCCGGGATCTTGCCGACCGCATACATCTTTTCTTCGAAGTCGACCTGGAGGGGGAAGAAGTCCATCCCCTCGCGCGGCGTTTCGGACATGGTAACGTTGACCATCACGACGGTATCGCCGCAGCGCACGATGCAGGACCCGTTTGCCTGCTGCGCATACTTGCCCGTTTCGACGATGACCTTTCTGCCGCCGACTTCCGTTTCAAACTGTCTGAAGTTGCTTGTCATGATTCTTTTCTTTCTCCTTACCTTGTTCTTGCCGCGCCCGTCCCCGACGGGCGCTATAATCGACAAAAAGGGCGAACGGAAAATTCGCCCTTTCATAGATTCGTTATTTTCTCAGATCAAGGCGCGCGATGAGGTCACGGTATTTTTCGATGTCGTTCGCCTTGATATAGTCGAGCAGCCCCCTGCGCTGACCGACCATCTTGAGAAGGCCGCGGCGGGAGTGATTGTCGTGCGGGTGCGCCTTGAGGTGCTCGTTGAGGTGGTTGATGCGCTCCGTAAGAAGCGCGACCTGCACTTCGGAAGAGCCCGTGTCGCCGTCGTGGCGCTTGTACTCGTCAATGATCTGTGTCTTCTTTTCCTTTTCCATTTTTTTACTCCTTGGAACTGTATTCACGCAGACAAAGCTCGCCGCGGAGATTCGAACGGCTTTGTCAGCGTACGGTTATAAGTTTACCATATCTTCGGAAAATTGTAAACTGTTTGAAGCGCCGCTTTCCGCATTTTTTAGAGTGTTTTCCCGAACGCTCCCGCACCCGTGAACAAAGCGCGCTTTTTTTCGGCGACTTCGCCCGCCTTTGCGATATAGGTGGGGATATCCTTGGGCGCGCCGAGGCGCTCGATGCGCGCGCCGCCCGCAAACAGCTTTTTGGTGACCGCGTTCGCGCCGCAGGCAAGGTTGTCGCAGGTCTCTTCCATCACGTCCACGTTGTACACGCACGCCTTGCCCGGCTTGCACCAGCCCGTGTTTTCAAAGTTGCCCGCCATATACTTCTGACGGTACAGATAGTACGGAACATACCCCGCCGCATACAGTTTTCCGCGCGCGTAGGCGAGCATCCGCTCCACGCCTTCGGCGGCGAGGAAGTGCTCCTCCTCTTTGAGTTTCGCCCCCTTTTTCAGGCAGAGGGTGTGCACGGTGATGTTTTCGGGCGCGAGCGAGAGCGCCGCGTCGATGCTCGCGAAAAACTCTTCCGCGCTCTCCCCCGTCAGCCCCGCGATGAGGTCGAGGTTGACGTCGAACCCGTACCCGCGCGCCATCGCATAGGCGCGGTAAATATCTTCGGCGGTGTGCCGCCTGCCGATGCGCGCGAGCGTTGCGTCGCAGAAGCTCTGCGGGTTGACGCAGATACGCGTGACGCCGTATGCGCGCAGCAGGTCGAGCTTTTCGGACGTGAACACGTCCGGCCGCCCCGCCTCGACGGTGTATTCCGTGCCCGCGGGGATAAGCGGCGCGAGGGCGCGCAGCACCCGCTCCAGCTGCCCGCGTTCCAGCACGAGCGGCGTGCCGCCGCCGACATACGCGCTCCGAAGGCGCGAAAACAGCCCGCGGCAGGCGGCGATCTCCCCTTCCAGCGCGGTCAGGTACCCGTCGACGAACTTGCCCGTCCGCGTGATGTCCGCCGTGGTAAAGGAACAGTAATTGCACTTCGACGGGCAGAACGGGATGCCTGCATAGAGGTCGGCGGCGCCCTCTTCGCGCGCATAGATGCCGCACTGCGCCGCGAGCACGTCGCGCACGAGCGCGATGTTCGCGGGGCGGACGCCGAATTTTTCAAAAAGCGGCTCGAAGGGTCTGCCTTCGGCGAGCTCCGCATAGGCGAGCTTGGTCGGGCGGATGCCCGTCAGCGCGCCCCACGGCATGCTCCTGCCCGTGACCGCTTCCAGCGCCCTGTACACGGCGAGCTTGGCAAAGCGTTTTGCGTAGCGTTTGAAGGCGAGCGCGCCGTCATGCGGCTGCTTCTCTTCGAAACGGAAAGTCTGCCCGCACACTACGACGGTATTGCGGAACACGTCCCCTTCCGACGCGAACGTATGCGAAAGGTCGGGCACGTCCTCGCCGAACAGGCGCACAACGTCCATGAGTTCTGCGTATAGAAACTGCGTATCGGTGGTCAGCATAGGCTACTTCGCAAAGGGATTGTATTTGCGCTCGTATGCGAGCGTGGTCGCCTCGTCGTGCCCCGGATAGACGGTGCAGTCCTCCGCAAGGGCGAACAGCTTTTGCAGGCTTTGGCGCAGCTTTCCGGCGCTGCCGCCCGGGAAGTCCGTTCTTCCGACGCTGCCCGCAAAGAGGGTATCGCCCGTAAACAGCGCGTCGCCGCACAAAAAGCATACCCCGCCTTCGGTATGCCCCGGCGTTGCGACGACGCGGAAGGAAAGCCCCGCAAAGGAGAGCGTATCTCCGTCGCCGAAGGTAAAATCGGGCGTGAACGGCGCAACGGTCAACCCGAACTGTGCGGTGAACGCGGGCTGCGCGGCGACGGTCTCCGTCTCCGCGCGCGCACAGCCGACGCGGATGCCGCGCGCCTGCGCCGCGGCGCACCCGCCGATGTGGTCGAAATGCCCGTGCGTCAGCAATACGGCTTCGACCGCAAGCCCGCGCCGCTCCGCTTCGCGCAGCGGCTCCTCGCCGCCGCAGTCGATGAGCACGGCGGACGCCCCGTCCGCCGTAACAAGGTAACTGTTTGCCCGCAGCACGCCCGCGGGAACGCAAAAAACACTGAATTTTTCCATACCCATCCGCCTTTCGGCGCACGCTGTTCCGAACGCGCCGCCTCTTCCGTGCCGCCGCGCCTTCTGCGCGGCGTTCTGCGCACCCGCCGTGCCCGCTGCACAAACGCATCGCGTATACTTTCACGCCCGCCGCGCAAACGCATCGCGTATACTTTCACGCCCGCCGCGCGGAAAGCGCGGCGTTTTGCGGCGCAGAAAGAGCGCGCTAACTATTTCGCCGTCGTGCGGAACACTTCCTGAATGCGCTCGTCCTGCCGTATTTTTTTGATGAGCTGGTCGATGTCCTCTTTCCCGTTGAGGCGGATGCTCGCCTCGATCACGGCGTCCTTGTTCTTGTCGAACCGCGAATTGACGCCCGTGATCATCAGCCGCATGTCGCTGACCACGGAAGTCAGCACGGACAGCGCCACGCCCTGGTCCTTCGCCTTGATGACGATCGCCGCCACGAAACGGTTGCCGCCCGTCTCCGCCCACTCGGCGGGCAGGATGCGCTCCTCGCCTTCGCCCGCCAAATTTTTGACGTTCGGGCAGTCCGCGCGGTGGATGACGACCCCCCTGCCGCGCGAAACAAAGCCGACGATCTCATCCCCGGGCACGGGGTTGCAGCAGCCGGCAAAGCGCGTTAAAAGCCCGCTCTGCCCCTTGACGATGACGCCGCCCGCGTCCGCTTTCACGTCGCCGTGATACGAAGGCTGTTTGGGCACTTCCTTCTTGTAATAATCGATGAGCTTGAACAGGACCTGGAAGACGGTGATCGCGCCGTACCCGACGGAAGCGAACATCTCGTCCTGATTGGCGAATGAAAACTTTTCGGACAGCTTTTCGAACCCTTGTTCGGTGAGAAGGTCTGAAAGCGCGTAGCCGCGGCGTTTTGCTTCCGTTTCGAGCATGGTCTTGCCGAGCTTTATGTTCTCGTCCTTCATTTCGCGCTTGAAGAACTGTTTGATCTTCGCGCGCGCGCTGGAGGACTTGACGATTTTCAGCCAGTCCCACGAAGGGCCTTTGGAATTCGGGTTGGTGAGAACCTCCACCACGTCGCCCGTATGCAGGGTCGAGCTGAGCGGCACGATCTTGGAGTTGACCTTCGCGCCCACGCAGTGGTTGCCGATCTCGCTGTGGATGGCGTACGCGAAGTCGATGGGCGTCGCGTCTTTCGCAAGGGAGATGACCTTTCCCTTCGGCGTAAAGACCAGCAGTTCGCTGGAATACAGCTCCGTTTTCAGGGATTCCATGAAATCCTTGGAATCCTTCAGCCCGCCTTCCCAGCTCAGGACCTCGCGGATCCAGGAAAGGCGTTCCGTGAACGCAGAGTCGTCCGCCTTCTTCTCCTTATATTTCCAATGCGCGGCGATACCGAATTCCGCCGTCCTGTGCATCTCATAGGTGCGGATTTGGATCTCGAACGGCTGCCCGAAGTCGGTCACGACCGTCGTATGCAGGGACTGGTACATGTTCGGCTTGGGGGTCGCGATGTAGTCTTTGATGCGCCCCGGGATGGGCTTCCAGCGTTTGTGGATCTTGCCGAACACTTCGTAGCACTCGTCGACGGTGCCGACGATGACGCGCACGGCGGTCAGGTCGTAGATCTGGTCGAGCGATTTGTTCTGCTGCTTCATCTTTTTGTAGATGGAGTAAAAATGCTTTGGCCGCCCGAACACTTCGCCTTCGATCTTGCTTTCGTCGAGGATGGCTTTGATCTCTTTGACAACGTAGTCGACGAAGTTATGCCGTTCGTACAGTTTCTGGTGGATGTTTTCGACGAGAAACTCATACGCCTCGGGTTCGAGGTATTTGAGGCACAGGTCCTCCAGCTCGCACTTGATCTGCGAAATACCCAGCCTGCCCGCAAGCGGGGTGTAGATGTCCAGCGTTTCGCGCGCCATGCGCAGCTGCCGCTCTTTTGAGAGGAAGTTCAGCGAACGCATGTTGTGCAGACGGTCCGCAAGTTTGATGATGATGACGCGGATGTCCTTCGCCATCGCCACAAAAATTTTGCGGAAATTTTCTGCTTCCTCCTCCTCGTGCGATTTGAAAAAGATCTTATCCAGTTTTGTGACGCCCGCAACGAGCTGCAGCACCTCGTCGCCGAAATTGCTGCGGATGTCGTCTTCGGTGACGGGGGTATCTTCGATGACGTCGTGCAAAAATGCCGCGGCGACGGTGGCGCAGTCAAGTCCCAGTTCCATCAGGATCTGCGCTACGGCGCAGGGATGGATAAAATACGCCTCGCCCGACGCGCGCTTCTGCCCGCTGTGCGCCTCCTCGGCATAGTGGTAGGCGCGGATGAGCATGTTGCGCTCTTCGCCCGTATAATTGTCATAGATCATCTGCAACGCAGTATTCATTGGCTACCCCCTCTTTTCCGCCGCGGCGCGGTAGATCGCCGACTTCGTGAGCTCCGTCTTTTTGCCCGGCACGGCGCGGAGACGCCCGCCGCTCACGCGCACCAGACCGAGTTCCGCAAACACCTCCGCCGCAAACACGAACTGCCGCGGCGGGCAGACGTTCTGCGCGGAAGCCGCCGCCACGCTGCCGTCGCCCGCGACCCCCGTGCGGATCGCACGGTATACTTCCGCCATCGCCGCGCGGGAGACGTCCAGCCCGTCGAACAGGGTGCAGGGCGCGTCCGCATTGACGTACACCGTTTTCCCCGCCAGCGAAGGGAAGTGAAAGTCTGCCGGCTGTTCGAGGAAAACGACGTCGCGGTACATGGAAAGATCTTCTTCGGGCGAAGGCGCAAGAAGGAGCGCATTGCCGACATTGGGCGAAGCCAGGCGGAACAGCTCCGTATCCAGCCCCGCACAGGCGCCCGCAAGCGAAGCGGGCACCTGCTCGCCGCCGAGCAGAAGAAGCCCGTAGCGGCAGCCCTCCCTTGCCGCAAGGATGCGCGCGCGCAGGCTCTCCGCGCTCTCGTATACGGGATGCACCTCCGCCGGCGCGGCGGCAAGGCGAAGCAGGCGGCTGCGGAACGCATAGAGCGCGGTGCTCTCGCCGCCGCCCTGCGCGCAGAGCACGTCCCGCACGATGCCGCGCACGCTCTCGCTGCCGCGGAAACGGGACACGCCGCATTCGAACACGACTTCCTTCGGCAGGTCGCAGGAAAGAAGTTCCAGCGATCTGCCGCCGCCGAACCAAACGAGCTCCGTCCCGTCCGTACGGAAGGAGACGTGCGGCGACCCCTCTTTGAGGCGGCTCGCGGCGACGCTGCCCGCCGTGACGGAGAACAGCGGCTTTTTGTTGCCAACGCCGCAGGGTTCGAGGCGTTCCAGCTCCTTTGCGAGTTCCAGATCGGGCGCTTCGTGCGCGCAGACGGAGAAGGACGGCAGGAAATCTTCCCGTGCGTACGTTTCGCGCACATAGCGGTTCATTGCCGCGCGCAGCGCCTCAAAATTTTCTTTGCGGACGGTCACGCCCGCCGCCTGCGCATGCCCGCCGAACGCTTCGAGGTACTGCGAACAGGCGCGCAGCGCTTCGTACACATTCACGCTCTCCACCGTGCGGGCGGACCCCTTTAAAACCCCGTCCTTTTCGGCGAAGAGCACGACGGGGCGGTTGAACTCCTCCGCCAGCCGCGCCGCCACGATGCCGATCAGGCCCTGGCTCCAATCCTCGCCGTACAGGAGGATCGCGTCGTCGTACGCGCCGCCTTCCGCAAGCCTGCGCCTGGCGCTCTTATATACCTCGTCGCAAACCTGCTGGCGCTCGGCGTTGAACGCGTTCAGCCGCACGGCAAGGTCGTAGATCTCCTTTTCGTCTTCGCCCGTCAGAAGGCGCAGCGCGCTCTGCGCGTCGCCCATCCTGCCCGCCGCGTTGATGCGCGGCGCGACGGTGAACGCGAGCGTCTGCGCGTCGACCGCGTCTTTTCTGGAGGCGAGCAGATATTTCAGCGCGGGGCGCGGGGCCCTGTTGATGCGGCGCAGCCCTTCCGCCACGATGTCGCGGTTTTCGCCCGTGAGCGGCACGCTGTCCGCCACAGTCGAAACGGCGGCGAGGTCCAGAAGGTCATACGCCTTTTCGCCGTGCAGGGCGCAGGCGACTTTGAACGCGACGCCCGCGCCGCAGAGATTGTCGTACGGGTATTCGTCGGCAAGTTTCGGGTTGATGACGACGCAGTCGGGCAGCACATCGGGCAGTTCGTGATGGTCGGTGACGATGACGCGCACGCCGCGGGACTTGATGTAATCCACTTCCGCACGGTTGGAAACGCCGCAGTCAACGGTGATGATCAGCTCGGGCGCGTTTTCGTCGATGATCTTTTCCAACGAAGCGACGGACATGCCGTAGCCGTCCGCGCGTTCGGGTACGTGCGCGACGGCGCGCACGCCGCTGCGGCGGAGCGCCGTGAGCAAAATTGCAGCCGCGCCGATCCCGTCCGCGTCATAGTCGCCGTAGACGGCGATCAGCCCGCCGTGCGCCTTCACTTCGCCGACCGCGTCCGTCAGCTCGCGCATGCCGCGCATAAGGAAGGGCGAAAGAAAATTTTTTGCGGAAGGAGAAAGAAACGTTCTGATCTTTTCCGGCGTATCCGCGCCGCGGGAAAACAGGATGCGCGCCGTCAGTTCATGAATACCGCATGCCGAAGCGAGCGCGCGGACGCGCGCCTGCTCTTCCTCGGTAAACATAAATTCGGGCACGATCTTTTTCATACTGTCCTCCGTCTGTCCTGGGCGCCGCTCCGTTCCTGTCCGAACGGCGCTGCCCTCCGTTTCGTCCCTCTCCGAACGGTGCTGTCCTCCGGTTCGTTCCTCTCCGAACGGCGCTGCCCGCCGCTCCGTCGCCTTCGCGCGGCGGCGCACTGCGCGCATCGGCGGGTCTGCCCCTCCCGCGGCAAACGCCGCAGGAAAAAACTTCCAAAAACAAAGGGCGAGAGCTATACGCCCCGCCCCTGTATCTGCTTTACCGGACCGCAGAGCAGCCCCTTTCCTTATTCGGCCGCCCCGTCTGCGGTCTGCTTTGTTTCCTGCCCGCGCTTTTTGCGCTCTTTTTCCGGCACATAGTCGTACCGAGCGCGTTCGGCGCGGCGCTTATCCGTACGCGCCTTGATGCCCGCAAACACCGAAGGCCCGAGCAGCAGCGCGGAGTACACCGAAACGATGACCGCGATCAGCCCGCCGATCATGGCGAAAGCGAGATCGGTGCCGAGCACAGCCCCCACAACGCCGATCAGGATGACGAACGCCGCCAAAGCCACGGCCGCGCCGAACACGATACGGCGGCTCTCCTTCACGGAGCGGGTGACCGCCTCGCGGGAAGGAATGTCCTTCCATTCGTCCAGGCGGAAGTTTTTGCGCATGCCGCCGCAGACCGCAAGGTTGAGCCCGATCGAAACGAGCAGCGAAAACGCGGCGACGGCGATCAGCGTGACCCCGACGGGGATACGCAGCAGCGCAATGAGCGCAAGGGTCAGCAGCACATCGTGCACGCCCGAAACCAGGACGGTGAGCCCCATGCCAGGACGGAAACGGATCGCCGCATAGATAAACGCGATCACCAGCACCGAAGCGCCCGCCACGGCGGCGCGCCATGCATACGTTGCGAACACATTGTTCTGCGTAACGGTATACGTAACGGACGGGGCGAACCCCACCACCGATTCAATGTTTTCGATCCGGTCATCCGTCAGCCCGTTGATGCTCGTCTGCAGCGTCTCTGCCAGTGCGCTCAGCTGCTGATCCGTATAGCTATCCGTATCCGCGGCGATGACAAATTCAACGCTGTCATTGAACCCGGACATTTCGCTGTTGTAATTCACTTCCAGCACGCTGTAGCCGTCCGCTTCCAGCGTATCTTCGCAGAAGTCGAGGAACTCGCCGCGGCTCTCTTCGCTGAGCAGCGAGATATAGCCGTTGACCTCGACGGAGATTTTGTCGCGCACGGTGCTGTCTTTGCTGAATCCGAGAAGCCCGAACACGACGGCGCCCGCGATGATGAGAACAAGGCTCACGACGAGGCAAGCAAGCAGATGCTTTTTGGAAAAGACCTTACTCATCGTCTTCCGCCTCCTCTCTCTTGAAATTGCAGAACGCGATCTTGTTCTTCGGCTGCGCCATGAACATATACAGATAGAACCGCGTTACGAGCAGCGTGACCAGACCCGAGAGCACCGTGCCGATGAGGAAGATCAGCGACATGAACGCGACCGTTCCCGTCGAAACAAGCCACAGCACAAGCGCCGCAAGCGCAAGCACGAGGTGCACGTCGATGGTGAGAGCGATGCTCTTTTTGAATCCCGATTTGATGGACGCCGTAAGCGTTTTTCCCGTCGAAAATTCTTTGCGGATGTTGTTGTATGCGTAATAGCTGAACCCTGCCATGACCGCCGCGGAAAGCACGATCATGAGCACGCCGCCGAAGTCGACGACGATGCCGCCGATCAGCGACACGCACAGCAGCAGCGCCAGAAGCCAGGTCAGGAACCCGTACGTGAACGCGAGCCCCATGCCCTTGAACTTGACGAGCGATACGATGATCGCCGCGAGGAAAAGCGCGCCGACCGCCGCAGCGACCCATGCCGCGGTGTTCTCCCCCATCGTGGGGGCGAACTCATAGAGATAGGAATAGTTGATGTTCAGGTCGAACACGTCATCCTCGTTGAGAACGGAATTGATGGTCGACGCGATCGACTGCGCGGCTTCGCGGGTGGTGAAGCTGCCGCTGATATAGATGGTATCCTGATCCATCTCCTCGCTTACGCTGACGGTGATGATCTGGTTCATGCCGACATAGATGTACAGCGTTCCGCTCGAACTCGAAGAACTGCTGCTGTCGCTGCTGCTGACCATGCCTGCGGTCAGCTCCGCAAACTTCGCGCGCCCTTCCGCGGTGAAGTTGATCGTCACGGCGTAGCCCTGATCGCCCGCCGAAACGACGCCCGCGCTAGAAACGAGGGAAGAATCCCACACCTCCGCTCTGCGTTCCGCATTGGAGGTGGTGATCTCGCTGTCGCTCAGATGCAGGCTCCCCGAATAGGAAAGCTGCGTAAATACGGTATCCAACACCGTATCGTCGCTCAGATGCGGTATGGTGACGCGGATCGTATAGTCGTTCTCTTTCACGACGGAGGCGTTCACGAAGCCCATCTGTTCGTAACGGTACGAAAGCGCCGCGTATGCCTTGTCAAACTCGCTTGAAAATTCTTCGGTCACCTGCTGCGTGTCCGCATCATAGATCTCGTTGGAGAGATAGATGCCCTTGTACTGTGTGTAATCCGCCTGCGTCTCATCGTCTTCGATCGCATAGTCGCTTGCGGACATCACGCCTTCCGGATAGTAGACCGTCGTATAACCGCCGCCGAGGTCGGTACCGAGATCCACATTGGAAAGCAGGGAGCCGAAATCGCTCACACCGACTGCGAACGAGGGCGTAAAGCCGATAAACAGCAGCCCTGCGAGCACAATGGTGACCAGCACGATCAGCAGCACCGATTTTCCTTTGCCCATTGCCTACTCCTTTCTCCATCCCTGTACGCCGCCCGCCGGAGCGGAGGCGCAAGTTTACAGACTTTTTCCGTGCGCGCGGCACGGCAGTATACGGAAATATACCCGATAATTATAATCGAATTTTGTGGTTTAGTCAAGTGTAAACGGCGGATTTTTTTCCGTTTTTACCCGATTATCATAATTTCCCCGCGGCATTCTCTTCCGCATACGCTTCGGCGAGCCGCAGATACCCCGCCGCGTTCTCCGCGATCGCGGCAAGGTCCGCTTCGGTGACCGTCCGCACGAGGCGGTACGGGGAACCGAACACGACGCTGCCCGCCGGGATGACTTTGCGCTGCGGGATGAGCGTCCCCGCGCCGATGATGCAGTTTTCGCCGATCACGGCGCCGTCCAGAAGGACGGCGCCCATGCCGACGAGCGTATTGCTGCCGACCGTACAGCCGTGCACGATCGCGTTATGCCCTACCGTTACGTTGTCGCCGATCACGGCGGGGCAGCCGATGCCGACGTGTACGGTCGCGTTGTCCTGCACGTTCGTGTTTTTCCCGATCGCAACGGGAGCGATGTCGCCGCGGATGCACGCGCCGCACCAGATGTTCGCACCGTCGCCGAGGCTCACTTCGCCCGCAATGTACGCGCGTTCGTGCACGAACACGCCCGCGCCCTTCCTGATCCTGTTTTTCAATGATATCCCTCCGCAGCGGCGCCCTGCCGTACGTTATACTTTATTATACCCGATACCGGGCGGACTGTCAAGCCTGCGGCGGAAGGTCTTGCCTCCCGCGCGCATTTCCCGCACGTCCCCGCGCGCACACCCCCCGCCCGCGCCCTACCCAAACGTCCCGC
>JAGHJS010000056.1 GCA_017886545.1 Clostridia bacterium
AAAAAATATGCACGATTTTGTGCTGTTTATTCACAAAATCGTGCATAAATTGGCTGGGGTAGCTGGATTCGAACCAACGAATGACGGAGTCAGAGTCCGTTGCCTTACCGCTTGGCGACACCCCAATGTCTGATTGCTTTGCTATTTTAGCAGAGTTTGACCGTTTTTTCAAGCGTTTTTACGCTCATTTTTTAATTTTTTTATAATTCTTTCGCGCTTTTTCTGCGCTCTCTTCGCTCCCGCCGATTCCGCTCCCCCCGCGATAAAGCCGGTACCGCCCCTGCACAAGGGTCACGGACCGGCTTTTCGCAACGTTCGGCTCCTTTTCGGGCAATAACGCGCAGGATCGGCTTCTTCTGCAAACGATTTTCCGCGCCGCCGCCATACGCAAACATCTGCGCGGCGCCCCATTAAAACGGCGACCAACCACATTAAAGCAGATGCCCGCCCCATTAAAACGGCGCCCGCCCCGTTGAAGCGGCAGCCCCTTAAAATAACAGGCCGCCACCTTAAAGAGGAAATCTTTTTTCGATCGGAAAATCCAGCCCGTAGCGGGCAGAATCCTTCCACCGCTGAACGATCTCCAGGCACTCCACATACGCTGTTTTCACGCCGTACGCAAAGCGCTCGTTTTCCCATGCAGCTTCTTTCAGTTCCTCCAAATACGCCGGCAGCCGCACCGCCAGGTCTGCCAGGACTTCCTCCGCCGTCAAATTGTTTTTCATTGTATTTCCTCCGCTAAAATATCTTCATACGCGACCATATGCCGCCCGATGCAGCATTTGTATATTTTTTCGATGAATCGCTTTTTCCGTTCGTAATATGCATTCCTTTCCCACGCAACTTTCTGGATGATCGCGACATCGCTTTCCCCGCGCTTGAGCCCCTCGATCATCTTCAGAATGTACCGATCCTTTTCCCGCTCGCGTATCTCCTCAATGATCGAACAAACGGCTTTCGTTTCCTCGCCGACCGCGATACGCATTTTCCTGTTCCCGATAGAGAATACCGCCGCATCCCTGCCCTCCTTTACCGCCCGTATGATGTATGGATACCGCTTTACGATCTCTTCCACCATATCTTTCGTCATAATGGTCTCTTTCTTTTCCTGATTCGACCATATTATATCTTCTTTTTTCGCTCAAAAAGTCCCAACTTTTTACATTTAATCCATTTTTTACCGCCGCATTGCCTTTTATACAATACATTCTTCCGTTGACCGAGCAAAAAGGAAAGATCCTGCTGCACCCGCATGAGGCGCCGGAGCATATACTACCCTGTAAAGACGGTGACGCAGCCTCCTTCTCCGTTTTTTACGCAACAAAGCGGTGCTGCGTTTGATCCGAACGGCACTGCGAAAGGGAACCCGCGCATGTGCGGCGGTTTCTCGGCGTCTGCGGCAGCAAACAAAGTGCCGCGAGATCGGGCAAAGACGGCGCCGATGCGGCGCTGCGGCGCCCGCAAACGCCGTCAAAACAGCGAAACGGACCTTGTTTTCCCGCACGTATCGGAAAAACGCGTCCTTTTCGGCAACAAAAAAGGCACGGCAGCAGCCGTACCTTTTTTATATTGCCCGCCGCTGACGCGGCGGGCGCAGCCCCTTTATGCACGCATCCTGCCGCTCGCTTTCAGCAGCGGGGCAAACACGCCCCCGACGACCGAGCGGTTGATGAAATGCACGATGTCGCCCCGATCCGCATAATACCAGTCGCCGAAGGGTACGCGCGAAGGCGTTTCCCGCAGGTAGCGCACGACGGGCGAATACAGTGCGCGCGCCTTTTCCGCATCGTCCGTGAGCGCCGCCGCCCACAGGATCCAATCCGCTTTGGTATACGTTTCGCGCGTGTCGAGCGGGACGCCGCAGCGCGCGTTCCGTTCGATATAATACGCCGTTTCGCGCTCGCGGACGTTTTGCCCCACGAGATCGAACCCGAACAGCTTATCGAACAGGAGATTGTATTTGATGGAATACGTGCCCTCCTGCCCGTAGGCGAGCGGCATGACCCCTTCGCCCGCCGCCTTTCTGAACGCGGCGGCAAACTTCTGCGCCCTGTCCTCGTATTCCGCGGCAAGCCCTTCCTTCCCCAATGCGCCGCAGATAACGGCAAAGCTCTCGATGCCGACGAGCGCCTTCAGAGAAAGATTGACGTTGCCCGCAAGGTGCCCCGCAAAATCGTCCGTGCAGAGCTGGTTTTCTGGGCGCAGCCCGAATTTTTCAAGATACTTCACCCATTTTTTAAGAAGAGAAAAATTCTGTTTGGCGAGTTTTTTGTCCGCGCCCGCGCGCAGTGCCGCCGCCGTCATGATCAGCATGTTGCCGCACTCTTCGACGGGCATCTGCAGATCCTTGTTATAGACGTCGCTCGCGGCGGGGCGCAGGTACAGCATCTGGTTGGTGCGCGGCGCGTTCCATTCCGTGAACCTGCCGCAGCAGTACTTATCCTCCCGCTCCGCCGTTCCGTACACCTGCCCCGCGCACCAGGGATATGTGCCTACGTCGTGCGGTGCGAACCCGAACGTCCAAACGGGCATTTTCGCAAAATCGAAGATGCCGCGCAGCATCCCGTTGACCAGTTCTGGATTATAGAGCAGGTACAGCGGTATGGAGGGATAGCTCACGTCCGCCGTGCCGATGCAGCCGTTGGAGTCGTTCTCCTTTGAGAGGAACAGCAGCTCCCCTTTGCGCGTTTCGACCAGCTTATGCGCCCCGACGGACTGCCGCAGCGCCGCGCAGGCGAGCGTATAATACCCTTCGCCGACGGCGTCGCAGTCCTTTCGCAGCGCCTCGTCGAAGGCGCCGCACTTCGCGAGGATGCTGCCGTGTTCTTTGCGCGCATAGCCGAGCGCGTCGATAATGGTCTTTCCGTTGCGGAAAAAATACCCTTTCAGCCATTCGCCGAAGTAGAAGATCGAAACTTTGTCGTCGAAGGCGGTCATAAACGTCCCCTTCGCCGCGCGGTTCACGCCGAGCAGGCACTGCCGTTCGCAGTTTTTGCGCACGTACGCCGCTTTGCCATCCCGCAGGTAGCCGTTGACCGCCGATTCGCTGACGAACCAGCTCTCTTCGGCGGCGAGGTATATATCCCCCCAATCGGGCGAGCAGAAGTCGCTCGTATCCGAAAGCACGAGGTTGCGCGCCCGCGTGAAGTACGCGGCTTCGTACCCTTTGAGCGGCAGCACCCCGCCCGCTACGGCGGCGCGTTCGCCGTTGTAGCAGAATTCTTCGTCCAGCATGAGCGCGACGGAAAAGTCCGCGGGAAGCTCTCCCTCCGCCCGCACTTCATAATCCGTATAGCAGACGGGGCAGGCGAGCGTTTTCAGATCGTCCGGCAGAAGGGGCGACACAAAGCGGACGCCGAGCGTGAACCCTTCGCCGCGGAAGGTATAATCGGTGGAGAAAGCGCTCACACGCACGTCGGTCTGCTCCAGCGGAAGCGCGCCGCCGTACCGCCCCATAAAGCAGTACGTTTTGCCGTTCCAACGCACAAACCCGCAGGCGCGCTTGCTTTGCCCCGTCCAGAAGACCGTATCGTCTCCGTTCAGCACCTCCGTCTTTGCCCACACCGAAAACAGCGGGTCGATCACCCAGAGCGGGTAGGCAGGTAAGATCCTTTCCATCGTTCTTCTCCTTGTTATTTCCTTTCGTTCCCCTTTATTGTTGCATAAAACCGACGGCATGTCAACCGTATGGGAACGTTTTCTTATTTCCCTTCAAAGGAGAGGCGGCCCGGACGCCGCCCCTCCCCGCCCGTCCTTTTCAGACGCGCTCCGCCGCGACGCGCGCCACGCCGCGCCTGTGGCGCACCCTGCGCTTCCCGTCCTTCGCTTCGATGAGAAGCAGCGTCCCGTCCGCCTGCGGCAGGGAAAAGGCACAGTCCGTGCCCAAAAACTCCCCGCGCAGCCCGCCGCGAACAGAGCGGCGCACAGGCAGAACAGGCATGCCAGACAGCAAAGCAGGAGCGTTTTCCACTTTTTGCTTTCCATATTTCCTCCTCATCGTTGTGAGTTTTACAGGGCACCCGCCGCACGCCGAACCACGGCAGACTGCGGCTTTCCCCGCTTTCGCAGTCTAATTATAGCATCCGGCAGGGCGGGTGTATATTCGATTTCTATAGTAAAGTGTTGCGAAATTGACTTTTTGAAAATCAGGTATTGCGCAAACCCCGATTATTTGTTATAATCGCAACAGAACTTGCGAGGTGACGTATGTATACCGTAAGAGGCTGGGATACCAAAGAAGAGATCGTATTTGACAGGCATGAACTATTTCTGATCAAAGACAATTGTTTTACCGCTTTGACTTTAAACACGGGAAATATGTATCATACGCATACATTTTGGGAAATATTCTTCCTTATATCGGGAAAAGGCATTCACTACCTGAACGGGGAAAAGATCCCGCTGAACATCGGCGACGCCTATATCCTGCGCCCCGGTGACAAGCATTTCGTGGAAATGTGCCCGAGCACGCCGCCGAACGGATATTCTCAGCGTGACATCTATGTGACGGAAGCGCAGATGCAAAATTTGTGCCATTTTCTGGACAGCGAAAACGATATTTATTCCGTGTTGAAAAATTCGCCGGAAACGCCGCGCTTCCATTTGCAGGACTATGAGATCCAGAGCATCCAGACCATGGCGACGCATCGGAACGGAGCGGGCGCGCCTACGTCCTACAAACTGATGGTCGCCATGATGATCGACCTGTACCTCGCCTACGACCCGCAATCTTCCGGCGGAAAGCCCGCCTGGATCGAACAGCTCGCCGCCACGATCCGCCGCGAGCGGGACAAGAACAAACCGCTCGAAGAGTATATCCGCCAGACAGGTTACTGCCATGCGCATGTATGCCGCGAATTCAAAAAATACACCGGCATGCGCCTGAACGAGTACATGATGAGCTGCAAGCTCGAATACTCCACCGCCCTGCTTGCGCAGCGGAACAATTCGATCGCACAGATCGCTTACCATCTGGGATTTTCAAACGAAAGCAATTACATCAGCTGTTTCCGCCGCCATTACGGGATCACGCCGAACAGCTGGCGGAAAACGCACGGATGAAAAGAGCGGCTCTCCGATACGGAGAACCGCTCTTTTTGTGTAAACGAAAAAAGCCCGCCGTGCGGCGGGCTTTGGCAAGCCGTTTCATGAAAAACGGACGGGATTGTTGTGATACAGCGTACCGAGGAAGCTGCCGTCGAGCGACGCGGAGATGTCCCCGCCGAACGCCCGGATGAGCGCGAACACGAGCAGCGTTAAAAGCAGCACCGCCGCGACCATCAGCACCATGCCGAGCACACGGTTGATGATGCGCATCGGCAGCACGTCAATGGAAAAAATGCTCACGATGAACTTGACGATGAGAATGCGCAGGATCTGTACGGCGACAAAGAGCACGATGTAAAAGATGACCGTTGCGAAATGAATGGTCTCCAGAAATCCCCACGCATCGCCCAGCGACGCGTTCAGCCCGCTGAGCCAATCCGCGACCGCGGGG
The DNA here is from genome assembly GCA_017886545.1 of Clostridia bacterium. GTDB lineage: Bacteria > Bacillota > Clostridia > Christensenellales > Borkfalkiaceae > Borkfalkia. The sequence goes on from JAGHJS010000056.1 coordinate 5,498, forward strand.
ATGCCCTGGATCATGCCGCCGAACGTAACGCACACGAAAACGGAAAGGATGATCCCGAAGATCCCTTTCGTGAAAAACTTCAGCGTTCTGCCGAACCCGACCACGAGCCCAAGGCCCGCCAGAAGCACGGCGACTATAATGGTTACAGCGTCAATCGTTCCCATGGTTTACGACCTCCGGCGGATACGGATCCGCCGCTATGGGGCGTATTATACCACATCCGCACGCGCTTTGCAAGAATTTCCGCACCGCAGAAAGCCGCAGTTTTTGCCGAAAAAGCGCGCAGACGGGCGTACGGACGAACACCCCGCGGCGTTCTTCCGCCGCCGAAAGCTAACGGCACAGCGGCGCGATCGCTTTGGCGAGCGCCTTGATCTCGGTGTGCGTCGTATTCACGCAGAGGTCAAAGTTGAGCGGGTCGCCCCATTTCCGCCCCGTATAAAAATAGTAATAGTGCGCGCGCTCCGAATCGATCTTTCTGATCATGCGCGCGAGCTTGCGGTCGGAAAGATGCTCCTGCTCGGGCGCCTTTGCGCGGCACCGCGCGACCTTGCTTTCCGTATCCGCATACACGAACAGGCGCAGCGGATCGCGGTCGCGCAGAATATAATCCGCGCATCTGCCCACGATGACGCAGCTCGATTTATCCGCCATTTCGCGGATGATCTCATGCTGTTGGCTGTATACGGCGGCATTGTGTTCCGCCGCGGCGTCCAGCGCGGGATAAAAACTCCTGCCCACATGGATGGGATACAGCACGAGCGGCTTGCGTTCGACGATCTGCTGCACGTACTGTTCGGACAGGTCGGTGCGCTTTGCGATCTCGGTCACGATCTCCTTGTCGTAATACGCATATCCCAGCTCTTCGGCGAGCCGCCGCCCCAGCTCCCTGCCGCCGCTGCCGAATTCCCTGCCTACCGTCACGATCTTATTCATGTTCCCCCCTTCGCGCGTTCCCCGCGCTTTTACGCTTTTATTATACCACGCCCGAAAACATTTTGCAAGACCTCTGTAAAAATCGCAGAACAGCAGACGGGCGCGGCATTCCGCCGCGCCCGTCGCATCCCTCTGCTTTCGCTTTCCGCTCCCGTTTTCAGTAATTGTTCCTTCCGACCAGCTCGTCCAGGCTCACCCCGAAGTAATCGGCAAGTTTTATGCACATTTCCAGACTCGGCTGCGTCTTCCCGCTCTCCCAACGATAGATATTCTGATGATTCACCCCGATCGCCTTTGCCAACTCGTGCGGCGTCATGCCGCGCTCTTCCCTGTTCTGCCGGAGCGATTCTGCCGTATCCATATTACAATTAT
>JAGHJS010000057.1 GCA_017886545.1 Clostridia bacterium
AGGCCGGAGCGTGAGAGCTGCCCGCTCGGGATGCTTTCGGGAAAGCTTTCTTTTCATACTTTCATTATCGAAAGAAAGTATGCACATTTAGCTCAGGTTGTATAGCAACTGACTCTTAATCAGTGGGTCCCGGGTTCGAGTCCCTGAAGGTGCACCAAGCAAAACCCCAAGGCTTTTGCCTTGGGGTTTTGCTTGGTGCACAATCTGCACTCCGGCAGCGACGAGCGGAGCGAGGAGCTGTTCGTGCGCGAAGCGCTTTGCCCCGCAGGGGCAAGCCCCCTGAAGGTGCACAGGGCGGCAAAAGCCTTGGGGTTTTGCTTGGTGCACAATCTGCACTCTGGCAGCGACGAGCGAAAGCGAGGAGCTGTTCGTGCGCGAAGCGCTTTGCCGCGTCAGCGGCAAGCCCCCTGAAGGTGCACCATAACAGGGGTATACGAACACCCCGACGAGAGAGAAACCGATTTATCGGTTTCTTTTGCTCCGTTTTCGTCCGTGTTCCCGTTTCCGTCGGGATAATCGGGGAAAATCAAATTTAAGAGCAATTCGTTCTTTTGTCCGTTTTTGAGGTGGAACAACACTTTCATTTTATCGTCATACAGTATCACTATATATAAATGAATATCACTATATAGATGAATATGTCTGTCAGTGCTTTGCGGAAGGTACCTTGCTCGCTCCTCTTTGCGTGCAAATTATTTGGGGCAGTTGAAAAAATTTCTGAGCTGTTTGCTTGCGGGGCTTCTTGCGCTGTCGCTTTGCGCCTGCGCAGGCGGCGCAGGCGGAAACGGCAAAGGGGGCGGCGGAATATTCCGCCGCCCCCTGTGCCGTTTTTTATCGGTGTAATGCTACATCGTTTTGTGTTGGTCCGTTTGCGGGATTTCCGCATGTCCGAGTTTCCTGTATTTGTCCGGTGTGAGGCTGAACAGTTTTTTGAAGGTGGCGTAAAACTGCATCGGGTTGGAATAACCGATCGTATAGGCGATCTCGGTCACCGTCTTGTTCGTGTTCAGCAAAAGTTTGCCGGCATAGGTGAATTTGTAGTCGATCAGGTATTTGTGCGGCGTGATGCCGAAGTGCTTTTTGAACACAGTGTTCAGCTGTACGCGCGAATAGCCGAGCAGGCGGCACAAATCATTCACGTTGCAGGTGAGCAGTTCGTTGCTCTGCATAAGGCGGTTCAGCTGTTCCAGGGCGGGAGGAACTTTGAGCGGGGCGACGGTCATGCGCTGTATGACGGCGGAAAGCAGCAGGAGGAAAGCCGAACAGATCAGGGCGTCATTTTCGCGGTACTGGTCCGAATTGGAGTAATTGACCTGCAGGAGGATCTGTTCGATCTCGCTTACGCGGCTGGCGGACAGGGTCACGCGCGGCGTATCCGCAAGCAGACGCGCGAACAGCCCCGGTTCGAGCGCGTCGAGCAGGGCCTGCAGGTACGGCTCGCGCACCATGATGTTGATGTAACGGACGGGTTCCGTTCCCGCGGCAAGCAGGCGGTGCACATCCTGCGTGGTCGCTTTGAATACGGAATTCACGCCGTACGTGCGTACTTTCCCGTTGCAGCAGTTATCGATCGTTCCGCCCGTCACGATCGTAAATTCCCAATAGTCGCTGTGCCCGTGTTCGATGGGCCAGTCGAACAGGTTGATGTGATAGAGAAAATTCATTTTTTCAATGTGCGGACGAAAGCTCAGCGCGGCGCTCTGGTAAAAGTGATATTTGACCATGCGATCCTCCTTAAGAATAACAAAAGTATATAATAATATCCGCATAAAGTCAATATTTCAAGTTAAGAATTAACAAAACTATATAATTTGCATACAATTGGATATTGAAAAAGCCGTGGCGGTGTTCTACAATAAACTTGAAGAGAAATGCATAGTGCGGAAGAATGCAGGGAACGGGTACCCGTTCTTTGGTCGCAAGCGACCAAAGAAGCAATCTGATCGATAAAAAACGGAGCGGAAACAGGGCAAATGGAAGAAAAGACAGTATCGAAATATGTCGGAAGCGGACAGTCTTCCCGGAAAAAACACGGGCTGCCGAAACTCACCGCCGCAAAGAAGAAGGAATATCTCTTTGTGGCGAGTATCCTTGCGATCCCCATTCTTTTTTTCCTCGTGTTCTGGCTGTATGTGAACCTGGATTCCTTGGTGCTTGCCTTTCAGCGTGAGGAATACGATGCGTCGGGCATGCAGCTCGTATTCACGCTCGAAAATTTTGTAATGGTGTTTGAAGGATTCGTGACGAACGGGGACCTGCTCATCGCATTGCGCAACACGCTTCTGTTTTACGGCGTGGCGCTCGTCGTTGTGCTGCCCGTCTCCATTCTGATGTCGTATTTCGTGTACAAAAAGATCCCCGGGCATAAACTTTTCCGTACGGTCACGTACCTGCCGAATATCATCTGCAGTTCGGCGTTGGTCGTGCTGTTCCAGTATACTTTCCGTTCGGGCAGCCCTTACGAGGCGCTGATGAATGCGCTCGGCAAGCCGTACGAATATCCGCTCGTTACCGATTCGGCGATCGTTTTGCTGCTTGTGTACAACGTGATCTTCGGGTTCGGCGCAAACATGGTCGTTTTGGGCGGCGCGATGAATTCGATCAGCGGCGAGGTGCTGGAAGCAGGCGAGATCGACGGCTGCAACTGGTTTCAGGAGCTGGTGCACCTGATCCTTCCCATGATATGGCCCACCATTTCGACTATCCTTGTGCTCAGTTTTGCAGGGATCCTTTCATCGACGGGGCCGATCCTTGCCATGACGGGCGGCGAATACAATACGTCTACACTTTCCTTTTTGCTGTATGCATATGCGACGGGAGCCGTAAAAACGATTTCGCAGGATATTTACTATGCGTCTGCGGTGGGGTTGGTCATGACATTGATCACCTTTCCGATCGTGCTGCTTTTGCGGAAATTCCTCAACAGGAGAGAGGAGGCCTGACAATGGAAGAGTCGATCGATGTAAAAAAATATATGCGCAAGAGTAAAAAGCGCCATCAGTCCTCCGTTTCACGGAAGATCGTATACGGTATCGCGTTTTTTCTCTTTGTGATCTACACCGCTATTATCCTTTACTTTTTCCTGTACGGGATCCTGATCTCTCTGAAAGCGGACCAGCAGACCTTTCTGGACGACGTGCTGAACGTCAGCCTGTTCAGCTTTCCGTCGCCGATGAATTTCGGCAACTATATAACGGCGTTTACCGAATGGACTGCTATCGACGGAAAAAACAGCTTTCTGATGATGCTCTGGAATTCGATCTGGCGGACGACCGTGTCGGCGTTTTTAAGCTGGTTCACCACCGCGCTCGTCTGCTATGTGCTGGTGCATTATAAATCAAAATTCACGAACGCGCTGTATGTGATCGGTCTGTTCGTTTCCATGCTCCCCCTGTACGGCGGGCAGGGCGCGCAGTACAGGCTGTACAGCCAGCTCGGGCTCATCAACAGTCCGTTCATCATGGTCGTCAGCATCACGCTGTACGGCACCTACTTTTTCTATATGTATGCGTTCTGGAAGGGGATCTCGCATTCTTATGCGGAAGCTGCATCCATCGACGGCGCAAACCATTACCAGATCCTGTTCCGCGTCATGCTGCCGCAGGTGCTGCCGAGCATCATCGCTCTGTTCGTGATGCAGTTCATTACCGCATGGAACGATTATGAGAGCACCGCCGCCTATATGACGGATTACCCGAACCTCGCTTACGGCACATACGCGTATGGTGAGATTTCCGGATACCAGGGGAACGTGCCCGCCTACTTTGCGGGCGTGATCCTGTCGCTCATCCCGGTGCTGGTCCTGTTCATCGCCTTCCAGAACACGATCATGGAGAAGGTGTATTTCGGCGGGCTGAAGGGCTGAGCGGAATAAGAAAGGAAAACGAAGAGCGGTGCGGCATGCTGCCGCACAATATACTAAATTCCGTAAGGAGGAAAACAATATGAAGGGTGTTTTGAAAAAGACGCTTGCGGCGGGTCTTTCGCTGCTGCTCTGCCTGGGCGGGGTCGCCTGCACGGGGCGCACCTACGAACCGGGTGAAAACGGTCTGGTGCATATATCCGCCGCCAACCTCGGCTATGGCACCGGGTGGCTGGAGGCCTTGAAAGAAGTCTTTCAGGAGGAGTACGGCATCAACGTCTATATCGATTCCTATACGGGAAGCGCGGGCGTTGACCGCCTGGATACCGAAATCGAGTCCCTTTCCAGCGACACCGATCTCTTTTTCGGCAGACGGGGCTGGTTCGCCGAGGACGTGTACAAGGGCACGATCTCTGCGGCGGACGGAAATCAGTATCCCTGCCTGTACGCCGATCTGAGCGACGTGTGGGAGGCGGTCGTGGACGAGGGGAGCGAGCTTTCGATCTATGACAAGATAGACCCGCTGTACCGCGACGCATACAATATCGAAGGCAGCTACTACGCGCTCCCGTGGGCGGGCGGCGTGTACGGGATCGTCCGCAACCTCGACGTGTGGAATGCGCTGGGACTTTCCGATGAAGATATCCCGTATACGACGAACGATCTGTTCGACCTGTGCGACAGCGTGAAAGACACCCTTGCCGAAGACGACGGAAAGGCGTGCTTCATCTACGCTCTGGAAGAGGAGTATTATACGGGCTGGAGCACCATCTTTTTCGCACAGTATGAAGGGAAAAAGAATGCGGAAGCCTTTATGGACGGCCGCGACCCGAACGGGGAACGGACGCAGCATGTGTATACATACGACGGACAGGTCGAAGCGATGGAGGTGCTGGAACGGCTGATCGACGCGGAGAACGGGTATCAGTATTCGCGCTCGTCTTCCATCGACTTTACGACCATGCAGGGGTTGTTCCTGCGCGGGGAAGCGCTGTTCTGCGTAAACGGCTCCTGGCTGGAGATCGAAATGGGGACGAATTTTGACAGCGCGAACGTCGACATGATCAAAACGCCCGTCGTTTCTTCCATTGTAAACCGGCTTTCGTTCGGCAACGACAGCTCCCTCAATGCGGATCAGAAAGACGACCGCCTCGTGGAGCTGATCAAGTACGTCGATGCGGTAGACGCGGGAGAGACGCCCGCACTGCCCACATATGCCGCGGAAGCGACGGTCGAAAACGATATTGCGATCGTCACCGAAGCGCGTCATTATTCCTACATGGCGGGCGGAACGGACCACCAGGCATATATCCCGTCGTACAGCCAGCATATTCGTGAAGCGAAGGAATTTCTGAAGTTCATGTATTCGGACAGGGGACTGCAGATCTATTACGAAAGCATGCAGGGCGCAATGCTCCCCGCCATGCTGACGGAAGGGTCGTATGACGCATCCGGCATGCAGCTTTCCGGGTTCCGCGAAAGCGTGAATGCGGCGCAGCTGGACGGGTTCGTGTATGACCGCGAACCGACGGCGCGCTACTTCGTGCTCCCGCACATCAGCGCCTGTTTTGAAAACGGCGTGTCGCCCGTGGTCGCACTGCGCGGAGGGGACGATGCGATGGACATCATTACGGACAACCGTAATAGCATCGGCAGCCGTTGGGAAACGATCGCGGGGCTGCTCGGTTCGGATTATATAAATTCATGACGAAAGGAGGCGGAAAATGATGAAGAGAGGCAGTAAGATCGTCTGCGCCCTGCTTGCCTGTGCGCTGCTGGGCGGCGCGTTTGCGGGTTGTGCGGAGACGGACCCGGATCCGACGCCGGAGGTCACCGATGCATCCGTCTGGAGCACATACAGTACGGCGAAGGTGACGCAGAACACGAAGGAGAGCGTCCCGTATGCGGTGCTGAATGCCGCCCTGAACATTCAGATGATGAAGGATGAAACGGAAGGAGCGCAGCTGATCGTGACGGCGGGCAGCGATGACATCGGTTCGTATGAACTTACCGCAGCGGCTCTTTCGGACGGGAACGGGCATACCATTCCCGCAGAAGACGTTGCCGTTTACCATCAGAAATATATCACGGTCACGCGCAAATCCGATCTGCTGAATACCGATTACCTTGCCGGCGACCGCATTCCCGACATGCTCCTGCCCATGGATACAGCGAAAGAGTATGGCGAAAACAAGATCGCTGCGGGGCAGAACCAGGGAATCACCGTCGAAGTGACCACGGCCTCCGATACGGTGCCCGGCACCTATACGGGTACGTTCGTGCTCGATCTGGACGGCGAAAAGCAAAATATCCCCGTCACGGTCGAGGTGTGGGACATCGAGTACGAGGGAAGGCGCACGTTCCAGAGCAGTTTCCTGCTGTACCGCAATTCACTGGTCGCAGGGGAGTACGAAGCCTCCGACGAGCTGGTGGACCGCTACGTCGATTTCCTGCTCGATTACAACGTGAACACGCTCGTCATCAAAGATGTATATTCTCCGTCCGGGCTGGTCGGGGAAGCGGAACGCCTTTGGGAAAATGAGAATTTCAATTCCCTCTGTATCCCCGTCTTCATGTCGGCGGGCTATACGGCCTCAAGCACCGACGCGGATTCCATCCTCGCCTATGTGAATGCGGTCGTGGAGGCTTCTTCGCCCGAAAAGCCGTATTTTGAATACCTGTATATTTACCCGACCTACTTCGACGAGGCGGATATGTATTCGGAAAAATATACGGACGTCGTGAATGTTTTCAAACAGGGCGGCGAATGGGATAAGACGCTTGAACGTATCCTTGCGGACGTAAAAACGACGGACGTATACAAAAATGCGGACAGTGCTTTTCAGGCGCAGATCGAACACGCCGTTTCCAATATTCCCGCCGTGTTCCCGAATACGACCTTCCAGGGGGATTGGGTGGCGAGTTCGCACGTTACGTTCTGCCCGTATCTGAACCTGCTCGGCAACGATTCGTATCAGCAGCAGTACGCCGATGCGGCGGCGCAGTATAACGACGGCGATCTGTGGGCGTACACCTGCTCGGGGCCGAATTACCCGCATCCGACGTTCCATATCGACGACTATAACCTCGGTACGCGCGTAACAGGCTGGATGGCGAAAAAATTCGGCGTCAACGGCTATCTGTACTGGTCGGTCAACATGTACCAGGCGATCAATTCCGATACCTGGCGCGACGTCGACGTGTACGAAACGGCGGAGCGCGCCGGGTACTGCGCGGGCGACGGCTTCCTGCTGTACCCCGGGGCATATTACGGCAGCGAATATCCGTTCGCGACCAACCGCCTCGCCGCATGGCGCGACGCGATGGACGACTATGACATGCTCTGCGTATACGAGCAGCTTTTGAACGAACAGGCTGAAACATACGGCATTACCGTCGATTTTGCCGACTATGTGAACGATCTGTACGATTCGCTGTTCAACGGAACGGAATATTATACCGACGACGCGCTCGTGGAAGCGGCGCGCGCCGAGCTTGCCGCGCGGATCCTTGCGCTGCAGGGCGACGACGGCATCATGGCGCAGCCGACGGAGAGCGGCATGACGATCTACTCCGCGCAGAATACTCTCACGATCGACGGGCAGCCCGTGCAGGGCGCGGCGACGGGCGGCGGGTTCCGCTACGATGTGTCCAACCCGGGCAGCGCGGCGATGAACGTTACGGTCGCGTCGGCTTCGGCGTCCTATACGTTCCGTGTGGGCGCGGCGGGCACGGCGGTGAGCTTTGCCGGCGGCGATCCCGGCGGCGTTACATTCGACGCATACACGAAGAGCAGCGTTTCGTATGCGGGCGGAAAGGCAAATGCGGAGATCGTTGCCGTGAACCGCTCTTCGGACGGGCAGACGATCAACGGCGCTACGCTGATCTATACGCCGTTCGTCCAGTTTGCGGCGGACGGGCTTGCGGGCGCCTCGGCGATCGGGTTCGAGATCGAAAACACGGGCGATGCGGACGTTTCGTTCACGCTGTATCTGGTCGACGGCAGCGGCACGCGGCGCGAAGCCGGGAGCGGATTCGTCGGCGTCGGAAAGACGCGCACCTTCCGCATCGTGCTCGATACGAGAACATTCACGGAGGAGATCCTCGCGGACACGGCGGGCATCCGCTTTACGTTTGCGAACGTGAACGCCGCAGGCACGGCGCTCGCTCCGACAAAGAATTTTGCGCTCGGCGACATAACGTACGAGATCAACTGAGGGGGAGAAGAGTATGCGTAAAAAAGTATGGTTTATCCTGTTGTCGCTCGCCTTATGCTTCAGCCTTACGGCGGCGGTCGCGTGTACAGGCAACGGCGGGGGCGGAACTACGCCGCCCCCCGAAGAGGAGGAAAAACCCGTTTACGAAGGGGATATGCTCTACAACGGGTTCGACAGCATCGACAATCTGTACAAAGTGACCCAGCTCTATACCTGGAACTACGGACCGCTCGGCAAATTGGAGATCGTCGGTGCGGAAAACTTTATCCCGCCCGTCGATACCACCGAAACGGAAGAGGCGGCCGCGGCAGTCATGCAGATGATCGATGCGCTCCCCGCCGCCGACGACGTGACGGAGTTTTCCGTTGCGGCGAAAGACGCCGCCGCTAAAGCGCGCAGCGCGTACGGCGACCTGACGGACGAAGCAAAACGGCTGGTCACCAATCTTGAAAAACTTGAAACGCTGGAAGCATGCGATGCGCTTTCCGGGTATTGCACCCTTGCCGAACTTGGCGCGCCTGCTCTTTCGGGCGCGTCGGAATGGAGCGTCAGCCGCGGCGAGCTGCAGGACGTTTCGCAGGGCACGATCATCTTTACGGTGAGCGGCATCGCCGCCAACCGCGACGGGGCGCTGTATCTTTCGCTGTTCCATGACGATACGGGCAAAGACGGAAACGGGACAGCCATGCCGAACGAACCAGGCAACGGGATCTCGCTGTGGCTGCGTACGAACAACAATACGCTGCTGCCGCAGAACACGACCAATTCCGGCATTGCCTTTGAAACAGACGGGGAGGGCAATCCCAAAACGATTTCTCCCGATGAAACGTATACGTTTTATGTGCGTTACAACGTCGCGGATTCCAAAGATTCGGTCACGGTCAGCGTACGCATCGAGGACGAGACCGGCGACGTGATCGCAGACGCGGATATCGAGAATATCGCGGAGCTTCAGCCCACACATTTCGGGAACGGGGGAAAGGTCTCCGTTTTGGACTGGCTGAGCGGAGAAAACAGGAACGGGTTCCTGATCAACGTCGGGTATTCGGCGGCTGCTGCCGACCCCGTCAAGGTGAATGTTTCCAATGCATGGACGGCGACGGACGCGGCTGATTTTGCTCCTCCCGCCCCGGAGGAGGAAGACCCGCACGATCCTAACGACCTTGCGCCCCGCCAGGGCGACGGCGCGCTGCGCGTGTACTACGAACAGGGGCCGTTTACCGAGATCCTGGCACGGTTCGACCGTTCTTCCCTCAGCGGGCTGCCCGTGGGAGATCTGGGCGGCTTCTCCGTCAAGGTATACAACGATTCTGCCGAAACAAAGCGCGTCACGCTCGGGCTGATGCAGCGGCAGAATGTCGCCGTGCCCGTCGACGATGCGGAATTCACGCTTGACCCGTACGCCTGGACGGAGTGCAAAGTTACGCTCAATCCGTATATCGTAGACGCGCTTACGTCCGAGCTGATCGGGCTTACGCTGCGCTTTGAAGATACGTATGATTCCGTGTACTATGTCGACGAGCTGCGCGTGCAGTTCGGGCAGACATATACCGACGAACAGCGCGAAACGATGGAAAAGGTCGATGCGCTCGTCGCTTCCATCGAAAGCGAACTCGGCGGCAATGTGACGACGGGCGACAGTGAAAAACTGGAAACGCTGTACGGACGGTATACCGAACTTCCCGTAGACTGGCGCTTTATGGTCGATAACAGCGGCGAACTGTTCGACGCGATAGAAACGTACCTGCGCCTGCGTTCGGAAGAGAGCGAGGCGGGCGGCGAAACGAGCGGACTGCTCTTTGACGAGCCGCTCGGGCTGACGCAGCTCGGAAGTTTTTCGGGCGCCGCGGCAAGTTACAGTACGGACGTTGCATACGGCAGCGACGCAGGCTCTCTGCGGCTTGATTTCGACGGAACGGCGACGCACGTGACCATCCCCGTTACCCCCGTGCGCAATGACGGGTATGAAGAGGTGCATATCTGGGTGAACAACGCTTCCGATCTGGACCGCGCGTTCTACCTTTCCAATGGCTGGGCGGTCGCGGATTCCGCGATCGGCGATAAAGTGACGGGCGGAAACCTCAACGGCGGGTATGTCCTTCCCGCGAACAGCGGCTGGATCGAACTTATTTACAACGGAAGCAAATTTACGCAGAGCGGCATTACAGAGATCATTTCCGTTTCGCTCAGAAACAACAGCGCTACGGCATCCGTCGGCACGCTGTACATCGGTAGAATGGTCTATGTCGTGCGGGCGGACTATGTAGCGGCGCAGATCGACGCCCTGCCCGAATATCCCACGGACGGCAGCACCTATCCCGCGGAGAGCAGAGCGGCGGTCGAGGCTGCGCGCGCGGCGTACAACGCCCTCTCCGATGCCGATAAAGCGAAGGTGACCAATCTCGATAAACTTATCAATATCGAAGCGGAGATCTGGTGCGAGGGATTTGCGGCTCTGCCCGAGACCCCTGCGCTGATGACCGAATACACCGAAGCGTATGCACAGGCGATCGCGGCGCTGCGCGAAAGCTATAACGCGCTCGACGCGGTGACCAAAACGACCGTGACCGAGGAAGAAGCGCTTTTGCAGCAGTTCGAGACCAAACTGAACGAGCTGTTTGCGGAAATGGGCGTGGAGAACGTCATCGGTATGATCGACAGGCTGCCCGCATATCCCGACAGCGGTACCTATCCCGCAGAAAGCAGGGCGGCGGTCACGGCGGCGCGGGCGGCATACAACCTTCTTTCCGCCGAAGATAAGGAGCAGGTCACCAACATTGCAAAACTTGTCGGCATCGAGGCGGGCATCTGGCGCGAAGGTTTTGCGGCGCTTCCCGACACGGTGGACGAGCTGAACGGATACAGTGCGGATTGGCAGACCTGGTCTGCGGCGGTCGCGGCGCTGCGCACAAGTTATGATGCGCTCGACGCAGCCGTAAAGGAACAGGTCACCGCGGATAAGGCGCGGCTGGATGAGTACGAAGCCGCCGTCACCGCAGTCGAGGAGATCCTCGGCGGCATCGACGGGTTGGAAGAGGACATTGCCGCCCTTGCAAACACCGGGATCACGGCGGCAAGCAAATCGGCGCTCGAAGGGCTGTATACGCAGTACATCGCGCTGGATGCAAACTACCGTGCGCTGGTGGAGAATGCCGATGCGTTCAACATGGCGGTCTCGCAATACCTTGCGGCGGTCTCCGTCCCGAATGCGGACGGCGAAACGACGGTCCTGCACTTTGACGAGCTGCTGGGACAGACGCAGAGCAATGGGTTTACAGGCGGCAGTATTTCCTATACGACGGAAACGGCATATGCAGATGACAGCGGTTCGTTGGAAGTAAATTTTGACGGAACGGTTAACACTTGGGTGACGGTGCCGATCCGCCCTGTATCGGTCGTTGCGTACGATGAAGTGCATATTTGGGTCAACAATAGCTCGGAAAATAAGCTCGCGTTCCAGATAAACTGGACGGTGGCAGATGCTGCGGCGGGCGAAAGTGTAACGGACGGAAATATTGTAGGAGGCTATGTTGTACCTGCTAACAGCGGGTGGATTGAACTTATCTACAACAAACAGATCAGCGGGATAAGTGAGTTCAACATAACTTCCCTCGACGCGAACAACAGTCCGATCGTAACGGCGGGTACGCTCTATATCGGCAAAATGGTGCTCGTAAGCTATGCGGACAAAGTCGAGGCGCAGATCGCGGCGCTGCCCGATTACACAGAGGGCTACACCGCCGAAAATAAGGAACTGGTCACGGCTGCGCGTGCAGCGTACAATGAACTGTCTGCCGAAAACAAGGCGCAGGTCGCAAATGTTTCCAGACTCATCAATATCGAAGCGGAGATCTGGCGCGAAGGGTTTAGCGCCCTTCCCGCCACCCCCGCGGAAATGACCGAATACACCGAAGCGTATGCACAGGCGGTCAGTGCGCTGCGCGAAAGTTATAACGCGCTCGACGCGGCGGTGCAGACGCTTGTCGCCGACGACGAGGCGCTGCTTGCAGAGTACGAGGCGAAGCTCGACGAGCTGCTCGCGGCGGTGCGCGTGGAGCACGTCAACACGCTGATCGCGGATCTGCCTGCGTACACGTCGGACTACTCCGAAGAGAACAGGGCGGCGGTCGCCGAGGCGCGTGCGCAGTATGAACTTCTGACCGACGAACAGAAAGGGCAGATCGAAGAAGAAGTCCTTGCCAAGCTCGAAGGGCTGGAAGCGGACATCTGGAGCGGCGACGTCACCGCATTTAAGGCACAGGTCGATGTGGCGCAGACGTACAGCGAAGACCTTGAAACGCAGGCGGCGGCATTGCGCGCAAGCTACAACGCGATGAGCGCAACGGTACAGGCAAACGAAAAGGTCGTTGCGGCGCTTACACAGCTGGGCGAAGCGGATACGAAGATCGCTTCCCTCAAAACCGTGCACGAACAGCATGTCGCGGACGCAGCACAGCTGGTCGAAGAGATCGGCGCGCTCGGCGCGATCACGGCAGAGAGCAAGGAAATGCTGGAAGACTTGTATTCGCGCTACAACGACCTGCCCGAAGCATACCGCGCAGAAGTCACGAATTACACGGCATTGCAGACGGCGATCGGCACCTATCTTACGGCGATCTCACAGCCGAACGAAAACGGCGAATCGACAGTGCTGCACTTCGATGAATTGCTCGGACAGACGCAGGTGGGCAGTGTCAACGGCGGTACGAGCAGTTACACCACAGAGGTGAAATACGGCGACGAAGCCGGCTCGCTTGAAGTTGCGTTTGAGGGCACAATGCCTTGGGCTGAAGTAAATTTGCAAGACATTTCCTGCGCAACCGCCGATGAAATTCATTTGTGGGTCTATAACGGAACGGAAAATCGCTATATCGTTGCAGTGAATTGGGTCACTGGTTCGGTGTACTCGCCGGAAGGTTCTTTCTTGAGTGAGGGGGCGGTCATTCCCGCTAATTGCGGTTGGGTGGAAGTTGTCATTACGCAACCGACAGTGACTACGGTCAATCAGCTGAATATCACATCGATAGATGCGGAAGGTGGAGCTATTGACACGGTAGGTACGCTTTACATAGGAAGAATGGTCTTTGTAAACAATTCCAGCAGAATTGAAAGCCTGCTGAAAGTGCTTGTGGACAAGGAGGCGAATGCCTACACGGCGGCGGATATCGCCGCCATCAAGGAGGCGCGCTCCGTTTACAACAGCCTTTCGCCCGAAGAGCAGAGCGCAGTCGATGCTTCCCTCGTGCAAACGCTCGAAGCATGCGAGGCGGACATCGCAACCTATTATACGCTGTCCGATCTGACGGCGTTGCAGACGGGAACACAAGCGTACAGTTTTGATTTGTCGGGCGGGAACGCTGTTCTCCCCGGATGGGGCGGCGGCGCGGCAAATTTGAAAGATGCCATGCAAGGAACGGTCGTGTTCAAAGCTTCCGGCATCAACAATACGGCAGGCGGCATTTACATTTCTTTGTTCCACGACGGCAGTAAGAATCCGAATGAATCGGGTGCCGGCGTAATGTCGCTTTTAAGTTCTACAGATCACTGGCAGGTTCCGACCGGTGCCGTTGCGTTTAACAGCGGCAAAACGATCACGGAAGACGGCGTATATACGTTCTATGTCAGTTACAAGGTAGAGCAGGATTACTCGATGCTGTCACTCAGCTACCGTATTGAGGATGAAACGGGAGACATGGTCGTTTCTGTCGATTCTACAGTGGAGAGTTTTACGCCGAGCGGTTTCGAGGCGCAAACCATTGCGCAATGGCTGCGCGATGATGCAAACGCCGCAAATCATCAGACTTTCTATATAAACGGCGGCGCTTCGACCTCTGTCACCGTCTCCGACGCGTGGTAAGCCGTAAAACGGACGTGCATCGGTTGTAAAATGTATTGCAACGCGTCCGCCGCCGCGTAAAGCGGCGGCGGACAAAATGCGGAACGTCCCGATCGGGCGGGGCAAGCAAGGAGAGAGAATTTTGCATGAAACGATTTGAACACTTATCTGCCTTGGTGGAATGTTCCAGCGGCGTCGTGCCGGAGGTGGAAACGGTCAAACGGTACCTCGACATTCTGTCGCGCATGGGGTACGACAGGCTGTACCTCGGCATGGCGGACGCGTATAAGATCAAGGAAGAACCGTACTTCAACTACAAGCGCGGCGGCTATACGACGGAGGACCTGCGCGAAATGGACACATACGCCAAAGCGTGCGGCGTCGAGCTCATCGCGCAGATCCACACTCTTTCGCATCTGCACTTTTTGCGCAAGTATCCCGAATATTTCGATCTGTTCGACACCGATAACATTCTGATGGTGGGCGACGACCGCGTCTATACGCTCGTCGAACACATGATCAAGGCGATCTCCGAAGGGCTTTCCTCGCGCATCATCCACATCGGGCTGGACGAGGCGTTCGGCATCGGAACGGGCGAGTACCTCAAAAAGCACGGCCCCGCCGATAAAAAAGAGCTGATCCTGCGCCACCTGCAGCGCGTGCTGCCTATCCTGAAAAAGTACGGCTACACCTGCGAGATGTGGGGGGACATGCTCATCGAAACGGACAACACAGGCGTTACGGCGGAGCAGGTGCGCGCCTGCCTGCCGGACGACGCGCTCGTTTTTCTGTGGGACTATATGGAAAGCGACGAGGCGAAACTGGGCGGCATGATCGACAACATCCGCCGCTACGGGAAAAACGTCGCCTATGCGGGCGGGGTATGGAAGTACCTCGGGTTCGGCCCCTGCAACCGCTATTCGATCGCACGGATCCTTCCGCAGATGAAGGTCTGCCACGAAAAGGGGGTCGGGCACTATATGGTCACGCTCTGGTCGGATAACGTGGCGCGCTGTTCCGTTTACGCCGCTCTGCCTTCGCTGTACGTGGCTGCGGAATATGCAGGCGGCAGGTACGACGGCGGCGAAGGGCTGGATAAAGAGCGCTTTCGCTCCGTCACGGGGGCTTCTTTCGACGACATGCTCGCGCTCGACTACATAGACGACCCGCTGAAGACGGAACGCGGAAGCCTGAGCTCCAGCTCGTTCTGGACCTTTTACACCGATCTGCTGCTCGGCAATTTCGATCTGTTCCTGACGGACGGCATCGAAAACGCCTATGCGGCGCTGGCGGAGGAATACGCCGCTCTGAAAGGCGGAGCGTTCGGGCATGTGTTCGCCATGGCGGAGGCAGTCATGCGCGCGCTCGCCGTCAAGGCGCCGCTTCCTGC
The DNA here is from genome assembly GCA_017886545.1 of Clostridia bacterium. GTDB lineage: Bacteria > Bacillota > Clostridia > Christensenellales > Borkfalkiaceae > Borkfalkia. The sequence continues at coordinate 15,306 of JAGHJS010000057.1, forward strand.
GCGCATCCGCGCCGCCTATGCCAAAGGAGACAGGGCGGAGGCAGAAAAGACGGTCGCCGAGATCGAAAAGCTCAAAGAGAAGATCGCGGCGCTCATCGACGTGTTTGACGACTACTTTTTGCACGACAACCGCCCGTTCGGGCTGGAAGTGCATCACCTGTACAACGGGGGGCAGCTTGCCCGCTGCGATTACGCCGTCAAGCGCCTGCGCGCGTTCATCGAACGCGGCGAGCGCATCGGCGAACTGGAGGGCGGCGTGCTACCCATCAATTACGAGCCGAAGCCTTCGCCTGAAAACAGCTGTATGACCGATTACAGGATGCTCATTTCTTACTGTCTGCAATAGGGGCGCTCGTATTTGCCCACGCGGGTACGAAAAAAAGCAATTCCCGAACGAAAAAGAGCGAGAAAACCGCTCCGGCAACCGCTATAATGGTACTGCGCCCGCAAAGCGGGCGCAAATCATACAATGAGGAAAGAACGGCAATGAAGTTCACAAAATACGAAGGCAACCCGATCCTGACGCCGAACCCCGCGAACGCATGGGAGGAGCGGTGTGTGCTGAACCCCGCGGTGGTGTACGACGGGGAAAAATTCATCATGCTCTACCGTGCGGCGGGGAACGATAAAAGGCACCAGATCCGTCTGGGGTTGGCGGAAAGCCGCGACGGCAAACACTTCACGCGCGTGGGGAATGCGCCCGTGTTCGAGGGGCACCGCGACGAGCCGGACGGCGGCTGCGTGGAGGACCCGCGGCTGGTGAAGATGGGGGATCTGTACCTGCTCACCTATGCGGCGCGCGCGTACGCGCCGGGGCAGTA
>JAGHJS010000006.1 GCA_017886545.1 Clostridia bacterium
ACATCGAGGGCAAAAAGTGCCTGATGATCGACGACATGATCGATACGGCGGGCACCATCTGCCAGGGCGCAAAGGCGCTGATGGACCACGGCGCGAAGGAAGTGTACGCGGGCTGCACGCACGCGGTGTTCAGCGGTCCCGCCATCGAGCGGCTCGCCGAAGCGCCCATCAAAGAGCTTGCGGTGCTCAACACCATCGACCTGCCCGCCGAAAAGAAGCTGGATAAGATCACGGTCATCTCCGTTGCGGATATCTTCGCCGCGGCGATCGAAAACGTGTACCTCGACAAGCCGATGTCGAAGATCTACGACTAAAAATTGCTCGCGGATTTCTCGCCGAGCTGACGGCTGCGAAATCCTGCGATTTTGAGGACAACCCCACCACCCTCACTGCGTTCGGGATGGCGGAGGTTTTCCTCGCCGCACGATATTTCGGGGCACACCATTATAGAAATCGTGCGGCTTCACTTTTCCTGCATGAGGCAAGGCATTGCCAAATAGGGGTGCGCTGCGCAAAAGCGTGGTTTTGCTTGCGCGAGAGTTTATTGAAAGGGCAATAGCAAAAAGCGTGGTTTTTGCTTTTGCGAGAAATTATAGCGAATAAACAGAAAGAAAAGGCTTGCCTTTCTTCCTGTATCATCATTTTACGGTCGAAACCTGCCGCGTTCTATGAAACGCGGCGTTCGCGCGTATGGCGGATTTGCGGCGCGCGGCTACGGAGCAGCGGTCATGTATATCATTGTAGGGCTCGGCAACCCCGAAAAAAAATACGAAAAGACCTTCCATAACCTCGGCTTTCTCGCCGTGGGGGAGGCGGCGGAAAAGCTGGGCGTAAAATTCAAAAAAAAGGAGTGCGAGGCGTCCGTCGCCGAGGCGAACATCGGCGGGGAAAAGGTCATCCTCGCCCGCCCCGTCACCTATATGAACGCATCGGGCAGGGCGGTAAAACAGCTCCTTGCCAAGTACAAGTGCGACCTTGCGCACCTTCTGGTCATCTATGACGACTACGACCTGCCCAAGGGGAAGATCCGCATCCGTGCAAACGGCAGTGCGGGCACGCACAACGGCATGCGCAGCATCTTGGCGGAGGTGGGCGGCGGCGACTTCGCGCGCATCCGCATCGGCATCCGCGACCCCGAAGTGAACATCCCCATCATCAACTATGTGCTGGCGGAGATCCGCCGCGAGGACTACCCGCTGTTCGCGGACGCCTGTTCTTCCGCGGCAGAAGCCGCCATCGAGTTCGCGCGCGGCGGCGACATCGGGCAGGTGATGACCCGTTTCAACCCCGCGCATGAATCCAGATAACGGCCGCTCTCTGCGGCGAGCTTTCCCGACGGGAACAGACTATGCCCAAAAACTTTTTTTACCCCGATAATCTGGGCGGGGACTGCCTCGCCCTGGAAAACGACCTCCGCCTCGGCACGCCGACGGCGGTTTTCGGCGTTTCGGACGCCTATAAGGCGCTGCTCGCGGCGACCTGTGCGCCCGGGCGCGTGGTCTATATCACCGATACCGCCCCGAACGCGGCGCGCGTGGCTGCGGAGATCGGCGCGTTTGCGGGCGAGGACGTGGCGCTCCTGTGCGCCAAGGACGAGGTGTTGCTGTACAAAGAGGCGGTCTCCAAAGACGCGCTGTTCCGCAGGCTCACCGCCCTGCGCAAAGTGCGCAAGGGGACGCGGCTCGTCGTTGCGGACGTGGAGAGCCTTCTGCAGATCTTCCCCGACGACGTGCCCGCTGTTGTGCTGCGCGAGGGGGAGGAGATGGACTTCACCGCCCTCCCGCGCCTGCTGGTGGGGCTGGGGTATTCACGGGTGAGCGAAGTGGAGTCGCCCGGCATGTTCGCCCTGCGCGGCGACATCCTCGATATTTTCCCCGTCGGCGCGGAGAATCCCGTGCGCGTCGACTTTTTCGGCGACACGGTGGAAAAGATCAAGCCGTACAACTTCGTCACGGGCGAGCGCCTGCCGCTCGTCTCCTCCGTGGAATTCCCCGCCGCCACGGACGTGCGCATCGACGCGGACGAGATCGGGAAGGTGAAGGACGCGCTGTTCGGCGAGCTTTCCTCCTTCCGCGACGTCGCCGCCTACGAGCGTGCGCAGACCATTGCGGGCGAGCTTTCGGCACGCCTCGACGGGGGCGAGGCGTTCGCGGGCGCGGCGTACCTGCTGCCGCTGTTGCGGCACAAGACGGATTTTAGCACCTTTTTCGGCGACTGCGTCTACATCTTCGACGAGTGTAAGCCGCTCATCGACCGCGTGGACGCGCTCGCGCGCGAACATGAGGAGCGCTTTGCTTCGCTCCGCAAGGGCGGGGAAGCCTTCTCCTTCTGCAAGCGGCAGCTGCTCGGAAAGGAAGAATTTTTCGCGCTCTTCGGCGGTCGCCGCGTATGCGCGATGCAGGCGTTCGCCTCCGCGCTGCGCATCTTCGACCCGCTGCGCGTCTACAACCTGCACGCCACGCCCTGCGGCAGGTACCTCAACAGCTTCCCTTCGCTGGTCACAGACCTCAAAAACTGGATGACGGGCGGCTATCGCGTCATGCTCTGGTGCGGCACGCAGGCGCGCGCGCAGCGCATGAAAGATATGCTCTCGGACGAGGGGCTGCCCTTTTCGGACTGCCCGCCCGTACTCGAAAAGCTGAAGGGCATCGCCGTCCTTTCAGAGGAATTGGAGCGCGGCGTCATCCTGCACGAACAGAAGGTCGCCATCGTCGGCACGGGCGACCTGTATGTCAAGTCCGCGGTGAAAAAGCGCATCCGCAGGCGCAGGAACGACCTGTTCACCTCCCCCGAAGTGGGCGACTACGCCGTGCACGAAACGCACGGCGTGGGCAGGATCACGGGCACGCGCAAGATCAGCACGACGGACGGCACAAAGGAGTACGTCGCCCTCGAATACAGGGGCGGCGACGTGCTGTACGTTCCCGTCGAACAGATGGACATCCTCTCCCGCTACATGGGCGGGGAGACGCCCGCGCTGAGCAAGCTGGGCGGCGCGGAGTTCGAAAAGGTCAAGAGCCGCGTCAAGGCGTCCCTCAAAGAGATGGCGTTCGACCTCAAAAAGCTGTATGCCGAGCGCGCGCAGAAAAACGGATTCGCGTGCATGCCCTTCCCCGAGCAGATGGAGGAGTTCGAAGCCGCCTTCCCGTACGAGGAGACGCCCGACCAGCTCTCTTCCGCCGCCGAGATCAAGGCGGATATGTGTTCGGGCAAGGTCATGGACCGCCTTTTGTGCGGCGACGTCGGCTACGGCAAGACAGAAGTCGCCTTCCGCGCGGCGTACCTTGCCATCCTCAACGGCAAGCAGGCGGCGCTCTTATGCCCGAACACCGTTCTGTGCCGCCAGCATTACGAGAACGCGAAGGCGCGCTTTGCGCCTTTCGGCGTAAAGGTGGAACAGCTCAGCCGCTTCCGCACCCCGCACGAGCAGGAACAGATCCTCGCGTCGCTTGCAAAGGGGGAGATCGATCTGATCGTCGGCACGCACAGGCTCCTGTCCAAAGACGTGAAGTTCCGCGACCTCGGGCTGCTCGTGCTGGACGAGGAACAGCGCTTCGGCGTGGAGCATAAAGAATCGCTCAAAAACATCAAGCGGGACGTGGACTGCCTCACCATGACGGCGACGCCCATCCCGCGCACCCTGCACATGTCGCTTGCGGGCATCCGCGACATCTCGACCATCGAAACGGCGCCCGCGAGCAGGCTGCCCGTACAGACGTATGTGGTGGAGGAGACGGAAACGCTCATCCGCGACGCCTGCGTGCGCGAACTTGCGCGCGGCGGGCAGGTCTTTATCCTGTACAACCGCGTCGAAAGCCTGCACACCTTCGCCGCCAAGATCCGCCAGATCGTGCCCGAAGGCAAGCTGTGCGTGGCGCACGGCAGGATGGAGAAGGAGGCGCTCGAAAACGGCATCCTCGGCTTTTACGAGGGGAAAACGAACATCCTCGTCTCTACGACCATCATCGAAAACGGCATCGACCTGCCCCGCGCGAACACGCTCATCGTCATCGACGCGGACCGCCTCGGCATTTCGCAGCTGTATCAGCTGCGCGGCAGGGTGGGGCGCGGCTCGGTGCTCGCGCATGCGTATTTTACGTATAAGCCCGAAAAGGTGATGACGCAGACGGCGGTCGAACGCCTGAAAGCGATCATGGAGTTTACGGAGCTCGGCTCCGGGTTCAAGATCGCCGCGCGCGATCTGGAGATTCGCGGCGCGGGCAACGTGCTCGGGCGGCAGCAGCACGGGCATATGGACAGGGTCGGCTACGAGCTGTATTCCAAACTCCTCAAAGAGGAGCTGACGGGCGAGGAACAGACGGTCGCCGAACTCGACATCCGCGCGGACGCGTACATCCCCGATTCGTACATCGAGGCGAGCGCGTCGCGGCTGGACTGCTACAAGCAGATCGCCGAGATCCGCTCCGTCGACGACTACAAGCGCGTGTGCAATTCGCTGGAAGAGACGTACGGCAAACTCCCGCAGGAAGTGCTGAACCTGCTCGTCATCGCCGTACTCAAAGCGTTCGCTGCAAAGTTCAACGTGCGCAGGATCGCCGTGAGCGCAAAGGGCGGGGAGATCGAGCTGCCCTCCGTCAACGCCCTGGCGGATAAGCGCCTCGCGGCGGCGCTCGACAGGTTCCCCGCCGTGCGGCTGGAGATGAGCCGTACCCCTTCGCTCGCGTTCGGCGCGGGAAAGGACGCGCGTGCCGTCATGCTGGAGATGACCAAATTCCTCCGCACGGCGGAAAATATGCGCGCGGGCTGAATCTTGCGGAAAATTTCAGTATTTTAACATGTTTTTCATGAAAATACGATTGCTTTTCCCCGTCGGATAGGGTATAATAAACTATGTGCTATTCTAAAAGGAACGCGGAGAATCTATGAAGAAAAAACTCATACTCATTATAAGCGCGTTGCTCCTGGTCGCCTTTTCGTTCGGCGCGTTCGCAGGCTGTGACCTTGTGACCCCGAACAACGAGCGCGATATGGCGCAGGTCGTGGCGGAAGTCAATGTGGCGGAAAAAACGGATGACCTGGATGCGGCGTTTGCCGCTCTCGGCGACGGTAACGCCCTTTCCGAAGACGTGAAGAACAACCTGACCGCGCTGGTCTCCACTGATGAGATCTATAAGCGCGACCTCGTTACTTACTTCCTGAGTTACGGCAGCAACTACGTCAATTCGGGCTACACCTACGGGCAGACGTTCGAGCTGCTCATCACAGCCCTCGCCGACCGCAAGATCATCTCGCAGTTCGCAACGCTCTATTACCTGAGCGTCGGGAAGCTCTATGTTGACAGCGATTACATCGACGGCTTTGAAATGAGCGCGACAAACGCGGGGTATGTACAGGATGACACCGGCGACGGCTATCATATGGACGGCTCTCTCAGCGTCACCGACTATCTCGCCGCGATCGAAGGGAAAGAAGGGGACGAGGCCGCCATCGCGGGGTATTCCTACTTCCTGACGGACGCGGAGATCACCTACGCGCATTATCTCGTGCAGAGCTCGATCAACAGCGCCATCGATTCATATGAACAGACGCTCATCAACGACGATTCGACGGACGAAACGAGCGATGACCGCACGACGCCGACGGGCATGAACACGCTTGCGGATTATTATTATCCGATGCAGGGCGGGAATGTTTCCTCTCTTGACTACGGAGTGTATACGGGGCTGAACGAAGCGGAAAACTGCGGCGCTTATGAAACGATCGACGGGTCTACCCGCTCCACGCGCCGTACGGCGTATGCGCGCTTTATCAGCAGCCTGCGCGCCAACAACCTCATCGAGGACGGCGAGGCGTTGGACGATCCTACATTGCTTTCCTATTACGACGTGGAACTGAAAACGCAGCTGGAACAGCTCGTCATCACAAAATTCATGTCCACGGTCAGCCTCACGATGTCCAACGAGATCGAAGACAGGCTTCTTACGGACGCTTACGACGAATTGGTCGCGTCTCAGCAGGTCAGTTCCGCTTCGGGCTTCACGACTACGATGGACAGCGTTTCGGATACCTCGTTTATCGTCTATTCTCCCGAAAACAAGACGTACGGGTTCGTCTACAACATCCTGCTGCCGTTCAACACCAATCAGGAGTACGCTCTCTCTGAATTGCAGGCGCAGTACGGGACCGAATCGGCGGAATACTATACGGCGCGCGCGGCGCTCTACAAGCATATCACGGCGACCGACCAACGCGACAGCTGGTTCAACGGCGCCGAAGATTACAGCTTCGACGCGAGCAGCTCGTCGCTGACGTATTATAACAACGGTTCGAACAGCGACTACCTCTTCTTTGAGGACAGCCTGACCAAATCGGAGAGCGGCATCGACCGTTACGCAGGGCTGTACCCGTACAACGGCACGGTAGAATATAACGAGACGGACAAGACGTACAAGCTCACGCCCAACGAGCTGGATATCGACGCCTTTATCGCCGAGTTTGAAGGGTATATCGACTTTGTCGTCAACGGCGGCAATTCCGGGGCTTCCGTGACGAGCACGGTCAAAGAAGCATCCGCCAGTTTTTATACGCCCTCCGTTTCGGCAGACAATATTAAAAACAAAAATTACGAGTTTGCGATCTACTACGAAGGCAAGGTGGATCTGGGGAGCGGCAGCAACTCCGCGAATTACCTTGTGAAGGACAACGTTTCGTACAAAGCGCTTTCGGCGGTGAACGAGCTGATGTTCGCGTACACGACGGACACGGCGGGGCTGAACACCTACTTCGGCTATTCTGTAGAAACGAAGGAGGAGAACAGCGGCTATGTGGCGGAATTTGAGTACGCCGCGCAGAAGCTGATCCTGAACGAAAGCAGCGACTACGGCAGGGGCGCATATTGCGTGGTCGCCACCGACTACGGCTGGCACATCATCTATGTGACCTTCACCTATGACGACGGCGGGCTCGTGTATGAAGACGGCTTTGTATATGGCGACCGTAACACCGAGGGGACGTTCTCGTACTACTTCTACCAGTCGATGAAGTCCTCCGTCACCTCTTCGTACACCAGCGAAAAGCAGAACGAACTGCTCACCGCGCTGGAAGAGAACTGCGTCACGTACTATGAAGACCGTTACAGCGATCTGACGAGCATCGGCGCATAACAGACAATAAAAAACAAGGCGCGCTCCGTTTTGCGGAGCGCGCTTTTCCATGCAAGCCGCCCGCGCACACAGCGCGGGCGGCTTGTAAAATAAAAAGCCCGAAGGCAAATGCCGTATCGGGGGGGAGGGGGAAAGAAAAACAGCTCCGAAACATATACATTCGGAACTGTTTTTTTGGAGCGGGAGACGGGAATCGAACCCATTAAGAGTTGTTTTTTATTTCGTATTATGATAAAAAATCTGTTATTTTTCTTTTTTTAGATGAGATACATCATATTTTTATTAGTAAAAAAAGAAAAATGCGGGGGTATTTGGGGGTAATCTAAGTCAGAACTTAAATTTTTGTCCCTCTTTTATAAGAAAATCATCTGAAAGATCGGTATAGCTGTCTCCGAGCGCTCCGAGAGAGTGCCCCATAAACAGTTTGATTGCTATTTCTACAATGTTGCATTCATGGCAATTAGAATAGAAAGTGGTTCTAAGGTCATACAGCTTGTGATTAGGCAAAATTTTTTTTAGCCGTGTCGTCATGCTTTTCGTACTGTAGATATGCAGGGAAGAAACGCCATTCAGATAGTCTTTGAGTTGCGGAGCAATCGGGATTTTTTTGTAATGCACCTTTCTGTCTTTCTGCTTGCTGTTGACCGAAACAATAAAATTTCCATCAATGCGTGCGGTTTTGTATTCGTTCGGGCGTAATCCTGTATAGAGGACGACGGCAAACATTTTTTGGAACGGGGTACCGGCCGTTTCGGAGAGTAGCTTTTCGATTTCAGGCTTAGTGAGGCGTTTTCCGTGTTCCTTTTCGTATTGCACATTCAGTACAATATCAAGAGGGTTTTGCTTGATTAGTCCATGCCGCTTCGCCATATCAAAAATTCCGTTAAGTAAAGATCGTATCTCTGTTGCGGTCTTATATTTTTTACAGAGAATGAATCCGTCGATGAATGTTTGGCAGGTGAGCGGAAGGATCTTATTGAGTTTTGTTTCGCCGAAGTAGGGTTTGATATGTTTTTTATATCGCGCTAAATTCCTTTGATAGGTGCCGGACGAAACTTTTCTTTTGTAGAAATTTTCAAAGTAGTATTCAGCAAAAGCAGAGAAGGAAGAAGGAACAACGTTGGAAGCCTTTGCCTGCTCTGCGGTCAGGACCGCTTTTTGTGATTCTGCTACTTTCAGCTTTTCTAAAAAGTTGGCTTTTGCGATTTCGATTGTTCTTCCTGATGCGGATATATTGTATCCGTTTTTGCGGTAGCGAATCTCATAGCTTTCGTTGTATCGGTCATCACTGCGCTTACGGATATGTGCGTATCCGCCGCGAATGCGAAATTCTCGTTTGAAGGTTTTTGGCATTTTGAGTATCTCCTCGTTGGTGAATCTCAAAAGCCTACTTTCTGTTTTTTCTTCTGTTGACGATGAAAGATGGTGCTCTAAGTTCTCAATTTTTTGCAACAATTCCGACAAAGCTTCTTTGGTATTCATATAACACCTCTGATAAATGTATTCCGAAGTTTGTACCCTCGGTACATGTATCATAAATGAGGTTATATAAAAAGTTATAATTTCGTAAAAATTTAATCCCCTGTGATCGGCTTTATGTTCTTTTCTTTCATGCGTTTATCGATCAGTCCTTCGATCATTACACAAACCGCTTCGTAATCCTTTTGTCCTCCGTATCGTAAAATATCTTCACGGTAGGTAAGCCACTGGCTTTCTGCTGCGGTGATCCGAATCAACACATTATCTACAACACCGTTTTCATAGTCCTCGGCAGTCCAATTCGTATCAGACAAGCCGAGGGCTTTTTCTATTGCATCAATTGTATTGAGGGTTGGACTTGGGCAATCAGGCTTTCCGGAAAAAATTCGGGCAATCGTTCGCCTTGAAATGCCTGAAAGTTCAGCAAGTTGATCGTGGGTTAAATGTAGTTCTTTTTTTCTTTTTTTCCATAATTGGATATCCATATGCAGCACCTCCACCTTCTATTATAGAAAAAAGTGTATTTAATGCAATTTTTTTCGAAAAACACTTGACAAAGTGCCAAAGGTGGCGCTATTATATTGTAAAAAAGTGCCATTAGTGCAATTTTGACCAAATCAAATATATAATTCGGAGGGAACCATGGAGCAAACAAACAAAACGACCCCGCATGTAGCGGAGCCGAAAGAGGAGCCAAGGAGAAATGACGCTGCGGGAACTACGTGAGCAAAATAAAAAAAGTCGCAAAGAAGTTGCGGCGGCGTTACAGGTCAGTGTACAGGCAGTATCAAATTATGAATGCGGGTTGCGTTCAATCGAGCTTTGGCAGGTATTACGGCTGGCAGAACTTTACGGGGAAAGCGCCGAAGAAGTTATTAAGGCACAGTTAGAATCAATACGTGTCCGTAAGTCCGATTAAATAGTCTGCGGAAAGATCAAGGATTAAGCAGATTTCACGAAGCAGAGCGATCGTTGGTTCGCGGGTTCCTTGTTCATAGTTAGCATAGCAGCCACGGGTTACGCCTAAACGGTCGGCAACAGCTTGTTGTGACAATCCTTTTTCCATTCGGGCTGCTTTCAGTTTTTCATTCCACGTGCTCATAGTGGAATTTTAACACAAAATGTTTCAAAACACTTGACATGACACAATTCGTTTCATATAATAAAGACACAAAATGTTTCAAACGGGAGGTAATTATATGGAGCAGACAAATAAAATGGCCCCGCAGATAACGGAGCCGAAAGAGGAGCAAAGGCAAAATGACGTTGCGGGAAATGCGGGAGCAAAATAAAAAAAGCCGCAAAGAAGTTGCGGCGGCGTTGGGCATATCGGCAAATGCCGTTGCAAAGTACGAAGAAGGGCATAGAAAAATAGGCATCGAGCAAGTATTGATCCTGTCGAGCCTATACGGAGAGAGCGCGGAGGAAATCATCAATGCGCAAATCAGTAGCTATCGGAACGACCTATAAGGTAATCGGCTGAAACGTCAAAAAAATCGCAAAGTTTTATTAGAGTGCCGAGCGACGGTTCCCGTTGCCCAAGCTCATAAAAACAATATGCTTTGACAGTAAGCCCGAGATGATCGGCAACAACCTTTTGCGTGATCCCGCGTTCACGGCGTAATTCTTTTAAGCGTTCAGAGAATTTCATCTTTGCACCTTAAAAGAATTATAGTACAAATTGTACAAAAACACTTGACAATGTACAGTTTGTACAATATAATCAAAAATGTACAGAATGTACAATAAATTTTTCGGAGGTAATCACATGGAGCAAAGCAAAAAGGCCCCGCAGATAGCGGAGCCGAAAGAGGAGCAAAAGGAGCGTATAGTCAACGTAACCATCGCGAATATGGTGCGTTACCGAGATATGTTGTCTTCGTTCGTGTATGAA
>JAGHJS010000058.1 GCA_017886545.1 Clostridia bacterium
ACCGCATCATGAAGCAGATCCGGACGTATGTACCGATCGTGATCGGGTGCGGAGGCGAGGAGCTGGAAGCGCTGGACGACATTCTGGCGAAGAAAGTGATGCGCAAACTGGGGATGCAGAACCCGGTGTACATACGGAACCAGGCGGACCGGTTCTGCAGCTATATGGATGAACTGTTCGGGGAGGACGGGATGCCGCAGTGCAAGGCAGTCGTCCAGCGCCTCAAACTCAACGCGTAAAGGCAGGGAAGGAGCATCGCAGGTATGGGCCGGTTGGATACGATCTATCGTGCATTCGCCGATTACAGAAAGAATACGCTCGAGGACCGCGCCTGCGCCAAAGTGCGCAGGGTCCTTGCGCGCGCCGACGCGGACGGCGATACGGTCGAAGTCGTGCGGGTCATCTGCCATATCGAAGAGGACTGGATCGAGGCGATCGAGCAGGGGCTGGAACACATCGGCAAGGCGATCGAGGAGGAGCGGCAGTTCATCCGCTCCAACGGCGAAGTCGTTCCCATCGAAAAGGTGAAAAACGTTTCGCGCGAATCGGTGGAGCACCTTGCGCGGCACAGCAACCTGATCACCAAAGAGCAGAAGGGGGAGGACATCATCCCCGACCAGCTGTACACTGTGGAGCGGCTCAGCGATTACGCCGTATACGAAAACCGCTTCCTGTACATGCTTTTGTGCTACTTGCGCGACTTCATCACCTTCCGTTACGACAAGATCATGGAGCTTGTCACCACCTATAACGGCAGCCTGCGCATGCGCAAAACGGCGGATGCGGACGGCCGCAGGACGGCGGTTGAATTCAAACTTGACGAACGGCTGCTGAACGACCCGTTCCTGACCGAAAACAATCCCGAAAAGGAGAAGATCGGCCGCATCAGCGACATGCTGAAAGGCGTGCTGCTGTACCTCTCCACGCCGCTGATGGAGTTCGTCTCCAAGTCGCCCAAGCTCAAACCGCCGGTGACGGAAACGAACGTCCTGAAAATGAACAAGCATTTCCGCGGCGCGATGCAGCTGTACTATTACATCACCGCGTACGACAAGGACGGCTACACCGCCGAGCGCGTCGTAAAGACGCTGAACCCGTTCAGCGACGAAGTTGCGGACGAATTTGCCGAGAGCATTTCGCTCGTTTCCTTCCTCACCTACGAGCACGGCATGGGGCTGGAGGAAGTATTAAAGGAGCGTTACCGCGCGGAGGAAGCGCGCCGAAGGGAACTGGAAGAGCAGCGTCACCTCGAACTGCTCGAAAAACTGCGCAAGCGCATCCGCGACGAGGGGTGCAGCCCCGAAGAGTACATGCTCCTGCTCGAACAGCGCAACCGCGCGCTCGAACAGGATTCCGCGCAGCTGCGGCTCGCACGGGCGGAGATCGAACGGCTCTCCGCCGAAACAAAGCGTCAGGCGGAGGAGATTGCTGCCCTGACCGAAAAACTGGCGGCAAGCGAACGCGCCTTTGCCGAACAGGCGGCGGCGCATGCGCGCGAACTTGCCGAACTCAGGGAATCGCACGCGCGCGAGATCGCCGAACTCACCGCGGCGCACGAACGCGAGATCGAAGCCCTGCACGAGGAGTACGGGCAGAAGATCGCCGCGATCAACGAAGAGCACGAACAGGCGGTCGCGGCGCTGAACGAAGAGCACGCGCGCGCCGTGGAAGAGCTGAACGCCGCGCACGAGAGCGCCGTGCAGGCGCTCAACGCCCGCCGTGAAGAGGAGCTTGCGCAGATGCAGGCGGAGTATGAGAGGCGCCTTTCCGTACAGCAGGAGGAAGCGGCGGCGCGCAGCGCCGCCTACGAAGAGCGGCTCACCCGTGCCGCCGCGGAGAACGAAGCGGGGCGGCGCGCCCTCGCCGAAAGCAGCGCGCAGGCGGCGCAGCTGCGCGACGAAGCGGCGCTCTCCATGGCAAAATACAACGCCCTGCGCAAAGAGCACGGGCTGTTCACCGCCGAAGACGATTTCACCACGCCCGAAACGTTCGGCGAGATCGAGCACCAGTACGAGGTGTTCCGGGCGTTCTTCAAACAGGAGTGGCGCAAAACGAAAAAGCGCATCCGCAAGGAAGTGTTTTCTTCGCTGAGCAACGTGGCTGTTCCGTCCGCGCCTGCCGAACAGGCGGCGCAGGGGACGGAAACGCCGTCGCCCGAACAGGCGGCGCAGGGGACGGAAACGCTGCCGCCCGAGCAGACGGCCGTGCAGCAGGCGGACGCGCCCCCTGCGGCGCAGCCGACGGAACAGGGAACGGAGCAGGCGGCTCCCGCAGCCGGGCAGGAGGCTTGGCACGCCGCGCAGGCGGCGCAGCCGCCGTACGCCGACGGGCAGAGCGCGGAGACGGGCGCGGCGCAGGAACCGCCGCAAAGCAGAGAAAAAGACGGTAGGACCGAATGAAAACGACGCAGAACAAAAACAAGAACAGGCCCAAAAAGCTGTATCTGTTCTTCATCATCGCCATCGTCGTCGTGGGCGTATTGCTCGCGGTGTCGCTCGGGCTGCATTTCGGCGTCGAAGGCAGCACGCCGATCCCCCTCGTGCGTTCGGAAACGATGATCATTATCATCGTGCTCGCACTGCTGCTGCCCGTTCTGCTGGCGATCCTTTTGATCTCGCTGTTTGTTTCGCGCAGAAAGCGCGCGGGGGGCAGCACAGCGGACGCGGAAGGGCCGGTACAGGTCTCGGTGGTACAGAATACGGTCGGGAAGGGCGGCAGGAGCGCGGAAGAGGGCGAAGAGCTGCCGTCGGAAGAGGGCGCGAGCCGCTTCGACGGGCTGACGCGCATTGACCGCGAACGGATGAAGTACGAAAAGGAAGGGTACGACGAGCATATCACGCTGCGCACGGTGTGCGAGCGGTTCCGCAACTTTGCGGCGGGGCGGCTGAAGCTGTACTATTCGGAGGCGGATATACGTCGCTTCATCGCGGGGCTGCTGACGTCGCATATCATGATCCTGCAGGGCATGTCGGGAACGGGCAAAACGTCCCTGGCGTACGCGTTCGGGGAATTTCTGGATAACCCGTCGACGGTGGTGCCCGTACAGCCGATGTGGAAGGAGCGGACGGACCTGATCGGGTACTACAACGAGTTCACGAAGCGGTTCAACGAAACGGACCTGCTGAAAAAGATGTACG
>JAGHJS010000059.1 GCA_017886545.1 Clostridia bacterium
TAGGTCGGCGTGGCAACATAGGTCACGGCATCGAACAGCTCCCACGCATAGCTCTGCACGGCGCTCGAGGCGATGTCCCAGTTCGCGTCCTCGTCGCCGCCCGAAAGGGCGATGCTGTACCCGGCTGCCCATTCGTCCTCGGCGTCGATCCACGCGACCGTCCAGTCGACGAGCTGGTTCGTCGCGTTCTCCGGCTTCACCGTCGCCGTGAGCACGACGCTCGCGTTCTCGCCCGTGTAGCTCCCGCCCGACATATCCGTCGTCAGCGAACGCGCCGACACGAACGTCATGTCCTGAAATGCATACGACCCGCCGCCGACCAGCTCGCCGTCCTCGCCGCCGATCGCCGCCGTGTTGTCCTGCTCTTCGTCCTGCCCGAATCTGATGTCGCCCGTCGCCGTGAATACGCCGATCAGGACGGCCGCCACCACCAGCACCGCCGCGAGGAACAGCGCCAGCACCTGCCAGCCGTTCGTCTCCTTGTGCGCGGTGCGCCTTGTGTTGTTGCTCATGCTTCTGTTTCTCCTATCCGAAAAATTTTTGCCCCGCCGTTTCTGAATACAGCCGCAGGCGGGGGAAAGGCTTGGGGTATCAAACCCCGCCCGCGGCTTTCACGCCTCGCCGCTAATGCGGCGGCCTGTATGGTCTTTGTCAGCGCCCGCGCCGCTATGGCGGGCGGCAGGGGGATGCGCTGCACGCCGAAAACGCCGCAGTGCCGCGGCGGCGTTCGCCCGTCTTCAGCTGTGCTTTGCGCAAACTCATGTTTTCCCCTCGGGCGGTGAAGTTTTTCACTGCCCTGAAACGACAGCGAGCGCTGCGGTCTAAAAATCCCCGCAACGCTCGGTGCTTTTTAGTTTGTACGCGCGCCCGCGCGTGTGCTTGTACAGGTTCACCGCTTTTGCGGTGATGTTTTTGCGGCGATCTCCCGATCAGGGCGCCATTTTCTCACCGCCCCCCGCGGTGAGGTTTTGCCCGCTGCTTCGAGCCTGAACGGCGGCTTTTTTCACCGCCCCGCGGCTCTCTTCCCGCGCGCCTGCTTTGCTATGGTGTCCAGCCGCACCGTGAAGTTATCGCGCAGCCACTCGTTGCAGTCAGACATACTGTTGAACTGCCCGCAGTACATATACGCGCCGACTTCGCACGCCGTGAGGTAGTAGCGGTTCGCGCTGTTCCGCTTGATGCTGAAAAACTTCACGAGCCGCCTGATCTTGCGCGATACGTCCAACGTATAACTGCCGTAGCAGCCTTTACGCAGCGTCACTGCGTCCTCGCCCTCTTCCACATACTTCAGGCACAGCAGCGACCCGTCCGGCTGGTACTCCTTCTGCGTGTACTCCGAGAGGATCGCATAGTCGATCTTGTCCTTCGCGTTCTTTATCTGCATGCGCCGCCTCCCGTAAGCCGTATGTCCGTATACACCCGCACCCGCTTGTCGCGCGGGTCGCGCGTGTTCGCGTATTGCCGCGAAACGCTCACAAGTTCCAGTTCGCCGCGCGCCTCCGCCTCCGTGAGCCGCACGAGCATGTCCTGCACGTCGTCCGGCAGCGCCTCGATCCGCAGTTTTATCATGCCCGTTCCTCCTCGTCGTTTTCGGGGTTGAAACAGATCTGCAGGTCGAAGTCGCACCAAGGGGCGAGCATGCTCGCCACTACGTCCAGCGCGTCCACAAAGTGCGCAAGGTCGTTCCCGATCCGTATGCCCTCGATCTTCACGCTTTCGCCGTCCGCGTTGCAGACCCAAAGCGTCAGTGCCTTCGCCGTCATGCGTGTTCCTCCCCGCGCTCGCGGCGCCAGTAGCGGCGGATCGCCGCCTCGTTCCCTTTTACGCACGGGCACAGCCGCCCGTTCGATAAAATGCCGTGGTCGCCGCACATGGCACAGCGCGGCACGGGGTGCAGCACGTCGTCCGTCACGCCCAGCTCCGCGCGCAGCCGCGCCAACGCGGCGCGCAGCTCGCGCGTCTCCTGCTCCAACGCCGCCGCGCGGGCGGTCTGCCCGAACGCCTCCGCCGCGCCCGCTTCGCTCTCCGCCTTCTTGAGCCGCTTCTCCTTCTCCGCATACGCCTTGTGCGCCGCCAAAAGCTGCGCCGCGCGCTGCGCTTCCGCCGCTCGGCTTTCCCGCTGCTTTTCGTACCAGTCCCGCACGATATAGTCGGGCAGGGGGATCGCCTGTCGCTCGCCTTCCGTCACGGCGTGATCGAGATAAAAATTGATGAGATAGTGCAGCCTGTTCGCGGACAGCTCCGCCGTGTTCACGCTGTCGCACTCTGTGTCGAGCATCTCCACGCTGTAGTATTGCGTGTGGTTGTGCATGCGGCAGCGGCGCACGGTGTACTGTATGTACTTGTATGCCGCGGATTTGAACCGCGCGGCGCTCCTGCGCGTCTGGAATCTGAACATCCAGCTCTGCCCGATGCCGTACGCGAACAGTTCGCTCTCGGGCAGGGCGGTGACGTTTTCCCGCTCTGACGCCGGGGCAGCGCTCATTTTCTCACCGCCTGCCGCGGTGAAGTTTTGCGGCAGATCTGCTGCAGCTGCGCTAATTTTCTCACCGCCCGCGACCATGTCCGCGACCGCCTGCACCCACACGGGATTGTCCCGCGCGACCTGCCGCGCCGCCATGGGGCACGGGCGCGCGTTCCCCAACACGCCGACCTCGTATTTATTCATCCCGCACCTCCGCGGCGTGTGCCGCCTCGTACTGCGCCGCAAGCGCCGCGGGCGCCCACTTCGGGATGCCGTCATAGACCTCTTCGATCTTGTTGCCGGGCTTGTTGATCCAAACGTACTTGACCGCGCCGCCCTTTATGTAGTACAGCTTGTTTTCGACCTGCAGCCCGCACAAACGCTCCGCGCGTTTGTATGCCGTGTGCCTGTTCGGGCTTACCGTCTGCAGGTTCTTCAGCCGCACAAAGCGGCATACGCCCGCCTGTGCGTCCTTGACCGAAAAACGCAGCTGTGCCTGCTGCCGTGCCCGCTCTTCCGCCGCGCGCCGTTCCTTCTCACGCAGCTGCCGCACCTTCTCCGTGGGGGCGGGAGATACGCCCACCAACACGGAAAAGCGGATAGCTACGCCCTGTTCTGCCTGCGCCCGTTCCTGCGCCGCCCATTCCCGCATTGCCGCCGCATTCTGTGCCGCGTTTCGCGCGGCTTTCCGTTGCTGCCTCTTCATGCCTGCACCTCCGCCGCATACGCGGCAAACGTCTTGCGGTAGTCCGTAAGCCAGTATTTCGCCGCTTCCAGCTCCGCAAGCAAGCTCGCGGACGCCGTGTCCCATGCGTGCACGATGATCTGTTCGTCCAACGCCGCGACTGCCGCGTCTAACCGTTCACAGACTTCCTGCAAGCTCCCCAGCCTTTTTGTCTGTTCCATGTTACGCCTCCGCAAGCTCGTCCAGCTCTTCCGCGATCGGCTCTATGTTTTCGAGTATGTTGTTCAACGTCTCGATATTCTCCTCCAGCCGTTCGCCCCGCTCGCTGTCCTGCAACGGTTCGGGCAGGTTGTCATACGCTTCCTGCTCCTCGTCGCGGATCGCCTCGATCTCTTCCCGCATCTCCTTCAGCAGCTGCAGCTGCTTTTTCAGGCGTTCCCGCCTCTCCTTGTTCATGGTTTACCCCTCCTTTTCGTCCAAATTATTTGGACTTATCCACATTGTAGTACAAAAATTTTGTACCGTCAAGTGTTTTGTACAAATTTTTGGTACAATATTTTTGAGGATGTGGAAATGAGCGCATTTATTGAAAGATTTAGCACGGTACTTGCTAACAGTGGAAAGAAACAAATAGAAATCTGTAAAGAGTTAGGAATCAGCAAGCAAAAGTTATCGAATTGGAAAACCGGGTATTCGGAACCGAATTTAGATGATATAGTCATGCTTGCTGTTTTCTTCGACGTAAGTACAGACTACCTTCTCGGGCTGGAAGATGAAACGGGCGCAAAAGTGCGCCCGTAGTTCTCCGCTGGTATTCCCATTGTACCACGCAAAATCTGCAAAACATAGGGTACCTGCCATTTATTTGTCGCGCGCAAAATGGTGGCAGGTACCCTTGAAATCCGCGTTTCGCGCATAGTAAAATGCCCCTTGTAACAACTGCAAGGGGGTGCTGTGTTGCAGGTATCGGAAAGCGAAATGCGCAATATAAAAAACGCCCTCGCCGCGGCGCTTGCGTGGATCGACAATGCGCAGCTCGGCGGGGGCGTGCCTTCTGTGAAGGCGGAACAGGTGAGCGGTGCATCTGCTGCTCCTGACAAGGAGATGCAAATGCTGATCGATTTACCCGGCGTTTCCATAAACGCCACGCCGCGCAAAGACGGGCTCTTTCAGGGCTACGCCGTGCGCGACGGGATCAAAAAATACCTCTACGGCAAAACGCGCGCAGAGGTAGTGCAAAAAATTCGTGACTATTTACAATACGGAGGTGCCATTCGGAAAAGAAGAGTAAAAAAGAAGAAACTGCCGCCCGCGCCGCTTTTGCGGGAGTATATAGGGGAGTGGGCGGAACTGTACAAAAAGCCGAACTTAAAGCCGCACAGCTATGAATCACTGCAACGCTCTATAAAGCATATCAACGCCGCGCTCGGGGAACTGCGGCTCGACGCGATCACGGCAGAGGACTTGCAGAGGTTTTTCAACGCCATGGGCGCGACCCGCACGCGGGAAGTCTGCAAAACGCATCTCGGGCAGGTGTTCGCCAAAGCACTGGCGACGGGCAAGATCAAAAGCAATCCCATGCTCGCCGTGGAGATCGTGCAGCACACGGCGCAAAAGCGCAGCGCGCTCACGCCCGAACGGCAGGAGCGCTTTATGGCGGCGATCGCCGGCACGCCGCACGGCTTGCTTGCCCGCCTGCTGCTTGCAACGGGCTTGCGGATCGGCGAGGCGCTCGCCCTGACCGCCGCCGACATAGACGCGGAGCGGTTCACCGTCACGGTGTCAAAGGACATTGCCCACCTCGAGGACGGCAGCGTCCTCATCCAAACGCCGAAGAGCAGGGCGGCATACCGCACCGTGCCGATCTCCCGCGAGCTGTGCGCGGAGCTGCTCGCCCTGCCGCGGCAGGGGCGGCTGTTCCCGATCACCTACAACGCCGTGCGGCTTGCCTTTCAGCGTGTCTCGGGCAAACTCGGCTATACGGTCACGCCGCATATCCTGCGGCACACTTATGCGACGCGTCTGGAAGAGGCGGGCATCCCGCCGAAGATCAAGCAGTACCTCATGGGGCACGCAAGCCTTCGCATGACGCAGGACACCTACACCGACACGCAGGAGCACTATGTTGCGAGCGTCTCCGACCGCGTGCGCAGCGCTTTTACTTCGTAAAAGAGGGGCGTTTTACACTTCGTTTACATTAAAGCGGCGCGCAAAAGCAAAAAAATAAGCCCTGCGAACTGTGATAAAATCGCCGTTTTAACACAGTCTGCAAGGCTATTGGTGGGGACGGTAAGACTCGAACTTATGACCTCATGCATGTCAAGCATGCGCTCTAACCAACTGAGCTACGCCCCCGCACGCTTGACTACTATACCATTTTCAAACAGGTTTGTCAATAAAAAATGCGCTCATTCGGAATTTTTCGCGCAGGAATTTGCGTCGTGCGCTGCAGCAGGAGCGTATTTGCCGGGGTGAGGCCGCTTGTTCGGCAGGAAGTTTTTACCCGGGGAATGGTTCTGTTTAAAGCGGATATTTATTTTTACGGCGGATCTCGCCGGGCGATATGCCGAAGTGATTTTTGACGGCGGCGTAAAACTGGCTTAAAGACGCGTAACCAACTTCGTCCGCAATGGTTTCGAGCGTCTTATCTGTTGTCAAAAGAGATTCTCGGATGATCCGCATGCGCGCGGCGTGCATGAGCTGATAGGGCGTTTTTCCGAAACAGCGTTTCGTAAGGCGGCACAGGTGCGCGCGGGAATACCCTGTGACGGCGGTAAGGGCGGCGACCCCGTTTGCGATATTCTGCGGTTTACAGGCTTCCTGCAGAGCCCGTTGCAGGAGCTGCGGGGCGGTTTCGTTTTTTGTCGGAGCAGTGTCTGCGGCAAGCAGATACAGGCGGCAGAACAAAAGATTCAGTCGGATCATGCGTTCCCGCTCGGGTAAAAAGGGAAGCTGGGCGGCGCCTTTCGCGACGGAATCGCTGTCAGCGCAGAGGATCGCGCCGCACCGTGCGTCCGTTTCCGTCAGGGATCGCGCCGCCGCGTATTTCTCCTGTGTTACGGACAGGGAAAAAACTTCCGCGTCCTGCGTCTGTTCGCGAAAGTAATGTTCGTTCTGCGGGGCGAGCAGACAAAAATCATTCGCCTGCATGCTAAATTTTTCTCCGTCGATGCAGTGCGTTACAATGCCGTTCAGGATATATACGAATTCATAAAAATCGTGCCTGTGCGGTATGTCGGTCAGTTTCCGGTTCTTTGTCAGCTGGTAGAGAAACCGTGACCGTTTCAATTCGGGGAAATGTTCCGTCAGGTAAATGGTTGCCATATCTATATGTTATACAATCGAAGTAAAAAAGTCAATACATCAGAAAAAAGAAATTAAAATGATATGAAATCGGAGTAATAGGACGCAATAGGGAATTGATTTGTCAGTGTCGGAAAGCTATACTGATACTATGCTATATCTCTTTTTGGCTGTTTCGGTCCTGGCGGCGGTCGCCAACAACATGCTGCTGCATCTGCCCATCCTCAAACGGTGCAGGGTGAATGAGTTTGCTTTCAACGGCGGCGTTGCGGCAGTATGGATCGTTCTGCTGCTTGCCTTTAACGGCGGGCTGCACGGATACTCTTCCGATACCTTTTTGTACGGGGCGCTGTACGGGATCGTGCTTGCGGGGTTTTTATTCTGCAAAATGCAGGCGTTCGCAAACGGGCCGATCCATTTTACGTCGCTTATCGGCAGTTCTTCTTTTATCCTTACGACGGTATTCAACGCGGTATATTGGAAGGAAGCAGTCTCTCCCTGGCAGATCGCGGGCATCGTGCTGATGCTCGCAGCCGTCTTTCTGATCACCTATCGCCCGCGGAGGGAAAGCACAGAGCAAAAGCAGAAACTTACCTGGAAGTGGAAGATCTATGCAGCCTTTTTCTTCTTGTTTTCTGCGCTGACGGGGATCATCTTTCGCTTCCACCAGGCTGCGGACGCCGCCCGTACGGATGAAATGATGATCTTCGCCTCGGCGGTCGTGATCGCGTTGCTGGCGATACTCGGCTCGGGGGCGGCGCTGTTCGGAAGGCGCAGGCGACCCGCAGCGGAAAGCACGCCCGCAGCGGAACAGCAAAGCGCGGTACAGCCGTCGGACGGCGGGACCGCGGCTGCGGAGAGCGGCGTCTTGCCCGTAAAAAAAAGAGTCCTTGCGGCGGGCGCCCTGACGCTTGCCTGCGGTGTTGCGGGGTGCGTGTATAACCGCCTGAACATTTACCTGTCGGGCGCAATGGCAAACGCAGTCTTTTTCCCGCTGTTCAACGGAGGGAATATCATCCTGTCTACTTTGGCGGGGTGGCTGCTCTTTCGTGAATCATTATCGAAAATGCAGATGGCAGGCATTGCCTGCGGCATGGTTGCCGTCGTTTTTGTGAGCAATTTTTTCGGGCTTTTTTAAAAGTTTTTATCGGAGGCGGATATGATCGAATTCAGGCACAGGCTTCCGTCGCTGTTTGCCGACGGAAAACAGAACGGAACATATAACAATGAGGAAATGGTGCTGCCCTGCATGCTGACGACGGACGACAGCCGTCTCGGCGAATTTCTGCACAGGCTGCACAATGCCATACAGGACGACAGGCGGCTGGTCTTTATAGACGGCAGGGTGCTTGGATGCTACAAAAACTGGATCCGCGATCATGTGCACGAGATGAAGGCGTTCAAACATTGGGAGCATGACCTCAGATCTTTTTTGCAGTTCGTTCTGGATACGCAGACGGAGGAGGGATATTATTTTGAGCTGATCAAGCAGCTCGACGACGGGCATTGGACGTTCGTCGATCCGCCGTGCTATCGGATATACGCGGAGGATAATTTATCGCTTGTCCGCCTGGAGCTGGAGGCGGATATCGAATACCTTGTCGTGGAAGGCGCGATGCAGTATTACCGCGCCTCGGGCGACGCGGCTTGGCTGCGGAGCGTCCTGCCTAAATTGGAACGCGGTATTGAATATATCACCTCGTCGCCGAAGAGGTGGGATGCCGCGCACGGGCTGGTCAAACGCCCCTTTACCATCGATACCTGGGATTTTACGGCGTATGCGGCGGTCACAGACAGACGGATCCATGCCGATGAAAAGATGTCGGTCATGCACGGGGACAACTCCGGCGTATACCGCGCCATGCTCGACCTTGCGCAGATCAGGGAGCGGATGGGGGACGGAGATAAGGCGGCGATGTGGCGCAGCCGTGCGGAGCGGCTGAGAGAAAATATGTTCCGCTATTTATGGAACGGAAATTTCTTTATCCACCAGCGGCACCTGGGGCACGCGGGGCTGGACGAAAAAGAGGCGGAACGGCTGTCCCTCTCCAACACCTATGACATAAACCGCGGCGTAACGGATGTGCGGCAGTCGCGCAAGATCATAGAGGAATACTTGCGCCGCAGAAAAACGGGAGAGGCGTTTGCGGAGTGGTACAGCATCGATCCTCCTTATGAGAAGTTTGCGGGTTACTCTGCAGGGCAGTATGTGAACGGGGCTCTTTCGCCGTTTACGGCGGGAGAACTTGCAAAAGCCGCGTTCCGCAACGGGTATGAATCGTACGGGTGGGACATCGTTTCCCGGTTTACGGAGATGCTCGAGCGGGATAAGGACATCTATTTTCTCTATTCGCCGAAAGACTCCATGCCGCAGGGAGGAGGCCCGAGCGGCTGGGGGGCTGCCGCCTTGCTGAGTGCAGTCGATGAGGGGCTTGCGGGGGTCGAAGATGCCGATTGCCTGTACCGTGAGATCGATTTTTCGCCGCGTTTTCCCGTCACTCCGTACAGGGAGCTTCGCTATATCACGGGATATGAAAGCAGCGGCGTCTATGTGGACGTGCGCTGGATCCGCACGGACGAGGGGATGCGGTACGATGTTTTTTCTCCCGCGGAAAGGATCAACGCGCATATCCTGCTCCCTGCGGGGAAAGCGTGCCGCGAGGTGCGTGTCAACGGGGCGAAAACAGAGTTCCGTACGGTGCGGGTAGCTGATTCCGCCTATGCCGATTTTTCCGTTCCGGCAGCAGGGAGGTTTTCGGCAGAATTGTATTGGGAACGCTGAAACAGATCGCCCTTCAAGGCGGCATATAAAGGAGAGATAGCGGTGCGGCGTTGAGCCGCACCGTTTTTCCGCGCGCCCGTACGGGCGCGCGGGCGGGAAAAAGCGGTAAAAAACCGAAACAACAAATTTATTGCTTTTTGGAATGAATCATTGCGTTTTTATAGGGTGTATGGTATAATATCTCTGAATATATACACGGAGAAAACGGTGCGATGGAGACCGTGCTGAACATCGGGCTGGACCTGGGCAGCGATACGCTCAAAATAGCGTACGCGTATGAAGCCGAGGGAAGGATCTCGTACGGAAAACTGATGAAAGAAGGGATGCTGACGGAAGTTGCGCTCCCTGCCATCGCCTATTACAACGAGGCTGCTAAGGAATGGGCGTTCGGCGACGAAGTGGACAGGGCGAAGGGCGATTCTTTCGTCAACGTCGTCAAAATAAAGTCGCTGCTCTCCCTGCTCCTGCCGTCGTACGACACGCAGACGAGAGACAGCAACCGGGCGTACTATTACAAGGGGAACAACTTCCCTAAATTTTATTTCCCCGTCCGCCGCAGGATGCTGGAGGACTTTGACCGCATGGTCAAGGACGACATGACCTTTCTCGCGGGCGAAACGCCGCAGCAGGTCTGCGAACGCTTTTTTGCCTATGCGGCGGCGATGACCTATGCGCGCGTCGCCCGGCTTTCGGCGCGCACGGGGCTGACGTTCGGCAAAACGCCGCGCCTTGCGCTGGTGCATCCTTCCCGTTCGGGCAAGGTGTATGTGGGCGAACTGGAGCGGCTGGTACAGGCGGCGTTCGGCGCCGCGCCCGCCAAAGTGCTCAGTTCCACCAAGGCGCTGAGCATGTACGCCTACCGCCGCGGCATGCTCGCCAAAGGGGAGAGCATGCTCGTGTTCGACATGGGCGAGGAAGATATTTCCGTCATGAAGGCGACCCTCCTGAAAAACGGGCGCCTCGTCGTGGACGGTGCGGACGGGCACAACGCGCCCTGCGACATCGGCGGGAACGACATAGACGACGCCGTCGCCGCGCACATCGAAGGGTGCATCCTCCGCCGCGAAACGGTGGGCACGCCCTCCTACGGGGCGGAAGGGCACATCTGCGAGCGCGGGCTGCATTCCAAGCAGTACCTTTTTCTGAAGGACATCAAAAAAGCGAAAATGCTTTTGAGCGTGCCCCTGCGGGAGGGCAGCGTGTTTGCGGGCGGCGTGCCCGTCGCGGTCAGCCGCGACCTCTACATCCAGCGCAGGCTGACGCGCGGGGAGTTCCGCGCCTGCGTCGGCGTGGCGGAAAACGGAGGCGTTGCGCAGCGCATCGCGGATTATATCCTGGAAGAGCTGGCGCGCCCCGTCAACGAGGGCGTGACAAAGGTCTTCCTTTCGGGCGGGGTGATCGAAACGTACGCCCTGCAGGAATACATCGAGCGCGAAGTGAAAAAACACTTCCCCGCCGCCGCGTTTTATACCTTCGACGACTTCCGCGACGACGAGGACGGGTTCACCATCCGCTCCTTTGAAGATTCCACCTACGCGCCCGCCGTGGGCGGGGCGATCGTCTCGCTGATGGATTACGACCTGCAGACGGTCATTGCGCTCTCGTACGCGACGTGGTTCATCATCAACGCCACGCGCGAAAAGTTCCTCTCCATCTTCGTCAACCGCGGAACGCCGCTG
The DNA here is from genome assembly GCA_017886545.1 of Clostridia bacterium. GTDB lineage: Bacteria > Bacillota > Clostridia > Christensenellales > Borkfalkiaceae > Borkfalkia. Next base: position 10,914 of record JAGHJS010000059.1, read on the forward strand.
GCAAAGGACGGGAACATATTCGTCACCTCTTCCAATTTCGGGCAGGTCTCCGTGCTGGAGGACGTGAAGAACGACCAGATCTACGCCGCCGCCGTCACCGAAGAGGACATCGCCGCGCGCAAGTACGCGCCGCGGCTGGGCAGGCAGTACTATACGATGGACAACAAAACGTACCTGCTCATCGGCAATACGGACAATCACCCGTGGCGGCGCAACGCGGAAAAGGTCATCGGGCTGAAAGTCGTTTCGGGCGAAGGCGGCGCGACCATTTATTTTTACCACAACGGCAGGCGGGTGCGCCTGCACAACACGCGGCTGTACTTCCGCGAGGGGGTGCGCGTGGACGGCGACGGCAGGGCGTACCCGTACATCATAAACGACCTGCGCGAAAACAGAGGGCAGGCGGTCATCGAGTACGCGCGCTGGCCGAGCGGCTGGGAGGGCATGCGCTACGTCGTGCCCGCTTCGCAGATCGAAATTCGGTTTGAAGGCATGCGCGAATTTTTCGTGCAGGCGGACGATTGAAAGGGCTGGAGATATGAGCGAAAAGAATTTCCGGATAGAAGTAGGCGAAAACGCCTTCGACAGGGAGCAGCAGCGTTCGCAGCTCTCCTCTGTCAAAGAGCCGTACAACGCAAAGATCGCCGAAATGAACAGGGCCGTCGAAGCGCTCGACCGCTACGACGATTTTTCCATGCTCAAGATCGACCCCTACGCGCTCAAAAAGCGCGCGGGCAGCCGATACGGCATCGAAGAGAAGCAGGGGTTCAACGACGGCGTGATCCTCGAACACCAGAAGGCGGCGGCGCTCGCCTTTCTGCGCGAACTGCGCGGGTTCGGGCTGCTTGCCGACGTGGTCGGCAGCGGCAAAACGTACGAGGCGTGCCTCGTGCTGAGCGAGCTTGCCGTGCGCAACAAAGTGCGCTCGCTGCTTTTGGTCGTGCCCGAGCAGGTGTATGCGACGTGGGTGGACGTGCTCGAAGAGCAGTTCGGGCTGGGCGCCGGCGTTTTGCAGGCGGTGGGCGCGGACATCGATATTTCGCGCATCGAATGCGAACGCGCGGGCGGCTTCCTGCGCCCCGTGCGCCCCGTCATCGTGCGCGCGGAGGACTTCGTGGAGTGGCCGGAGGAGACAAAGCGCCTGCTTTTCGACGTCATCGTCGTGGACGAGGCGCACCACCTCTGCGCGGAGGAGGGGAAGTACGCGCGCGCGATGAAACTTCTGTCCCTCTTCATGGAGACGAAAAAGAAGGCGAACATGACCTACTGCCTGCTCCTTTCGGCGACGCCGCACTCGGGCAACCTCGAACACATGTTCCGCCTCTGGTACTTTATCCGCTGCAAGGGCGGCAATCCCTCCGACTTCGACGAAAAGGAGGACAAGGAGCGCAGCGAGGAGTACAACAAGGAGAAGGCGTATTACAAACAGCACGTCTGCCGCGGCGCGGCGACGGTCATGGAGTTCATCAAAAAGGTGAAGCTCGCCGAAGTGACGCAGAGCCACGGCGCGGCGTTCGACGAATACCTGCAAAAGACGCACGAAACGAACTTCGCCTCCCGCCCCGAAAGCGAGCGCACGCGCATCGTGCAGGAATTCCTGGACGGGGCGCCGCAGATCCGTGCGGACGTGCTCAGGCGCGTGGCGGGCGCTTACCATAACGGCGTGCTGCGCTCCATCATGATCCGCCAGCCGCACAACTTCCTCACCAAAAAGAAGGAGCTGCGCAGCTACCTCTTTTTCCCCATGCAGGAGGCGCCCGCGCCGCTTGCGACGAAGGGGCTGAACGGCGAGGAGCTGACCATCGACCTTTCCGACCTCTACGGCGAGCATGCCGTTGCGGTGAACGGCAAAACGATGCCGCTCATGGAGTACATAGCCGAAGTGCGCGGCAACCGCACGCTGCGGCAGGCATACGCCGAGATGATCGGCAGCCGCATCGTGAACACGGTCGGGGCAAAGCCGCCCGTATTCACCAAAGTCGGCTCGGGCGCGTACTACTGGGAACAGATGCGCGAGCTTCCGCCGGACGCGGCATACAGGCTCGTGCCGTACCGATACGACGGGAACGGCGACGGGTTTGCGCACAAATACGAAGTCGCAAAACAGATCCTGCGCCGCCACCGCGGCGAGCGCGTGCTCGTGTTCTTCGATTACGAGCTGAAAAAGGAAGAATGCCTTGCGGACCGGTTCGAGCAGGCGCTGCGCGCGGACGCGGAGTTCGCGCCGCGGCTGCTGGTCGGCACCGCGAGCGACAAGGCGGGCACCGTCGAACAGTTCCGCGCGCGGGAGGACGCCGTGCTCGTCGTCAAGGACGCGGCGTTTACCGAGGGCGTCAACCTGCAGGATTCGAGCGTCATCATCAATTTCCAGGTCACGCCCGACCCCCTCGCGATGGATCAGCGCATCGGGCGCATCTTCCGCCTGGGGCAGACGCACAACGTGCGCATTTATTCGCTGGCGGACATGCACCGCCTCGAAGGGTATGTGCTGCTCTATTTCCTGCGCATCGGGCTGATGTCCAGCAGCAGCGGCGACGCGACGATCATCGCGGGCAGCAACAACGAGCGCATGGTCACCGTCCGCTGCCCCGTCTGCGGGAACGTCCGCCTGTACTCCCTCGAAGAATACGAACTGCGCAAAAAGCGGAACGATTTGTACTGCGCCGAAACGGAGCGCTGCCGCGAAAACGATCCGAACGGAACGCGCATGGAGGAGATCAGCGTGTACGACTTCCGCTGCGACGCATGCGATTCGGTGTTCGCCCGTTCCGTTTCCGAAGAGGGATACCTTTGCATGTCCGTCAACGAACGGAGCAAAGGCGTGATGTGCAACAGCGGCGAATACGGCGACAGGGAAGTGTACTGCCGCAAGATCTGCGCCCTTTCGCATTGCGGGTATTTTGAAAAGACGGGGCTGGCGGAACGCTGTGCCGCCCTGAAAAAATACCGCGAGGACAAAAATACGAGCGAAAGCGACCTCATGCAGCTGTGTGAACTCTGCACCGAGCGCGACTGCCTCCCCAAATGCCGCATCGGCATCGGCGCGGAAGCGATCGCAAGCTGTTCCGTCTGCGAATACGCGACCTGTTCGCCGCGCCCGCACGTCATCCGGTTCGACGAAAAGTGGGAGGCGGACTGCCCCGTGTGTGCGGCGGCGCACCGCCGCGGCAGGATCCGCCCCGTGCTCGCGCGCACCTTCGCAACGTATATCCGTTCGGCATGGGATTTCAGGCACGACGGCGGCGTCGGGTTCTGCAAGAACCTGCGCGAAGAGGCCGCCAAGGTAAGGGACATCAAGGACATACTCGAAAACGACGGGGAGCCGTCCAGGTAAGGGAGCATGGCAAAGATCATCATCGGCAAAGAGTACGAAGAGGCGTTCCGCAGCATCTGCCGCCTCGTCGAAGGCGGGTGCGTCCCGCCCGACATCGTGCGGCGTGCGGACGGGCGCGAGATCGTGACGGACGCCTACACGTTTGAATACGCGGGCGAGGACAGGACCGCCGCCATAGGCGGCGGCGCGAAGCAGGCGATGACCGGCGAAGGCGCGTCCTGGTTTGCCGCGCTGCGCGGCGAAGCGCAGGACGACGGCACCGCCGTCTGGCTCAACCTCATCGAGCGCGTCGCCGAAAGCTATCATAAGCGCTATTCGCTCATCGAATACAAGCAGAACGTGCGCAAAGTCGGCGAGGCGGAAAAACAGCTGTGCCTGCGCGCGCTGCAAAACATCGCCGCGCGCTTTTTCCGCGAACTGCCCGCCGTGAGCGTGCGCGAGGGCAGCCGCGAGGACGGGTTGGAGGACATCTACGGCGTATCCGTGCGCTGCGAGCTTTCGGGCGGCACGGGCGCGGCGGTGCCCGTGCTCGCAAAGGTGTACTTCCGCAAACGGGGCAGGAAGCTCGTTCCGCTGCGCAAAGAAGAGGCGAAAAAGATCGACGAATACCTGTATGAGATCATCCCTTCGGGCGACGGCGGCGCCAGGCCGGACAACGCGGACTCCTCCGAGACCATCGACGCGGTGCTCTCCGCGATGGAGACGCTGCTCTATGGAAAAAAGAATGCGGACGGTTTCGCGCAAAGCGTCTGTTTCAGCGGCGAAAAGGACTGCGAAACGGTGGACGCGCTGCTGCGCACCATTTCGCACGACAACGTGCGCCTCGAATGCAGGGAGGTGAAGGTGCTCGGCATCTCGCACGTGCGCTGGATCAATTCTTCCTATAACGTGTACGCGGGCGGCGAACCCGTGCTCCGCGCGACGGTCGGGCTGAACGACAGTCTCAGCCTGTTCTGCACCAACTGCGGAACGGGCACGCTCATCGAAAACAACGGCGTGTTCTGTTCGTATACCGACGAGGACGGCGAAGTGTTCTGCCGCACGGTCATGCTCGACCCGTCGCGCGAGGACCTCGGCATCACGGATGCGGACGCGGACGACATCCTGCGCTGCAGCGAATTCGCAAGGCACCTTCGCTTCATGACGTGCAGCGAAAACCCGCGGCGCGAAGGCTGTTCGCGCTGCGTTTGCGCCGCGCAGACGGAGAACCTCGGCACGGAGGACGACCCCGTTTACAAATGCAAGGACTGCCCGTACCCCGAAGTGGTGTTCACCGACGATAAGGGCGTGCGCAAATATACGCCCCGCCTCGCCTTTGCGCGCGACAAAATGACGATGATCGAGCGGAGCGAGGCGCAGGTATGCGACTGCTGCGGCCGCACCTTTTCCAAGGAGAGCATGCACGGCAGGCTGTGCGCCTTCTGCAGCGGCGCGGCGAAGGCGGCGGGCGGCGAATACGACGGCGCGAAAAAGCGGTACAGGCGGTACGCGGGCATGTTTTCGCCCTTCGTCCGCATGAAGTACGCGGGCAAGCCGAAACTTTGCTTCGAAGAGGAGGACGTGCTGCTCTTCGTCTTAGGCGAGGACAGGTACGTCTTTGACAAACTTGCGATCGGCGCGCACGGGTACATCGCAAAGCCGCGCAAGGCGGATGTGTAAGGAGGACGTATGAGCGAACGTGTATACAGATCTTCGCTGACGGCGAAGCGCATCGCAAGCCGCAAGGGCGTCCTGCTCGCGTGCGCGGCGCTTGCCGCCGTTACAGATGTTTTTGTGCTGGCGGTGCTCGGCGCGGGCGGTTTTGCGGGCGTGTATTTTGTCGGCCCGTCCATTCTTCTGGCGGCGGACGTGCTGTTTTTGCTGTGCGCCGTCTTCTCGAATTTCCGTTTCCGCTATTCGGTGCTGTGGGTCGCGCTGTATCTCGCCGTCACCCTTGCGATGACCGTGCTCACGATCTTTCTGAACATGGAGACGGGCGTTGCCGTCATCACGAAAGCGGCGGAGATCTCCTGGATCGCGGTGCATGCGCTGGTGCTCGCGGCGGTGCTGTTTGCCGCGCTGTACGCGGCAAAACTGCGCGCGTTCGCGCGCGGCGCCGTCACGGCGGTGTTTGCGGCGCTGCTTCTGGCGGCGACCTGCTTTTATGCCGCGTTCCTGTTCGGCAACGGCTTTTTCGGGCAGGGGTTCGGCGGCGGGCTGCGCACGCTGACCTATACGTACAACGAGGAAGAAGGGTATTACGAGGTGACGGGCGTGCTGGAAGGCAGCGGCGATACGGTCGTCGTGCCCGAGAGCTTTGACGGGCAGCCCGTCGGCGCGCTCGACTGCGGCGTGTTCGCGGCGGAGGGCGTCTCCGTCGTCCGCTTCGAGCGGGACGGCGACCTCGTGCTCAACAATACGCGCGCCCTTTCGTATGTGGCGAACGACCTGACCGTCTATGCGGACAGGGAGCACATCGACGAACTGCGCGTGCTGTTCTACGAACTTGCCGAAAGCGCCGCCGTGCCCGAAAACGCGCTGCGCGTCGCCAACGGCTTCCGCCCCCTCGGGCTGGAGGAGGGCGAGATCTGCGTCACCTTCTCCTACACGGTGGAGTCGTACGCGGTCGCGGAGGGGAACATCCTGCCCACCTGGTACGGCAGGGAGGGGGAGGCCTTCGACCTGCGCGCGTACGAGGCGGAGTACCCGTACCTTGCGCACGCCGACAAGACGTCGGACGAGGACCTGCATTGGGGGTATACGGAGTTCGGCGGCTGGATCCTCGGCGACCCCGCCGACGATTCGCTCGCCTCGCTGCTCGGGCAGACGCTTACCGAAAGCGCCTCGGTCACGGTCGGGTTCGAGCGGGTGTACCCCGTGTATATCGGCGAGGACAACGACGATCTGTACGAAACGGCAGAGGGCTACAAGCAGACCTCCGTCGGCGGGCAGACGCTCGGCTACCGCTACGCCGTGCCGAGCACCGCGCAGGACCTTCTGGACGAACTGCCCGCGCGCGACGGCTTTACCGTCGCGTGGGAGTACACGGAGGGCGGCGGCAGCCGTCTGCCGCTCAGCGACGCTGCGTCCGTTCTTCGCGAAAGCGAGAACCGCGTCACCGTCTATCCCGTCTGGGCGCTGGAACCCGCGTCCGTAAGCATTTCGTCGGAGAACGGCTTCTCCGTCGTGTACGGCGCGAAAGTCACGCTCGGAGCGGTGGTCGGCTCGCCCGTGGAGGGCATGGACGTTTCGTTCAGCTGGACGTCGCCCGACGGGGACGCGGGCAGCGGCGAGGTGTGCGAGCTCGGCGTGCCGACGCCTTCGCAGAGCGGAACGTACGGCGTTACGGTCACCCTCTCGTCGGATACGATCACCTCGCTCACGGCGGAGGCGTCCGCATCCGCAGAGCTGGAGATCGCCAAAAAACAGCTCGAATTTACCTGGACGCTCCCGTCCGACCTTACATACAGAGCGGCGGACAAAGCCATCGTGTGCGAAGCGGCGGCGGGGCAGGCGGTCGGCAGCGACGAGCTGACCTATTCGCTCAGCCGCGATTCCGTGCGCGACGCGGGCGACTACACGATCACCCTGACGCTCACGGGCGACACGGCGGAAAAATACGCGATCGCTTCGGGGCACGCCTCCCGCTCGTTCACCATACAGCCGTATGAAGCCGAAGTGCAGTGGGGCGCGGCGTCCTTCACCTACGACGGGGAGGAACATCTTCCCACGGCGACGGCACAGGGCGTCGGAGAGGACGGGGAGCTCAGCCTCACCGTAGCGGGCGGGGAAACGGACGCGGGCGACTATACCGCGTACGCCTCCGTCGAAAACGGGAACTATACCCTGAAAAACGCCGAGCACTCCTTTACGATCGGGAAGCGGCAGATCACGGTCTCCGTTTGGGAGAGCGGCACGCTCACCTACGACGGAAGCGTGCAGTACCCGAACGCGGCGGCGCTCGGGAACATCGTTGCGGGAGAGGAGGCGGAAACGCTCGCGCTGCTCGGCTATACGGTCACGGCGGGCGGCGGCAGGGACGCGGGCGCGCATACCGTGCAGGCGCAGCTGCCCGAAACGGCGAACTACGCCTTTGCTGCGGAACAGACGCACGAGTATACCATCGAACGGCGCGGCACCTCGCTCGTCTGGCAGACGTCGACGGAACTTACCTACAACGGTTCGGCGCAGGGCATCGAAGTTGTCGGCGGCGCGGGGCTTTCGGGCAGCCTGCTCACGGAATTTCTGAACGATCTTTCCTGCACGGGCGCGCAGACGGATGCAGGGGAATATACGATGACCGCCTCGCTCGGCGCGGAGAGCAACTTCGCGATTGAAGGCAGCGCGGAGCAAGGCTATATCATCCTGCCGCGCACGGTCACCGTCTCGCGCTGGAGCGGCAGTTCCTTCATTTACAACGGCGAAGCGCAGCGCCCGTCGGCGGAAGCGCTCGGGAACGTCGTGGCGGCGGACGAAGATGCCGTGCTCGGCGCGCTCACCTATACGGTCGGCGGCAGCGGCGGTACCGACGCGGGGACGTATACCGTGCAGGCGCGGCTCGCCGAAAGCGGCGTGAGCGCGAACTACGTCTTTGCCGCGGAGCAGACGCATGGGTATACCATCGAAAAGCGCGGCGTCACGCTCATCTGGGAGGAAGAGCGCACGTTCACCTACGACGGCACGGCAAAGAGCATCGAAGTCGTCGGCGCGGAAGGGCTTTCGGGGAGCTTGCTCGAAGAGTTGCTCGCCGACCTGCGCTACGACGGCGCGTCGGCGGAGGCGGGCACGCACACGATGACCGCGCTGTTTATCACGGGCAGAAACTTCGCCATCGCGGCGAACGAGACCTGCACCTATACGATCGAGCCGCTGCCCGTCACCCTTTTGTGGCAGGACGGTACGGCGGAGTTCGTATGGGACGGTACCCCCAAGTCGCCCGTCGCGGCATGCAGCAAAAGCGGCGTCGCGTTTGCGTCCGAATACAGGAACGAACGGGGCGTACTGCTCGGGTCGGCGCCCTCGGATGTGGGGACGTATACCGTGACCGTGCGCGTCACGGACGGGAATTACAGCGCGGAGCCGCTCACGATGCAGTTTTCCATCGTCGCGGACGGCGGGGAGGTGACGCAATGATCTGCCAGCAATGTCATAAAAAGGTGGAAACGCCGCTGGAGCTGTACGACGGCGGCTGGGCGTGCCCGCATTGCAAACACGGGCTGATGAGCGCCTTTTCCGATTTTTCGGTGACAAGGGAGAACGAGGAGCTGTTCACCCTCTCCGAGCGCAGCTATTACAGGTGGCTGACCAACGCCCGCCGCGGGCAGGAGGGGCGCACCTGGCTGGATAAGGCGGTGGAGCTGTGCAGGGAATCGGCGCGGCTGGGCAACCCGCTCGCCGTCACCCGCCTCGGGTACTACTACGACAAGGACTATGTGGAGGAGAACCGCAGCGAGGCGGTGCGCTGCCGCATCGCCTACGCCTATTACAGCGCCGTCTGTTTCAGCGACGCAGAGCTGAAGGTGCAGGAGGGCGTGCTCGGGCGGTACGAGTGGAAGCAGATCCGCGTACGCGCCGCCGAAATGATGCTGAACATGCTCGCGTTTGCGCCCGAAGAGCTCACGGCGCTGGATAAGTTCAACTTTGCGTACAACCGTTCGCGCGTGCGTGCGAAACTCGGCATCGACACCGCCGCAGAGCGCGTCGAGCCGATGCACGTCGGGCGGGACAGGCAGGCGTTCGAAACGCTGTACTCCTGTTTTGCCAAACAGCGCGCGCCGCTGTTCGGCATCTTCCGCCTTTCGGGCGAGGAGCTCAAACGGCTGTTCGGCATGTCCGTCGGCAACCGCTTCGACGCCTGCCGCATGGCGGAGCGCGGGCTGTACATGGGCATCATCGCCTGCGGCAGGGGCGGCGGCGTGGCGGAAGACGGCGGCACTTTCACCGCGCTGCGCAACAGGGCGCGCATCGGGCAGGTGCTCGCGGAAACGGAGGACGGCGCCTCCCTCTGCCTGTACTTTTTCAACGAAAGCGGCGGGCACCGCTTTTTCGGCAGGTACGGGCTGGGCGCGATCCGCAAGGCGCTGGAGGCGAACCGCTTCGCGCTCGTCAAACGGCTCATCGACGACGGCGGACGGATGGACTACACCTTCCTCGACGACGACGTATACCTGTACAAGACCACGGCGCGCGGCGGGGCGGACGCGGTGAAAAAGCTGATCAACGCCGTGTGCGAAGGAGAGAACGGATGAACGGAAAACTCGATCGGATCTGCAAAACGCTGCGCGCGAACGGCGTGCCGTTCGACGAAGCGTTTGCCGAACTGGACGCGCGCGGCTACGCGAGCGACGCCTGCCAGGCGCTTTCGGAGCGCATCGTGGAGGATATAGAACAGCTCGTCATCCGCGCGGTCAATACGGGCTTCGGCGCGAAGGAGAATGGCGCCGTCGGCGAGCTCATCCGCCTCGCGCTCAAACTCGGGGAGCGGAAGGCGGCGCAGAAGCTCGTCAAATATACCGAACAGCGCGAACGCATCCTTGCGGGCGTGCCGCAGGAGGAGAAAAAGGAGGAAAAGATGGATATCCGCGAAGAGACGCGCAAATTCATAGACGTCACCCGCAAGGGGACGAAGGCGGTGATGCGCCTGAACATCGGCGACAGGCTCGCCGAGCTGTTCGGCGAAAGCTGCGAGCTGTTGGATAAGATCGAACAGGCGGTGAACGCCGCGTGGGACGATTCCACCAAAAACGCCGCCGACCTTGCCGGGCAGGTGACGGACGGCATCGTCGCGTACCAGAAGAAGCTCGCCTACTACACCTGCGACGAGGACGCGGTGGAGAGCCTGCGGCAGGCGCTCGCCCGTGCCGAGGAGTGGAGCCGCCTGAACGAGGCGCCGCAGCGCAAAAAAGACATAGCGGACGAAAAATACATCGACGCCAAGGTCGGGTTCACCGACCCGTACGGCATCGGCACCATCCACGAGGGGCTGAAGTATGTGGATAAGATCCAGATCTTCCGCGACACCCTACGCCGCTTCGAAGAGGACACCGAAAAGCTGTGCGGCACAAAGCAGCTGGAAAAGGAGCGCGCGAAACTGCGCGCACGGCAGGAGCAGATCGACGGCGAGCTGAACGAGCTGGTCGTAAAGTACGCGAACGGCGAAATGAGCGCCGAGGAGAGCGACGAGCAGTCCGTCGACCTCGAAGAGGAGCGCGCCGACCTCGACGCGGAGCTTTCGGACCTTCGCGGCGAGATCGAAGACCGCAATTCGCTGCGCCGCCTGCGCGAAAAGAGCAGCAAGGAGTTCGGGCGGCTCAGCAACAAAATTTTAGCGTACGAAAACGACCCCGCCATGCTGAGCATGCTCGCCGAAAACATCGACTTTGCCGAACTGTGCGGCGCGTTGCTCGGCAGGATGAGCAGCGCCGAAATGAAGGGCGTCGTCAACAACATCCTCTCCGTGTTCGATATGGTGAAGGTGCACGGCGGGTTCACCAAAGAGGTGCGCGACGCCTGGCGCGGCATCCGCGAAGAGCTGCACATGGAGCGCGAAGAGCAGCGCAAACAGCGCGAAAGCCGCATCCCCGAACAGCGCAAAGAGGGGAATTCCGAGGCGGAGCGCCGCATGCAGGAGCGCCTCGCGCGGTTGCAGAAGGCGCAGGGCGCGGCGCAGCAGCGCGAGGAGGAACAGCGCGCGCGGCAGACCGTTATTCCCCTTTCGGACGGCGATAAATAAGAGGAGAGGGCAGCGCGCCGCCCGCAGGCGGGCAGGGAGGAAGGCATGCAGACGGTCACCCAAACGCTGGAGCGTGCAAATACCATCTACCATACGAGCGTGCAGAAAGAGGCGCTCGCCGAACAGGCGCAGGCGCTGCGCGCCCTGCTCGCGCAGGGCTGGCTGAACGAGCGCAACCGCGAAAACGCGGAGGCGCTGCTGTGGCGCGTGCAGGCGAAGGAGCTTGCGCTCGCCTATTTCACCGAAGGGTACAACGAGGACGACTATGCCGCCCTCGCGGCATACTGTGCGGAAAAGCAGCCCGAAGCCGAACAAAAGGGGTACGGCAACACGGCGCAGCTTCTGGAGCGGCTGGGCGCGTTCGCGGAGCGGGCGCACGCCGTCATGGCGGACGCCGCGGCGGAGGCGGCGCGGGTGCGCACCTACGACTGGCAGAGCGCCACCTCCTCCGAGGAGGAGTGCCGCGAAGTCGCCGCGCTCTTTGCCGGAAAGGAAAAGGCGGCGGAGGCGCTTGCCGAGGACGGGCGGGCGCTGTTCGGCGCCGCCGCGTTCCCCTCCGCGGGCGAGGAGATGGCGGCGGAGCTACATAAGGTGCGCGCCTTTGCCGAAAACAGGGCGGCGCAGCTGCACGGAAAGGACGCCGAGGCGTTCTTTGCCGAGAACGCGCGCTCCCTTTCCGACCCCTATGCTGCGTACGAATTTTTCCCCGCGCGTTCCGCCGAGGAACGCGCGCCCGCGGGCGTGATCGTGCTGTGCACCCCCTTTGCGGACGAAGCGGAGCTGTTCGCCTGCAAAAACGCGGCGGGGCAGGCGTACGCCCTGCGCGCTGCCGTCTTTGCGGGACGCACCGAAGAGGAGATCGAAGCGGTGTTTTCGCTGTGCGAGGGCAAGGGCGCAGACCTTCTGCTGTGCGGCGCGGAGCGCTGCCGCGAGAGTACGGACGCCGTATTCCGCGCGGCGCTGCGCGCGGGCAGGGCGGGGCGCAAGGTGTTCGTGTTGGATACGTCGGGCAGGCGGAGCTTGTACGACGCGGCGCTTAAAGCGGGCAAAAACAGCGGGTTTTCCGCGCTGGACGTGAGCTTTGTATACCTTTCGATGCCGCTGTTCGAGGAGACGGCGCTGCTGTTCGAAGAGAACGGCATGCTCGGCGAAGGCGGGCGCGAAGAGGTGCGGAAGGGCATGCCCTTCCTCGGTTTTGTCGGGCTGAACCGCGCCGTGCAGGCGTTCGCGCAGCACAAGGACTGGATTTCCGCCGCGAAGGCGCATTCGGCGGAGAACGCGCCGCTCGCCGCGCCCTACCTCGCCGCGCTCCCCACGCAGGGGCTGCTGCTCGACGAGGGCTGGGGCAGCTTTTCGGAGGACGCGGAGGATGACACCCGCCGCGCCTTCGATTACGACGATATCCGCGCCGTCGACCCGAAGAACATCCGCAGGATCGTGGAGAGCGGGCTGACCGTGTTCGAGACCTGCGGCGCGATCGTGCGCTACTGCACCCTCGCGGGGGAGGATTCCTCCGTGTGGCCTACGCTCGACGCCGCCGTGCAGAGCGCGCGGCTGACCGAGGCGACCAAACTCATCATGCGCGCGCTGGGCGTGCCCCTCGTGCCCGAAGTAGAGGTCCTGGACGAGTTGGAGACCAAGGGCGCGGGCGGGCTGTGCTGCGACGGCGGCAAGCGCGTGCAGTACCGCCGCGACTGCATAAAGGACTATGCCTGGACGGTCGACGCCGTCTGCCACGAGTGCTACCACGCCTTTCAGCACACGGTCATGTACGGGCCGTGGAAGGAGTGGTATTGGACGGAACTGGGCGTGACCAAGGGCAGGAAGGCGGAATGGCTGGTCAACACGGGCGGCAAGTACTTTTCGAGCGTCGGCTCGCCGAGCTACCTCGTGCAGGTGCGCGAAAGCGACGCGCGCGCCTTCGCCAAAGACTGTCTGCGCGACGCGGACAAAGTCTGGCATACCATCGACTTCGCATAAGGGGCGGAACCCGCCTTGCAGAAAGGGCAGGGAGCCCCCCCGCATGACAGGTGGGCGTTGCCTCTGTAAAAGGGGAGACGCCTTTCGCACAAGGGAAAGGGGAGCCGCCCCTTCCGCACAAAGGAATTGCTATGGAAAACTATCTCGAACCGTTCATAGAGGAGCTGCTGCACGCGGACGACGCCGCGCGCAACAAGCTTGTCGACCTGTACGCGGATCCCGCAAAAACGTACCTGCTCACGCACGCGCAGCACGCCGATACGGCGGCGTATGCGCTGCGCGTCCTCTCCGCGCGCCTCGGCAAGGTGGGCAACACCGTGCTGCGCGGCAGCGCGCTCGCGGTCGAGCAGGTCATCGGCAGGGACATCAACGACTTCGAGTGGCGCGCGGCGGACGGGTCGAAGGACGCGAAGCAGCTGGCGCAGTTTATCGAGAACGTCTACAAAGAATTGAACTTAAAGGGCAACAACCCGCTCTTTTTAAGCGTGGGCGCGGTGCGCTGGAAGGTGCCCTGTTCGGCGGAGGAGACGCGCGTCGTGCTCTCGCCGCTGCTCATCTTCCCCGTGCGCCTCATCCGTTCGGTGAGCACCAGCCCCGTCTGCATCGAATTCGTCGACGACGACGCGTATGTCAATCCCTGTTTCCTGCTGCGGCTGCGGCAGGTGCTGGGGGAGGAGGTCGCGGCGGGCTTCCCGCGCCCGGACGGCAGCGGCGATGAGCCGCTCGAGCTTGCGGCGCTCGGCACGGGCGAAGAATATTTCGCGCGCGTGGAAGAATACGTTGCAAGCTGCAGGCAGGCGGGCGGCGAAGGGACGGTGTTCGCCTTCGAACGGGACACCGTCGCGATCGCGCAGTACAACCACGGCGAACTGTGCATGTACTACGACCTGCGCCGCAACCGCGAAAAGCTGTACGCGCATCCGCTGGTGCGCCGCGTGTTCACCGAAAGCACGCCCGAACCCGCGGCGGAATGCGCGCTCGAGCCGGACCTCGTGCTCCCGCACGACAGCGTGCAGGAGGAGATGATCCGCCGCGTCGTGAACGGCGAATCGCTCATCATCAAGGGTCCGCCCGGCACGGGCAAGACGCAGACCATCGCGAATATGGTAGCGGCGCTGCTTGCCGAAAACAAAAAGATCCTGCTCTCCTCTAAAAAGCTCTCCGCGCTCGCGGAGGTGTACGCCAAGCTCCCGCAGCCGCTGCGCAGGTTCGTGCTGCGCATGGACTATGAAACGGAGGCGCAGGCGGCGAAGGTCAACCCCGCCTCCGTCAGGCGCGATCTGCGCGACCTGCTCGCCGCGCGGCGCGAATATGCGCAGGACGCCGCGGCGCACCGCGCGCGCGACGCGGCGAACAACGAGCGCACCGAGGCGCTCACCTACCTTTCGTGGTATGCGGAAAAGATGTTCGGCGAAAGCAGCGCCGTCGGCAGCTATTACGACGCGCTGAACGCGTATTACAAAGACCCGTCCGCGCCCGCCGTGCCCTTTGCCTCGCCCGAAGAGGCGGCGGCGCTTTCGCAGGGCGACTACGCGGCGCTCCTCTCCGCCGTGCGCGAAGCAGGCGGCTGTTTTGCCGCGATGACGGGCGGCGGCGCGCATGCGCTGCGCAAATGCCCGTGGGCGGGCGTCTCCGCGTCGGACGGCGAAGAGGCGTTCACCGCCGCAGCCGCTCTTGCCAAAGAGGCGGAAAGGGTGCGCGGCGGCATCCTCGCCCTGCTGCCCGAGTGCGGCGAAGGGGCGGACGCTCTGCCGCTCGCCGAGGTGTACGGCGCGATGCGCTCCGTTCTGGACGACGCGGCGACGCAGTGCGTGCTGGCGGCGCGGGGCGCGGAACGCGAATGCGAGGCACTGCGGCGGGCGCTGGAGGACTACCGCGCCGTGCGCGGCGGGAACGCGCAGAACAAATTTGCATTATCGGACGGCGCCGCGGCGCGGTATCTGCCCGCGGGCGGGTTCGGCGCGGCGGAATGCCTGACGGGCGCCGAACTTGCGGCGATCTGCCGCGACCGTTCCCTCTTTTACGGGGCGGACGGCGCTTTCCTCTCCGAAGAGGCGCTCGCCGCGCTCGCAGACTGCGCCGCGCGCATCCGCGGCAGGGAACAGGAGCGGAAGGCGCACCTGTACAACGTGCAGAAGCTGTTCGAAAAACAGACGATCGGGCGGGAAGGGGAGCTCCTCTCCGCCGCGGCGGCCGCGTTCGCCAGGTACGGCAAGGACGCGGCAAAGCCGAAGGCGCTGGACTTCAAAGCCAAAAAATACCATGAAAAGCTCGCGGCGCTGAGCTTTATCGCCGCGCCCTCCTTCCGCGAAACGGCGGATGCCGCCGCCGAATACGCCGCAGCGCAGGAATGTGCGGCGGAAACGGATACGATCGCGGAGGAGATGTTCCGCATCCTGCGCAGGCGCCCCTCGCGCGAGCAGTTTGCGACCCTCTTTTCCGTGCTCGCGGCGAGCGCCGGACAAAAGGTCTCCGTCGCGGAGATGCTCGCGGCGGCAGAGCGCGCGCAGGAGCCTGCGGCGGCGGTCGCGGCGTGCATGCGCTGCCCCGCCGAATACACGCTGGGCGAACTGGCGGCGGCGTGCCGCGCGGAGCTTGCCAAGGCGGCGCTCGCCTCGGCGTGCGGCGCGTACGCCCTGCGCGCGGGCATCCCCATCCCCGCGGCGGGGTTTGCCGACGCCGAAGCATTCGCCGTTTCGGTGCTCGCGGTGCACGTCCTGTTCGCGCTGCCCGCCTTCCGCGTGCATACGGCGGCGGAAGACGTCGACTGTGCGCGCCGCCTGCGCGGGGCGGACGAAGAGCTGAAAAGGGGATGCGAACGGCTGTGCGACGGGCTGGAGTCGTTCGGGGCGCGCTTCTTCCGCAATGCGTATACGGAAACGGCGTTCCTGACCCTTGCGGACCTGAAGCTGTACGCAAAGGAGGCGGACGACCGTTCGATGCTCGCTAGCGCATTGCGCTACGGCGAGATCGTGCGCGGCGAAAAGAACAAGCTGCCGCTGCACGCCTTTTTCGCCCCCTTCGAAGAGGAGGGACCGCCCGCCTGCGGGTTCGAAGGGGCGTTCGAACACTCCTTCTGCGCCCTTCTGGTCGCGGCGTACGGCAAAAAACTGGGACTGCTGCGCAACGGCATGGGCGCCGCCGCCGCGCGCAACCTGCAAAAACTGTCCGCCGCCGAACGCGCGGCGGAGCATGCGAACGCTCTGCGCATCGAGGGCAGGTGCATGGCGCGCATCGACGCGGAGGACGCCGACTTCGCCTTCCTCGCCGCCGAGCGCGACCCTTCCGCCACGCTGCGCTCCCTCTTCAAAAAATACGCGCGGGAGATCGTAAAGCTCAAAAAGTGCTTCCTCCTCTCGCCCTCCACGGCGAGCGTGCTCTTCCGCCCCGCGGAATACGAATCGTTTGACGTCGTGATCGTCGACGAGGCGAGCCAGCTCGAACCCGTCAACCTGCTGCCCGTGCTCTTCCGCGCGAAGCAGTGCGTCATCGTCGGCGACGAATGGCAGATGCCGCCCATCAAACACTTTACGGCAAAGTACGAGCGGCGCATCGTCGCCGAGGACGGCACGGCGGAAACGGTGCTCGAACCAGAGCTGTCCGCGCTCACCCTCGCGCTGCGGAACCGCGCGTTCCGCGCGGAGGAGCTCGTCTGCCATTACCGCAGCAAAACGGAGGCGCTCATCGCCTTTTCCCAGCGCGCGTTCTATCCCTATCTCCGCACCTTCCCCGCGCCCGTGCCCCTTGCGGAGGGGCTGGGCTTTGCCGACGTGTACGTTCCCGAAGGCAGGTGCGAAATGGGAGTGAACGCCGCCGAGGCGCGGCAGGTGCTCGCCTGCCTCCGCGCGCATTTTGCAAAGTACTACGACGAGGAGAAGGGCGTGCTGCACGCCTCGTTTGGCGTCGTCGCCTTCGGCGAGGAGCAGACGGAGCACATCCGCAGGCTGGTCCGCGCCGACGGAGAGCTGTACCAAAAACTCACCCGCGCGCTCTCGAACTTTAAAGACGTGCCCGAAAAGCTCGCCTTTTTCAAGACCATCGAAACGGTGCAGGGGCAGGAGACGGAGCACCTCATCCTCTCGCTCACCTACGGGCGCACGGCGGAGGGGAAGGTCGTCAACAGCTTCGGGCAGCTCAACCGCGATAAGCTCGGCAAGTGCATCTTCAACGTCGCGGTAACGCGCGCGCAGTGCAGCGTCACCGTCGTGCACTCCGTCCTGCCCGAGGACATTACGAGCGAAAACGTCGCCTACATCCGCGAATACCTCGCCTTGGCGCGGCGCTTTGCCGCGGGCGGCAGGGAGCAGTTCGTCTCCGAACAGCCGCCTGCGGGGTTTGTGCGCAGCGTGGCGGAGTTCGCCGTTTCCTGCGGGGTGGCGCGCGAGCGCGTCGTGTGCAACTACGGCGTGACGGACGGGTCGGTGCGCATGCCCGTCGCCGTGCTTTCGGAAGATCTTTCCCGCGCGGAGTTGGGCATCTGGTGCGAGCTGCCCGTCGGGAAAAAGTACAATTACCTCGACTACAACATGCGCTACGTCGAAACATTCGAACGCTGCGGCTGGAAGCTGCACAGGGTGTACGCGCACGACTGGGCAGACAATGCCCAAGCCGAGCGCGAAGCGCTTGCCGCCGCGCTCGCAAAGTATGTAAAATAAAGAATAAGGGAAAGGAGGGTGCAAACCATGCCCAAACAACTCGCGGAAAAGGTCCACGGGCCGAACAACGACCTCAGACAGGAGGCGGAAAAGCTGCGTCTGGAGCGCGAACGCAAGCAGAAGATGCAGGAGTACGACGGCAAGATCATGGGGCTTGCCGAAAAGACCATCGAATTCATCGAGACGTACGGCGAGGAGGATTTCCGCCCGCAGATGCTGCTCTCGTTTCTCGACGTGGCGCTGGAAATGAAGGACGTCATCAAAATGCTGGACGGCATCAACGTCGCCATGTCCTGCATTTTCGAGGCGATCTCGTTCATCGACACGGCGATCAACTTCGACACGGCGCTGCAGGAGGGGTCTCTGGAGCAGTCGTACGGCTTCTTTGCGCGGTGGAAGCGCAAGCGCCGCATGCGCCGCGTCATCCGCAACAACCAGAACAGGATGAACGTCGCCATCGACAACATCCTCGGCCAGCAGAAGATGGCGCAGGACATCTCCGAATCGCTGCGCGCGTCGTGCACGCGCATGCGCCTTACGATGAACAAGCGCGACGAAAAGCGCAAGAAGCAGGAGGAGAAGAAGATCGCGCAGGGCAAGGCGACGCCCGCCCCCGCAGGTCCGAGCAAGGCGCAGGCGCTCATCGCGGAGCTGATGAAGGCGCGCGGGGCAGGGCAGGAGAGCGGCGCGGGCAGCGCGCCCTCCGTACCGTCCGCGGGTACGAAACCCGCCGGCGGCACCGACGACATCAGCGACATTCTGTAACGCAGCGGGGGAGTAAACATGGCAGGGATAGGCAGGGCGCCGAAGGACGATAAGACGGATTCCGTCGAAAAGCTGGAGCAGGAGTACGCCGCGAGCATCGCGGAGATCCGCCGCATCCTCGGCGGCAGGAAGGACAGGAACGATCTGCGCGACGAGGAAAAAAGCCGCCTGCGCGGCGAGTATTCGCACGCGGCGCAGGTCGCGCGCACCCTCTCGCAGCGGGTCACGGGGGATGCTGAGCGCAAAAAGTACGCGGAGCAGTACAAGCAGCTCAGCGAAGTCGCCGCAAGCTACGGTTCGGTGATGAAGGCGAAAGTGCCCGATACCACCTTCGACGACGTAAAGGGGCTGGAAAACGTGAAAAAGCTGGTCATGAGCTTCCTGTTCATGGCGCAGAACCCCGATATCCTCAAATATTACAAGCTTGAAGGGGGGCTGGGCATGCTCATGTACGGCGCGCCCGGCACGGGCAAAACGATGTTCGCCGAGGCGATCGCGAACGCGATGAACCTGCCCCTCTTCATCGTCACGCCCGCGGACATCTTCAAATCGTATGTAGGCGAGTCCGAACAGGCGGTCAAGCAGATCTTTCAGGAGCTGGACGCCTGCCCCGACGGCGCGATCCTGTTCGTGGACGAATGCGAATCCATCTTCAGCCGCCGCACGCAGGACACGAAGGATTATAAGGCGGCGGTCACCACCGAGCTTTTGCAGCGCATCAACGGGTTCGGCGTAGACGGCTCCAAGCGCATCATGATCGCCGCGACCAACCGCCCGGACGTCATCGACCCCGCGTACCTGCGCTACAAGCGCTTTTCGCACCTCATCCACGTCACCCCGCCCGACCTCGAAGCCAAGCGCGCCATCATCGAGAGCAAGCTCGAAGGCATCGCGCTGGACGGCGTCACCGCGGAGGACGTGCTGGACATGACCGAACGGCTGACCGTAAAGGATACGCCGCTCGGGCGCGTTTCGGTGCGCGAGGCGTACTATTCCGCCGCGGACATCTGCGGCATCGTAGAGGAGGCGTGCCGTCTCGCGCTCGAGCAGCTGCAGGCGGCGAAGTCGAAAACGCCCATCCCGCTCACCCGCGCGATGTTCGAAAAGGCGTTCGAAAAGATCCCGCCGAGCATCTCGGCAAAGGTCCTGAAAGAGTACGAAGAGTTCCGGTAAACATTCTTCCCGTTCGGGGGAGGAAGAGGCGAGGCGCCTGCAGAAATCTGCGGGCGCCTCGCCTGCTTTTTGAAAAAACAGACAAAATGAAGTTACGAAACAAATTTTGAAAAATTTTAAATAAATTATCGATTAACTATTGACAAAATGTGGGGGGTGCTATACTGATTATACAAAAATCGGTTTTTTAGTAAATAGTCATAGTTCTTTTTCGGGAAACCGATTTTTAAAATGCCGTTCAGAAAACCGATATTCTGGGATTCTTACCCTCATACGCGCGCGGTATGGGGGCGGAATAATACATAAAAAGAGGTGGAAAATGGCAAAGGCAAAGAGGTGGATCAGCTTGCTACTGATGGCTATCATGGTGCTTTGCTGTGCGGCCGGTCTTTTGACAGGCATCGCGCCGAAGATCACTGCGAACGCCGATGCGGCACTTGACAGCCCCGAAGATGCGGATATCGATTATATGCGCATAAGGGCATTTGCAAAAAGCGGACTGTCCGCAAACAGTTTATCGAAGATGAGGTCGTCGCCGCCATAGTGGGCGAACACGGCGTTTTGACCGACGAATTTATAGATATGGTAGCCGCTGAAACCTATTTGCTTATCCAAGCAGAGCAGAACGACACCGAGATAAAACGGCTTGAAAACCTTATCGCGGAAAATCAAAAGGCAATTAACAATCTTATGCAGGCGTTAATGCTCGGCAAGATTGCCGACACTATTCTGTCGCAAATCGA
>JAGHJS010000060.1 GCA_017886545.1 Clostridia bacterium
GCGCAAAGTTCTTCGCTCCGCTCGAACACGAACCGACGCCCGATACAACGCCCTATCCTTTTCAACTTTTCGTGCGGGCGTGGTTCTCGCATAAGGCTACCAAAAAAAGGAACAGGCTTTTGCCCCACGGGGGGCTTGCGCCTTACGGCGCAAAGTTCTTCGCTCTGCTCGAACACGAACCGACGCCCGATACAACGCCCTATCCTTTTCAGCTTTTCGTGCGGGCGTGGTTCGATTCTGTAAGAATACCAAAAGACAGGCACAGGACGTTTGTCCTGTGCCTGTCTTTTGGTAGCCCCACGGGGACTCGAACCCCGGTTTTCGCCGTGAGAGGGCGACGTCTTAACCGCTTGACCATGAGGCCGTTTCCGAAATTGCTAGATGATTATAGCATAAATAAAGGGGCTTGGCAAGCCGTTTTCGGCTCTTTTTCCAAAAAAATCAAAAAAGTTTGCGCCCTGCAAAAGGCACGGAGACACGGGCGGAGAGCATGCCCCGCCCGCGTACGTTTTGCCTGCGGCTATGCCGTTTTGTTCCTTCTGCCGCGCACCGCAAAGACGATCAGCGCCGCGCCGAGCCCCGCCGCCGCCAGCCCCGCAAACAGCGCGATCAGCCAGTATTCCCCCTGCCCCGTCACGCGGATGTTTTCGACCCGCACGGAGCTCGTCGACAAACTTACTTCACTGCAATATACGCTCAGCGTAAGCGGCGAATCTTCCGCGGTATACGGGCCCGACGTCGATTTGGTCTCGCGCCAGAGTTCCTCGCCCGCACTGTTCAACCCGACGACGTCGTATTCGATTTTTATCGCCGTTCCCGAAAGCAGCAACGAAAAACCGCCGCTGACCGAAGAATACCCTAAACTATCAAATTGATTGATCTCCGTTTGCAGGCTGTCTTCATCCATATAATAGCCAACGCACCCTGTAAGGGAAAACAGCAGGCAGAGGAGAAGCAGCATACAACTCAAAAAGCCGCACTTTTTCATACCTGCGCCCCTCCGTTCTGTTCCGTATACCCCGCATACGGCGCGGACATGACCGCCGCAGCGTTCGCCTCCCGCCGTTTACGTCTCCCTTCGAGCACGAGCAGCGCCGTAACGCCCGCGCTGAGCAGCACAACGGGCACCAGCACCTGCGCGAGCGTGGCGCAATACGCCGTCGCCGCCGTAAAAGCGGAGGAAGAAAGTTCCCCTTCCGCGTCAAAGGCAAGCCCCAGCACGACGTCCATGCCCACCGCGCAGAGCACGAAGAGCAGCGCCCCCGCCGCCAATGTTACGATGCGCACCGAAGACCTGCGCGACACCGCGCTCAGCACGCACCCCGCCATGAACGGGATGAGCAGCAAAAACAGCGCGAGCGACATCCACTGCGAAAATGCCGCCACCTCCGACGGACGCTCCCCCGAAACAATGTCCGTGCCGATATCGAGCGTGGCATAGTTCAGGATCAGCCCGACCCAGGCGAGGAGCAGCACGACCGCCGCCAACCCCGCGACCACGCCGACAACGATCTTTGCAACGTTCTTTTCCATATCCCCTCCATAAAAAAGTGCGCGGCGATCCGCCGCGCACTTTGCTTTTACTTTTGCAGCCCTTCGAGCATATTCACGATGTCCTGCACCGTTTTGACGTTGACAACGTCGTCTTCGGGAATGGACACGCCGTAATTATCCTCCAGGGAAATGAGCAGCTCCACCACGTCCAGCGAATCCGCCCCCAAGTCCTTCACAACATCGCTTTCGGGTTTGATGACCTCAGGCTTGATGTTCAGCTGCTTCGCGAGCATTTCGCGCACTTTTTCAAACATACCGATATTTTCCTCCTGCGTTCTGCAATCTATTTTAAGGGAAACGACCGAAAAAGTCAATACCTACGCAAAAATTTTCCGCTTCTTCCGCAAAAAGCACGGGCAGGCAACCGAACAGCCGCGCCCGCAAAGCGAACGCCGTCCGCTTACTGCGCCTTGGCGCGCGGCTTTTTCATCGTGAGGGCGATGCGGTTCTTTTTGACGTCCACTTCCTTGACCCAGACGGTCACGCGCTGCCCCACTTCAAGCACATCGGAAGGATGCCGCACATAGCGGTCGGTGATCTCGGAGAGATGCACGAGCCCGTCCTGATGCACGCCGATGTCGACGAACGCGCCGAAATCGACGACGTTGCGCACCGTGCCGACCAGCTCCATGCCCGGCATCAGGTCGTTGATGTCCATCACATCGCTGCGCAAAACGGGCTTGGGCAGCGAATCGCGGACATCGCGCCCCGGCTTGATAAGTTCGGCAACGACGTCTTTGAGCGTCGGGACGTCCAGCCCGACCTCTTCGGCGGCGCGCGCTTCGCCGTATTCCTTCACCTTTTTGGGCAGATCGGCGATCCTGTTCGCCCGCACGTCCTCGTCGGTATACCCGAACAGCTTCAGCAGTTTTTCCGCAGCGTCATACGATTCGGGGTGCACTGCCGTATTGTCCAAAATGTTGTCGCCGTCCGTGATGCGCAAAAAGCCCGCGCACTGGGTGAACGCCTTTTCACCCAGCTTCGGCACTTTCAGGATCTGTTTGCGGTCGGTGAATTTGCCGTTCTGCTCGCGGTAGGCGACGATGTTCTTCGCCACGCCCGCATTCAGCCCCGCCACATAGCGCAGGAGGGAGACGCTTGCGGTGTTCGCGTCCACGCCGACGCTGTTCACGCAGTCTTCGAGCACGCCTGCGAGCACAAAATCGAGCCGCTTTTTATCCATGTCATGCTGATACTGCCCCACGCCGATGGACTTGGGGTCGATCTTGATGAGCTCGGACAGCGGGTCCTGCAGCCTGCGCGCAATGGAAACGGCGCTGCGCTCGGCGACGTCGAAGTCGGGGAACTCCTCTGCCGCGAGCGGGCTTGCGGAATATACGGACGCGCCCGCTTCGGATACGACCGCATAGGCGACTTCCCTGCCCGTCTCCTCCTTGATCTCCTTGATGAGCCCCGCGACAAAGATCTCGCTCTCCTTGGACGCGGTGCCGTTGCCGATGGACACGATCTCGACGCCGTATTTTGCGATGAGTTCTTTGAGCTTTTTCTTCGCGCCTTCCTCGTCCTGCTTGGGGCCCGGGGTGGGATAGACGACCGTTTTATCCAGCACTTTGCCCGTGCCGTCCACAACGGCGATCTTACAGCCGGTACGGTAAGCGGGGTCCAGCCCGAGGGTGATCTTATCTTTGATCGGCGGCTGCATGAGGAGCGGACGCAGGTTCACTTCGAACATTTTGATCGCCTGCTCGCTCGCAACTTCGGTGAGCGTCGCGCGGATCTCGCGCTCGACGGAGGGGAACAGGAGGCGCGTGCAGCCGTCGTCCACCGCCTCGCGCACGAGGCGGGTGCTTTCACCGCCGTCCTTTATGTAGCCCGCGCCCGCGATGCGCTTGGCAATATCTTCGTTGACCGCCACTTTGACTTTGAGGAAGCCCTCTTTTTCGCCGCGGTTGACGGCGAGCACGCGGTGGCTTTTGATCTCGCCGACGGGTTCGCTGTAGTCGGCGTACATCTCGTACGTTTTGGCGCCTTCTTTTTCCGCATCGACGAGGCGGGTGACCATCTCGCCGTTCTTCAGGAAGAGATTGCGCAGCTTTTTGCGCACGTTCGCATCGTCGGAGACGATCTCGGCGATGATGTCTTTCGCCCCCGCGAGCGCGTCGTCCGCGGTCATGACGCCCTTTTCTTCGTCGACGTATTTCGCCGCTTCGGCGTACACGTCCGCATTTTTATCCTGCGCGAGCAAAAAGTCTGCCAGCGGCTGCAGGCCGCGTTCGATGGCGACGCCCGCGCGCGTCTTTTTCTTCTGTTTGTACGGGCGGTAAATATCTTCCACCTCGGTGAGGGTGGCGGCCGCGTCGAGCGCGGCGCGGATCTCGTCCGTCATTTTCCCCTGTTCTTCGATCGCGGCGGCGACTTCTTCCTTCCGCTTTTCAAGGTTGCGGAGATAGATGAGCCGATCGTTGAACTCGCGCAGGAGCTGGTCGTCGATGCCGCCCGTCATCTCCTTGCGGTAGCGTGCGATAAAGGGAATGGTGTTCCCGTCGTCAATGAGGTTCACGATGTTCTGCGCCCTGTCGGCGCGGACGGAAGGGAATTCCTCCGTCAGTTTTTTCAGAATGTCCATAACTCTCCCTGCAAGTTGCTCTTCCTTCGCCCCGCGCACTGCCGCAGCGGCAGCCGCGCGCCCGCCTGCGCCCGTTCCGCCGCATACGTACCGCGCACAGCGGCACAAGGTTCAAATACTATTGTACCATAACTCTTTTGCGATTTCACTACTTTTTCAAAAGTTTTAAAAAATTTTTTTGTTCGTCGGTGAGGCGGTAGCTTTCGCGCGCCTTCTGGATGGCTTTGTTGACCGTCTTTGCGTCCAGCGCCGTCGTTTGCAGGAAGGAAACGCCGCGCTCGTAGAATTTGACCAGCACTTCCGCGATGAGCCACGCCGCACCCATATGCGTATAATAGTACTGCGTATGCGCCCGCTCGAGAAGGGTAAAGATGCGCGGAAGGTATTCCTCCGCCATATAACAGCCGAGCAGCAGGATGTACCCGAACCGCTGTGAAAATTCTGTGCCGAGCGCTATGTACGCTTCGATGTGCGGCAAAAATTCTTCGCGGTGTTTTGCGATCTCTTTAAGCGTCGAACAGAACAGATCGCACACCGCCCAGCCGTCGATGACGGGCAGGCACGCTTCGATATAGCGCACCTTTTCGGCAAAGGGCATCTTTTTATACCCGACGGCAAAACACTTTAAAAGGCGCACTTCAAACACATCGTTCGGGAAAGCGAGCAGCGCGTCAAGGTCAAACCCTTCGCCCTTTACAAGCTCCTTGCCGAACGCGCGCAAAAGAGGCGTGCGCACGCCGATGCTCGTGCCCGCAGGCACGTTCACGATGCGCTCGTTGAACTGCCTGTACGTTTCGTCTTTTTTCTCCGCAAGCGCCGCTAACAGCTGCTCATAGGTCATCATCCGTCTTTCCTCCGATAGTTTGTTTTGCAATAAATTAAAAAGAGGGCGGGACGAAAAAAACGCCCCGCGCCCTGCGGCGCAGGCAAGGCTGCCCTACCCGCGCGCGGACTCCTCCGCAAACGCTTCGGCGAGCGCGGCATGCCACACCGCTTCGCTGTACCGCGGATTGGCGGGGCTGGTGGAAGGCATGCGCCGATACGGCACGCCGATCCCCGCGTACCGCTCGTAAAAAATTTTGTACGCCGCCGCGCCGTTCAAAAGGATACAGCGGACGGCGGTGCAGGCAAGCAGCGCGGGGATATCCGCCGCGTCATAATTTTTTATCGTTGCGTCGGAGGAACCGACGATCTCGCAGGACGCGACGACATCCCACAGCGCCACACCGTGCGCGCGCAGGAACGCGCGCTTTTCCTCCACGCCTTCCCGCAGCGGCTCCCCGAAAAATCCGAACAGCATTTTCCAGAACCTGTTCTGTTTGTTCCCGTAATAAAAGCTCTGCTTTCTGCTCGCCACCGACGGAAAGCTGCCGAGGATGAGCACGCGGCTCTTCGCCGTGTATTCGGGCGGAAAGCCCACGATTCTGTCACACATAGTACTTTATTTTTGTTGATTTTTCCGATCTTCGCAAATAAGAATGGGGGTAAGGCTTTCCTTTTTTCTGTTCCATGTTTAAAACTGCAAGGGCGCCTTTACCTTGCCGACGAGCGCCGCAGCACGCACGCCGCCCTTGAAGCACGCTGCGATTGCCTCGGAAACATCCTCCCTTGTGAGCGCGTCGATGCGCGCGATCCGCTCCTCGAAATCCAGCACTTCGCCGTTGAAGAGCATGCGCTTTCCGTATTGGATCATCTGCGCCGCCGTACTCTCCTGCCCCAGGATGAGCGACGATTTCAGCTGTTCCTTGCCGCGCGCAAACTCTGCCTCCGTCGGCTTGTCCGCCGCAAATTCTCTGATCGTATCGAACACTGCCTGCTGCGCCCTGGCAACGTTTTTCGGGTTCACTCCCGCATAGACCGTGAGCACGCCGCTCTCCTCGTACGCCGTCAGATAGGAGTAGACGGTATACGCCAGCCCGAGCTGTTCGCGCACGCGCTGAAACAGGCGCGAACTCATTCCGCCGCCCAGCACGATGTTTGCGACCTGCGCCGCATCGAACAGCGAACTGTCCCGTTCGGGCGCGCCGTAGGCAAAGGCGATATGCGCTTGCTCAATATCTTTGGTGCGGAACAAGCTGCCGCCGCGCACCGCATACGAGCGCACGCGCGGCGCGAGCGCCCGCGCCGCAAGCAGGGGCGCGAAATACGTTTGCACCAGCGCTTCCGCCTCCTCCGCCGTAATGTTCCCCGCGAAAGAGATGACAAGGTTTTCGGGCGCGTAACGTTCGCGGACGTAGCCGAACAGGTCGTCGCGCGTGAAGTTTTTTACGTTTTCCGCAGGACCGAGAATGGTGCGCCCATACCCTTCCGTGCCGAAATACGCTTCGGAAAGCACGTCGAGGCACAGCTCGTCGGGCGTGTCTTCGGTCATGGCGATCTCTTCGAGCACGACCCCCTTCTCGCGCCCCATCTCCTCCTGCGGGAACACCGAGTCGAGCACGAAATCGGCAAGGATGCCGAACGCCTCCCCCGCATGGTCCGAAGTCGCCTTGGCATAGTAGCAGGTGATCTCCTTGGAGGTGAACGCGTTCACCTGCGCGCCGATGCGGTCCATCGCATCCGAAATTTCAAAGGCGGTGCGCTTGTTCGTCCCTTTGAACATCATGTGTTCGAGGAAGTGCGAAATGCCGTTCTCCTCCGCCCGCTCAAAGGACGAGCCAGTGCCGACGAGCACGCCCATGCTGACCGACAAAAGCCCTTCCATGCGCTTTACGACCAGCCGCAGCCCGCTCGGGTATGTTTTTCCGTAAGTCTGTTCCGTTGCTTTCATGTTGTTTTTCTCCGTTTTTTGTTTCTTGTTTTGCTGCATGCGGGCAGGCGGCTTACGCCCTGCCTTCCGCGATGTTGGCGGATACGACGCTCTGCAAAAGCCCCATCCGCGCATAGTGTTCGAGCACGGACGGCAGCGCTTCGAGCGTCGCTTCGGTCGGATGCATCAGCACGAGGTCTCCGCCCTGCGCGTTCTGTGTAGCGCGGCGGTAGATGAGCGACGCGTCGTGGTCGCGCCAGTCGATGGTATCCTTCGACCACATTATAACACTGTAACCGAGGTCCTCGGCGGCGCGCACGGTCTGTTCGGCATACGCGCCCGAAGGCGGGGCGAAGAGGGTGACTTCCTGCCCCGTCAGCGTTTCGACGAGCTTGCCGCAGGAGGAGATCTCCTCCGCGTTCTGCTCGTACGAAAGCGCGCTCTGATCCTTATGGAAATACCCGTGGTTGCCCAGCTCGTGCCCGCGGTCCGCGATCTCTTTGACAAGTTCGGCGTTGTCGTCCGCCCAGCAGCCGCCGATAAAGAAGGTGGCGCGCACGCCGTACTGCTCCAGCACGTCCATTATGCCGCCGAGGAACTCGCCGCCCCAATACACGTTGAACATCAGCGAGATGCGGCAGCTCTCCCTGTTCCCGTTGTAATACACCCTGTCCGCAAGCGACGCGGCGGGAATGCCCGCCGGCAGGAAGCAGACGGCGGCGACCGCCAGCACCAGCAGCGCCAGGCAGACGTTGGTGATAACAGCGAGTTTTGTCCTTCTCTTCATAGTGTACCTCTTTGCGCGAATACTTTGCAGGAAAGCCGAACTTTCCGCTGTATTTTATTCGCACAGAGAGGGAAATATGTAAGCGAAGCCGCCCTCCCCTTTGAGCCGAACCTCCGCCCGCTGCATTCAGAGAAGGGAGCCGCCGCTTATTTTACAGTGACGGCGCTCTGCCGCACTATTTTACGGTGACGGCGCCCAATCACTTATTTTACAGTGACGTCGCCCCGCCGCTTATTTTACGGTGACGTCGCCCCGCCGCTTACTTTACGGTAACGACGGTGACGCCGCCCTCCCCTTCGCCGTAGACGCCGCCGCGGAAAGACGCGACGTGCGCGTGCCCGCGCAGGTGGCTGCGGATACCCTCGCGCAGCCTGCCCGTGCCCATGCCGTGGATGATGCGCACCTCTTCAAGCCCCGCAAGGGCGGCGCGGTCGAGGAAAGCGTCCACCTCCTGCACCGCCTCTGAAACGGTGCAGCCGATGACGTTCAGCTCCGTCTTTGCCTCCGCCGCGGGGGCGACGCGGCGGACGACCTGCACATTGTTTTGCCGCGCCTGCCCCTTCGACTTTTCCGCGCGCCTTTGTGCCGTCTGAAGCACCGCAAGTTTTACGTTCAGATGCACGCCGCCGCACTGCACTTCCGCCTCGCCCTTGCGGCGGTTGACGGAGAGCACCTTCCCCTCGCTGCCCATGGCGGGCACGAACACGTCGTCGCCCGCCTGCACCGCCGCAGGATCGACGGGCCTGCGCACGGCGGGCTGCTCCTCCTCCGCCTCCAGTGCGTAAGCGGTATCGGCGAGCCTGTTTTTCAGGGTGCGGGCGCGGATGAGATCCGCCTGCGTGGGTTCGCTCAGTCTGGCAAGCCGCTCGATCTCTTCGAGCAGTTCCTCGGCGCGGGCGGCGCGCTCGTTGACGGCGCGGCGGGTCTCCGCGCGCGCGGTGCGCGCAAGTTTTTCGCGCTCCGCCGCCAGACGGCTGCGCTCGTTCTCCGCTTCGGCACGCTTCTGCTCCCATTCGCGGCGCAGTTTTTCCGCCTGCGCCTTCGCCTCGTCCGCCTCGATGCGGCTCTGTTCGGCGGCGCGGAGCACGTTTTCAAACTTTCTGCCGCCCTCGGACAGGTTGGCGACCGCGTCCTGCAAAATGCTTTCGGCAAGCCCCAGCCGCCGCGAAATGGCGATGGCGTTGCTGCTGCCGGGCACGCCGGGTTTAAGCCGATACAGCGGCTGCAGGGTGTTCATGTCGAACTCCATGCTCGCATTTTCGATGCCCTCTTCGGCGTAGGCGAACTCTTTGAGCGCCGTATAGTGCGTGGTGACGATGCCGCGGCAGCCGCGGCGCAGAAGGTACGCGAGCACCGCCTTGGCGATCGCCTGCCCCTCTTCGGGATCGGTGCCGCCGCCGAGCTCGTCGATGAGCACAAGACTGCCCTCGTCGGCGCGGTCGGTAATGGAAATGACGTTTTTGATGTGCGATGAAAAGGTGGAAAGGCTCTCCTCGATGGACTGCGCGTCGCCGATGTCGCAGAACACCTGCGAAAAGACGGAGAGCACCGTCCCTTCCGCGGCGGGGACGAACAGCCCGCACGCCGCCATCAGGCAGAACAACCCGCACATTTTGAGGGTGACCGTCTTGCCGCCCGTATTCGGGCCCGAAACGAGCAGGAAGCGGCAGGTCTTGCCGAGCGAGAGCGAAACGGGCACTGCCGTCCTGCGGTCGAGCAGCGGGTGCCGCCCCTTTACAATGGCGATCTCGCCCTGTTTTGAAAGCTGCGGGCGGGAGCAGCCGTTCCGATACCCGTACTCCGCCTTGGCGAAGGCGATATCCAGCTGCACGAGCCGCGCGACGTCCTCTTCCAGCTCCGCACGCAGCGCGCCGACGCGGCGGGAAAGCTGCGCAAGGATGCGCTCCACCTCCTCCCGCTCTTCGGCGGCAAGTTCGCGCAGTTCGTTGTTCATTTCCAGAATGTACTCGGGTTCGATGAAGAAGGTCGCGCCGCTGGCGGAACGGTCGTGCACGAAGCCGCGAACTTTCCCCTTGTACTCCGCGCGAACGGGAAGGACGTAGCGGTTGTCGCGCACGGTGACGATGCCCTCGCGCAGGTACTTTGCCTCCTCGCCCGCAAGCGCCTCCGAAAGGCGGGAGCGGATGCGCTCGTTCAGCGCACGGATGCCCGTACGGATGCGGTACAGCTCCGCGCTCGCCGTGTCGCTCACCTCGTCTTCGGAGAGGATGCTGCTGCTGATGTCCGTTTCCAGCGCCGTATCCGACCGCAGCCCGCGCACGATGTCGGCAAGCAGCGGAAACCCCTCGCCCAACGCATGCACCGCGTTGTACGCCGTACGCGCGGAGCGCAGCAGCGCCGCCGCGGCGAGCAGTTCGCCGCAGGTGAGCGAAGCGCCCTTTGCCGCCCGCGCAAGGCTGTCGCCCGGCTCGGGGAAGGGTTCCACCCTGCCGCACCCGAATTTGTACAACGCAAGCTCCGCCTCCGCCGTGAGCGAAAGCAGGCGCTCCGCCTCGGCAAGATCGCAGGCTGGCTCCTCCCGCACGAGCGCGTACTTCGTCGCCCCGAGCGCCGCGCCGTTTGCGACCGCCGCAAGGATCTTATTCAGTTCCAGTTTTTCGCAGATACTGCCGTCCATATCCTACCCATGCGGCGCAGCGCGCCGCCCGATTATTCAGAAAGCCCCTATCTTTTTCCGCCGAAAAGCAGAGCGCCGTCTAACGAGCTTCTGCATATTTTCAGCCGCGACATAGGAACACCGTTCTTTGCTGCATTATGTAAACTCTTCTATGAAACGCCCGTCGAAACGTCCGTCTACATCAGTTGATCACGCGGCGGAACGCGCCCGCCGTATGCGGGAGCGAACTCCCTTCCCCAGCCAGGAAGGCGCCCTTCTCCGCATCCGCCAGCCCCGTAAAGTCGTACAACGCGCACGCGCCCAGCCGCTCCGCCACGTCCGCGGCAAGCGGCGAAGGGTTGTAGAGCTCAAAGCGGCAGACGGACGTTTCGTAGCGCAACAGCGGAAACCGCCTGCCCGCCTCGTCGGTTAGGATGTACCGCCTGCGCTTATCGCAATCGGCACAGCTGCGCCCGAAGGGGCAATGGATCAGGTCCATGACCTTCACCCCGCCGCCAACCAGAACGAAAGAGCCCTTCGCCCCCGCTGCGGCAAGCTCGGGCACGGACAGCTCTTTGGAGAGCGCCAGCCGCTCCGCGCCGTGCGCCCGCGCACCCTGCGCAGAGAGAGAATTGAAGAGATTGAAACCAACGCCCGCAAATAAGCGCAAGCCCTTCTCCTTACAAAACTGCGCCGCCCAGACGCCTTCCCCGTACACGCCGTAAAATTGCGGCAGGTACCCTTCGACGGCTTTCAGCTCGCTTTCGGTCATAAATACAGGAAGATACAGCCAATTATGCGACGCATAGTACTCTGAATTCTTTAAAAAATCCTCTATCACGGCGGTGTCGCGATAGTTTTTTGGTTTAAATATAGCATGACCGATCTTCCGCGCCCGATAGCACGGCGAGGCAAAATCGTCGTCGATGACCGCAATTTCCGCTTCCGTTTCCGCCGTTTTTTCGGGTTCGCGCGGCGGAAGTGCGAGCGTGACGGGCGGGCGGACCGCGCCCGCGAGCGCCTCCTCCACCCCGTCGAACACGGCGCGGCGGAAGGTGTTGAGCGCCGAACGCACGACAAAACAGTCGCCCGCAATGTGCACTTCCTGAAAGGAAACGTCGAAGGGCGCTTCGCCCGTGCGGGCAAAACAGCGGCGCAATTCCTCCTCCGTCAGCGGACTGCTGCGCGCAGGCTCGGCGCAAAAATCCGCCGTAAAGCGGCATTCGCCGAACGCCCCGCGCGCCACAGCCACGGGCGGCTCCCCCGCCGCGACCGTAAGGGAGAGCGATACGGGAATAAGCCGCCTTTCCGCTGCAATGCGCGCGGCGAGCGCCGTATCTAAGGTGAGGTATACGCCGTCGCCGACCTGCCAGCCGCGCTCCGCCGCAAGGTAAAATCCGCCCGCGTCACCGCCGAAAGGCGGGCGCCAGCTGCTGCCGCCGAGCTCCTCTTTTCCGCCACGGAGCACTTTGAACCCGTCCCCTTCCTGCGGGCGGAACGACGAGCGCACATATGCGCGTTTTGCATCTTTTGTAAGGCGCGCGATCGTGCCGATCTTCTCCCCGATATGCCCCTGCACGGCGGCCGCGTGCAGCGACGCGTCCTCGCCGAAGGCATAGCCCGCAGTATAATCGCCGCGGTTGTAGGTACGCTTCAACGCCGAACGGTCGGCGGCGAGCGCCGCCCCGTCCGCACCCGCGAAAAGGTCTTTATAGTATTTTACCGCCGCGCCGACGTACGCCGCCGAGCGCATCCTTCCCTCGATCTTGAAGGATGTGACGCCCGCCGCGGCGAGCTCGCGCACGCGCGCGCCGACGCTCAGGTCTGCAAGCGAAAGCGCGTAGCTTGCCCGTTCAAAACCCTTCCTGTCCACGGTGTAGCGCTTGCGGCAGGGCTGCTTGCACAAGCCTCTGTTGCCGCTGTTGCCGCCCGCAAAGGAGGAAAGGTAGCACTGCCCCGAAAAGCAGGTGCACAGCGCGCCCTGTACGAACACCTCCGTTTCGATCTCCCGCGCGATGGCGGCGATCTCTGCAAGCGGCGTTTCCCGCGCGAGAATGACGCGCGAAAAACCGCACGACTTCGCCAGCCGCGCGCCGTACACGTTGCAGGTGCCCGCCTGCGTGGAGAGGTGCAGCACGAGCTGCGGGCACTGCCGCTTCAATTCCGCGCCGAGGAACACGTCCTGCACGATGAGCGCGTCTGCTCCCGCGTTCCACGCCTCCTGCGCGCTCGCAAAAAAGGCGGAAAGTTCCCCTTCCTTGACCAGCGTGTTCAGCGCCACATGCACGCGCGTGCCGAACAGGTGCGCGCGGCGGATGAGCTGCGCCAGCCGTTCGGGCGTAAAATTTGCGGCATTTGCGCGCGCGGAAAAACTGCGCAGACCGAGATAGATCGCGTCTGCACCCGCATCCAACGCGGCAAAAAACGCCGCTTCATCGCCCGCAGGCGCCAAGATCTCACACATACCTCTATTTTACCACCTTTTGCGCCGTTTGAAAAGGGTTTTATGCAGAAAAATCGCCGCGGCGCCCAAACCCCGGTTCCCAAACTGATTCGTCATGCGCCCCGCGTGCAAACGGGCGCCCGGCGATGCACAGCCGCCCAATGTGCCGCCGTACCATCGCTCTGCACTTACGGCAAGAAAAAGGGCGGCCGCGGCAAATGCCGCAGCCGCCCGCTTCCTTTTTCTTTTCAGCGCTGCGAAAGCCCCAGCTTTTCGCCGAGCGCCTTCACGATACGGCGGATATAGCCGTCCGCGTCCTCGGGCGCGATCGCCTTTTCGCGCGGGGTGAACGTGACGGAGAACGCCATGCTCTTTTTCCCCTCCCCGACCTGCGCGCCGCGGTATACGTCGAACAGGCGCACGTTCGTAACAAACTTGCAGCTTTCGCGGATGACCGCTTCCGCCTCGGCGCAGGTCACACCCTCGTCCGCAAGCAGCGCGAGGTCGCGCTTCACCTCGGGGAATTTCGGCAGCGGCGTGTAATGCACTGCCGCGTCCGCCTGCGCCGCCACGGCGGCGTAATCCAGCTCGCCGAGGTAGACGGGCACTTCAACGGAGAGTTCCTCCGCAAGGTCGGGCGCAAGCTCGCCGAGCACGCCGACAGGCTGCCCGCCCAGGAGCACGGCGGCGCATTTGCCGGGGTGCAGGTACGGGCGTTCGGCGGCGGTATACGCAAACTGCACGCCCAGCTCCGCCGCAAGCGCTTCAAACGCGCCCTTGGCGGTATAGAAATCTTCCGCGCCGCCCCAGACGGCGATGCCGAGCGTTCTGCGCTCTTCGGGCAGTTCGGTGATCGGCTGCTGTTTGGCAAGGTAAATATTTGCCAGCTCGTACAGCCTGCCCTGCTCGTTCCCGCGGCGCACGTTGCGCACGGCGGCGTCCAGCATGGACGGCATGAGCGTGGTGCGCATCAGGCTCATATCCTCGCCGATGGGGTTGACGATCTTGATCGCACGCTGCGCCTCGTCCGCAATGCGCAGGAGCGCATAATCTTTGGGTGAGATGAAAGAATAGGTGATCGCCTCGCTGTACCCCTGCTCGCGCAGCGCGTTCCCCGCGCGCGCTTCGAGCTTCTGCGCGTCGGTCAGCCCGCCCATCGTGTTGGAGGCGTTTTTGAGGAAGGTACCTTCGATGCGGTCATAGCCGTACATGCGGATGACCTCTTCGGCGATGTCGGGATACCCTTCGATGTCCTCGCGGTAGGCGGGGGCGGTAACGGTCAGCTCGTCTTTATTGCTCGTCACGCTGAAATTGAGGGCGGTGAGGATGCGCTTGATCTCCTCTTTCGGCACCTCGATGCCGAGCAGCGCGTTGATGGCGGAGACCGTCGTCTTTACGACCGCGGGCTCTGTCACCTCTGCCATCACGTCAAAGCGGTCGCGCGCGATCTTGCCGCAGCCCAGCTCCTCCACAAGGTGCAGCGCGCGGTTGATGGCGATCCCCGTGGTATATGCGTCCACACCCTTTTCGTAGCGCGCGGAAGAATCGCTCTTCTGCCCGAGCGCGCGCGAGGTGCGGCGCACGTTGGCGCGCTCGAATTTGGCGCATTCAAAGAGCACGGCGGGGGTATCCGCCTCGATCTCGCTGTTCAGCCCGCCCATGATCCCAGCGAGCGCAACGGGCTTTTCCGCGTCGCAGATGACGAGGTTTTCGGGCGAAAGTTTGAATTCTTTTTCGTCGAGGGTGACGATCTTCTCGCCCTCCCTTGCCCTGCGCACGACGATCTGTTTGCCCGCGAGGTGCGAAATATCGAACGCGTGCATGGGCTGCCCCATTTCGAGCAGGACGAAGTTCGTGATGTCGACGACGTTGCGGATAGAGCGCAGCCCGCACAGCGCGAGGCGGCGCCGCATCCACAGCGGCGTAGGCGCGTCGTTCAGGTCGGAAACGTAGTGCGCGATGTAGCGCGGGCACAGGTCGGGCGCCTCGACGGTGACCGTCACCTGCTGCGCCGTCGAAACGTCTGCGGGCGTGTAGTCGAGCGCGAGCGGACGGAGCGGTTTGCCGAGCAGCGCCGCGACTTCGCGCGCGATGCCGTACACGCTCTGGCAGTCGGGGCGGTTCGCCGTGACCGCGATATCCAGCACATAGTCGTCCAGCCCCACGACGGGACGGATATCCGTGCCCGGGGCGGGGTCGCCGTGCAGGAGCAGGATGCCGTTCACGTCCGCACCCTCGTACCAATCCTCGTTGATGCCCAGCTCTTCGCCCGAGCAGAGCATGCCGTTCGACTCGACGCCGCGCAGCTTGCCCTTTTTGATCTTTACCCCGCCCGCGAGCGACGAACCGTCCAGCGCGACGGGCACCAGATCTTTTTCACGGATGTTGTGCGCGCCCGTCACGATCTGGATCGCCTCGCCGTACGAACCGCAGTTCAGCGTGCAGATCTGCAGGTGGTCGGAATCGGGGTGCGGCACGATCGTTTCGATCCTGCCGACGACGCAGCGCTCGATCTCCTGCCCGACGTAGACGATCTCCTCCACTTCCAGCCCGCAGGAAAAGAGCTTTTGCGCAAGTTCTTCGACGGGGATATCCACGTCGACGTAATCTTTCAGCCAACTCAAAGGCACTTTCATGGTCTGTTCCCTCCTCAATCCTTGAACTGCCGCAGAAAACGCACGTCGTTTTCAAACAGCAGGCGGATGTCGCCGATGCCGTACTTGATCATCGCGATGCGCTCCAGCCCGATGCCGAACGCAAAGCCCGTGTACACGTCGGGGTCGATGCCGCAGTTTTCGAGCACGCGGCGGTTCACCATGCCCGCGCCGAGCACTTCGATCCAGCCCGTCCCCTTGCAGATGCGGCAGCCCTTGCCCCCGCAGTTCTTGCAGGAGAGGTCGACCTCCACACTCGGTTCGGTGAACGGGAAGTACGACGGGCGGAAGCGCGTCTTTGTTTCGGCGGTGAACATCCTGCGCGCAAACTCGTCGAGGATGCCCTTTAAGTCGCACAGCGTGATGCCCTTATCGACGACCAGCCCCTCCATCTGATGGAACATGGGCGAATGCGTCGCGTCCGAATCGGAGCGGTACACCCTGCCCGGGCTGAGCACCTTGATGGGCGGCGCCTGCTTTTCCATGACGCGGATCTGCCCGCTCGACGTCTGCGAGCGCAAAAGGTACTCCCCGCCCACGAAAAAGGTATCCTGCATGTCCCGCGCGGGATGGTCGGCGGGGATGTTCAGCGCCTGGAAGTTATAATAGTCGCGCTCGATCTCGGGGCCTTCAAAGATGTTGAAGCCCATACCCGAAAAGATCTCTTCGAGCTCTCTGCGCACGAGCGTGACGGGGTGCACCGACCCGCCCGCATGGAATTTGGCGGGCATGGTCACGTCGATGCGCTCGCCCGCGACCTTTGCCGCAAGTTCGCGGCGCTTGAGCTCTTTTTCGCGCGCGTCGAACTGCTCCTCCGCCCAGGCACGCAGCTCGCCCAGGAGCCTGCCCGCCTCGGGGCGCTCTTCGGCGGGCACGTCGCGCATGCCCTTGGAGAGAGCGGAAATTTTGCCGCCCTTGCCGAGGTATTCCATTTTCAGCTCGATCAGTTCCTTGCTCGTCGCGCATTCGCCCGCCGCAAGCCGCTGTTCGATCTCTTCACGGATCGCCTGTGTCTTCTGCTTCATGGTCTTTTCTCCTCATACAAAACAAAACGCCCTGCGGCAAACTGCCGCAGGGCGCAAAAAGCGCGGTACCACCTGCATTCGCGGAACAAAAAAACAGCGTTCCGCCTCCTTCTCCGCTTAACGCGCGGCGCACGCCCGCCCCTACTCTCGCTCTGGTTTCGGCGCGGAAGCTCGAAAGGGAATACCGGAACATCCCTCGGGGCGGCCTTTCAGCCCGTGAGCAGCCCTCTCTTGCAAGGAACGGCGTTCCGTCTGTCTTTCTCGTCGCTTTCTATTGCGATAATCATACCGCAAACCCGCAAAAAAGTCAACAAAATGAGGGGCGCGGGAACAAAATTCCCGCGCCCGCCCTTGCCTTTACCCGCCGCCGCGCAACGCCCCACAGGCGCGCGGCAGCGCATTCGCGCAATGCGCGCGCCCGCCCCTTCACTGTACGCCGATGCCGCCGAACAGGTTGCCGCCAAGGTAAGCGTCCGGCACCTTCCCCACGATGACGCGCTCGCATAGAAGGATCTGCGCGTCCGCCGAGATCTCCTGCGTGCCCGAGGGCATGACCACGCTCACCGTGGCGGTGAGCAGGATGGAAACGGAATGCAGCGTCTGGTTGACGCCCGCCTGCTCGAAATCGGAGAGGAATTTGCAGGTGACGGTGCTCACGGGGATGATGCGGAAGGTGACGCTCGGGCCGAAGCCCGCCAGCCATTCGATGCCCGTGAACGCGCCGATTGGCACCTGCACGCCGCCCGAACAGTTCTCGTTGAGGTTCGCCGACGTCAGCGTGACTGCCTGCCGTGCGATGAGGTTGGCGTTGGCGGCGTTGGCGGAGATGCTGAGCACGTTCCCCTCGCCGTCGCTGGTTACGGTCACGAGGTCGTCGTACGCCGCCCTGTTCCACGTCAGCGTCTCCGCGACCGCGTCGTTGACGGCGGCGGCGGTCGCAGAGCGCACCGTCGCGCAGCTGAGCGAATACAGGATGCCCGAAACGTTGCTCTGCAGCCACACGATGAGCAGGATGAGCGCCAGCAAAACGGCGGCGGCGATGATGTACTTTTTACGCACCCGATGCTTTTTGTACCGCTTGTAGCGGTAACCCGAGTCGTAATAGCGATAGCGCGGCATGGTCTTATATCCTATGCCGCACGGATGCGTTTCATGCCCGGACCGTGAAAAGCGGCTCCGCCGAGGATCGGCGGAGCCGCTTGTTCTGCTTATTCCATGCCGCAGCGGGCGCGGAACATTCGTTTTATTCGATGACGAAGATGGTAACGCTGTTTTTGTCCAGCGAATATTCGAGCACGTTGTCATGGAGCGCCGCTTCCGACTCTACGGGTACAATGTTGTGCTCGCAGCCGTAGTTCGTGCCGATGGTGTTGATGACGTTCTCGTCCTCGTCGGAGAGGGTGATGACGTGCGCCTTCTTCTTTTTGCCGAAGTTTACAAGATCCGCGCGCAGCTTCTGCGGTTCGCCGCTCGCATTGACGACCTTGAGGTACACCTTTTCGCCGTCCACCGTTGCGGACTGGAAGATGCGTTCGTTGACGCGCCAGGTGTTTTTATCGAACAGGAAGTGCCACTGCCCGTCTTTGAGGAAATGGCAGACGAGTTTGTCCTGCGTGTAGCGCAGGCGCAGCGTGTTGCCCTCGGGCGAATAGCCGACGAACTTATCCTTGCCCATCAGCTCGCACGCCGTGCGCATGAAGTCGACGCGCTTGTCGAAGGAGACGTCGTACCCCTTGTGGTGTTTGCCGTACTGGCAGCTGATGGAGAAGCCGTTGCAGTCCATTGTGCCGCGGTCCTCCACGTCCTTGACGCCTACGCCCGCGATAAAGCTGTACGCACCGCCGAGGCGCTTCATGTCCACTTCCACTTCGCAGTTTGAAAAATCGCCGTCGAGGTAGTAGCCGTTGAAGGCGTCCGCAACGCCGATGTACAGCGCGCCGCCACGCAGCTCGCCGCCCACGCAGCGCGGGTACAGCTTCCAGCCGCCCATGCCGTCCTTGAAGTTGTGCTTGTAGACGAGCTTGCCCGTGGCGATGTCTTTGACGCGCACCTCGTATACTTCGACCGCCGTGGCATGCGCGCCGACGAGCAGCCCGCCCGCGTTGGTGCGGTCGATGGTCTCTACGTCATTGAGGATATATCTGCCCGTATTGCCCGCAAACATCTGCTGCACAAAGTAGTTGGGGGTGTACATCACGTCGCGCGGATTGAACCAGATGAGGTTGGGCGTCCACTTGTAGTTCGCCGTGGAGGCGAACAGCGGCGCATAGCAGGTGAGCTTTACGACGTCGCTGTTGCGCTCGCAGCCCGTGAGGAACGCCGCCTCCGCGATCGCCGAACGCAGGTTGTTTTCGCCGTTGAGCCGCCCCCTGCCGTCGCTCATCGTGTGCATGGCGTACTCGCCCATGAACACCTTGGCGCCGCTGCGGTCATAGCTGTCGTAGCGGCGGGTGTTGTCGATGAACCACTGATAGGAATTGTAGACGTGCTCGTCGACGATGGTGTCGCGGTACTTGTCGTTGATGACTTTCCAGTTGTCGTTGGAATCCTGCGGGCGGATGTCCACGCCCGCGGTGGTGACGATGGTCACGCCGAACTGTTTGATGAGGTCGACCTGCTTGCCCGCGTACTCATACTGGCGCAGCCCCATCAGGCAGGCTGCAAAGTTCTCAAAATACACGTCGCCCCAGTTCTCGTTGCCGATGCCGACGTATTCGAGCTCGAAGGGAGCGGGGTGCCCCATCTCCGCGCGCACATTCGCCCAATACGCTTCGTTCGGGTCGGCGGAACCGACGCTGCCCTTTGCAAAGAACAGCAGGTCGGCGACGTTGTCGATGACCTCCTCTTTGAACATGCGCGTGCCGGGCATGATGCGGCGGTAGTTTTCGCCGCGCTGGGTGCCGACGCGGATCTGGCACAAAAGCCCGCAGTGCAGCACGGGCAGCGGCGCCATTTTCAGATCCTCGCACAGGCAGAAGTATTCATAAAAGCCCACGCCGTAGGACTGCAGGTACCCCCATGTGTTCGCGATCTGCCTGCGCTTTTCGAGCGGGCCGACCGTGTTGCGCCAGCGGTACTGGTTTTCAAACACTTCGTCCCCTTCGACGACGCACCCGCCGGGGAAGCGCAGGAAGGAGGGATTGCACTCTTTGAGCGCGCGCACGATGCGCGGAGAGAGCTTGCCGTTGCGGTATTTGTCGGGGTCGCCCCATACCGTTGCGGGGAGCAGCGAGATATAGTCCACGCCGATGTGCCCGTTCCCTTTGAAGAGCATGACCAGCCGCCCCAGCTCCGTTTCCTGCGCTTTGAAGGAGCCGCTGACCTTGACCCATTCGCCGTCGTCGCCCGAAAGTTCGATCACCGCCTTGGTGGTGAGGACTTTGCGCGCGCCGCGGACGTACACTTCCGCCCTGCCCGTGAAGCCGAGCTTTTTCACCCACATGCTGAAATTGTACGTTTCGCCCTTTTCCAGCGCCATGCCGTAATAGTTCCAGGCGCCGACCGCGTAACCCGGGTTTTCGACGCGGTAAATGCCGCCCACGCACATGACGAGGTAAGAGGGATTGGAGGGCGCGATGCCCCCTTCCGTACTGATGTAATGCGGGCCCGCCCCGGAAATATCCCAATAAGCGAGCTTTTGCTGCCGCAGCGCAACGGGCGCAGAAGCATTGAAGGCGTCGTATGCGAAATACTCGAATTCAAACGAATTGTTGATGACCATTTCCGCATTCAGCCCGCCGTCCGCTGACTGGTTGATGTCCTCGAAAAACAGCCCGTACAAATGCTTGCTGACTTCGATGCCCTGCTTGCTTTTGTCAAGCGTGTACCTGACCATACCCTTTCTCTCCTTGTTATTTTTTACTGCCGATTGTATTCTAACATACGGTCGCGCGATAGTCAATGAACAAACGAAAAAAATTTTTTCCGTGAACGTTTCGACTTTTCATAAGACGAAAAAAAGCACGCCGTGCGTGCCTTTCTCCGCATGAAATTATGCCCTTCCCTGACGGAGCCGCCTGCCCTGCGGCCCGTCACGCGCGCTTTAAAAGAGCTTCGATCTCCGCGCGGGTCGCAAGCCCTGCCTTGAAGGAAGTCGCGCAGCCCGCCGCGACCCCGCGGCGCAGCGCCTCTACGTCCGTGCGCCCCATCTCCTTTGCGGCAAGGAAGGCGGCGACGAGCGCGTCGCCTGCACCGACGGTATCTACCACGTCGCCGATATAGGCGGGAACGGACATCTCCTCCCCCTTTTCGTTGATCATCATGGCGCCGTACCCGCCGAGGCTGACGATGACGTTACGCGCGCCCATTTCGCAGAGACGGTGCGCATAGCGCTCGACCTGATCGCGCGCGGTGAAGCGGACGCCGAAGATCTCGCCCAGCTCTTCAAGGTTGGGCTTGATGAGCCAGGGACGGTATTGCAGCACGTTCACGAGCAGCGCACCCGACGCGTCCACCGTCACGCGCAGGTCCCTCCTGTTCACCAGCCCCAGCAGGCGGGCGTAAAAATCGCCCGACAGCCCGTTCGGCACGCTGCCCGCCAGAACGACGCAGGCGTTTTCGGGCAGCGCCGCAAGTTTTTTTGCCAGCTCTTCCGTCACGGACTCCTGCAAAACGGGACCGCTGCCGTTGATCTCCGACTCTCTGCCCGTCTTGATCTTCACGTTGATGCGCGTGAATCCGTCGGCACGGATGAAATCGGCGGGAACGCCGCGCTCTTCCAGCATGCCGAGCAGCACGTCGCCCGTGAACCCCGCGGCAATGCCCATCGCAAGCGTGGGAATGCCGAGGTTTTTCAGCACGAGCGAAACATTGATGCCCTTGCCGCCCGGCGCTATGCTCTCCCCGTAGGAGCGGTTGGTCGCGCCTTCTTTGAATTTATCCATCCGCACCACATAGTCGAGCGCGGGGTTGCAGGTCAATGTATAGATCATACGCTCCTCCCGTTCTTAAACAGCCGCATTATCCTGTGCGGCGCTTTCGGCGCGCTGCGATCCGGCGCTTTCGGCGCACTGCGATCCGGCGCCCTTTGCGCACTTTGAACGCGCCCGGCGCTACGCGTCAATGCCCTGTTCGCGCAGATACTCCGCCAGAATGCCCGCCGCCGCGGCGCACAGTTCGGGGCAGGGACGCTTTTTATAGTACTCCTGCGTGCGCGCCTCCGCCTGCGGCGCATCCGTCGCGCCCGTGCCCGCAAGCAGGTCGCGGCAGACGATGCAGCCGAACTTTTCGCGGAAACGCGCCGCGACTTCCTGCTCGCGCGCGTAGAGCGCGGACTTTTCCTCCAGCGTAACGTGATCCGCGTCGTAGAACAGCAGCCCTATCACCATGCACATGCCCGAGACCGCGCCGCACACTTCGCGCATCCTGCCCAAGCCCCCGCCGAGGGGCGCCGAAGCGCGCAAAAGCTGCTTTTCGCTCAGATCGACGAGGTCGGAAAAGGCGAGCACCACTGACTGCGAACAATTGTATCCTTTAAAAAAATTCTGCCTCGCGCGTTCTTCCCTGTCCATCGGGTTCTCCTTTCCGCTATTTTTGAAATATGCTTGCATTCCCGTAAAATCGTGGTATAATGAAGGTATGTTAGAGATATTTTACACAAAAAAGCCTGTGTTATCGGAAGCCTTCATTAAAAACATCTTGACCGCCTATTATAATATACCAAATCCGACGATTTGTAAAACGATTCACGGCAAGCCATACCTTATAAAAAGCAAAATTTGCTTTAACCTCACGCACAGCAAGGGGCTGACGGCGCTCGCCGTCGGAAAGCATCAGATAGGATTCGATTGCGAAAGCCTTTCCGGCAAGCCGCGCCCCGCCGTACTCAGCAAATTCACCGAGCGGGAGAAGGGCGAAATTTTGACCGTGCAGGACTTTTACAGGCACTGGACGGCGCGGGAGAGCTACATCAAATATCTCGGCGAACAGCTTGCCGCGCTTTGGCGGAAAGTCGAATTTTACCGCGGCAGGATCTATCTGCGCGGCGAAGATGCGGGCGTGCACATCCTGCAATTTGAAACGGAGAACTGCGCGTTCAGCATCTGCGGCGACTATACAAAATTCAGCATCAAATGCGTGGACTGACGCCGAAGGCTATACCACGACAAAAACGGATACGGCTGCAAAAAACAGGACAGTGAGCGCTCAGGCAGCAGGAAAAGACGCGCCCTGCGGGCAATGCCCGCAGGGCGCAGTGTTTTTTTGTTCTTACGCCTTATGCCGAAAGTTTGACGTCCTCATGCGGCACGTTCTGCTTGATCAGACGAATGAACGTTTCAGGATTTACGACGACCACGTCTTCATCCAGGAGCCCGACCATCTCGACGACGTCGTTATAATCCATCGACCAGACATGCAGGTTCACATAGGTGTACCCTTCGATCGAGGTGGCGTCCGCGGGATAGGCGTTGATCTGATTGGCAATGCCCTGCGCCGTCGCGTTCCACATCGTGGCGCGGCATGTTACAAACGGTTTGCCGTTTTCAGACCAATAGACCGAACCGTGTTCACCGACATAGCTGTCCGCATAGGTGCAGAACAGGAACCCTTCAGCGTTCTCCATTTCGGAATAATACTTGATCGTATTTTGCGAAAGACCGCTGTCAAGGATCTTCACGACGGAAAGATCGGTCTTGCCGAGATAGCCGTCCAGAACCGTGCAATACCGCTTGAGCGCCTCCACCGAATACGACTGCGGATAGGTATACCCCACCCCCGAAACGCTGCAGACAAAGGTATCCCCTGCCTTTGCATTCTTGTAAGTGTGCGCAAGGATGTTCGGCGCAACGCTGTACAGAGCGGGGCTGACGGACCAGCCGAATTCAAAATCGCCGCGCTGCGCTCCCATGTACTGCGATTGCTCGAACGTGCCGCCGTACCAGCACTGCAGGTTGTCGCCGTCGCTGTTTACGATCGTAATATAGTGCTTATCCGTCGGATATGCGGAAAGATCGGTATCCGTTTCGTTCGGCTGCGTGAACTGCTCTTCCCCGTAGAACTCCGTGCAGGAGAAAACAGACATATTGTAGCAATAGTCGGAAGCCAGCGTAAAGCTGCCGTAATTGGAACTGAACCCGACGTCCGTCCCTTCATCCAACGGGCACCAGCCGTACACCGCACAGCCCGCGCACCACTCCTGTACCTTACCGCGGAAAGTCAGGCTCGGTACGTTGTTGCTCGTGATAAAATAGCAATAATACTTGTTCGCGATCGCCCAGTCGGTCAGCTGTACAAGACTGCCGTTCTGCTGTACGAGCCCGGAAGGCTCGAGCTTATCCTTGTATGTATCAAAACAGTCTTCCGCCGTCATCTCGGTAGCGTCGACCTTCTGCTCAAGCCCGTTCTCGTCCGCCCAGTTTTTGAGGGATTCGTCCACCATCGCGATGCCTTCCGCCCCCGCGACCGTGCGGGCGCAGTTGGTCGATTCGCCGTCCGTCGAATCATAAAGAACATACCCCGTACCGATGTTCGCCTTATAGTCGGCAAGCATTTGGGCGACGGTAACGTCGGTATTCCCCTTGCCGTATTCCAATTCGGTCTCATTCAGCCAGGTTTCGTAGGCGTCCGGCCTGTAATGATAATATTTGGATTCGCCCTTCTGCGCAAACAAGCCCTGTACGGACTCCGCAAAGAATTCCTGCGCTTTGTTCAGGTTTTCGGTCCGCCCGTAGACGAGCAGGTCACCGTCCGTGATCGTAAAGGACTTGAAATATCCTTCCGCCTCCGGTTCATCGTCGCCGCCGTTATCGGACGGACTGCCTTCACAGGCAGCCATACCGAACAAACTTGCAAAAGCCAGCAGCAATGCGAGCAGCAGCGATCCGACTTTGGCAAAACGTACTTTCATGCGTCTGTCTCCTTATCGTTATGATCATGCCGCCGTATCCGCGGCGGCAAAAGCAGCGCGCGCCCCGCGCGCGCTGCCCTTTAGCAACTGTTTATGCGGTTTCTTTGCCCGCCCAGTTAATGCGGAAGTAAGAGAGGTTGTAATCCTGCCCTACGCCGTTATCGCCCGAAGCGTTGTCGCGCACCTCGTACACAAAGGTGACCTGCTTGCCCGCGAGGCTGGCCGTGTCGTCGCCGACGGCTTCGCGGTATGCCTGCGTCAGGCTGACTTCCTTTGCGCCGAGCGTGCTCGAAGTCGCCCAATCCTGCAGGA
The DNA here is from genome assembly GCA_017886545.1 of Clostridia bacterium. Classification (GTDB taxonomy): domain Bacteria; phylum Bacillota; class Clostridia; order Christensenellales; family Borkfalkiaceae; genus Borkfalkia. The sequence continues at coordinate 24,575 of JAGHJS010000060.1, forward strand.
CAATGTAGTACCCGTCCACATACATGGCAAGTTTGCACTTTGCGCCGCCGCCGATCTCCGTGGCGAGCGTCAGTTCATCCTGCGTATCGGGCATTGCGACGCACTTTGCGAACCATACGTTCGTATTGCCGTTGCGCTTTTCATCGCCGCCGCCGTCGGAAGCATCGACCTGCAACTGACCTTTCGCCGTACCCGATTCACGGTCGATCGCCGACCAATGATAGTACTGGCTGGTCTGCCACTGATCGCCGAGCATCCAGTCTTCCGTGCGTCCCTCTTCAAATTCGTTGGAATACGGATCTTCGCACAGGGTATCGTCGCCTTCAACGATATAACGGTCGGTCACCCGGAACATATCCAGCTTGATGCCGATGCTGCCCGTCACTTCAAGTTTGACGGTCGCCTGTTTCCCTTTGTACTCGGGGAAATATTGCGCCAGCGGGAACGCGAACGCCTGCCAGCCGTCGCCCGTAACAGTCGCCGTATTCGTTCCTGCAACACCTTTCAGCGTTGCCGAAGCGATCACCGTTTTTTCCACACCGTCTACCGTCATGGTCATCTTAAACGTTGTCGATTCGGACGCATTCGTGCTGTTGGCGCGCGCATAGAAGCTGATCCACACGTCGTCCACGTTGGGCAGTGTGAATGCCGCTTTGTTCGCCGTGCCATTGCCGGAAATGCCGATGTTCGTTTTGAAGGTAGGGTACACGTCGCTGGTCGCGTCGTCTCCAGAGTAATAGGTAACATCGCCGCTCCAATCCTCTTCCCAGAGCAGGAAGTCGTTTTCCAGCGGATCGGTCGGGATGACGGAAGGATCCTCTTTCAGATCGTCCTCGGTGATGGTCTGCCCCGAACCGCTTGCGGGAATTTCAAACTCAGTGGAATCCGCCTGATCGGTCACGTTTTCGCGCATCATGTTCACGATGCAATCCAGCGAAACGACTTCAACGTTGTCATTGAGCATGCCGACGATCGTGCGGATATCCTCATAATTGTGCGACCAGGGGTGCACGTTGATGACGGAATACGCGTCGATGTTCGTGGGGTCGTGACCCGTAGCCGTAGCGGAATACATGTTGATCCTCGCCGCGATGTAGGCAGGCGTGGTGCTCCACAGCGAATCGCGGGGAACAATGAACGGCTTTCCGTTCTTCCAGTATACGCCGCCCGAATAAGCGCCGCCAAAGTACTTGTTGCCGTGGAGCACGAGTCCGCCCTCAAGCGACTCGACCCCTGCGTACGCATTCAGCGTGCCGTAAATGCCGCCGCTGTAGTTTTCGGCGCCGATGATGGTCGTCACGCTCAGGTCAGAGCGTTTCAGATAGGTATCAAGGTTACCGAGGAAGGTGTTCATATACTCCGCACCGGCATTGTAGAAGTTACCGGCGTCGATGTACCCCTGCCCCGAAACAGGCGCACAGAAATAATCGTTTTCCGTCGTGATGTTGCCATTGTACGCCGTATCCATGACCAGCGGCATGAGTTCGGCGATCGAAGGCGAAATGGACCAGGTAACGGCAAAATCATCGTTCTCACGGCCCGTTGCGTTCATATAGCTCGTGGAGAAGATCGCCGTGTTCTGCCAGTACTGCGCATTGTCGCCGTCGGAAACGACGAACGCAACGTAATGTTTGCCCTGCTCCGCCTGCTTGGTGGTATCGTCGTTCGGCTGGGTGAAGCCGTCAGCCTGACGGAAATCTTCCGCAAGATGGAACGTGACGTTCATGGAATAGTCGGTCGGAACAAGGAACTGCCCGTACTGGCTGAACAGCGCCACATCCTGCGTTTCATTGAAGGCATACCCGAGGATGGGGATGTTTTTATCGAGGAAGCTGTGGATCTGCTTGCGCAGCGACTGCGGCGCATTGATGTCGCTGTCATAATACACGTACATGTATTTGTTCATGACGCCGATATCGCGCACATAGTAGTTGGTCAGCCCGTTCTGCACATAATTCTGATGGATCAGCCCACCCGAAGAAAGTTCCGTCATGCAGGCATTGAACAACCAGTAGTAATCAAACAGCCCGCTGGTCACATCCATCTTTTTGACCAGCCCCATCTCGTCGTATTTTTCGGTATCGTCTTCCGAGACCGGCAAAAAGCCCGTGATGCCCGCAAGGGTGCTGGCGACGTTTACCGAAACCTGCCCGGAACGATAGACGATATAGCCGGGGGAATTGTACCCCGCTTCTGCGGAATCCTGATCCTCTTCCTGATATGCGTTATACGCGCCGGAATCGTCTTTGAATCCCTCTTTCAGATCGATCTGGCTGCCCCATGTGCCGTCGGCTACCATCTCGTCCCAGCTGTCGATATACATCTGTACCGCTTCCTGAAGGGTAGACTCTTCGGCGGTAATACCGTATTTCTCCTCCGCCTCGGTCATGTAATACTGGTCCGCGTTGGTGCCGTTGGTGAGGTATTTGCCGTCGATGTAGAAGGTGACTTCCTTACGGGCAAACAACCCCTGGATAGCGGATGCGGTATTGAGGTCGTCGTTGCTCATCTCACCGCCGTAGTTCAGCGTATAGACTTTTTTGTCCTCGCGCAGCGCGGTCGTCGCATAGTACGAAAAATCATCGTCGCCGGTGATGTCGCCGCCGCCCGGGTTATAGTTCGGATCCGCCTCGCCGCAAATGGTACAATATCCGTTTTCGTAATGGTGGGTATGTTCGCCGTCGCCCGTTTCCTTCGGAGCGCACGCGGCGGCAAACGAGAACAGCATCGCAAAAACAAGCAGAATGCTTACGATTTTTGCAAGATGTTTTTTCATCTGGTCTGTTTTCCTCCTTGCTTTTTACTTCAACCCGGCTATGTTGCTTTGGTTGAGGATATATTTCTGGAATACAAGATACATGATGATGATCGGGATCGTGATCAGGATCATGCCGGCAGAACGGACATACGTATCCGCATTGCCGCCGAAATTGGGGTAAAAACTCTGCATCGCAAGCTGTAAGGTATACAGCGAGTCGGAACCGGAGGTGGAATACAGCACCATCGGGAAAAGATACTCGTTCCACGTTCCGATAAAGGTAATGATGACATACGTCATGATGATGGGCACCGACATGGGTACCACGATCGTGACGATTTTTTTCAGTTCGCCGCAGCCGTCGATGTCGGCGGCTTCAAGCACACTGTCCGGCACGGACGCCATGTATTGTTTGACGAGGAAGATGCCGAACACATTGACGATACCCGGCAGGATAATACCGAGGATGTTGCTGTTGATACCGAAAAAGATCGTGATCTGATAGTTTGCGGCGAGCAGCACTTCACCGGGGATCATGAGCGTCGTCAGAAGCAACATGCTTACGATCCCTTTTCCGCGGAAATTGATCTTTGCAAGAACGTAGCCAACGACCATCACCACACAGAGGCTGAGGAACGTAAATCCACAGGTATGCGCAAGGCTGACGCCGAGCGCAAGATACAGGCGCGCCGACTCGATGACCGTCCAAAAATTTTCAAGGGTAAACGCCTCGAACCAGATGTAGACCTTCCCCACTTCCGGAAGAAAATCCGGGCTGTGCGTCGCGTCTACCAGTTTTAGCCAGAAAGGAAGCAGCTGAATGACCGCAACGATCGTAAGGAAGACGATACTGATCACGTTGAACTGTATCTCCTGCCGCCGCTGGCTTGCGCGCGTTTTTACTTTTTTTACCGAAACCGCGTCATTCAATGTTCGATTCCTCCTTCCCTGCAATGACCTTTTGGATGATGGACACGATCAGGATAAAGATGAACAGCACAAAGGCATAGGCGCAGCCCTGCCCGATGCGGGCGGGTGCATTGAACACCGATTTGTAGATGAGGAGCATTGCCGACTGCGTGCTGTTGGCAGGTCCGCCGTCGGTGACCAGCTGCATGGGACCGAGCACTTTGAAGCCGTCGATGATGGAGAGCAGCGTGTTCAGCACGAGCGCGTTCTTCATAAGCGGAAAGATCACACGGATGAAGATGCGGACGCGGCTCGACGTTTCGAGGCTCGCCGCCTCTTCATATGTATCGGGAATGGATACGAGCGTCGAATAGTAAATGAGCATCTTCTGGCAGAACCCGAAAAAGAACGGAATGACCATCAGCGCCCAGATCGCCGTGTTCGGATCTTCGAACCACGCGACGGGCGACCCGCCGCAGGCAATGATGATCTGATTCACAACGCCCGTATTATCCGACTGGAAAAGCGTCGACGTGATATCCGCGCCGACGACCGCCGAAACGAGCGACGGCCAGAATAGCAGAGCGAGGAACACTTTTCCCCCGCGCTTGATCGCTTTGATGAGGAACGCGCACAGGATGCCCATGAAGTTGTTGCCGATCATCATGACGACCGTCCAGATGACGGTCACTTTCATGCCGTTCCAGAACGCTTCCGCCTGCGCCGACCCTGCCGTAAAGATGTTGATGTAATTATCAAACGAAATGTTGTTGACAAAATCAAAACCGTAGCCGCCGCGCATATCGGTAAAGCTCGTGCAAAAAGCCCAAACGAGCGCGACGACAAAGAATACGCACCACCAGACGAGCGGAATGCCGATCAGCGAATACGCAAGGATCTCCTTCTTAAAGCGCTGACGGAACGGCTTCTTTTTCGGCTTGCCTGCAGAGCCGGGCGCCAGCGGAACTTTTACAAGCTCTTCCGACACCTCTGCCCCCTCGGCGGCGAGCCTCTGCGCTTCAATGCTTTCGTTTTGCATTATCCCCTCTCCTTTTCTCCCCTTCTTCCGCGGCGCGGGAAGCGCCGCGGAGACAAGTGATCATCAATAAATTTCATTGATCGCACGCTGCACACGCGTATTCAGTGCCGTGCATTCCATTTCGATATCTTCAGCAGTCTTGTACTTTTGCTGCACAAGATTGGTGAGGAAGGTATGCAGCTCCGTTTCAATATCCGTCCAGACGGGCGAACCGGGGCGCACGACGGCGTTGTCGAGCTGATCGATGTACACCTGCCAGATATCGCCCGAATAGTGAGAGTCTTCCAACGCAGAGACCGTGGTGGGGATCAGGTTCTGCGGCGTTGCGAAAGCGAGCTGATATTTATCGTTGGAGGTAAGGAACGCCGCGAAGTCTGCCGCGATCTCAGAGTCGGCGTTCTTGGTCACGACCAGGCTGTACAGACCGATCGTGCTGCCCGCATTGCCGCCTTCTGTAAAAGGAATGGACGTTGAATAGCCGACTTCCCATTCATACTGCTCGGAATACTTTTCGTAGTCCTCGATCTTCCAGGAGCCCATTTCGATGAAGCCGACTTTGCCGCTTTCAAACTTCGCTTCGGCAAAGGTGTTCGGCGCGTACTTGCCGAGTTCCGCAAGTTTTTTCGCCGCGTCCTTGCTGGCGTCGGTCGCAAGCTGCGCCGTTTTGAGATCGGCGGAGAGGATGCCGTCGCCGCCGCAGCGGTCGACAAACGCGAGATACGACATCGCCGCCATGGACGTATTGCCCGTGCCCGAAGGAAGCGTAATGCCGTAATACGGGTCGTTTGTCGTCGTTTCGTCGTTCAGCGCATAGATGTCCTCGCACAGAGCGAGCAGTTCATCGTAGTCCGTCGGCAGCTTGATGTTGTCGACCGTGGTACCCTGCGCCTCGGCAATCAGCGTTTTGTTGTAGACCGTAGCCAGCACGTTTGCACTCATGGGCAGACCGTACAGCCCTCCCTCGTACAGGTTCGGCTCCCACAGCGAAGGAACATACTTGCTTTCCAGATCGTCGCAGCCATACTCCGTAAGATCGGCGATGTAACCGTAATAGGCGAGCGTCTGCACATACACGTGATCGACGTACGCAATATCGGGAGCAGACGTACCGGACATCGCCAGAAGGTAAGCATTGAAGAAATCCGGCGTGGACTGCCCGATGATCTTGATCTCTACACCGGGGTTTTCCGCCTCATAGTCCTCTTTTGCCTGCTCGATCGCCTGCATCTCCACGCTGGAGCCAGGCCACCAGATCGTAATTTCGCCGTCACCGCCTTTTCCTCCTCCGCCGCAGCCGGCAAGAGCGAGCGCCGCCGTAAGCGAAAGAACGAGCGCACACAGCACGGAAAGTGCCTTTTTCATGAAATGAATCCTCCGATAAAAGTTTTTATGCCGAGAACGGCTTATTTTTTCTGTCTGATCGGCTCACGCCGCCCGCAGGCATTCCGCCCGCGGGCAACGCGGCCATAAGAAGGAAAAAGAATGAAGCTGTCTGTTTTTTACGAGAGCGCTACGTCCGTAATGACGCAGTGCGTACCCTGGTCGATGCCGATACGGATCTCGACCGTCTGCCCTGCATACGCAGAGAGATCGTACACGAATTCGTTGCGGGCATCAAATTTTGCGTCGTCAAACGTCATCGTAATCTCATCATCGTAACCATTTGCGTTAATACGAGTTTCTTCCCCATCTACGACAACGGATACATACATCACGGCAGGTGTTTCTTTTGCGGCATCATCCGGATTTGAGCGATAGAACACCCTTGCGCCGAGCGTGAGCGTATTCAAATCCGTCAGAGTGACCGTTTTGGAGAGATAGGTATCTATGCCCTGATGCACCAGGTCTGCGCCTTCATTGATCGAATCGCACCGACCCGTAACGCCCCAGCCGATATAATCGTCGAGGATGTCCTCTTTATCTTCCCACTTCGTCACATTGTCGACCGTTACCGTAACGGTGCCGCTGACGCTCGGATCGTCCTGCAGGGCGACCGTGATCACATAATCGCCGAGCACGGCGTTCGCCGCAGGCGTGAACTTGCCGTCTGCAAGCGTGAACATATCATCCGTAGCCCCATCGGGCTTCTGCGTGACCGTCATGGTGACTTCCGCAGCGCCGGGAACGGTTTCATAGCTGAGCGTATAGCTGTCGCCGCGTTCGATGGTTCGGGATGCCTCTTTGATCGTGACGGACTTATCGACCGCCGCGATAACGACCTTCACTTCAAAGGTGACCGACTCGCCGTTCTGCGCCGCCGCTTCTACATACAGGGTGCCCGTTCCGTTCGCAACAGGCGTGATCACGCCGTTTTCGATGGTGAAATAGCCCTCATCGGACGCAGTGTACATGAGCGTGGGAGCATCGCTTGCCGCACTGTTGTTCAATGCGGGGAATACACCCCAAGGATACAGCGAGGAAGCAACCGACGCGCTGTAGAACGACGTCGTGGTGAGCGCGAGCGTGGTAGCCTCACTCAAAGACCCTGCATAAGTAAGGGTGAGCGGCTGATACACCTTCTCCGTATTATAAGAACCCGTGCTTCCGTTGGCGCTGACCGTCCAGCCTGCCGCCGCAAGCGAAGCGTTTGCATACATACGCAGCTCTTCGACCTGTCCGCCCGTCGCCGTCAGCGCGCCTGCAGGAGCTTCCGCAAGCAGACGGATGTTGCCGAGGTACAGATACGCGCCCGCAGAAGAGTCGGACCCCTTCGGGTATGTGCCAGTCCCGTTCTGGAAGCCGCCCGTCATCTCAAAGAGAATGACGATATTCTTCCCCTGGTAAGCGGAGACATCCAACGCGATCGTGAACCACTCGTCGCCCTGCTTCCAGCGGCTGGCAACGGTCGTCCAGTTGAGAAGCGTCGCCGTCGTCCAACCGTCGTCGTTCGTAAGCACGCGTACGCGGAAGTTGCTGCTTTCCAGGATACGGTCGTCGCTGTGCCCATGGACGTTGAAAACGAGGTAGTTCACATCGCTGCCGACGCTCACATAGTTGTAGCCGACGTTGACGGGGTTCGTGTTGTTCGTTACGACCGTATGGCTTTCAAACTGCATCACATCGCCGTCGTAATTGTACTTGGCATTGCCATGGCTCTTATCAACGGTGTTGTAGTAGAAGTTATGCATCTGCGCGTTGTTCGCCCACAGGGTGCTCGTATCCGCCGACATCAGCCCCACAGAGGTCGACGTAATGTGCGTTCCAGCGACAAGCTGATACTCGACCACGTTCACGGTAAAGCTGATCGCAAGGTCTTCGTTGTCCGTCGGGGTGATCGTGATTTCGCTGGTGCCCACCGCGTTGAAGGTGAACGTGTTATTGTCTGCATTCCATGCCACGCCCGTGCCGTTTACGGCAACGCTGTACGTCACAACGGAAGCGTTCTCGTTGAACTGTGCCGCAAAGGTGAGCGCGGGGTCGGTGTAAATGCCGTTCGCGTCATAGGACGCCGTAAGCGCAGCACCGTCAAGCTGCCCTGCCGTGCCGTAGTTCACTTCTCTGCCGCCGAGGGAGAGCGTGCCGTTGAATTCGGTAACGGCAACGTACTCCGTAACGGTGAGGGTGAAGGTATCCGTCGCCTCAGCATTGTCGTTGGACGTGATGGTGATCGTGTACGCACCGGGCACCGCGTCAGGCGATACGGAGATGACCCCGTTGCTGTTCACGGTGATGTCCGTAGTATAGCCGGTTTCGGGCGCTGTCGTTACTGCATAGGTAAGGCTCTTATCCGTAGCGTTGGCAGGAGCGACCGTCGTCTGGACGGTGTACTGCCCGCCCTGCCCGACGGAAGCCGCGTCAGGGTTCGCCGTTACGCTTTCAACGGGCGTATACGTCGCGATCTGAATGTCTTTGACGATCGCCTCGATGTTATCGTTGGCTTTGCTCAGCGCGTACTCGATGACGAGCGCGCCCTCTTTACCCTTGGCGGATTCGGGGATGGTGTACGTTGCGTTCGTACCCGTGCCGTCCTCTTCCTTGGCGATCCAGCCGCCCGAAATATCCGAAACGCTGCCGTCGCCCGCCACAAACACGACGCGGTAATTCAGGAAGTCCTTATTGCCCGTATTTGTGCCGATCTTGATCGTGAACGTCGTCGCCTGTGCGGGCATGTTAACCTTCGCCCACATCAGTGCGATGGTATTGTCCGTATTGGCGTTCAGCCCCGTAGAGCTGTCGACGCGCAGTTCCATATCGACGCCGTACACGCGGTCCGGATCGCCGGCATAGAAGATCTTCTGCCCGCCGTCGCCGCCTTCGGCTGTGCTGCCTGCGTCGCTTGTCGTCTTGTTCATGACGAGGTTCCAGTCGGAATACAGAGCCATCGCCTTTTCGGCATCGCCCTCGCCCCAAGGATCGGGGAATCCGTCAAAGTTCCAGCCCGTCTTGTCGCTCGTCGTTTCCGCCGCGTACGCTGAAGAGAGGATGCCCGTGTACAGCGTATCCTCTACGGTCACCTTGATGGTGATCGAAGCCTCTTCAGGAACGTTCGTAACGGTAACGATCGTTTCGCCCGCCGCGTCTGCCGACCAGGTGCCGCTGTTGGGATCCAGCGTGAAGATGCCTTCCTTCGAATAGCTTGCCACCCACGTCGTGGACGACGCTTCTGCGGGAACAGGCGTAAAGGTCATGGCATACAGCGAAGCAAAGTAGGTCAGGTTCTCTTCAAGCGGAATCTGGTACTGCGTTTTGCCCGCACCGCCAGCAAGGATGGTCTCGCCCCTGTTGGACATGCCGTTCGTCATATCCCACGAAGTGCCCTTCGCCGTAACGAGTACATAGTCGTATTCGTCGGTGCTGTCCTCCGTCAGGTTCGCCTCAATACCCGTAAGCTTTGTGTACTCGGTAACGGTGACCTGCAGATACACCGTAAAGCCGCCCGCCTGTGCCGTACCGCGCAGAGCATAAGTGCCGATCTGCTCCGTCGACGTGATCGTGAGCTTCGTACCGTCCTGCGTTGCGGAGATCGCATCGCCGCCTGCGGTGAAGGTACCGTTTTCAATGGCGCCGACTTCCCATGTGAATGTATTGTCCGCACCGTTCGGGCGTACAACGAGCGTATGTTCGGAGGAATTGCTCTCCGCCATCGAAACGGTATACGGGTCAGCGATGGTGCCCGTTCCGCCCCTCGTGTTTGAAATGCTTACGCCCGTTACGTCTTCATCCGCACCGGGATCTTCCGACGCCGTTACCGTAACGTTGATAACAAGGTCGTTCGCCTTTTCGGAAGCCTCCGAAACAGTAAGTTTTGCACTGCCTTCTGCAAGTGCTCTGACAGTGAGCTGCGTTCCGCTGACGCTACCCGTCGCCACTTCGGACGCAGAGCTTGTGACGGAGAAAGAATAGTCGGTAAGTGTGCCGACGATAAGGGTGTATGCACCGCTCTTCCCCTCCTCCAGCGTCAGGGAATACTCCCCGTCCGCATCCGCCGTCTGCCCGCCGATGCCGATCGTCGCCTTCGTGTCGTCTGTAGACGGCTCGCAGGCGGCAAACGTGAAGCATACGCCGAGCAACAGCGCGAAAACGATACAAAGCAATGCTTTTACTCGTTTCATGTCTGCTCTTTTTCCTCCTTAAATTTTTAATAAAGAACTGCAAAATGCAGGACTTTTTGGCTTAAATATGCAAAAACGGTTTTCTGCCGAACAAAGGAAAGCGGAGCATTTTTATTGTATTTTTGTACAACGCTCGGCGAGCTATGCACGCCTCGCTTCCATCTGCTCCGTTTTCCTCTATTTTTGCCGCTCTTTTTCTGTCAAACACCTGCCTCTTTCGGTTATAACCGAAAGAGGCGACTAGTCGCCTGCCAAAATTTTGCGTCTTTTTCCGATTTCCTCTATTTTTTAGAAAATCGTTTTTCTGCCTTTATTGTATCACCAAACGTTCTGTTTGTCAATACCTTTTTTGAAAAAATTTTTTATCTTTTCATTTTTTGTTAAAAAGCCCCGCCGCGGACGCGGCGGGGAGCCGGCTCTGTATCGCTCAGACGACAAAGCAATCCGTACAGATCTGTTTCACTTCCGTATCGCCGTTGATCTCGCCGATAAGGATCTCCGTTGCGATCTCGCCGAGTTTACGGTAATCCTGCCGCGCGAATTTCCAGGGGATGCCGATGCCCGCGTTGTCTTCGCCCAGGGAATAGATGATGATGTCGCGCAGCGGATCGAGCCCCGCCGCCTCGGCTGCTTTGTAGATCCCGCGCGCGACCGTACCGTCCGAAGCGATAAACGCCATCCCCACCTCGAGGAATGCCGCGGCGGCGCGCCGCCCTTCTTCTTCGGTGCTGTCTGCCGTATAAACGACCTCCGTACGCACGCCGCTCAAATCTTCAAACGCCTCACGGAACCCTTCTGCACGGTCGGCGGAGATCGTCTTGTTCTCTTCGCTGTTGACAAGGCAGAACTTGCGCACGCCCTGCAAATACAGGCGGCGTGCCGCCTCTTTGACCAACTGCACGTTGTTCACGTCCACATAACTGATGTTGACCCCGTCTGCAGGTCTGCCGATGATGACGCAGGGAATGCGCTGCTGTTCGAGCTGCGAGATGCGGGCGTCTTCGGTGAGCGGCGTCATGACGATGGCTCCGTCGATCGGCGCTTTGTCGCGTTTGAGCATGGTAATGACCGAATCTTTATCGATGCCGCTGTACACGAGCAGGTGCCGCCCGTACCGCGCCGCCGTACGCAGGCAGGCGACGATAAGATCGCTGTAAAAGCCGCGGAATTTTACGTTGCTGTCCTCTTCGAGCACGAGCGCGATGATGTTCGTATTCCCGCGCGCGAGCGTCGACGCGTAAAAATTCGGCTGAAAGTCCAGCTCCTTGCAGGCGTCCAGGATTTTTTGTTTGAGCTCGGGACTGACATATTTTTTACCAGTCAGGGCGTTGGATACGGTCGATTTTACCACCCCGCACCGTTTTGCCACGTCGTTGATCGTTACCATACCATTCCCTCCTTATACCGCATGCGGTACGTTTTCCCGTATCAGAGCGAGCAGTTCTTCCGCGTATACGACTTCGATATGCGGCGCCAGGCGTGACAGCACATAGTCTACCCTGCGCATATCCATCGTCCACGGATGCACGTTCAGGAATGTATAGCCGCATTCGGAATGAATGTCTGCCTGCCGCGCATTGAGCTGCCGCACGATGCCGTCCAGCCATTCGTCCGTGACCTTGGCGGGGTCGCAGGACGGGTGCCACAGCGAAACGCCCACACTCACGAACGGTTTGCCGTTCGACCAGAAGATCTTCCCCTTCCCGCTCTCGTAGCGGTCGGGGTCGAGCTGCCAGATGCCGCCCTCGATCTGTTCCTGCGCGGAAAAATACGCGAGCCTGCGCTCTGCGTTGCCGCCGCCCGTATGGGCAACGTTATCCAACAGCGCGAGCACATGCAGGTCCGCCTCACGCATCGCCTGCGCCGTTTGTTCGGCATAGTGCGGAAGCAGCTCTTCGGGATAGGTCATGCAATTTGTGTACCCTATTCCCGAAACGCCGCAGACGAACGTGTCGTTCTTTGCCGCGGCATACGCCTTCCCGAGCGCGGGCGGGCAGATGCGCGCCAACAAGGGCGGCGCGGTCCAACTCATTTTACGGGAACACGCTCCCGCCGTGCGCTGCCCGAACAGCCCGTCACCCAAAAAATTGCGTTCCAGCCACTGCACGTTGTCCCCGTCGCTGACGACAACGGCAAGGTAATGCTTCCGCGGGTCGGCTTTTATTTTGGCAGGCACACAATGCTGCCGCTGCCGTACGGGTGCCTCGCCGCCGAAAAAACTGTGGTTGCAGGACCAGTCGCTCGGCACCACATAGTCGCCGAAGCGCGAAAGAGTACGGACGAACGCGATTTCGTTGTCCGTCCAGCCGTATACGGGGATGCCGCGCTCCGCCCAGCCGAGCACTTCTTCCAAAAAGGCGTTATCCTCGCCCGTCTTTGCAAAAAAGGTGAATGCGCCGCAGGCGATCGCCGCGTCGCGCAGATGCGGGCGGTACGCCTCGCCCTCCGTGACCTGATGGAACAGGCAGTCGCGTCGGAGTTTGCCGCGGCAGCGAAGCCAGACGGTACGCTGGCGTTCCGCATCGCCGCCGCGCACATCTGCCGCATCGAACGCAACGGGAAGTCCGTACTTTCCGAGCGACGGCAGCTGCAAACGAGGCACGCCGAGATACCCTTCCGCCGCGCAGACGGCTGCGGCAAGGTTGATAGAAACGTCGCCTTCCGCGTAGTCAAACACCGCAAGCGCAGGCAGGTCGGGCGCAAAAGCGTCCAGCGCCTCCGCAAGGCGCATGCGCCTGTACGGAAGAGTGAGATAGTCTGTATATCGGTCAATGTCCAGGCAGATCTTTTTTCCGCCGCGGTTGACGGCGCCCTGTAAAAATACCGCGAGGGCAAGCTCTTCGGGTGAGAGCGTTTCCGTTCCGATCAGGCAGACGGGCGCCGCGCCGGAAAGAACGCCTTCCCCGCTCACTTTTTCCGCACCATTGCGGCAAAGTCGCCGCCCTGCATCAGTTCGGCATAGCCGATCTTATTCTTCATTGCCGCGGGATCGAGCTTGTCGCGCTCGATGACGAGCGTTTTGCCGTTCGCCAACCGCACGGTGATCTTTTTGAAAAGGGGCAGGCTGAGCGTGAAATCCGCGCGCGAAGGGCTCATCTGGTACAATCCGAGCGCCGTGAGCACGAACCACGAAGCGAGCGAGCCGTTGTCTTCGTCGCCCGGATAGCCGTCGGGCGTATTGCGGAACGCCTCCGCCAGCCGCCCTGTAAGCTGCGCCGTCTTTGCAACGTCGCCCAATTCCGCATAGATATACGGGATATGGAAGGAAGGCTGGTTGGAAATAGCGCACTGTCCGAACTTTGCGTCCGCCATTTCACTCATTTCATGGATCTCGCCGCCGTAGCCGCCGATCGTGAAATAGCGCGGCGAAGCGACGAGCTCGTCGATCTTTTCGGCGAGTTTCCCGCCGTACAGCTTGTTCAGCCCTTCCATATCGTGATAGACGGCAAAGGAGCTCTGCCAGGCGGAACCTTCGGTATAATCCCTGCCCCAGGCGTAACAGTCAAACGCTTCGTCGCGGAAGTTCCCCTTTTCGTCCTTACCGCGCATAAAGCCGACGGACGGGTCGAACAGGTGCCGGTAGTTATGCGTATAGCCGTCGTAACGCGCGGCGATCTCTTTGTTGCCGAGCTTGTGCGCCGCCTGCGCGATGCAGTAGTCGCCGTAACAGTTATCCAGCGTTTCGTTCACGCTCTCTTTTGCGGCGGTGTACGGGATATAGCCGAGCGCACGGTATTCGCGCACCGCTTCGCGCCCGACCCCGGGCTCGTCGCAGGCGCAGTCGCCGTCGTGCACAAGCGCTTCGAGCATCTTTTCGCCCAGCGCCTGCGGCACGATGTCCTTTACGATCGCGTCGGCGAGCACCGCCTCGACCAGCATGCCCGGCATGCAGTTGAAATTGTTCGGGCACAGCCATTTCGGCAGCCAGCCGCTATCCTTATAATAATTATAACAGCTCTCCGCGACCTTTGCATACAGGTCCGTATCCATGAAAGAAAGATACGGGTATAAGGTGCGGTATGTATCCCAGAAGCCGTTGTCCACATACATGTAGCCGTCTACGATCTCGCCCGTTTCCAGGTTGAGGTGGCGGACGCGCCCCTCGGCGTCCTCCTCCCAGAACCTGCGCGGCCACAGATACGCGCGGTACATGCTCGTGTAAAACACGGCTTTGCGCTCTTCGTTTTCGTCCTCGACCTCGATCCCGGAAAGGTAGCGCTCCCATTCGTCGCGCGCCGCGGCGGAGAGCGATTCAAGCGTTTTCCCCTCGAGCTCACGGCGATAATTGAGAATCGCCTGCCCGGCGGAGAGGAAGGACGTTGCAAAGCGGCATTCCGCCTGCCGCGCCGTCGTAACGAGGGAGACTGCATTTTTGCCGTACTCCGCCGTGAACGGCACGTTCAGCGTAAAGACAAAATATTCTTTGAGCTCGCCGTATGCCACGGGATGCGCGGCAGCCGTCGTATAGCCCGAGACCATGCCGCTCGCTTCGTCATAGGTAAACACCGTGCGCTCGTCGCCGATGATGTTGACACGGTTGCACGTTTCGTCCGAAAAGGTGAACCGGATCGCCGCGCCGCTGTTGGTCGGCGCAAGCTCAAAGGTATAACGGTCGCGGTAGACATACCCCTTCATATAAGCGGGTTCGAGAACGCAGCCCTCGTTGTCAAAAGACGACCATCTCTTCTCTTCCTCAAAAAAGAGTTTCCCGCGCTGCCCCGTGATGATGAGCTGCCCGTAATCCTGCAGCCAGGGCGACGGCTGATGCGTGAGGCGTATCCCTTCAAAACTCTTTGACCGCGGAGAATAGAACCAGGGTGAAGCCGCCTTTTCGTTCTGTAAAGTGAACGACGCCATGCCGTGCGGCACCGCCGTGAGCGGCAGAACGTTGCCGCTCGAAAACCGCCTTACATTTTCAGTCCCCAATTTAACGTTAACATAGCGATAGTTTTTCATGTTCTGCTCCGCAAAAAATAAATTCTTTCCGCACCGTCCGTTCTCCTTCCCTTCCTCAGGCGGGAACGGCGATGTTTCTATATTTATTATAAAATAAGAAAAACGGTTTGTCAATACAAAAAACCGTTTTTTCTCTATCAAAATTCACATTTTTTTTGAAAATCAAACTTTTTCAGGCGAGCCGCCGTTCAAAACGGCGATTCGCCCGCATTTGTCCGCTCATTTCCTGCACATCGCCAGGCGCGCGGCGCCGCAGAGCCCCGCGTCGTTGCCGAGGCTTGCCGCGACGATCGCAACGGGCGCGTAGTCCGCGCCGCCGAACAGCCAGGGCGAAACTTTTTCGCGCAGGGGCGCAAGCAGCGTTTCCCCTTCCGCGCATACGCCGCCGCCGAGCACGATCGCTTCGGGGCGGAAGATGTTCACAAGGTTTATAACGCCTTCCGCAAGGTAGGAGATGTACTCGTCCACGACCTGTTTTGCCGCAGCGTCGCCCGCGCGCATGCCGTCGAACGCCGTCTTCCCGTCCACGTTCTCCAAGCTGCCCGCGATCTTCCACATGGCGCTCTCTTTATGCGCCACCATGCTCTCGCGGGTGCGGCGGATCAGCCCCGTCGCAGACGCGTACGCTTCAAAACAGCCCTTGCGCCCGCAGGTGCAGTCCCAGCCGCCGCGTTCGATGACCATATGCCCGATCTCGCCGCCTGCGGAACGGAACCCTTCAAACAGTTCGCCGTTGAGGATGACGCCGCCGCCCACGCCCGTACCGAGCGTGATAAAGACCATGGAGCCGAACTGCTTGCCAGCGCCGCAGAAGTGTTCGCCCAGCGCCGCGGCGTTCGCGTCGTTCGTGATGCACACGGGCAGCCCCAGCCGCTCCTGCACCGCGCCGCACAGCGGCACGTTTTCCCAGCGGATGTTGTTGCTGTACACGATGACGCCGTGTTCCGCGTCGATCAGCCCGGGCGACCCGATGCCGACGCCCGCGACCTGCCCTTCCTGCAGCCCCGCGCGCGAAGCAAGGTCTTTGACCAACTGCGCCATATCCGCCGCGATCGCGCCGTAAGGGCGTTCGCGCCCCGTCGGGATCTTATCTTTGATGACGATACGCCCCTGCTCGTCTACAATGCCGCCCTTTACAAAGGTGCCGCCGAGGTCCAGCCCCGCATAATACTTTTTCATTCTTTTTCTCCTTCGCCCGTCAGAATGATGCGCGCGTTCCCCTCAAGGGTGAACGCCTCGCCGCAGGGAACAAAAAAGCTGTCGCCCGCGCGGAAGGGCACGCCGTCCGCCCTGCCCTCGCCCGAAAGCACGTTCACTGCCGTGAAAGAACGCTCGTTCTGCTCGCTATACGTCCCCGCAAGGCTCAGTTCACGGCAGGAAAAATACCTGCATTCGGTCAGCTTGCGCAGCGAACCGCCCGCAACGCTCTGCGGCGCGCCGCTGCCCGTTTCGTCTTTGAACGCCGAAAAGTTGATGACCTGCACCGCCTTTTCCACATGCAGCTGGCGCGGCTTGCCGTCCGCGCCGCGGCGGTTGTAGTCGTACACGCGGTAGGTGACGTTGCTGCTCTGCTGCACTTCGCAGATGACGCATCCCGCGCCGATCGCATGCACCGTGCCCGCTTTGATGAGGTAGCAGTCCCCTGCTTTGACGGGGATAAAGTTCAGAAGCTCCTCCACCGTGCCGTCCGCAACGCGCTGCAGAAATTCCTCTTTGCCCGTATCGCGGCGGAAGCCGCAGTAAATGCCCGCGCCCTCGTCCGCCTGCACGATGTACCACATCTCCGTCTTGCCGTTGTCGTTTTCCTCGCGGCGCGCGAACGCGTCGTCGGGGTGCACCTGCACGGAGAGGTTCTGCGCCGCGTCTATGTATTTGATAAGGACGGGGAAGGCGCTCCCCTCGCGGTCCACGGCGTTCGGATGCGCGCGCAGATAATCGGCGAACGTGCCGCCGCCTTCACACACGCTCTGCCCGTCGGGGTGGACGGAAACTTCCCAGCTTTCGCTCATCTTTTTGCCGCCGTTGTCCCTTCCGAACAGCGGACCCAGCTTCATGCCTCCCCAAATGTAATCTTTGAGGACAGGATGCAAACGGATCATAGATACCTCCTCATAAAACCGCTTTTTATTATAACAAATCGTTTCGCCTTTTGCAACCGCGCGAACGCTTTTTTTCGGCACGGCATAAAAAAACGCCCGTACGGGCGTTTTTCAGAATTTAAAAGGCGTGACCTGATAGACGTAGTAGTTGAGCCAGTTGGTATAGAACAGGTTCGCCGCGCTCGTCCACGTCACCCTCACTTTGGTGCAGGAACTGTCGGTAAAGTAATGCGCGGGCGGGTCGATGGGCAGCCCTTTGGCGACGTCGCGCTCGAACTCCGTTTTGAGCGTATCACGGTCGTACTCCATGTGCCCCGTCAGAAAGATCTTTTTGTTGTCGTGCGATTTGGCGATGGAAAGCCCCGCTTCGTCGGAAACGCTCAGGATCTGCAGCCGCGGCTCGCGCGCGACGTCCTCCACGTTCACCGTCGTATGGCGGGAATGCGGGATGTAGAACACGTCGTCGATGCCCTTTAAAAGCGGGTCGTGCAGGTCAATGTTTTTCCGATGCGGGAAGATGCCGAACAGTTTTTTGGGCAGCAGGTGTTTTTCGATGCCGTAGTGATAGTACAGCGCCGCCTGCGCGCCCCAGCAGATATAGATGGTGCTGGTGACGTTGCTGTCCGCAAAGTCAAAGATCTTCGTCAGTTCCTTCCAATAGGCGACCTCTTCAAAAGGCATGACCTCGACGGGCGCGCCGGTGATGATCATGCCGTCGAAGTGCTTTTCCTTGATGTCGTCGAACTTCTTGTAAAAGCGCTCGAGGTGCGCCGCGGCGGTGTTCTTGCTCTTGTACGATTCGGTGTACACGAGCGTGATGTTCACCTGCAGCGGCGAATTGGAGAGAAGGCGCAGAAGCTGCGTCTCCGTTTCGATCTTGGTCGGCATGAGGTTGAGGATCGCGATCTCCAGCGGGCGGATGTCCTGCGTGAAGGCACGCTCGGAATTCATGACGAAGATGTTTTCGGACTGCAATGCCGAATAGGCGGGTATTTCTTTTGAGATGACGATTGGCATAAGCAAACCTCTGTCTCGTAAAAATCTCGGCAGGCTGCTGCCTGCGATTTTTACGATTTTAGGACAACCGCCGCTACCTCGTCGGAGCAGTCGGCTGCACTCTCGCATTGCCCAAAAGGGCAAAGCTCGCATGCGCGCTCCGCTCCTCCTCTTCCCAAAAATCTCACTCCGTTGCGATTTTTGGGAGCCCTGTTTATTGGTCGGGATAGCGAAGGTTTTCCTCGCCGCACGATAATTCAGGGCACACCATTATAAAAATCGTGCGGCTTCACCTTTCCTGCATAAGCCGTAAGCATACGGCAAATTGGGGGCGCTTTTCCAAAGGCGTGGCTTTGGAACGCGCAATTTGGTTTATTGAAATGGTTCCCGAAAATCACAATGAAATGAGGTTTTCGGGAAGCGGAAAACACCTCACCCCGCGGGCACGAACGAAAGGACGAGCCCGCTCCATGCGCCCGTAACGGCAAGCATTTCCGTGCCGTTTGCCTGCCGCGAAACGCCGCAGTTCCAGTACGCCGTTTCCCCGTTCATGACAAGGGCGAGCTGCAGCGAGCCCTCCCCCGCCGCCTGCACGGTATACCTTCCCGAACAGACAACGGTTTCGTTTTGCCGCAGGATGTACTGCGCGCCGTCAAACGAGCAGGTGTAAAACCGTTCGGTGACTTCGCTGCCTTCGTACTCGTCGCCCACGGCGTAGTTCTACGCCCCGTCCCCGAAAAAGGAAAGCTCCCACTCCCCTTGTTCGGAAACGCCGCCTCCGCACGCCGCGAAGGCAAACAGCGCGGCCGCGCACAGGAACATGGCAAAAACGGCGAGGCTCTTTTTCATGTTACACCTTTTCGAGCGCCTGTTCGAGGTCGGCGAGGATGTCCTCGGGGGCTTCGATGCCGACGGAGAGGCGCACGAGGTTTTCGGGCACGCCCGCCTCTTCCAGCTCCTCTTTGGAGAGCTGGCGGTGCGTCGTGGAAGCGGGATGCAGCACGCAGCTGCGCACATCGGCGACGTGCGTCTCCTGCGTGATGAGCTTGAGCGCCTCCATGAACTTCGCCGCCCGCTTCACGTCGCCCTTGATGCCGAAGCTGAGCATGCCGCCCGTGCCCTTCGGCAGATACTTCTGCGCGATCGCATGGTACTTGTTATCGGGCAGGGACGCATGCCAGACCCAGTCGATCTTCGGGTGCCCCGCAAGGTACGCCGCGACCTTTGCCGCGTTCGAAGAATGCCGCTCCATGCGAAGAGCGAGCGTATCGCAGCCCAGCCACGCGAGGAAGGCATTCTGCGGCGCCATCATCGCGCCGATGTCGCGCATCATCTGCGCGCGGCACTTGGTCGCGAACTGCGCCGCGGGCAGGTCCGCATACACCAGCCCGTGATAGCTTTCATCGGGCACGTTGAAGGAGGGATAGCGCGGGTTCCCCTTGAAATTGAAGTTGCCTCCGTCCACGATCATGCCGCCGAGCGCCGCCGCGTGCCCGTCGAGGTACTTGGTCGTCGAATGGATGATGAGGTTCGCGCCCCATTCGAAGGGACGGCATAGGACAGGCGTGGCGAGGGTATTATCCACGGCGAACAGCACCTGATGCTTTTTCGCGATCGCGGCGATCTTATCGAAATCCAGGATTTTGATGGCGGGGTTGGCGACCGTTTCGGTGAAGATGAGCCTCGTCTTATCGTCGATGAGTTTTTCGATCTCCTCGGCGGGAGCGTCGGGGTCAAAAAAGCGCGTTTCGATGCCGAGTTTGGGCAGCGTGACCGAAAAGAGATTGAACGTGCCGCCGTAGATCGCGGAGGAGGAAACGATGTTATCCCCCGCCCCGCACACGGTGAACACCGCGAGCGTGGAAGCCGCCATGCCCGACGAGCAGCCGATGCCCGCTACGCCGCCCTCCAGCTCCGTCACTTTCCCTTCAAACGCCGCGACGGTCGGGTTGGCAAGACGGGTATAGAAATAGCCGTCCGCTTTGAGGTCGAACAGGTCCGCCATGCCCTGCGTGCTTTCATAATAAAAGGTCGTGCTCTGCGCGATGGGCGGGATGCGGCTTTCGCCGTTCTTCGGGCGGTAGCCCCCCTGCACACAGATGGTATCGGGTTTGTAAGCCATGGTTTTGTATCTCCTTGTAAAAGATTTTAAGCGAATTGCTGCGCGCACAGGCAAAAACGCCTTTTCGCCGGCGCGAAACAACAGGCGCAAATAATTATAGAAATTCTTTTATTCTTCTGTCCGCGTCGCGTTTGAGGTCCTTTTCTTTCAGGCTCTGCTTTTTGTCGTAGGTGTGCTTGCCGCGGCAGAGCGCCACTTCGACTTTGACGAGCGACCCCGCAAAATACACTTTGAGCGGCACGAGGGTGTAGCCCTTCTGGTTGACTTTGCCCGCGATCTTGGCGATTTCCGCCTTATGCAGCAAGAGCCTGCGGTCCCTGCGGGAATCGCGCGTGTTGAACGCGCCGCTCTTGTCGTACACGGCGATGTGCATGTTTTTGAGCGTGACCTCGCCGGCACGGACAAAACAGAAGCTGTCCGCCAGGTTGCAGTTGTTCTTGCGGATGGACTTGACTTCGCTGCCCTCCAGCACGATGCCCGCCTCGAATTTTTCCTCGATGAAATATTCAAAGGACGCGGATTTGTTCACCGCAACAACTTTCATAAAACACCTTTATTCTTTGATGAGCGCGTACAGCCGCGCGTCGTGGAACGCGCCGCTCTTCCACACGCTTTTGCGGAGCGTGCCTTCGAGGGAAAAGCCGCACTTTTCGAGCACGCGGCAGGAAGCCGCGTTGTCCGCAAACGGCTCGGCGAAGATGCGCACGAGGTCGCTTTCCGCAAACACCTGCGCGCACAGCCGCCCGACCGCCTCCGTCATGACGCCCTTCCCCCAATACGCGGGAGCGAGCCAGTAGCCCAGCTCGCCGCTGCGCTTTGCCACGTCCTGCCCGCGCGTGACGGCGACGCCGCCGACCGCTCTGCCTTCCGCCACGATCGCGCGGTACCATTCGCCGCGCGCGTTTTCCGCCGATGCAAAGGCGATGAACGCGTCCGCGTCCTCCCGCACATACGGGTGCGGGAACACGTCGCGCAGCCACTTTGCGATGCGAAGATCGTCCGCCGTCTCCGCAAGCGAGGGCGCAAGATCCGCGCTCCACTCCTTCAATACAAATTGCATACCGCGCTCCTTCCGCGCGCTTTCTACCATTATAGCACAAACGCGCGCGATTGCATACAGATTTTTATTTGTCCGCGAGCAAAAATTCGCACTTTCTTGCGCCGAGGTCGCACCCCGCGACGGTGATGCGCACCGCGTCGCCGAGGCGGAAGGTATGCGCCCCGTTGGAAAGGGTGAGCCGCTCTTCGGCGAACACATACCCGTCGCCCGGCAGATTTTCGGTGCGGACCAGCCCTTCGACGGTGTTTTCCAGCTGCACGAACACGCCGAACGCGGTCACGCCCGAGACGACGCCCGCAAACTCCTCGCCCAGGTGCCCGCGCATGTACCAGACCTTGTACAGCTCGTCCACATTGCGCTCCGCCTCGTCCGCGCGGCGCTCGCGCGCCGAGCAGTGCGCCGCCGCGTTCGGAACGAAGGAGCCGAACAGCTTTTCCGCTTCCGCCGCCCTGCCGTCCAGCACGGCGCACACCACGCGGTGCACGATGAGGTCGGGATAGCGGCGGATGGGCGAAGTAAAGTGGCAGTAGCACTTGGACGCCAGCCCGAAGTGCCCGCAGTTTTCGGGACTGTACTTCGCCTTCGCCATCGAACGGAGCATCACATTGTTCACGACCCCGCGCAGCGGCCTGCCCTCCAGCCCGTCCAAAATTTTCGCATAGTCGGCGGGGCGCACGTTTTCGGGGGAAAACCGCGCGTTGACGCCCACCTCACGCAGGTACGCTTTGAACGCCGCCGCCCGCTCCTCGGTCGGCTGTTCGTGGATGCGGTACACGAAGGGCAGCTCGTACCCCGCCGCAAATTCGGCGACCGCCTCGTTGGCGAGGATCATGAACTCTTCGATGATGCGCTCCGAAACGCCGCGCTCGCGCGCGTCGACATGCACCTCGCCGCCTTCGCCGAGCGTGATGTGCGCCTCCTTCACGTCGAGGTCGACGCCGCCGCGCGCCTGCCGCCGCGCCGTAAGTTTTTCCGCAAGCTCCCGCATCAGCTCGAACATGGGCACGAGGGGCGCGTACTGCTCCCGCAGCGCCGCATCGCCCGCGAGGATGGCGTTCACTTTGTTGTAGGTCATGCGCGCGCACGAGCAGATGACGCCGCGCACGAGTTCGGAACCGAGCACCCTGCCCTGCCCGTCCAGACGGATGAGGCAGGAGAGCGTGTAACGGTCCTCCCCTTCGTTCAGCGAACACGCGCCGTTGGAGAGGGATTCGGGCAGCATGGGCAGCACGCGGTCGGGGAAGTATACGCTCGTGCCGCGCTCGTACGCCTCCTTGTCCGTATCCCCGCCCCGCCGCACATAGTGCGAAACATCCGCGATGTGCACGCCGAGGAAGTACCCCTCTTCGGTGCGGGAAAGGGTCACGGCGTCGTCGAAGTCGCGCGAGTCGTCGCCGTCGATGGTAACGATCGGCTCGTTCCTAAAATCGCGGCGCATACCCAAGATGACGCGCTCCGCAGCCGCCTTTTCCGCCTCCGCGAGCGCGCGGGGCGGGAAGGATTCGGGGAGCCCCGCCGAGGCAATGAGCGCGTCCTCCTCCGTTCTGAGGTCGCCGCTCCGCCCGAGCACGCGCACGATCTCCCCTTCGGGCGGCCTGCCGTCGGGGTAGGCGGTGAGGCGCACCAGCACCTTTTCGCCCGTAACGGCGCGCACCCCGCCCGTGATACGAACCTTATCGCCGAACCTGCGTTCGTCCGGCTCGATGAAGCCGCCCTTCTTCTCGCGGTAATAAGTGCCCGCAAGCTCCTTCATGCCGCGGGCGACGATGGTATGCACGCGCGCCTCGTCGCCGCGTTCGCCGCCGACGAGCACCGCGTACACCGTATCGCCGTGCAGCGCGCCGTGCATGCCGTGGCGGGGCAGGAACAGGTCCTCCCCTCCGTCCTCGCGCAGCAGGAAGCCGAACCCGCGCTCGTTGCCCTGCACGGTGCCCTTGATGAGCCCGAGTTTATCGGGGGTGACGAGCCGACCGCGCGCGTCGCGCACGAGCGCACCCGCCCCTTCCAGCGTTTTCAGCGCGCGGCTGAGCGCGTCGCGCTCGCCGCGGTGCGAAATGCCGAGCAGGCGCGCGATCTCGTTCGCCTTTTTGTATTGCAGCTGCCCGCTTTCAAAGCGGGATAACAGTTCTTCCGTCAACATGATGTCCTGTTTCCTTTCCCGCCGCCCGCGCTCTCTGCGGAACGGCTGTATTGTAGTATGGCGCGCTTTTTATAAATAAAAAACGGCGGCAACCTCTTACGAAGTCAGCCGCCGAAAACATCCTACAAACCTGTTAAGGTCTCTCGTAGCCAATCCACCAAATCGTGTCGAACTGCAGGATAAAGAACACGAGCGCAAGCACTGCAAGAATGACGAGGACGATGATCGTCCACTTTTTCATCTTGCTCTCCATCGAGCGCCCTTTGTTCTTGCCGAAAAAGGTTTCGCTCGAACCGCCGAGCGCGTCGATACCCTGCGAATTGCCCGGCTGGAACAGCACGAGGATGATCGCGGCGATCGCGCACAGCATCATCAGAACGAGCAGAACGATGATGACGACGTCATGCACCGTCTGGATTGTAAGGTTAGGGAAAACCATTGCAACGACTCCCGTAAAAGTTTATTCAAACGCAAATGCTTGTATAGTATAGCATACAAAACGCGATTTATCAACCGTTTTTACGCCGCATTTGCGAAAAAATTTCGGCTTTTTCAGCGCACGATGAGCGACTTGCCCGTCATCTCTGCCGGAACGGGGATGCCCATCATGTCGAGCAGCGTGGGCGCAAGGTCGGCGAGCACGCCGCCTTCGCGCAGCTTCACGTTTTTGAGCGCGTCGCACACGAGCACGACGGGCACGGGGTTGGTGGTGTGCGCGGTGAAGGGCGAACCGTCCTCGGCGATCATCTTGTCCGCATTGCCGTGATCCGCCGTCAGCAGCGCGCCGCCGCCCATCGAAAGGATCTTTTTAAGCACCTTGTCCACGCAGTCGTCCACGGCGGCGACCGCCTTTTCCGCCGCTTCCAGAACGCCCGTATGCCCTACCATGTCGCAGTTTGCAAAGTTCAGGATCATCGCGTCGTACTCCCCCGTCGAGAGCTGTTCGAGCACTTTTTCGGTCACTTCGTAGGCGCTCATTTCGGGCTTTAAGTCGTACGTCGCCACCTTCGGCGAAGGCACGAGCACGCGCACCTCGTTCGGGTTAGGCGCCTCGACGCCGCCGTTGAAGAAGAAGGTGACGTGCGCGTACTTCTCCGTTTCGGCGATGCGCAGCTGTTTTTTGCCGAGCGAGGCGAGGTATTCGCCCAGCGTGTTTTTCAGGCTCTGCGGCTTGAACGCAACGTGCACATGCGAAAACGTCGCGTCATACTGCGTGAAGCAGACATAGTACGGCGCAAGATACCCCGTTTTGCGCTCGAAGCCGGAAAACTCCGGCTCGGTGAACGCGCGGGTGATCTCCCTTGCGCGGTCGGGGCGGAAATTGAAGAAGATGATGCTGTCGCCCGCTTCGACGAGCGCGACGGGCTTGCCGTCCTTCACGACGTTTGTGGGGAGGATAAATTCGTCGGTCACGTCCTTTTTATAGGACTCTTCGATCGCGGCGGCGGCGTCTTCCGCGGGAATGCCGTTGCCGAGGGTGAGCATCTCATACGCTTTGACGACGCGCTCCCAGCGGTTGTCGCGGTCCATCGCGTAGTACCTGCCGCACACCGAGGCGACAGTGCCGAACCCGAGCGCATCCATCTCTTTTTGCAGGTCGCGCACGAAGCCCGCGCCCGAGGTGGGCGATACGTCGCGCCCGTCCATAAAGCAATGCACATAGGCGTTTTCAAGCCCCTGTTCCTTGCACATTTTCAGAAGCGCGTACAGGTGCGTGTTGTGGCTGTGCACGCCGCCGTCGGACAAAAGCCCCCAGATGTGCAGCTTTTTGCCGTTCTTTTTCGCGCTCTCCATCGCGCCCGAAAGCGCCTCGTTCCGGAAAAATTCCCCGTCCTGTATCTCCTTGGTGATCTTTGTAAGTTCCTGGTACACGATGCGCCCCGCGCCCATGTTCAGGTGCCCGACCTCGGAGTTGCCCATCTGCCCGTCGGGGAGCCCGACGCTCATCCCGCTCGCGCCCAGCTGCGACGAAGGATATTCGCGCTCGTACTTTTTTACGTTGGGGCTGCCCTCCAGCTCAATGGCGTTCCCCTCTTTGTTTTTATTGATCCCGTATCCGTCCATAATGATGATCGCGTAAGGTTTTTTCATGGAAGTTACCTCGTTTTCTGAAATTTCAGATAATATTATATACCATTTTCCGTCTTTTTGCAAGCAGGGCGCGGGCACGAATCAGAAAAACCTGCGCGCAGACCGCGCCGATTGCGGCGCGGCGCCCCCGAAAACAGCGCACTTTTTATTCCGAAAAAAGAGCCGAAATGACCCGAAAAATAAATACGTTTTCTTTTCTTTTGTAAAAAAACAGTCTGGTTATTTGCTTGACAAACAGGAATGAAAATGCTATTATTACTTTAAAGTGGGGTACCGTTATACGGAAAAACAGGATTTTTTGTGCAATATTTCCGCACGCTTCCCCATCGTTTCGCTGTCACTAAAGAAATTTTTGGCGTTTTACCGACGGAACATTTTCCGCTTTAAAATTTATGACGCCGATCGAGGTACATTATGTTTGCAAAAATACTAAAGTCCTTGCGCAAGTCGAACGGCACTACGCAGTGTGAACTTGCCGAAAAGCTTGGCGTGAAGCAGTCTACCGTCAGCAGCTGGGAGATCGGCAGATCCCGCCCCACCTTTGAACAGGTGATCGAGATCTCGAACATTTTCTCCTGTTCGACCGACTACCTGCTCGGCAAAGCGGATAACGACAATAATTACGTCTATACCGACAACAAAACGATGCAAAACTTCTACGTCGATTTTTCGCAGCTTTCCAAAGCGGAACAGACTTTTCTCGTAAAAGCCGTAAAAGCATACGTAGAAAGTTCAAAATAATTTTATCGGGTTTTCTTGAACAGGAGAGCTTATGAAAGGGCACGGGTTTTTTCGTGCCTTTTTTTAACACTGCGAACTATTAACCATAAAAAAGCAGCCGACCGGGTCGGCTGCTTTTTTGTTTTGCCCTGCCGCCTTCAGTTCGCCGCGTCGCCCGCAACGAACGGCGTATACACGCGCGCCGCAAGGTCTTTGTCCAAAAGATACAGGCTGCGGGGATCGCTGCCGAACAGTTTCATCTTCTTGATGAGGTCTTCGGCGTTCTTTTCCTCTTCGCCCTGCTCTTTGACAAAGGCGTCCAAAAACTGCATGGTCTTGAAATCCTTTGCTTCGGCGGCAACGGCGTACACCTCGTTGATGCTCGCGCTCACATAGCGCTCGTGCGCAAGCCCCGCTTCCAGCACGGCGGCGGCTTCGTCGAACACTTTATCGGGACGCGCGACGGCGTCCAGTCGCACACGGCAGCCGCTGTCGCACAGATAGGTACGGATGGCGAGCGCGTGGTCGAGCTCCTCCTTTGCCTGCACCTCATACCAATGCGCAAATCCCGTGAGCCCTGCGTCCTCGAACCAGTTCGCAAAATCCAGATACAGATACGCCGAATAAAACTCTTTGTTCAGCTGCTCGTTGAGCAGGCTTGCAACTTTCTTGTCCAGCATCGAAAAATACCTCCTGCAAATTTCGTTTTCAGTATACCCTCTTTTCCGGAAAAAGGCAACTGTTTGAAGGCGCGCCCCGCACGAAAAGGGGGCGGAAATCGGCGCCCGCCGAAACGGAAACGCCGCCGCGCAAGAACGAAACGCCGCCCGCCGGACGGCGGGCGGCGCAACAGCTGCCTTGTTCTCAGCCCTCGACCCGGATCAGGCTGTCCACGGAAAACACGTCGGGCAGCTGACGGATCTTTTCGACGGCGCGGCGCACGGCAAACTCGTGCGTTTCATGCGTGATGAGGATGACGGGCGTACCGCTCTCGTCGTTGTCCCCTTTCTGCAACAGGTCGGCAATGCTGATGTTGCTCTTTGCAAAAATGCCTGCGACCTTTGCCAGCACGCCCGCCCTGTCCTTGACGGTGAAGCGGATGTAATAGCGGCTCTTGAAGTCGTTCACGAACCTCACGCCCTTTTCGGGGAGAAGCGTATTTTTGAACGTCGCGTACTTGTGATCGGCGTGCGTTGCGGCATAGATGACGTCCGAAACGATCGCGCTTCCCGTGGGGAGCGCGCCCGCGCCCCTGCCGTACAGCATCACGTCGCCGACGCTGTCGCCCTGCAAAAAGACGGCGTTGAAGCTGTCGCTGACCGACGCGAGCGGGTGATCTTTACGGATAAACGCGGGGTGCACGCGCACCTCCACGCCGTTTTCGTTGTTCTTGCCGATGGCAAGGAGTTTGAGCACATAGCCGAGGTCCTTGCCGTGCGCGATGTCTACGGCGGATACGTTCGCAATGCCTTCGCGGTACACTTTTTCAAGCGGAACGCGCGTATGGAACGCCAGGCTTGACAAAATGGAGAGCTTGTACGCAGCATCGAACCCTTCCACGTCCGCGGTCGGGTCCTTTTCGGCATAGCCGAGTTTCTGCGCGTCCTTCAATACGCTTGCGTAGTCCGCCCCTTCGCGGGTCATGCGGGTAAGGATGTAGTTGGTCGTGCCGTTGATGATGCCCGTAAGGCGGGTGATGACGTTGGACTGCACGCCGTCGGTGAGGGTGCGGATGATCGGCACGCCGCCGACGCAGCTCGCCTCGAAGTACAGCCCCGCGTTCGTGCGCTTCGCCGCCTTTTCGAGTTCGTACCAGTGCTTGCAGAACAGCTCTTTGTTCGAGGTGACGACGGTCTTTCCGCTGTGCAGCGCCGCCAGAACGAAGCTGCGGGCGGGTTCGACGCCGCCGATGACTTCGACCACGATGTCCACTGCGGGATTGGAAACGATCTCGGCGATGTTGTCCGCAATGCGGTTTTCTTCGACGCCGAGTTCGAGCGCGCGCTGCCTGTTCAGCTCAAGCACGCTTTCGACAACGATGTCGACGCCCTGCGTGCGGCGATAGAAATCCCTGTGATCGCGCAAAATTTTATAGGTCCCGCTCCCGACGACCCCCAGCCCGAGGATCGCGACGCCCACCGTTTTCATTTTTTACCCTCCGCATTCAAATCATACAAATACTTCAGCCCCTGCAGCGTGAGCAGTTTGTCCACCACGTTGATGCAGGAGATCTCTTTGGCGATGATCTCGCTGAACCCGCCCGTTGCCACGACGGGCATATCCGGCCGCTTCATTTCGCGGCGGATCTTTTTTACGATGTAATCGACCAGCCCGGCAAAGCCGAATACCAGCCCCGCCTGCATGTTCGTGATCGTGTTTTTCCCGATCGCGCTCTTCGGCGTTTCGATCTCCACGCGCGGCAGTTTCGCCGTGCCGGACACGAGCGAATCCATCGAACCGCGGATCCCCGGCGCGATGACGCCGCCGATGAATTCCCGCTGTTCGTTGATCACGTTGAAGGTCGTCGCCGTCCCGAAGTCGATGACGATGACGGGCGCGCCGTACTTACGGATCGCCGCAACGTCGTTGACGATGCGGTCCGCCCCGACTTCGCGCGCGTTGTCCACGCGCAGGTCATGCCCCGTCTTCAGCCCCGCACCGACAAGCAGCGGTTCGACGCCGAGATACGCCGAACACATGTGCGAAACGGTATAGTTGAGCGAAGGGACGACGGACGAGATGATCGCGCCGGCAATGTCGGTCGCGTAGATCCCCTTCACGGCGAGCATGTCGATGATCGCCGTGCCGTACTGGTCGCTCGTCCTGTTCAGGTCGGTCGCGACGCGGAAGCTGACTTTCAGCTCGTCGCCTTCGAACAGCCCGTACTTGATGTTGGTGTTGCCGATGTCGATGCAAAGTATCATGGTTTCAGTTCCCGTTTTTCTGCGCGGCGGGTTTTCCGGGCGCGGGCGCGTCCTCTGCCTGTGCGTCCTCCGCGGGCGCTCCTTCGGCAAGCCCGCCGTTTTTGCTGACGCCGCACGCATCGGCTTCCGCCGCCTGCCGCTGCGCCGGCTGCTGTTTCTTCCTGACCGATCTGCCCACGACGCGCACCACCGTATAGATCGCGGGCGACGCCACTGCGTTGATGGCGAATTCAACGAGGAAATTCACTCCCGCGCAGCCGATGATCAGAAAATAAATGACCGTCGACCCGTCCGCCACGAAATTCGCCTCGAGCGTGCCGCTCATCAGCAGTCCGCCGAGGATGAAAAGCCCCGTGTTCACGATCGGCGCCGACACGGAGGCGACGAAGATCGCCGCGTAGGCGTTCTTTTTGGAAATAAGTTTAAACAGCAGCCCCGCGACCAACCCCGCAGCAGTGCCCTTGACAAGGCACAGCGCGCTCGTAAGCACGGGATGATCGACGAACAGGATGTTCGTAAACGCGTCGACGCCCGTAATGCCGTAGATGAGCACGATCAGCCCGAACACAAAGCCGAGAAACGCGCCGGCAAGCGGACCCAAAAGCACCGCGCCGAGCACGATGGGCACGAGCACGAACGAAAGGCTCGTCGCGCCGATGCGGATGTACCCGCCCCAGATCTGCAGCACGACGACAAGCGCCACCAGAACCGCCAGAAAGGCGATGTTCTTCGCCGTAAAAAACGGCTTCCTCTTTGCTTCCATAAGAAGACCTCCTCGGATTTCCCTCCAACAGGAATATCCGTGAAAAAAATATATTTATGCGTTTTGTATAAGGTAAAGCCCGCAGAGCGGTGCCCTCCTCGCGCATATCATGACTGCGGCGCCCCGCAAAACGCGGCGCGCGGGCTGCGGAATACCTCCGCAGCGCATAATATTATACCAAATTCCGCACAGTATGGCAAGCAAATCGCAGTCAGAAAAGTTTTGTGAAAGCGCGCCGCCGACGGCGCGCGGGCAAAACGGCGCGGCATCCGCACCCCGTACGGGCAACGGCGCCCGTTCCCTGCGCGGGCTGTACGGCACGGCGCGGCGCACACTTCCCGCGCATACAGTACGGCACGGCAACGTTCCCCGCGCGGGCGTAACATTTTGCGCACCCGCCGCGTAAAATGAAGTATGGGCAGCCGAAATAACCGGCCGCGGCGCGCGGCTTCGGCGCCCGAACGCCCGGCGGCAGAAACGCCAATACATATCATCCTGCCGCCAAACAGGAGGAAATCATCAATGAATCTTTTCGGAAATCTCTGCGGCGATAACGGATGCCTCTGGATCCTCATCCTTTTGCTCATCGTCTGCTGCTCGCAGAGCGGCATCCTGAGCAATATACTCGACAGCTGCTACCTGCCTCTCATTCTCGCGGTGGCGTATTGCGCCTGCAAAAAGGGCGGACTCTGCAACCTGTTCCGCTCCGGCTGCGGCTGCAAGTGATCCTTCGCCTTTCTGCCCCTTGTTCCGAAAAAAAGCACGGTGTGAACCGTGCTTTTTTGCTTGCGTTTTATCGTTCCCCTTCCGCCTTATCCAGCAAATAACGCTGCACCGCGGCGATGGTCTTTGCGTCGCGGATCCGCCCGTCGGCGATCATCGCGGAAACGTCTGCAAGCGGGATGCGGACGACGCTGACGAATTCATCGTCGTCGGGGTGGACATGCCCCATATGTACGCCGTGCGCCAGAAAAACGTGCAGTTTTTCATTCGTGTAGCCGGGCGTCGGATAGAGGGTGAACAGCTTTTCCACGCGTTCCGCGACGCGTCCCGTCTCCTCTTCCAGTTCGCGTGCGGCGGCGTGCGCGGGATCTTCGCCCTTGTCGAGCTTGCCCGCGGGGATCTCCAAAAGTTCTTCGCCGTAAGCGTAACGGAACTGCCGCACGAGCAGCACCTTCCCCTCCTCCACGCAGAGCACGGCGGCGCCGCCCGGATGCTCGACCATTTCGCGCTTGCACGGTCTGCCGTCGGGCAAAAGCGCGTCGTCCACGCGCAGATTGATGATAAACCCTTTATAGAGGGTATGCTTTTCGACTGTTTTTTCGGTCAGGTTCATAACGTCTCCTTGATCTGATCGAGCGCCTGCGAAAATTTGGAAACGGTGTCGACGCCGAATCCCGCGCCGCGCGCGAAGGCGAGGTAGCCCACGAGCACGCCCGCAAGCGTTTCGGGGTCGCTCACGCTGCTTTCCGCCGCGTTGAGAAGAAGCAGCGCGTCCACTTTCACCGCGTCCGGGATACGCGCGGTATACACGCGTTTGCGTTCCGCCCCGATGACGGGAGCGAGTGCGGAAGCGGCGCGCACCGCGCCGAGCTTTTCCGCCTCCGCCGCCGCCCCGCCGCGGAACATCGTTTTGACCGCGTTGCGGAACGGTTTGATGACCTGGTTGCAGAAGGCGTAAAAACTGCCGTGCAGGCTGCCGTCCGCATAAAAATATTCCTGCAGGAAGGCGGACAGATCGATGGACTTCGCGTCGATCTCCGCGAGGATGAAGAACGTGAACGCCAGGCGTTCGGCGGGGTCCTCGGGAAAGAGCAGCACCCGCCGCGAAGAGCCGGGCGGCGTATAGTTCATATACCTGCGTTTCGCCGCTTCGTAGTCGTATCCGTTCGTCGCATCCTTGAAAAAGGCATACAACGCGTCGGAGGAAACGATCGACTTCAGCAAATCGGATATGCGCGTATCCGCAATGATGAAACCGGACCGGATCACATCGTCGCACCGCTTCAGAAACAACTCAACCTGTTCTCTTGCTCCCGCCATATTGCCTCCTCTTCTGTGCACTTTTTACATGCCTTGCCCTTTGGATATCATTATAGCACAAAAATTTTATTTTATTAACTTATTTTTCGGAAATATCTTGATTTTCAAAAAATTTTTGGGTATAATATAGAAAATGCTTTTTGGAGGTTCTTTTATGAAATCCGTCAAAATTTCTCTCGAAATGGCACAAAAGGTAAAAGACTTCGTGAAGATCGTGCAGGACTACCCGTACGAGATCCTTCTCAAGAGCGACAAATACGTCGTCGATGCGAAATCCATCCTCGGCATTTTCAGCCTCGACCTCTCCAAGCCGCTCACCGTTGAGATCTATTCGGACGACTGCGCCGATCTTTTGAAATCGCTCGAAGCATTCGCATAAGGGCACGCGGCGCGGCTTGCCGCGCGGAACACGGATGACACAAGATCCGCTTTTTCCTCAAAAAGCGGATTTTTTGTCCGCACTTCTATTTTTGACACAGGATATCCCCCATGCAGATCCAGGGCGAAACTTTCGTTAACAAACTCATAGTATTGTTCGTGTTCGACAAAATGGAGAGCGCCCTTTCCGAAAGGACGATCGTCGACATGTGCTCTACGAGCAACGACTGGATCAACTACATGGATTGCGTGATGATCATTTCGCAGCTTCTGGAGGACGGGTTCATCTGTACCGTGGACGTGAACGACGACACGCTGTACAGCATCACGCCCGACGGGCGCGGATGCCTTGCGAATTTTTACATCAACATTCCCAAGAGCACGCGCGAAGAGATCTCCGTCTTCGTCAAAAACAACAGCGCGCGCTACCGCAACAGGCAGGAGTGCAAATCCGACTATTATCAGAACAAAGACGGGACTTATACGGTGTTTTTGCGCATCCTCGCCCCTGCGCAGCCCTTGCTGGAACTGAAATTTGTTGTGCCCGACAGAAAAACGGCACAGAATATCTATAAAAAATGGGAGCTGAAGGCGGCGGACGTTTACGCCGTCATCTATGAAAATCTGGTCGACTGAGCGCGGGCGCGCGCCGGCGGCCGTCTGAGGGAGCAATGTTTACTTATACTACCAGAGGCACTTGTTCGCGTCAGATCTTGTTCGACGTGGACGAAGAGAACCGTCTGCACAACGTGAAATTCATCGGCGGGTGCAGCGGGAATTTGCAGGGCATAGCAAAACTCGTGGAAGGCAGGGACCTCGACGAGGTGCAGCGGACGCTCAAAGGCATCAAATGCAAGGGCAACACCTCCTGCCCCGACCAGCTTTCGCGCGCGATCGCTCAGTACAAAGAGCGGATGAACGCACGCGCGGAACAGACAACGTAAATACGGAACAGACGCCGCCGCGGATCGATTTGATCCGCGGCGGCATTTCTTTTCCTCATTATATGGAGAGCTTTCCGACGCATCCGCTCACGCGGGCGGAAGAAAGCCCCCTTTTACGGCTTCGACGCAATGACCTTGTTGTTGCGGGCGATCATATTGAGATACCCGTCGATGGTGCGCAGGTACGCGTCGCATTCGCCCTGCCGCTGCGAAAAGGAGCGGTAGCGCGCAAGGTAGGTCTTGATCTGCGCGACGATGTTCACGAGGGAACGGAACAGCTCGAACACCGTGAACTTGTAGAACTTGTCGTCGCGGATGGCGACCACCCAGGCGGACGGATGCAGGATCTTGCTCGCGCTCGCGTACGCGGCGTGCCGCGCCGTCTGCCCCGCTGCCTTTTGCAGGCCGTCTTTGAAGTTCAGGCGGTACTCCTTGCCGTACCCTTCGCAAAAGCCGTCCAGATGCACCAGCCAGCCGTAATTGACGTAAGCGTTGCGCTCCTTGATGCCGTACTTTTTGCACTCCTCCGAAAGGCGCGCCTGCACCGCTTCGGCGTCGGGGTTGTGTTCGAGGTCGAAAAACTCCATGTGCCGCACGTATTCGAAGAACATCTCGTCCCCTTTCGTATTCAGCACGATGAGCACGCATTCGAGTTCGTGCAGATGCCGCCAGAGGATGACCGCGTCGCAGCTGTTGCCCGCCGCGAGCAAAGCGGCGATGCTCTTCGCCGTAACGAGCGACTTTTTGAAAAGGTTGTTGATGCCGAGCATGCGCCTGTCCTCCCCGCGGAAGGAACCGAGCACGAACAGCGAATAGCTGCACGCCATGTTGTAGGCGGCGATCTCGGGGGAGTACGGCGAAGTGTTCGAACGCTTTTCAACGTTCAGGTGCTCGTTGATGACGATGTACACGGCGACGTCGCGCACGAGCACGGCGCGGTAGTTTTCGTCCGCCTCGAGCTTTTCCACCGTTTCGGGCGGCAGGTGCGAGGTATGAAAGCGATGGTAGTAGAACACATAACTGACCACTTCGTCCAGCCGAGCGCCGTCCAGCGGGTGCAGGCGGATCTTGCGCCGCTTCAGCTCTTCGATATACTGTTTGCGCACGAGCGCGTACATCTCGCGCAGAAATTCCGCATGCGGCTGCGTGCCCGTGACGCGCGCCAACCTTGCGAGCTGGGCGTCAAACAGGTTTTCTTCCATGCGGTCTAAAATGCTTGGCACGGAAAACGCCTCCTTTTTTCCGCAGTTTGCCCTATTATAACGCAAAAGCGCGGAAAAAGCAAGAGAACGAAGCCCCGCGCCGCCGCGCACGGGTCTTGACATTGCCGCGCCTTCGGAGTATAATACAGACAGACACAAAAAGCCGCTTTTATGCGGCAAGGAGAATACTATGCAATACAGGAATCTCGGCAAGTGGGGACTGAAAGTGAGCGAGATCGCGCTCGGCAGCTGGATGACGGACCTGAACGGCGCGGGCGCGGCGGAGACCGCGCGGCAGTGCATCCGCGCAGCCTACGACGCGGGCGTGAACTTTTTCGACTGCGCGGACGCGTACAGCGGCGGCGAGGCGGAAAAATTCCTCGGCACGGCGCTGCGCGATTACAGGCGCTCTTCGTACGTCGTCTCTTCCAAGGTGTTCTTCCCCATGGGGCGGGGCGCGAACGATTGGGGGCTTTCGCGCAAACATATCATCGAACAGCTGGACAACACGCTGAAAAACATGCGGCTGGACTACCTCGACCTCTACTTCTGCCACCGCTACGACCCGACCACGCCCGTCGAAGAGACGCTGCAGACCCTTTCGGACATGGTCGCCGCGGGCAAGATCCTCTACTACGGCGTGAGCGAATGGTCGCCCGTGCAGCTGTGCAAAGCGTTTTCGACGGTCAAAGAACTGCACCTGCGCCCGCTCTCCGTCATTCCGCCGCAGTACAACATGGTCGACCGCTACATCGAGGACGAGATCGTAGCGATCTGCGCCGAAAACGGGGCAGGCATCGTGCCCTTCTCGCCGCTGGCGCAGGGGCTACTGACGGGCAAGTACCGCAAGGGGCAGCCCCTGCCCGCAGGCTCGCGCGCGACGCACCAGGCGGACAGGCAGATCAACAACCTGCTCACCGACGAAAACCTGACCAAGGTGGACGAACTCTCCAAAATCGCGGACGGGCTGGGCGTGAGCCTTTCGGTGCTGGCGCTCGGCTGGATCCTGCGCCTGCCGCAGATCTCCTCCGTCATCACGGGCGCTTCCCGCCCCGAACAGCTGGAGGCGAACATCGCCGCGAGCGGGCTGCACATCCCGCAGGAAGCGCTGGACGAGATCGAACGCATCCTCAACTACCATCCGTTTGTGAGGAAGATCGGGTGATAGATTCACGCATTCCTCGCGCAAAGGCGCTGCGGAATGCCGTGAGTTTAAGGGGCAACCGCCGCTCTTACGAGACAGCGGTTTCTCCCTCTTTCGGGCACTTTTCAGGGCACACCGTTATAGAAGTGCCCGAAATTCACCCTCTTCCGTCACGCTTTCCGCAAAGCGCAATGGGCAAAAGCAAAAAGCGTGGGTTTTTGCTTTTGCAAAAAATTATTTAAGTGCGGCGCATTCACCTTTCCCCAATAAGCCGAAAGTTTTCGGCAAATTGAGTGCGCTTGCAAAAAGTGTGATTTTTGCAAGCGCAATTTGATTATTGGAAAGGAAGTACCTTACGTCATCCTGAGCGGAGCGGCGGGCTTCCTTCCCGTCATCCTGAGCGGAGCGGCGGGCTTCCTTCCCGTCATCCTGAGCGGAGCGAAGCGGAGTCGAAGGATCTCTATGATAATAATGACGATATTCGTATAGAGATCCCTCGACAAGCTCGGGATGACAAGGGGAGAGGCTGCCACTCCGTGTCACCCTGAGCGGAGCGGCGGCTCCGCTCGAAATGACGCCGAGGGAGAACACGCCTTCGAAATGGCACGGGCATGCAGCAAATGCAGACGTATGCCCACCGCAAAGCGACCGCCCGCCGCAGGGTTTCCCTGCGGCGGGCGGTTTTGTTTCACATCAAATAAGCAGCCTGCCCGTTCCCGTCCTTTGTACCGGTACGCGCAGCACACCGCTCACATCAGCGGGATGTTGTGCAGTTTGCAGTCGTCTTCGTTCGCCTTATCCCAGACGGATACCTGCACTTCGCCGATGTGCTGTTTGTTCAGAAGGAACATGCACAGGCGCGACTGCCCGATGCCGCCGCCCATCGTGAGCGGCAGCTCCCCCGCCGCGAGCGCCTTGTGGAAAGGTAGGCGCAGGCGCTCCGTGCAATGCTCCGCCTCGAGCTGGCGGACGAGGCTCTTTTCGTCCACGCGGATGCCCATAGAGGAGAGTTCGAACGCGCAGTCCAAAACGGGATAATACAGCATGATGTCGCCGTTCAGCTCCCAGTCGTCGTAGTCGGGCGCCCTGCCGTCGTGCTTTTCGCCCGAATTGAGCTTTCCGCCGATCTGCATGATAAAGGTCGCGCCGTGTTCGCGCACATACGCCGTTTCGCGCTCCTTCGGCGTACGGTCGGGGTACATGTCCTCCAGCTGCTGCGTGGTGACAAAGCCGATCTCCTCGTCGAGGAAGTTATCGAGCGCGGGATACAGGCGGCAGATCTTTTCCGCCGTTTCACGCAGCGCCGCATAGATCTTTTTCACCGTCTCGCACAAAAACGCGCGCGTACGGTCGCCGCGGGTGATAACGACCTCCCAGTCCCACTGGTCGACGTACAGCGAATGCAGGCGATCCGGCGTTTCGTCACGGCGGATGGCGTTCATGTCGCAGTACAGCCCGAACCGCGGCCCGAAACGGTACTTCGCCAAAGCATAGCGCTTCCACTTTGCAAGCGAATGCACGACCTCCGCAGTCTCGCCCGTCGCGCCGATGTCGAAGGCGACGGGGCGCTCCACGCCGTTCAGATCGTCGTTCAGCCCGCTCGACTTCAACACGAAGAGCGGCGCGCTGATGCGCGTCAGGTTGAGCGCCGCCGAAAGCTGCGCTTCGAACTCGCGCTTGATCTGCGTGATGGCATGTTCTGTTTCAATGAGATTGAGTTTCGGTGTGTACATATGCTTCCCTCTGCGCCCGTTCGCCGAACAGGCGATAGTTTTCAAGTTCGGAAAAAGTACGGACGAACACGTCCGCCTCCGCCATGAGCTGCGGCGCCGTATCGCGCGCGGCTTCGTCGAACACCCCCACCGTGAACATACCCGCGCGCTTTGCGGCGCGAAGAGCGGTGAGGTTATCCTCGAACACGGCGCACTGCGCAGGCTCTGCGCCCAGTTTTTGCGCGCTCAGGAAAAAGATGTCCGTACAGCCCTTGTGCGCGCCCGCCTCGTCCACCGTGGTGAATGCGGAAAACAGCTCCCGTATGCCGCCCGCTTCCAGAACGGGCAAAAACAGCTCGGGCGCGGACGCCGTGGCAACGCCCAGCCGCACCCCCGCCGCATGCAGCGCGCGCACATACGCCTGTGCGCCTGCTTTGAAGTAGCGTTCCGCGTCCGCCGAAGCGTATTTTCCCGCGACCTGCGCGCGCCACTCCTCCAATACGGCGGGCACGCTCTCCTGCGGGAGATACTTCGCCACCGTGAATTCCGCGCTCGCGCGGAACCCGAGGTGCGCGATCTCTGCCTGGTAATGTTCGGGGACGGGCATATTGCGGCGAGCGAAGAACTCTTCGTCCACCTCCTGCCAGATGCGCATGCTGTCGATCAGCGTGCCGTCGAGGTCAAAGACCGCCGCCGTGAGCGTACCGCGTTTATTCATACTGTCGATTATAGCACACATTCCGTAAAATGGCAACCGCGCGCGGGGAAAAATTCCCCGCGCGCGGAAGAATGGCGCATTTTCCTGTTGTCCTTACCCCGTTCAGCGGGCGGCGAGCCGTTCCAAACAGGAATGTTCCATCGCGTTCAGTCCTCTACCGCGATGAGCACGCCCGTGCACTTCCCGCCGTTGCACGCGCTTTCGGATACGCTGCATGCCGCAACGCCCAGCCGCACGTCCGCCTCCGCCAGCAAAACGACCGTATCGCCCGCTTTGGACAGGGGCGCGGCGACCTTGCACGAGCCGTCCGCCGCGACCTGCGTGTTCATGAACAGGTTGACGGGGTGGATGATAGGCCTGCGGCTTTTCAGGCAGGCGTTGATGGTATCATGGCAATTCGGATGCCCCGCGCCGTTCCCGTAAAAAAAGTCGTACATCTCGGGGCGGCAGCACGGATGCAGCAGATCGTGCACGCCCACGTCGTCGGACAGGACGCGGAACATCGGCGTGTACCGATTGGAATAGATGCGGTCCCCGACCCGCAGGCGCAGCGAATCGTTGCAGTCGATCGTAACGCCCGTGGAGAGAAATTCATCCGGGTCGCCCGCCATCTCCGCAAAAAAGTCGACGACCTGCCCGCCCTCCGTATCCGTAACGGCGATCTTCTGCCCCCTGCGCACTTCGATCGCCCGCCCGCTGCAGGGCGGGATCTCATATTCCAGACGCATATCTTTTTTCTCCGTTTCCTCTTTTTCGCCCGCGCCGCTTCTCCCGTTCACTCCACCGATTTGAGCGCTTCGGTCATGTTGACGCGGAGGATCTTGGGCAACAGCAGAAGGTCGACCGCCGCCACGAACACGAGCACGAGCGCCGCGCTCAGAAGATACGAATACCACGCCACGTCCGACAGCGCGCCGAATTCGAGATAGGCGACCACGAACTGCACCAGCCCCACGCCGAGCGGGATGCCGATGCAGATGCCCATCACCGCCATGATGAGCACTTCGCGGTAGATGTACCCCGCCGCCTCCCTGCCGCGGTACCCGAGCACGCGCAGCGTGGCGATCTCGCGCACGCGCTCGCTGATGTCCATGTTCGTGAGGTTGTACACCACGAAGGCGCACAACAGCAGCGCGAACACGATGACAAGAAGGGAAATGGGGATGAGCGTATCCGCGATCGCCGCGCCGCTCGTTGCGGCGAGCCTGTCCGCTATGTTGCGCAGCGAAAAGCCCGCGAACACGAGCGCAGTCGACCCCGCGACGGAGATGACCGTCATCAGCAGGTGCCCCTTGTAGCGGAACACGTTGCGCAGCGAAGACTTATAGCGGAAGGCGAGCCGCTTCCACAAAAACGGGATATGTTCGAGAAAGATCATTTTGCCCGCCTTGGGCGCGCGCGGGCGCAGAAGCTCCGCAGGCTGCGCGCCGAGAGAGCGCCGCACGACGTACCAGGTGACCGCGAGCGTTACGGCGAGCATCGCCGCGACGGAGATAAGCCCCGGCACGGGCTGCACGAACGCGCTCATGGCGGGAAGGAACAGGATCGCCGCAAAAGCGGGATAGATGACGACGGGCAGCAGGGTCAGCCCCACCGCCATGCCGACGGCGCAGGCGAGCAGCGCGCAGCCCAGCGCGATGAGCAGGTATTTGCCCGCGATCGTTCTGCCGCCCAGCCCGAGCGTGCGGTAGCAGCCGATGACGGCGCGCTCGTCCTCGACCATGCGCGTCATCGTGGTGAGCACCACGAGCGCCGTGACCGCG
This sequence comes from Clostridia bacterium, assembly GCA_017886545.1. Taxonomy (GTDB): domain Bacteria; phylum Bacillota; class Clostridia; order Christensenellales; family Borkfalkiaceae; genus Borkfalkia. The sequence continues at coordinate 64,608 of JAGHJS010000060.1, forward strand.
ATAAAGAACACGGGAAAGATGAGCGTGATGACGGACACTTTGTCGCAGTACGATTCGAGGGTGACGCAGCTCGCGTTCTCCTCGGCGGTGAGAAAGGTGTATGCAGGGAACTGCTCTTCGAGCTGCGAAACGCGCTCCTTTATAAAGGCGTCGTACTCCTCCGAAAGGTATTCGTACCGCGCCGATCCCTCAAAGGTCAGGTACACCTGCGTGACGGGCACGAAGGACGCGAACGCGCCCAGCGAGGACGCGGGCAGATACGCGACGAGCGAAAGCGGCTGCCCGTCCGCCCCCGGTTCCCCGTCCTGCGAAAACAGAAGCGGGCTCTCCGCGATCCCCGTTACGGTCAGCGTGACGGACATGCCGAACAATGTAAGCTCCGCCGTATCGCCGACGGCATAGCCGCCCGCGCAGGCGCGGTCGAGCAGGACTTCGCCCTCCTCGTCGGGGTATTCCCCTTCCGCAAGCGTGAGTGTATTCACCTGCCGCGGCGTATCGCCCAGCAGATACAGGCGCACGTTCTCCTCCCCGCCCGTTTCAAGGAGCGCCGCGCCCTCCGCCGCCGTGACAAAAGCGACGTCCGCAAGCGCTTCGATCTCCTCTTCCGAAAACCCGCTTTCGGATACGGCAATCGCGTCCGATACGTTCGCCGCGCGCAGTTCCTCCGAAAAAGAGCGGAGGATGGTCGGCGAAAGGGTGCCCAACCCCGAAACGAAAGCGATGCCGAGCAGGATGATGAACGCGACCGAAAGCAGCCGCGCCGTGTTGCCGCGCACACTGCACGTCACGGTTTTGAAAAACGTCTTTTTCATGGGAAACCCGGGGCGCGGAAAAATTTGCTTTCCCATTATACCACTCAGCGGGCAAAAAGAGAAGAATTTATGCAGCTTCTTCTTGTTACAGTTGTATAAAAGGTTTAAAAATGCTGCAAAATTTGAAAATTCAGCGAAAAAAAGCGAACACCCGTTGACTTTTTTGCGCAAAAAGAGTATTCTATTATAAATACGAACAAATCTTTCGGGGGCGGGCGCCCCTGCAAACACGGAGACCTTTTATGCATTGCCAGGAATGCGGAAACAAACTCATTTTGAAATTCTGTGAAAACGAGGGGCTCGTCCCCTACTGCGAAAGCTGCGGAGAGTACCGCTTCCCGCCCTTCAAGACGGCGGTGAGCATGTGCGTGGTGAACCGTTCGCTGGATAAGATCCTGCTCGCCAGGCATACGAACGGGCAGATGCTGCTGCTTGCGGGGTACGTGAAGAAGGGCGAGTCCGCCGAAAAGACGATCGCGCGCGAGATCCGCGAAGAGACGGGGCTGAACGTCATCAAAACCAAGTACGTCGCCTCGCGCTACCACGAACCGCGCAACGTGCTCATGCTCAACTTCCTTGTGAGCGTGACGGACGGCGACCTCAAATGCAACCCCGACGAGATCACGGAGGCGGGCTGGTTCAGCTTTGACGACGCCCTGCAGAACGTGACGGGCGATTCCACGGCGGCGTTCTTTCTGAACGCGGACGTGACCGAGCTTAAAAAAGGCAGGTTCTGAGCCGGGCGCAAAAAAAACGCGCTCCCGCCGATCTTCGGCGGGAGCGCTTTCCGTTCATGCGTTATCTGCTCCTGTAATTTTCGCAGCAGGTGCAGTTTTCCTCGTTGCAGCCGCAGCCGACAACGATCCTGTCCAGCGTGCAGTTTTTGCCTTCGCTGTTGAAAACGCATTCCGAAACTTCGCAGCCGATGGCGCGATTGACTTTTTCCATAGCAAGTCACCTCCGCAAAAGAGTATGTGCGCGCACCGTTTTTTTATGAGCGGTTGACTTTTTTCCCGTTCTGTTGTACAATATTCAAAAACAGAAACCAAGCGAGGAACATGGCATGAAAGTCATTTTAAAACAGGACGTAAAGGGAACGGGCAAAAAGGGCGACGTGCTCGACGTAAGCGACGGGTTCGCGAAAAACTTTTTGCTGAAAAAGAATCTGGCGGAGGTCGCCTCCTCCACGGCGGTGAACGTGCTGAACATGCAGAAGGAGGCGGAGGCGCGCAGGCGCGCGGAAGAGATCGCCGCCATCCGCGAAACGGCAAAAAAGATGGACAAGGCTACCGTTACCGTGCCCATCCGCTGCGGCGAAAACGGGAAGGTGTTCGGCAGCGTCACCTCCAAAGAGATCGCGGCGCGCCTGACGGACCTCGGCTACGAAGTGGATAAAAAGAAGATCCTTTTGAAAGAGCCGATCAAACAGGCGGGCGAATACAACGTGGAGATCCGCTTTATGGAAGGCGTCTCCTGCAAGATCGTCGTGATCGTAAAACCCGAATGATCGCATAGCTTATGCCGCCCCGCGCAATTAGCGCGGGGCGGCGTTGTTTTATGCGGCAAGTCCTTTCTTGTTCCCGCCGCCCGCCGTTTCGTTACCGAAACGGCGGGCGGTCTTTTATTCCCCTCTGCCTGCCGTGCGCTGCGCGCGAAGGGGCGCCCGACGCAGGGGCGTGCGCATGCCCCGCCCTTTCGCCGCACGCGCCGTGAAAAGCCTGCATACGGCTTTGTACCCTTCTGCCAGCGGGATGACGGCGAGCGACGCGCCGAACACGAGCGCCCACTGCGCGGGCGAAAGCAGCGTGATGCCGAACGCCGCGCGCACGGGCGGGAACACGCACAGCAGCAGGTTCACCGCCACGCCGATGAACACCGTAAGAAAGAGCATTCTGTTGGAGAAGAACCCCTTTCCGAACGCCGAGCCGTACTCCGAACGGATGTTGAAGGAATGGAACAGTTCCAGAAAGGAGAGCGTAAAGAAGGTGGCGCTGACGGCAACGGCGTTGCTATACAGCGACGCGCACAGCACGAACACGCCCACGCACAGCACCGTCTGCACCAGCCCGTAAAAGAGCACGCCGCACATGGACGCACGCGAAAAGAGGTCTGCCGCGCGCGAGGGCGGCCGCAGCATCACGTCCTTTTCCGCCCGCTCCGCCCCCAGCGAGAGCACGGGCAGGCTGTCTGTGATGAGGTTGATCCACAAAAGCTGCGTCGACGTGAGGAAATCGAGCCGCCACAGCACGAGGGTCACAAAGAGGATGCTCAGCACTTCCGCAAGGTTGGTCGCCAGGAAAAAGAGGATGGTCTTTTTGATGTTGGAAAAGACGTGCCTGCCCTCCTCCACCGCCGTGACGATGGTGGAAAAGTTGTCGTCCGCGAGCACCATGTCGGCGGCGCTCTTGGTCACGTCCGTCCCCGAAATGCCCATGGCGATGCCGATATCCGCCTTGCGGATGCCCGGCGCATCGTTGATGCCGTCCCCCGTCATGGCGACGACGTTGCCCGCTTTCTGGAACCGTTCGACGATCATGCGCTTATGGCGCGGGGTGACGCGCGCGAACACGCGGCAGGCAGGCACGCGCCGCGCCTGTTCCTCCTCGCTCATCGCGTCCAGCTCGGCGCCTGTCAGCAGTTCGCGCCCGCTCTCCGCTATGCCCAGCCGCTCCGCAATGGCGAGCGCCGTCGCCTTGTGGTCGCCCGTGATCATAACGGGCGTGATGCCCGCGCCCCTGCACGCGGCGACCGCCTCCTTCACGCCCTGTTTGGGCGGGTCGATCATGCCGCAGATCCCGACAAAGACGAGATCCTCCTCCCGCGCCTCGCCCGTCCACTCCGCATAGGCGAAACCGAGCACGCGCAGCGCGCGCGACGCCATACCCTCCGTTGCGGCGAGGACGCGCGCCCTGTCCTCTTCGGTGAGCGGACGCACCCTGCCGCGCTCGCGGATGCGGCTGCACTTTTGCAGCAGCACGTCCGCCCCGCCCTTGCAGTAGCAGTAGCTGCCCTTTTCCGTTTTGGCGGCGACGGTCATCATTTTCCGCTCCGAGTCGAAGGGGATGCTCGCAAGTTCGCGGCTCTGCGGCAAAAAGCCGCGCGCCTGCGCATAGTTTACGAGGGCGACTTCCGTCGCGTCGCCCGTGCGCCTGCCGCCGCGCTCCTTCACCGTGTTGCACACCGCCATGCAGGTCAGCAGGATGCGCCCGTCGCCGTCCGTTTCGGGCGCGGCAGCCGCTTCGCCGCTTGCAAAATCCAGCACGACCTCCTCCACCGTCATGCGGTTTTCGGTGAGGGTGCCCGTCTTATCCGAACAGATACAGCTGCATGCGCCCAGCGTTTCCACCGCGTGCAGCCGCCGCACGATGGCGTGCGCTTTGCTCATCTTCTGCACGCCCATCGCCATGATGACGGTGACCACGGCGGGCATGCCCTCGGGGATCGCGGCGACGGCAATGGCGACCGACGACATGAAGTTGCCCAGGACCGTGCTGTCCTTGAAAAAGATACCGAACACGAAGATGACCGCCGCCACCGACACGACGAACGCCGTGATGACCTTGCCGAGGACGGCGAGCGTCTTTTCCAGCGGCGTCTTTGCCGCGTCCGTCTTATCCAGCATGGCGGCGATGCGCCCGATCTCGGTATCCGCGCCCGTGCGCACCACGACCGCCTTTGCCTGCCCGCCGACCACGAACGAGGAGGAATAGAGCATGCATTTTCGGTCGAACACGGGCGTCTCCGCGCCGTCCGCCGCGGCGCGTTTGGACGCGCCCGCCGATTCGCCCGTCAGCGCCGATTCGTCCGCGCGCAGCCGCTCGCAGGTCAGGATGCGGCAGTCCGCGGGGACCATATCCCCCTCTTCGAGGGTGATGACGTCCCCCGGAACGAGCTGTTCGCTGCCGAGCAGCAGATCTTTGCCGCCGCGCATGGTTTTGACGCGGCAGACGGAGAGCTTTTTCAGCTTTTCGATGGCGTTGTCCGCGCGGTACTGCTGCAAAAAGCCGACAAAGGTGTTCAGCAAAATGATCAAGAGCAGGATGCCCGTATCCGCCAGCTCGTGCACGTCCTCGGTGATATACGCGATGACCGCGGAGACGGCGGCGGCGCACAGCAGCAGGATGGTCATGAAGTCTTTGAACTGCGCAAAAAAGAGGCGAAGCGCACCGCCCTTCTTTTTGGAGGGAAGAACGTTCGCGCCCTTCTGCGCAAAGCGCCGCGCCGCTTCCTCCTCCGTCAGCCCGTAGGCGGACGTACCGAGGCGCGCGAGCGCCTCCTCCGCCGTGCAGTCGTGGAAGGATGCGGGCGGCATTTGTTTTTCAGCGTGTTTTGCGCGCATAGGCACCTCGTGAACGGGAAATGTACACGCTATCATATTCCCCCGCCCGCCCCGATATGCGCGGCCCTCACCCGCCGCCGCACAAAAAAACGCCCGCAAACCGCGCTGCTCCGCAGCACCCTTCCGCAGAAACACACCGCAGGAACGGCGCGACACCCTTCCGCAGAAACGCGGCTTGGGCGCGCCTCCCTTCGGCGCCCTTCCTTCCGCAAAGCCCGACCGCAGGCAGTGCACGGCGGCAAACAAAAACCGCCGCGGGAAACCGCGGCGGTCATACCGTACCGTTTCAGTTCTGTTTTTCGGTGTTGAACAGCTCGAAAAAGGCGCGCACCGCAAAGGACACGGGCTGGTTTTTCGGGAAGGCGATGCCGACGGCGCGCGCGGGGAGCGCGGGGTCCGTGCGGATCTCGAACAGCGTTTTTTCCGCAAGTTCGCGGGTGACGTACTCGCGCGGCGCGCAGGCGATGCCCACGCCGCTCTTGGCGAGGTTGATCATCAGTTCCAAACTGCCGCACTCGATCTCGGGGTGCAGGTGCACGCCGATGGAGTGCGCGAACTGGATGATCGCCTTGCGGGTGACGGTGTTCGCGTCCAGCATCAGCAGCGGATAGTCGTGCATGGAGCGCAGCGGCTGCACCGATTCGGCAAGCGCGGCGTACTTCGGCCCCGCCACGAACGTGTCGTGCAGAGGCATGACCACGCTGGAAAGCACGCAGTCCTTGTCGTCTACGGGAAGGTTCAGGAAAGCGATGTCGCACTTATTGTTTTTGAGCAGCTCGATCGTCTCCGTCGTGATGCAGTTGATGAGGTTGAGCTTCACGTCGGGATATTTTTCGTGATACTGCGCGATCTTGTCGATGAGCACATAGTTGAAGATGGTATCCGACGCGCTGATGCGGATGGTGCCCGTCGCCGTCGTGTTGATCTCGCGCAGCCGGCTCTCCGCCCCGTCCAATTCGGCGAGCGCCTGCTCGACGATGGGGAAGATCTGCTTGCCGCCCTGTTCCGAAAGCTCCATGCCGCGGTGCGTGCGGTTGAACAGCGGCATGCCGAGCTGCCCTTCCAGCTGTTTTATCGCCTGCGATACGGCGGGTTGGCTGATGAACAGCTCGTCCGCCGCCTTCGTAAGGCTGCCGCATTTCGCGACGATGTAAAAGACCCTGTACAGCTCTAAATTGACCATGCCATCCTCCTCTTGCGCAGACTATGCACCGCGCCGCCCTTTTCTCTTTTTACTTGCCGACGCAGAATTTGGAAAAAATTTCGTCGATGATGCGCTCGTTCGCCGTTTCGCCCGTGATCTCGCCGAGCGCTTCCCACGCCTCGCGCAGGGGCACGCCCCACAGATCGGGCGGAACGGAGCCGCACAGCCCCTCCGCCTCGCGCAGCAGCGCGAGCGCGCGCGAAAGCGCCGCATAGTGCCGCTCCTGCGTGACGAACAGCGCGTCCGTATTGTACCCGCTCATGCAGGCGTCGAACATCTTCTGTTTCAAAAGCGGGATATTTTCGCCCGTCAGCGCGGAGACGCGCACGTCGGCGGGCAGCTCGCAGGCGTCCGCGCGCAGGTCGGTCTTGTTGTGCACGACGAGCATCTTTTTCCCTTCGAGCGCGGCATACGCCTCCTTATCCTCTTCGCTCATGGGCTGCGACGCGTCCAGCACGAACAGCACGAGGTCGGCGCCTTCGATGCGCCGCCGCGCGCGTTCCACGCCCTCGCGCTCAAGCGCGTCCGCGCCCGCGCGCAGCCCCGCCGTATCGCACAGGTCGAAGCGCACGCCGCCTATTTCGATGCTGCCCTCCACCGCGTCGCGCGTGGTGCCCGCCTGCGCGGAGACGATGGCGCGGTCAGAGCCGAGCAATGCGTTCAGCACCGAGCTTTTGCCCGTGTTCGGCCTGCCCGCCAGCACGACGGAAACGCCGCTTCCGATCTTTTTGCCCGTGCCGTAACTGCGGGTCAGCTCTTCGAGCGACGCGGCAAGGGCGCGGATATGCTCCTTCGCCGTGAAAAGATCGGTATGTTCGATGTCCTCTTCGGGGAAGTCCATATCCGCGTCGATCCCCGCCAGAAGTTCGGTGAGCTGCGCCTGCGCGGCGCGCACCGCCGCGCTGAGGCGTTCGGCGTACAGCATGCTGCCCGCACGCACCTCCGCCTCGCTTTCGCCGTTGATCATGTCCGCCAGCCCTTCCGCAGAGGCGAGCGAAAGTTTTCCGTTCAGAAAGGCGCGCTTGGTGAATTCGCCCCGTTCGGCGAGCCGCGCCCCGCATGCGAGCGTGCGCAGGAGCGCGCCGCGCGCGATCTCCGTGCCGCCGTGGCAATGGAACTCGACGACGTCCTCGCCCGTAAAGCTGTGCGGCGCTTTGAAGTATACGCACAGCCCGAAATCGGCAAAGCCGCCGCAGTCGATGCGCCCGGGATATAAGCGGTACGGCGCAAAGCACGCGACTTTCGTTTTCCCCGCAGGGGTGAACATCTTTTCCGCAACGGCGAGCGCGCCCTGCCCGCTCACCCGCACGATCGCGACCCCGCCTTTGCCCGGCGGCGTTGCGACCGCGGCGATCACGTCATCCATACGCCGCCCCGCTCAGTTGAAAAATCCGTCGTCCGACCCGCCCGAGCCGTTCTGCTTGGAATTGCCGTTGCCGTCCGACGAGCCGCCGTCCTGCCCGTTCTGCCCGCTGCCGTACGCGCTGCCGCCGCCCGAAAATTCGCCGAACGGGTCGTCGTCTCCGTTCTGCGGCTGCCCCTGCTGTCCGTTCGGGGCGCCGTACGGAGGCTGGTTCGGGTTTCCGTACGGGTTGCCGTACGGGGGGCGGTTCGGGCCGTACGGTCCGCCGTAAGGCCCCTGCTGCCCGTAAGGATTCTGCTGGTTATAATATTGCTGCTGCTGGCGGCGGATCTGCTCGTAGCGGGCGCGCATGAACGCGTCGTAATCCACGGGCGTGCGCTTCCTGTACGCGAACACCAGCGGTCCGATAAAGAGCGGAACGATCGCGCAGAGCACGGTCATCCAGATATAGGACGACGGCGCATACTTGCGGAAGAACACGATGTACAGGAAAATGCAGACGACGGGCGCGATAAAGGAAAAAATATACTGGATGTAGTAAAACACCTCGATCATGCGCTCCGCCGTCGACGTAAGCCCCGAAAGGACCAGCGTATACCGCTCATACACCGCCCCGTCATACCCCGTATACGTCTGTATATATTTTTCGTACATGCCGTTCATGATGGCAAATCCCATCATCCCGAAATACACCGCGCACGCCGCGCAGTAGAGCAGTTCGGCGATCATCGCGTACAGCCCGACATGCTTGAAATTGCGCCCGAACTTGCCGCCCAGCTCGCCCATCAGAAAGGTGTTTGCGAAAGGCACAAAGGCGCACCACAGGAGTTTTGCGCCCATGTTCTGCTTTTTCGCCATCGTGTACAGCCCGATCGATTTGAGAACGTGCACGACGAGCCAAACCCCGCCCGCGATCACGAAAGCGATCCAAAGCAGCCCCTCGTTGTAAATTTCGCCCGCAGCATTGATGCGCGGCATCAATAAATTGTAGGCGATCGCCAGAACAAAGAAAAATTCCATAACAGAAACCTCGCCGAATTAAGATCGCGCGGCTTGCCGCCGCAAACATATTCAGCCGCCCGCCTCCGCGAACAGCCCGAACCCGTACTCCACCGAAAGGAGCGTAAGCCCCTTTGCGGGCATCGTTTTGCCCAAAAGCTCCCTGCCGCCGCCCGCAAGCGCCGCGCGCACTGCCTCCAAAGACAGTTTGCCGCATCCCGCGCCGAGCAATGCGCCCGCAAGGATGCGCACCATATTGTACAGGAACCCGTTCCCGCAGAAATCCATCCGCAGGGTGGGAACGCCCAGCGTTTCCCCTTGCTCCGCGCGCACCGAATACAGCGTGCGCACCGTCGTCTGCGCCGAGGAACCCGCCGAAGAGAACGCCGCGAAGTCGTGTTCGCCCTCCGCGAGCGCCGCCGCTTCCCGCAGCGCCGCAAGGTCAAAATCTCCCTGCACGCGTACGGCGTACCGCTCCAAAAGCGGATGTTCGCGCGGGGAAATGTACACGTTATAGCGATACGTTTTGCGTTTTGCAGCCCTGCACGCGTCAAACCCCTCGGGAGCGCGCACACTTTTCAGCACGCGCACCGCGGGCGGAAGACGGGTGTTGAGCGCGTCCGCAATGCGTTCGGGCGCGACGGCGATCCCCTCCGGGAAGGGAAGGCTGCACACCTGCCCCGCCGCATGCACGCCCGCGTCCGTGCGGCCGCTGCCCGTCACGCGGACCTGAACGCCGAACACTTCCGCAAGCGCACGTTCCAGCGTCTCCTGCACGGTGACGGCGTTCGGCTGCACCTGCCAGCCCGAAAAATCGGTGCCGTCATAGGCGACCAGCAGCGCTACGTTCATATGCCGAACCACTGCTGCACCTGCCAGATGATGTCGAACCTGCCCAAAAGATAGGTGTTCAGCAGCACGATGCCCGTGATAAGCGCCGCAAAGAACAGCAACCCCAGAAGGTCGCGCCAGGTGAAAGTGAGTTTTTTATACTTCGTGCGCCCCTTCGCGCCGCTGTAACAGCGCGCGTCCATCGCGTCGCCGAGGTCCTCCGCCCTGCGGAAGGCGGAGACGAGCAGCGGGATGAGCACGGGGATCATCGCTTTGGCGCGTTTGATCAGCCCGCCCTTTTCGAAGTTCGCGCCGCGCGCCTTCTGCGCGGAGATGATGCGGTTGGTCTCCTCCATCAGCGAGGGGATGAACCGCAGCGCGATGCTCATGATGAGCGCCAGCTCGTGCACGGGAAATTTAATGTATTTGAGCGGCTTCAGCAGGCTTTCGATGCCGTCCGTCAGCGCGACGGGCGTCGTCGTGAGCGTAAGCAGCGCCGTGCCCAGCACGAGGAGCAGCAGGCGCATCGCCAGAAAGATCGTATTGATGATGGACTGCCACGAAATGGTGATGATCCACCACTGCGCGAGCACGATGTCGTTTTCTCCGCCCGCGTAGAACAGAAGGTTCAGGATCGCCGTAAAGACGATGAGGAACAGGATCATCTTGATCGAGCGCAGGACTCTTCCGAAGGGCACGCGCGCAAGGAGGATAAAGAAGATGAGCGCCAGCGTGACCAGGATCAGCCCGAAAAAGTTGTTCGCGATGAAGATCGCCACGATGTAGGCGATGACAAACAGCAGTTTCGCGCGCGGGTCCATGTTGTGCACGAAGGATTTTGTGGGATAGTATTGCCCGAACGTTACGTCATTCAGCATCGCCCGCACCTCCCGCACTCTCCTTGTGCGTTCCGCCGGCGGGCGCTCCCGCGGCATTCTCCGCCCTGTACAGCGCCAGCACTTTGTTCACGAAATCGTCGCAGGTGAAGTCTGTATTCACGGCATAGCCGCGCCCGCGCATGATTTGCGCAGCACGCGCCGTAACGGGCACGCCCAGCCCCATCGCGGCGAGCTCGTCCCCGCGCGAAAAGATCTCCTTCGGCGTGCCGCACAGTGCGACCCGCCCCTCCGAAAAGACGGCGGCGTGCGTGCAGTTTTCGGCGATCTCGTCCATGTCGTGCGAAACGATGACGACGGTCTTGCACCACTGCCCGTGGATGGCGTGTAAGAGCTCCATCAGCTCTTTTTTGCCGAGCGGGTCCAGCCCCGCCGCAGGCTCGTCAAGGATGAGCACTTCGGGCTTGGTGACGATGACGCCCGCGATGGCGACGCGCCGCCGCTGCCCGCCCGAAAGTTCGAAGGGGGATTTTTCCGCGACCTCGTCGTAATCGATGCCTGCAACGCGCAGCGCCTCGCGGATCGCCGCGTCCGCTTCCTCTTCCGAAATGCCCTTGCGGAAATTTTTCAGCCCGAACCCGACGTCCTTTTTCACCGTTTCGGCAAAGAGCTGGTATTCGGGGTACTGGAACACCATGCCGACTTTGCTGCGCAGTTCGAGCACCTTGCACTTTTTGTCCGCGAGGTCGTAGTCCCCGATCTTCAGCTCCCCGCCCGTGAGGCGGATGAGCGCGTTCAGGTGCTGCACGAAGGTGGATTTGCCGCTCCCCGTGTGCCCGATGATGCCGAAAAACTCCCCTTCCTCGATGGTGAGGTCGACGCCTTTGAGCGCCTGCGTGGCAAAGGGCGATTTCGGGTTGTAAACGTAGGTCAGCCCTTTTGCAACGATGCGCATATTGCCTCCGCAAGCTCCTCCGCGTTGAACGCGTTCCCGACAGGCATGCCCGCTTCCTGCAGCCGCCTGCAAATGTACGCCGCGCGCGGCAGCGTAAGGTTGTACGTTTCCAGCTCGTCCGCGCGGGCGAAGATCTCTTCGGGCGTGCCGTCCATCACCACTTCGCCGCGGTGCATGACGACGGCGCGCTCCGCTTCGAGCGCCTCTTCCATAAAGTGGGTGATGAGGATGACCGTCATCCCCTGTTCTTTGTTCAGCTTTTTGACGACGTCCATCACCTCGCGCCGCCCCTTCGGGTCGAGCATGGCGGTGGATTCGTCCAGGATCATGATCTTCGGCTGAATGGCAAGCACGCCCGCGATGGCGATGCGCTGCTTCTGCCCGCCCGAAAGGCGGGAGGGCGTGGCATGGCGGAACTCCGTCATGCCGACGGCTTCGAGCGCGGCGGTGATGCGTTCGCCGATCTCCTCGCGCGGCACGCCGATGTTTTCGGGACCGAACGCGACGTCGTCCTCCACGACGGAGGCGACCGTCTGGTTGTCGGGGTTCTGAAAGACCATGCCCGCGCTCTTGCGGATCTCGAACGCTTTTTTCGCGTCCGCCGTGTCCAGCCCGAACACGGTGACCTTGCCCTCCGTGGGGCGCAGCAACGCGTTGATGAGCTTGGCAAGGGTAGATTTGCCGCTTCCGTTCCTGCCGAGCACGGCGACGAATTCGCCCGCACGGATGGTCAGCGTCACGCCGTTCACCGCGAAGACAGTCCCCTCTTCGTCATCGTCGTAGGTATATTTTACGTTTTCAAACCGCACGGCTGGTACGGGGGCTTCCGCCTGCGCGGGAACGCCCTCTTCCGCCGCTTCGGATACGGTGGTAAACTCTTCCATAGATACACATTATAGCAAAACGCTGTAAAATTGGCAACGGGTTTTGCGGCGCTTTCTCCGAATTTAACGGAGCGCGCATAAATTTTAACAAACTTTCCGTATTTGGTTTGACTATTGCCGTAAAAAACATTATAATAAAGGCTGAACGGCGGCGCACCCGTTTGCCCGTGGCGGCGGGGGCGCGCACGAAAGAAGAAAAGAATCGTATTTCGGAGGTTGTTTTTTTATGAAGAAGATGACGATCGACGGCAACACAGCCGCCAGCCACGTCGCCTACGCCTTCTCGGAAGTCGCGGCGATCTACCCCATCACGCCTTCTTCGCCTATGGCGGAAGTCGCCGACGAATGGGCGACCGCAGGGCGCGTGAACATGTTCGGGCAGAAGCTGCGCCTTGCAGAGATGCAGAGCGAGGGCGGCGCCGCAGGCGCGGTGCACGGCTCCCTTTCCGCCGGCGCGCTCACCACGACGTACACGGCGAGCCAGGGGCTTCTGCTCATGATCCCGAACATGTACAAGATCGCGGGCGAACTGCTGCCCACCGTCTTCCATGTTTCCGCACGCGCGATCGCGGCGCATTCGCTGAACATCTTCGGCGACCATCAGGACGTGATGGCGTGCCGCCAGACGGGCTTTGCGATGCTCGCTTCCGGCTCGGTGCAGGAAGTTATGGACCTCGCGCTCGTGGCGCACCTCTCCACCCTCAAAGCGAAGGTGCCTTTCCTGCACTTCTTCGACGGCTTCCGCACCTCGCACGAAGTCTCCAAGATCGACGTCATCGACTATGACGAGATGAAGGCGCTCGTGGACATGAAGGACATCGAGGACTTCCGTTCCCGCGCGCTCAACCCCGAACACCCCATTCAGAAAGGTACGGCGCAGAACGGCGATACCTACTTCCAGAACCGCGAAACGGCGAACAAGTACTACCTCGCCACCCCTGCCATCGTCACCGAGATGATGGAGAAGGTGAACAAGCTCACGGGGCGCAGCTACCACCTGTTCGACTACTGCGGCGCGCCCGACGCGGAGAACGTCGTCGTCATCATGGGCAGCGGCGCGGACGCGATGGAAGAGACCATCAACCGCATGAACA
>JAGHJS010000061.1 GCA_017886545.1 Clostridia bacterium
CAGAAAAGCCGACGCTTTCGGCAACAAGTTGCCATGGGCATACGCCCATATGCCGCCGATTGCGGCGCGCTCGTTTTACCCCTTGCAAGCAAGGTAAAACTACGCGCGCCTTCGAAGGATCTCTATGGAAATAATGACGATATCCGCATAGAGATCCCTTGCGGGGCGCGGGATGACAAAAAACAAAAAACTTGTTTCAATGCTCTTTCGCAAAAGCAGGCTCTTTCCGCGCCTGCTTTTTTTGCGCCCGCGGCGCAATTTGCGCCGCGGGCGCATAGTATGTACTGATTTGCTCTTGCAAAAAGGAGGCGGCTATGGCGTACAGGGTGCTCTCTCCCGAAACGGTCACCATCGGCGAAGGGGTCGAGATCGGCGAAGGCGCAATCATCTTCCCCAACAACCACCTGTTCGGCAGCACGAAGATCGGCGCGGGCGCCGTTCTGTACCCGAACAACATTTTGGAGGATACGACCGTCGGCGACGGCGCGAGCGTCACCGCGAGCGTCGCGCGCGGCGCGGTCATCGGCAGGGGAACCGAGGTCGGTCCCTTCGCCAACCTGCGCCTCGGCGCGAACGTGGGCACGGGCTGCCGCGTCGGCGACTTCGTGGAGATCAAAAACGCGGTCATCGGCGCCGGGAGCAAGGTCAGCCACCTTGCGTACGTCGGGGACGCGGAAGTCGGCAAAAACTGCAACATCGGCTGCGGCGTGGTGTTCTGCAATTATAACGGCACGCGCAAGGCGCGCACCGTCGTGGAGGACGGGTGCTTTATCGGCAGCAACGCCAACCTCGTCGCGCCCGTCCGCATCGGCGCGGGCAGCTATATCGCCGCGGGCACGACCGTCACGCGGGACGTTCCGCCGCACTCCTTCATCATCGGCAGGATGCGGCAGGAGAGCAGCGAACGCCTGAAAGAGAAGTACCTGCAAAGCGACTGAACCGCCCACCTTGCGGCGCAAGCCGAAGCGGCAGGGGAGCGACGGGGCAAGGGGATCGCCGCCCGCGGGCGAAAAGGCGGGAGCGCCGCCTGCGGAAGGCGTGCGGCGGGCTTGCGCGGCGAACGGATCAAAAGGAGGGGAAATGGCTTTTTTCGGAACGGACGGCATCCGCGGCATCGCGGGGCAGGACCTGACGGCGCGCACGGCGTTTGCGCTGGGCAACGCGCTCGTCCGCACCAAACGGGGCGCGCGCATCGTGCTCGGGCGGGATACGCGCGTATCGTCGGATATGCTCGCGCTCGCCCTTGCGGCGGGCGCGGCGGCGGGCGGCGGCATCGTGCTGGACGGCGGTGTGCTGCCCACTGCGGCGGTCTCCTTTTTCGTGCGCAGGGAGGGCGCGGATTACGGCGTGGTCGTCTCCGCGTCGCATAACCCGCCCGAATACAACGGGCTGAAGGTGTTCGGCGCGGACGGGCGCAAACTCGCGGACGAGGAGGAGGGGAAGCTGGAACGGCTGTTCGGCAAAGACCTGTTCGCGCCCTCGCTGCACAGCGGCAGGCGCGTGCCGCTGCGCGAGCGGAACGGGTATGCGGATTACCTCGTCTCCTGCTGCGGCGTGCCCCTTGCGGGCAAAACGTTCGTGCTCGACTGCGCCAACGGCGCGGCGGGCGCGTTTGCGCCCCGCGTGTTCCGCAGGCTGGGCGCGCGCGTGGTGGCGCTGAACTGCCGCGCGGACGGGCGGCACGTCAACGAAAACTGCGGCGCGCTGCACCCGAACCGCATGCGCCGCGCGGTCGTCGCGGCGGGGGCGGACGCGGGCTTTTGTTACGACGGCGACGCCGACCGCCTCATCGCCGCGGACGAGGAGGGGAAGCTCGTCGACGGCGACAAACTGCTGTACATCTTCGCGCGGGAGCGCAAGGCGCGCGGCAAACTGCCGCACGACCTCGCCGTCGGCACGGCGCATACGAACACGGGCGCGGAGCGCGCGCTGGCGGCGTGCGGCATCGCGCTTGCGCGGACGGACGTCGGGGATAAGTACGTCGCCGCCTATATGGCAAAGAGCGGCGCCGCCGTGGGCGGGGAGCAGAGCGGGCACCTCATCCTCGCCGACCTCGCCGCCACGGGAGACGGCATCCTCGCATCCGTCGTGCTCGCGGGGCTGACCGCGCGCGAAAAGCTGTCCGCCCTTGCAAACGTGCGCCTTTTGCCGCAGTACAACGTGAGCGTGAAGGTGAAGGATAAAACGCGCGTGCTGGGGAACGAGGAGGTGCGCGCCGAGATCGAGCGCGCGCAGGCCGCCGCAGGCGTGGAGCGGCTGGTGGTGCGCGCGTCGGGCACGGAGCCCGTCATCCGCGTCTTTGCGGAGGCGGAGCGCATGCGCACGGCGCGGGCGGCGGCGGAGCGGGTGCGCGCGGCGATCGCCGCGCGGGAGGAGTAGCGTATGTGCGGGATCGTCGGGTGTTTTGCGGAAACGGGCTGTTACGAACGGGTGCTCGCCGCGCTGGAGCGGCTGGAGAACCGCGGGTACGATTCGGCGGGCATCGCGCTGACCGCGGACGGGCGGCTTTCGGTGCGCAAAAAAAAGGGCGCGGTCGCCAACCTCTGCGGCGCGCCCCTTGCGGGCAGGGCGGGCATCGGGCACACCCGCTGGGCGACGCACGGGAAGCCTTCGGACGAAAACGCGCACCCGCACGTCGCGGGGAAATTCGCGCTCGTGCACAACGGCATCGTCGAAAATCACGCCGCGCTGAAAGCGGAACTGCTCGCGGCGGGCGAAACGTTCGCGTCCGAAACGGACAGCGAAGTCATCGTAAAACTTATCGCGCGCGCGTATAAAGGGGACTTTTTTTCCGCCGTCGCGCAGGCGTGCGCGCGGCTTACGGGCGCGTATGCGGTCGCCGTGCTGTGCACGGACTTTCCCGAGGAGATCGTCTGCGCCAAAAACAAAAGCCCGCTGATCGCGGGCGCGGGGTGCGGGGCGGCGTATGTGTGCAGCGACGTGCCCGCCCTGTGCGGCGCGGCGGCGTACGTCTGCCCCGCCGAGGATGGCGAATTCATCCATATCCGCGGCGGGGAGATCTGTTTCCGCCGTGCGGACGGGTCGCCTGCGGAAAAGGTGTTCACCCGCCTTACGGAGGCGGCGGGCGCGGTGCGCCCGCCGCGCGGGAGCTGTATGGAGGCGGAGATCGCGCAGATCCCGCAGGGGCTTGCGCGCACGCTCGGCTGGCTGCGCGGGTGCGATTTTGCGCCCGCCGCACGGGCGCTGCGGTCTGCGGGCAGGGTGTTCACCGTCGCGTGCGGCACGGCGCACCATGCCGCGCAGGCGTTCGGCGCGCTCCTTTCGCGCGAGGCGCGCATCCCCGTCCTGTGCGAAACGGCGTCCGAATTCCGCTACGGCGACCCGCTCATCGGGCAGGGCGACGTGCTCGTCGCCGTCAGCCAGAGCGGGGAAACGGCAGATACGCTCGAAGCGGTGCGGCTCGCCAAAGCGCGCGGCGCGTTCGTGATCGCCGTCACGAATGTCGAACAGTCCACCCTCGCCCGCCTTGCCGATCTTCCGCTGCGCACGGTCGCGGGGGCGGAGGTCGCCGTCGCCGCCACAAAGAGCTATAACTGCCAACTGCTGGCGCTGTTTTACCTTGCGGCGCAGACGGTGTTCTACAAGCGCGCCTGCTTCCCTTCGTGGTTTGCCGCGCTCGGCGCGGCTGCGGACGCATGTGCAGGGGCGCTGGAAGGTGCCGCCGATGCCGAAACGCTCGCCGCGCGGCTGCAAACGGCGCGGGCGCTGTACTTTATCGGGCGCGGAACGGACCGCTTTACGGCGGCGGAAGGCGCGCTCAAAGTGCGCGAGATCGCCTATGTATTCGCCGAAAGCTGCCCCGCGGGCGAGCTCAAACACGGCACGCTCGCGCTCGTGGAGGAGGGGTTCCCCGTGATCGCGGTGGCAACAGGGCGCGCACTGCTGCAAAAAACGGCGAACTCCCTTGCCGAGGCGAAGGCGCGCGGCGCGTTCACCGTGCTTTTTTCGCAGTACGCGGACGCCGCGGGCGGGGCGGATGTGTTTTGCCCGCTGCCCGCCCTGCCCGAGCCGCTCATGCCGCTCGTGTCCGTGATCCCGCTGCAGCAGTTCGCCTGCCGCATGTGCCTTTTGCGCGGCTTTGACCCCGACCGCCCGCGTAACCTTGCGAAGTCGGTGACGGTGGAATAGGGGTTCACGCAAATCTCGCGCAAAGGCGCTGCGATTTGCCGTGATCTGGGGGAGACACCATTGTTCGCGGCAAGCCGCTCGGCAATGGTTTCTCCGCTCTTTTCGCCCTTTTTTGGGGCTTTCTTATTATAGAACGGGCGAAAATTCACCCTCTTCCGCCACACCGCCGCGGTGCAATGTGCAAAAGCAAAAAACGTGGTTTTTGCTTTTGCAAGGGATTATTTGAGCGCGCCGCAGAGAGAAAACAAAATGCATAGCCGCGAACAGTGGTTTCTCCCTCAAATCACGGAAAAATTTTTTGTCAGCTCAAAAAATTTTTCGTGAACCTTTTTTACAGATAACTTTTCAGCGTCTTTTCGTACCCCTCTTCCAGGTGCAGCAGCTCGTTCGCGATGGATAAGATCTCCCCGTCCGCGCAGCCTTCTGCGTCGCCGATCGAGCGCGAAAGGGCGGTGATGCCCATTACCGTGCCCTGCGTCATCATCTCCGCGATGTGCGCGCGGGAATCGTCTTTCATCGCGTTCATTTTGATCGAGCCCCACATCATCGCCTTTTTCAGCGCGTTCGGCTCTTTCAGCTCCAGCCCGTTCTCTTTGGCGTACATCGCCGCTTTGCCCGAGATCTGTTCGTATCCCTCGTGCATCTTCAAAAGCTCTTCGCGCAGCTCTTCGTCCTCCGTTTCGGGCAGGATGTCCGAAATGGACGTGAGCGCGTAATGCGTGTTGCGGTATACTTCGGCGAGCAGTTCCTCGCCCGATTTTTTATCCGTCATACAGGCCTCCTTTTTCACAGTCTGCGCCGCTTTCCTCCGTTTTATGCCGCAAACGGCGCGCTTTGCCTGTAAAAAATGCGGAACGGGCGGCGAAAACCGCTTGACTTTTGTACGCGAGTATGGTAGATTATACTCCGAGCCGCTCGGAGCGGGCTTTTAAGCGTGCCCTTTTGGCACCGCCTTGGCTTACGGCGAGACTGGTCAGTGGAGGTAAAACAGTTTGTACGCAGTCATCGAAAACGGAAGCAAACAGTACAAGGTTTGCGAAGGTGACGTCGTCCGCGTGGAAAAGCTCAACGCGAACGTAGGGGACACGGTGGAGTTCAACGTCGTCATGGTCTCGGACGAAAACGGGGTCAAGGTCGGCAGCGAAGTCGCCGCGGCAAAGGTAACGGCAAAGGTCGAAGCGCAGGACAAGTTCAAAAAGATCGTCGTATTCAAATACAAGGCGAAAAAGAACGAGCGCAAAAAGCAGGGTCACCGTCAGCCGTTTACCGCAGTGAAGATCGAAAAGATCACGCTGTGAATGCAGGGAGGAACGAGAAATGATTTTTCTGAAATTATTCGCGCATAAAAAAGGTACCGGTTCGTCGCACAACGGGCGCGACAGCGAGGCGAAGCGCCTCGGCGTAAAGCGCAGCGACGGGCAGGAAGTGCTCGCGGGCAACATTCTCGTCCGTCAGCGCGGCACCAAGTTCCACGCGGGCAACAACGTGGGGCTGGGCAAGGACGATACGCTCTTCGCCCTCATCGACGGCGTCGTGAAGTTCGAGCGCCTCGGCAAGGACAAGAAGCAGGTCTCCGTCTACGCCAAGGAAGCGGCAAACAAGTAAAAAACGACAAGCCCTTTTCTGTCAAGGAGAGGGCTTGCGGTTTCAAGAATAGGTATTGGTCATTAGTTGTTGTCGCAAGAATATTGACAAAATGCCGTTTTAATGATATACTTATATCGTAGCGTTGCACATAAAAACAATTTTTTTTCATATGCTGATAATGCCTCTGGGGCTTCCGAATGGCTGCGCTTTGCGCGGACGGTTTATGTAGGAGCCACGGGGGCACTATTTTTTTATTGATTTTTTAAAGACAAAATGTTTATAGGGGTCGTTCCATCCTTTTTCTGAACGGAGAGGCAGCGTTGTAGCTTTTATTGTAAAGCCGGGGTGGATTTCCTCTATTTTTTTAAGAATGAACTTCCAAACTTCCCATTTTGCCTTGCCGCGGTTGCTTTTTCGGTCATTCGGTGTGGAATTGAGGGCAAAGTCAACTAGCCCCATGATAACATCCATACACTGTAAGACCATATGTTTTTTGCTGTCTACTTCATGGATGTCTTCGGAATTTAAGGAAACGGAGTTACAAATTTTAATAGAGTTTAAATTTTTAATGAGATAGCTTTTAAATTTTTTGCAGGCATCTTTTGTTTCGGGTAAATCGTCAAAAATAAGACGAAGAGCAAGATCTTCACCTTTGTAAAACAAACTGAAAGCGTGTTTTATAAATAAGTAATAGAATTTGCTATATGTTTCATTTTGGGTTTTTGGCAGGATATCTAAATCCGTGTTTGCACAAAACATAACGCGGGCTTTTATATCACCGTTTTTTACAAAGCTGAAAAACATGTCTAGCAACCCGATATAGCTTTTGTAATTTGCGCTTGTTAGTTTTGTGCGTTTTACCTCGCCAAGCTGTTTCAGTTGGCTGTAAAGGGAAAGGATGTTGTTGATTTTTTCGTATTTGCTCTCTTCAAGGATTGCTCCCCCGTAGAAATAAGAAAAGTTTTTGCCTTTTCTTGTTGATTCATCGCAAATGATTACATAACGTTTCATGGAAAATAGCACTTCTTTTGTTTTTTAGCATTATAACAAAAAATGGAATTTAAGACAAGGGTTCTTTACATAGATTATATTTTTCGTGCGGCGGCGGAGTTTTTGCTCCCCGCCGTAAAAAACAGGCGCGGGCGGGAACGCCCGCGCGCTCATTTCCGCCCTAAAAGCTCGTCGCTGCTCACGCCGAAAAATTCGGCGAGCGCAAGGATATAGCTTGCCTTCGGCTCGTTGATGCCGCGCTCCCAATAGTCGACCGCCTTCTGGCTCACGCCGATCTCTTTTGCCAGCGCCGCCTGCGAAAGCCCGCGTTCCGTGCGCAGTTCTTTGATGATTTCTCCGATCTTCATGCCTCTATTTTAGAAGAAATCTTCTTGCGCGGCTTGACAAAGAAGAAAACTTCTTGTATAATTTTCGCAGAAAGCAAAAGACGGAAACAAATTTTACCCTGCAAACATAATGGCAAAAGGTTCTTCCTTCGGGGAGGGCCTTTTGTCCGTTTTTTTACGGACGTTGCAAAAAATTCCGCCGAAAGGGAAGCGGACCGCTTTTTGGGTCGCTGTCGCAAAAACCGCAAAAAGCGGCGGGCAGAATTTTCTGCCCGCCGCGGACGTATAAAGGGATTGTCAGCCGATCTTGTACGTCGTGCCGTTCGGCGTGTCGGTGAGGAGAACGCCCTGTGCGGCAAGCTCGCTGCGGATCCTGTCCGCCTCGGCGTAGTTTTTCGCCTTCTTTGCGGCGACGCGGGCGGCGATCGCCGCCTCGATCTCTTCGGCGGAGAGCGCGCTTTGCTTCTTCTCCTCTTTTAAAAGGTCAAGGCAGAGCACGCCGTCGAACTCTTCCAAAAGCGCGCGCTTTGCCGCGGCGGAGAGCGCGCTCTTCAGCACGTCGTACACGCAGGTGATCGCCTGCGAAGTGTTCAGGTCGCTTTCAAGCGCCTCTTTGAAGGCTGCGCGGAAGGGCTGCATGGCGGCTTCGTCCTTTTCGCCGTCCGTGCCGAGCGCGAGCGCCCGCGCTTTGAGCTTGCGGAAGGCGTTCGCGGCGTTTTGGAAGGTATCTTCCGAATACACGAGGGTGTTGCGGTAGTGGGAAAGCAGGCAGAAGAAGCGGTACTCCATGGGCGAAAAGCCCGCCTCGCTGAGTTTGGAGAGGGTCAGAAATCCCCCCGAAGACTTGCTCATCTTGCCGCCCGCGGTGTTGAGGTGCAGCACGTGGAACCAATGCCCGCACCAGGGGTGCCCGAGGTACGCCTCGCTCTGCGCGATCTCGTTGGTGTGGTGGGGGAACACGTTGTCGATGCCGCCGCAGTGCAGGTCGAGGTATTCGCCGAGGTACTTCATCGCGATGCACGAGCATTCGATGTGCCAGCCGGGGTAGCCCACGCCCCACGGGCTGTCCCATTTGAGCGCCTGGTCCTCGAACTTGGACTTGGTGAACCACAGCACGAAGTCGTTTTTGTTGCGCTTGTTCTCGTCCTCCTCCACGCCCTCGCGCACGCCCACTTCGAGGTCGTCTTCCTTGAAGTTGAAAAACTTGTGGTACTGTTCCACTTTGGAGGTGTCGAAGTACACGTTCCCGCCCGCTTTGTAGGCGAAGCCCTTTTCTTCGAGCACGGAGATGACGCGGATGAACTCCGCCACTTCCTCCGTGGCGGGCGCAACGACGTCGGGGCGCCTGATGTTGAGCGCCGCGCAGTCCTTGAAAAAGGCGTCCGTGTAGAACGCGGCAAGCTCTTTCACGCTCTTGTGCTCGCGTTTGGCGCCCAAAAGCATCTTGTCCTCGCCGCTGTCCGCGTCGTCCGAAAGGTGCCCGATGTCCGTGATGTTCATCACGCGCTTCACGTCGTAGCCGACGTAGCGCAGGGTGCGTTCGAGCACGTCCTCCATGATATAGGTGCGCAGGTTCCCGATGTGCGCAAAGTTGTACACGGTCGGGCCGCAGGTGTACATGGTCACCTTGTTCGGCTCATGCGTTCTGAATTCTTCGACCGTGCGCGTCAGGGTATTGTACAGTTTCATTGCAGTTACCACCGTGTTTTATTCGGAACAGCGCGCCCGCGGCGCGCGGTTTTAAGCCTGTAATTGCAGGGCGGAGACGATTCGTTCCACCGTCTGTTCGAGGGTCAGCCCGTCGCAGTCGACGGTGAGGTCGGCGTATGTTTCGTACAGCGGCACGCGTTCGGCGTACAGCTCGGCGACCGTTTCGCCCTTTTTGCGCATGACCACGCCGCGCAGCACGATGTTGCCCAGCCGCCTTTCGACTTCCGCCTCGGAGATGTGCAGGTACACGACTTTTCCCAGCTCTTTCAGGTGCCGCATGGCGCGCTCGCCGTACACGGCGCTCCCGCCCGTCGCGATAACGCACCGCTCCGCCCACAGCTGCGCGTTCACGTCCTCTTCGATGCGCAGGAATTCCTCCGCGCCCTTGGCGGCGATGATGTCGCACAACAGAGCCTTTTCCCTGTTCTGGATGAGCAGGTCGCTGTCGATAAAGCCGTAGCCGAGCGTTTTTGCGAGCAGTACGCCCGCCGTGCTCTTGCCCGAGGCGGGCATGCCGATGAGGATGATGTTCAAAGCCGTTGCTCCGCGAAAAGTAAGTTCTCATTTGAGAACGGAAACAGTATAGCTTTTTTTGCGGCGATTGTCAATTTTTTGTTGAAAGTTCGCCGCAGTTTATGGTAAGATAGCGGCATGGAACAGACGATCACGGACGCGGCGCGCGCGGCGCTGTATGCAGAGCTGCCCGCGCTGCTCCTTCCCTGGTATGACAAAAACAAGCGCGACCTGCCCTGGCGCGCGAACAAAGACCCGTACCGCGTGCTCGTATCCGAGCTGATGCTCCAGCAGACGCGCGTCGAAGCCGCCCGCGAGCACTATATCCGCTTTGTGCGCGAGCTTCCCACGGCGGCGGCGCTCGCCGCCTGCCCCGAGGACAAGCTCTTCAAACTGTGGGAGGGGCTGGGCTATTATTCCCGCGCGCGCAACCTGCAAAAGGCGGCGCAGGAGGTGAGCGAACACGGCTTCCCCTGCACGGCGGAGGGGCTGAAAAAACTCCCCGGGGTGGGGGAGTACACGGCGGGCGCGGTCGCGTCCATCGCCTTCGAACAGCCCGCGCCGGCGGTGGACGGCAACGTCGTGCGCGTCCTTTCGCGGTATTTGGGCGACGCGCTCCCCGCGGCGCAGCTGCGCAAACGGTACGCGGAAGAGCTTGCGCCCGTGTACCCCGCGGGCAGGTGCGGCGACTTTACGCAGAGCCTGATGGAGCTGGGCGCCACGGTGTGCGCGCCCTCTTCGCCGCTCTGCCTTGCCTGCCCGCTGCTCGGCGGGTGCAGGACAAAGAGCGACGCCCTCCCGATCCCCGAAAAAAAGCCCGAACGGCGCAAAACGCCCGTCACCATGCTCCTGTTTTACGCGGGGGAACGCGTCGCGATCTGGCGGCGCAAAGAGGGCGTTCTGCGCGGCATGTACGCCTTTTACACCGAAGAGCGGGCGCTGACCGAAGGCGGGCTCGCCGCCCGCCTTGCCGCCTGCGGCGCGGGCGGGGCGAAGATCGGGCAGCCGACGGCGCACAGGCATGTGTTTTCGCACATCGAATGGGAGATCGCGGCATACCCCGTCGACTGCGCGGGGTGCGAGGCGGAAGTCGCCTCTTCGTTCGGCGTGGTCTTTTACCCGCTCTCCGAGGTGAAGGCGGCGCTTTCGCTGCCCTCCGCCTACCGCTGGGCGCTGCGGCTGTTCAAAGGCTGAGCGGCTATTCGTTTCCGAGTTTGGAATAGGCGGTCTTGGCGCTCACGCCCGCAAGGCTGCCGATCTTGCCCGAAAGGGCGCTGATCGCCGTCTGCGGCGCGTCCACGGCGACGCTGATCACGCTGATGCCGCGCGCGCGGTAGGGCACGCCCATCCGCCCGATGATGTACTCTCCGTATTCGTGCAGGATGGCGTTCAGCTCCTGCACGCTGTCCTTGTTTTCCACGATGATGCCGATGACGGCGACGCGCGTTTCCATGCAATGCCTCCTCTGTATGCCGCGGGCTTCCCGCCCGCAGCTGTTCCCAGTATAGCACAGGCGGGGCGTTTTTTCAAGCGGAGCGCGCATAAAGGAACGCGGTTGCGGCGCTTTGCCGCCGCACGCCTCCGCGGCGGCGCGCGGCGGCAAGGGAGAGCGGGGCCGTCCGCCGCGGGGGGCGCCTTACCTTTTGCAACAAACGGCTTTCCTTTCGCGATTGCCCGCGCGGCGGATTCGCGGTACAATAGGCGCGGCGGGAGCGGGCTGCCCGTTCCCCTGCCATTTTGAAAACAGGAAGAGGTGACGGACATGTTTGAACAGAAAAACGGGGCGCTTTGCTTTTCCCGCCGCGGCGAGCGGGTGTGCGTGCAGGCTGTGGGGCGGGACGGGCTGCGCGTCCGCGCGACGATGTTTCCGCGCTTTGACGGCGCGGACTGGGCGCTTGCGGGCGCGCTTCCGCACGACGCGGATATCGAGATCGGCGAGGGCGGCGCCACCGTGCGCAACGGGCGCATCCGCTGCGAAATAACGCCGCTCGGGCAGATGCGCTTTTATAAGGACGATACGCCCGTTCTGTGCGAGTACTACCGCATGTACTGTTACGATTCGCCGCACACGCCTTCGCTGCGCGTCGTGGCGCGCGAATTCACGCCCGTCCGCGGCGGCGACTATCGGCTCGTCGCCCGCTTCGAGGCGAACGAGGGCGAAAAGCTGTTCGGCATGGGGCAGTACCAGCAGCCCTGGCTCGATTTGAAGGGCTGCTCGCTCGAGCTTGCGCAGCGCAATTCGCAGGCGAGCGTGCCCTTCGTGCTCTCGTCGCTGGGGTACGGCTTTTTCTGGAATAATCCCGCCGTCGGCAGGGCGGACTTTGCCAAAAACGTCACCGAATGGGCGGCGGAGAGCGCAAAACAGCTGGACTATTATATCACCGTTGCGGATACGCCCAAACAGCTGGTGGAAAACTACACCGCGCTCGTCGGGCGCGCGCCCGCCTTCCCCGAAAACCTTTTGGGGCTGTGGCAGTGCAAGCTGCGCTACCGCACGCAGGAAGAGGTGCTGGAAGTCGCGCGCGAATACCACCGCCGCGGCATCCCGCTCGATCTGATCGTCATCGACTTTTTCCACTGGACGCGGCAAGGCGACTGGAAGTTCGACCCGAAGTACTGGCCCGACCCCGCCGCGATGGTGCGCGAGCTGAAGAGCTACGGCACGCGGTGCATGGTCTCGGTCTGGCCGACGGTGGACAAAAAGAGCGAAAATTTTGCGGAGATGGACGAGCGCGGGCTGCTCATCCGCCCCGAGCGCGGCAATCAGTGCTTCGATTTCCTGGGCGATTCGTACATCTACGACGCGACCAACCCCGAAGCGCGGGCGTATATCTGGAAAAAGTGCCGCGAACATTACTACGAGAGCGGCATCGACCTCTTCTGGCTGGACGAGGCGGAGCCCGAGTACACGACCTATCAGTTCGATAACTACCGTTACCACAGCGGCACCGCTTTGCAGACGGCGAACGTCTACCCCGTCTGCCACGCGCAGGCGTTTTACGAGGGGCAGCGCGCCGCGGGGCAGGAGGAGGTGTGCAACCTCATCCGCTGCGCCTGGGCGGGCAGCCAGAAGTACGGCGTCGTGCTCTGGTCGGGCGACATCCAGGGCAATTTCGAAACGCTGCGCGACCAGTTCGCCGCAGGGCTGAACGTGGGGCTTGCAGGCATCCCGTGGTGGACGACGGACATCGGCGGCTTTTTCGTGAACGTGAAGGACCCGCGCCACAACGAGCTTTTGCTGCGCTGGTTCGAATGGGCGGCGTTCTGCCCCGTGCTGCGTCTGCACGGAGACAAAGGGCCGTCCGACATCCCGCTGCTGGACGCGGAACACGATCATGGCGGCGGATTCTGCCACACGGGGCTGCCCAACGAGATCTGGAGCTACGGCAAGGAGGCGGAACGGGTGATGGAAAAGTATCTCCGCCTGCGCCTTTCGCTGAAACCGTACCTGAAAAAGCTGATGCGCGAAGCGAGCGAAAACGGCTCGCCGCTCATGCGCACCATGTTCTACGAATTCCCCGAGGACGGCGCCTGCTGGAACTGCACCGACCAGTACATGTTCGGGGAAAAATACCTCGTCGCGCCCGTACTGTACGAGGGCATGCGCCGCCGCAGCGTATACCTGCCTGCGGGGCAGTGGAAAGAGCTTGAAAGCGGCGAAGTACTCGCGGGCGGGCGCACCGTCGAAGCGGACGCCCCGCTCGACGTCATCCCCGTCTTTGAACGGCTGGGCTGAGCGTATTGAATAAAATTAAAGAACGCCGCGCCTTCCTCCGCAAAGGAGGAAGGCGCGGCTTATTTTGCAAAAGTTTGTCCGAACGTTCGCGGTTGCAGGGGACACATATGCCGCCAATGCAAGCCTTGCA
The DNA here is from genome assembly GCA_017886545.1 of Clostridia bacterium. Classification (GTDB taxonomy): domain Bacteria; phylum Bacillota; class Clostridia; order Christensenellales; family Borkfalkiaceae; genus Borkfalkia. The sequence goes on from JAGHJS010000061.1 coordinate 13,163, forward strand.
AGGGAGAGTGTCCCCGTCATCCCGAGCTTGTCGTGAAGTACGCTGCCGTCATCCCGAGCCTGTCGTGAAGTACGCTGCCGTCATCCCGAGCTTGTCGTGAAGTACGCCCCCGTCATCCCGAGCCTGTCGAGGGATCTCTATGAAAATATCGACAAAATTTGAATAGAGATCCTTCGGCTCCGCGGCTACGCCGCTCCGTTTTTCGGCTCACAGGGACTGCGCCCCCCTGCAATGCGTTCGCATTGCGGCGGGCATTCGCCCGCGTTCGCCTCAAGCGGAACGCTTGGCTTTGCCCTTGCAAGCAAGCAAAGCCTTCGCGCTCCTTCAGGATGACAAAAGACACTGTTTTCGGGAGCCACTTTTATGCGCCCTTACGCCGCGCGGGCGGTGTGGCGGAAGAGGGTGAATTTTTGCCTGTTCTATAATACGAAGCCCTATTTATCAGGGCTCCCAAAAATCACAGGGCGACGCCCGAGATTTTTGGGAAAAAGGCAAAACAATGCCGCTACGCTTACGGGTTGGCGTTTGCCGACCCGCGGCATGGCTGGCGTTGTTTTGCCGCGCAAAAAGAGGGGGAAACCAACATCCCGTAAGGGTGTCGGTTTCCCCCTAAAATCACGGCATTCCGCAGCGCCTTTGCGCGAGGAATGCGTGAACTTATTACTCCGTATGCGCCAAACTCGTCAGCGTATAGGTGATCGTGCCTGCCGAGTAGGTGAACGGGATCTCCATGCGCAGGGGCGCGTTGTAATACCCGCTCTCCTGTGCGTAGTAGACCGTCCGCGCCGCGCCCGAAGCGTACCCCGCGTTGGTCAGCGAAAAGGAGACCTGCGCCGCGTAGATGTCCGTGCCGCTCAGGCGGGTCACCGTCGTCGTCCCGGTGGAGGCGTTCGTCGAGGAGACCAGGAAGGAGCAGCTCGTGTCCGCGCGGTCCTGGCAGGCGACCGCAACGGTCTGCGCGCCCGCCGTTTCGGAGAGCACGACGATGCTTTCGGAAGAGCTTGCCGAGTAGCTCAGCCCGCGCGCGATAAAGATAAGCTGTTCGTTGTCGAACGCGGAATAGGAGTTGCGCAGCCCGCTCATCTCGCTCGGTTCGCTCGTGATCGAATACTTGTACACATAGTCCGAAACGGTGCGGTCTTCCTCGCTCAGCTCGCCCCAGGTATCCGTAAAGGTGAGCGTCGCGTTCTCGCCCGCCGCGTCATAGGAAATGGCAGAGGTATAGCTGAACCAGCTCACGTTGTCGCTCGTCATGCTCGTCGGCGTGTGCGAAAGCACGATGCGCTCGCTGTAAATGGGCTCGAGCGAATGCTGGCTTTCGTTCGAAGAGGGCGCGGCGAGGGAGTGGAACCACACGTCCGTTACGATGCGGTCGGGCTCCGTTCCGCTGTCGCCGCCGAAGGAGACGATCTCCCGCTGCGTGCCGTCGCTGTAATAATAGGCATACGTTGCCGAAATCACCAGCTCGCTGTGCAGGTGATACACGTTCCAGTGGCGGGTGCCGTCCGTCGCGGCGTACGATTCCTCCGCCGTGACCGTCACGGTATAATAGCTGTTGTCCTGGTCGATCTCTACGCGCCAGCCCGTGTCGTTCGCTTCATACGAACTCGTGTAGGAGAGCGAATAGGTCAGCGTCTCCACAAAGTCCTCGTCGTATTCCGTGTTGGTCTGCCACGCGGGGGAAACGGTCGCGTACACTGCCTGCGAACAGCCCGTCAGCAGCACCAGCGTGAGCGCGAGCAGGGCGGCGAGCAGCGCCGTCGACACCGCAATTTTTTTATGTTTCATGGAAAAACCTCTTTGTTTTCGGTCGTATCGCCCGCCGTTTTGTACGGCGGGTGCAAACAGTATACCACAAATTCGGGCGATTGTAAAAACAAATCGGGTGAAAATTCTTTAAAAAAAGAGGAATTTGTGTTACAATAGAGACCCGCGGCGGGGAAAGCCGCGGGCTTTGGCGGAAAAACATGGAAAAGGGCAGAACGGTAAAACTGTATCTTGCGCCGACGGTGACCGAACTTACGGCGTTCCTCGGCGCGCTCCCGCAGGGGGAAAAGAACCTTATTTTCTGCGAGGACAGGCTCACGCTCGAAGCGGAGCGCGCCCTCACGCGCGCGGGCGGGACGGTGCTGGACAGCGCCGTCACCACCTTTTCGCGCTTTTTGCGCGGCGCGAACGGCAAAAAGGTGCTCTCCAAGCAGGGCTCGGTGCTCGTGGCGGGCGCGGTCGCCGCGCAGAACGCGGAAAAACTGACCTGCTTCGGCAAAAACCCCGCGGGCTGCGCGGGCAGGCTGTACGAGACCGTCGCCCAGCTGCGCGCGGCGCGCATCGCGCCCGAGGACCTCGAGCGCGCGGCGGACGAACAGGGCGACGGGGCGGGCGGTTCGCCCTATCTTGCGGCAAAGCTGCGCGACCTGGCGCTCGTCTACCGCGGCTACCTCGCCTTTTTGCAGGGCGGGTACGTAGACGAGAGCGGCGTGCTCGAACTCCTCCCCGAAGCCATCCGTTCCGCTTCGCTCGCGGATACGAACGTGTATTTTGCGGGCTTTCCCTCCTTTACGGGGCAGGCGGCGGAGGGCATCCGCGCCGCCCTTTCGGCGGCGAAAAGCGTCACGGGCGTGTTCGTCGGCGGCGAGGCGGAACTGTACACGAACGAGGCGGCGCGCGACTTCGAGCGGCTGTGCCTTGCCGCGGGCGCGCGCTGCGAGCGCGTTTCGCTGCCCTCCTCCCTCACGGCAGAGGCGGAGCTTCTGCGCCGCGGGCTGTTCGACCCCGCGCAGCGCCCCCCGCTCGAAACGGCGCGGGTGCACCTGTACGAGGGCGCGGACGAGGAGGACGAACTGAACTTCATCGCCGCGGCGATCAAGCGCGAAGTGCTCGACGGCGGCGCGCGCTACGGCGAGCTCGCCGTGTATGTGCCCGACCTTGCCACGTACGCGCTGCCGCTTGAAAAGGCGTTCGGCGAGTACAACATCCCGTACTATGCGGACGTGCGCCGCAGCATCGCGGAACACCCCCTCGCCGGCTTTGTGCTGCGCTGGTTTTCGGTGCTCGCCGAGGGGTTCGACCCCGCCGATACGGACGCCTTCCTCGGCAATCTGTTTTTCGGCGGCGACGAGCCTTCGCGCGAGGCGTACCGCAACTATCTTCTGAAATACGCGAACTACCGCGGCGGCGTAAAGCGCGAGATCAAGGAGGCGGCGGAGCAGCCCCTCGTGTTCGACGCCCTGCGCAGCCGCTTTTTATCCGCGTTCGAAGGCGCGCGCCCGTCCATGACGGGCGGCGCGTACTGCCGCGCCGTGCGCGCCGTGCTCGCCTCGTTCGGCTGCGAAGAGACGCAGCAGCAGCTTGCGCGCGCCCTCGCCGGGGAGGGCGCGCGCGCAGAGTCCGCGTTCGCCTCGCGCGGGTACGAGGGCGTTCTGCGCGTGCTCGGCGAAGCGGAGGCGCTCGCGGGCGGGCAGGTCTTTGCCGCCGAGGAGTTTGCGGCGCTGCTCGCCGAAGGGTTCGCGGGGCTGGAAGTTTCGCTCATCCCGCAGTACCGCGACGCGGTGTTCGTCGGCGGGATCGCCGAAAGCCGCCGCGCCTCGGCAAAGGCGGTGTTCGCCGCGGGCATGACGGACGAGGTCCCGCCCGCGGGGTCGGATACGGCGCTCCTCTCCGACCGCGACATCGACCGCCTGCGCGCCCTGCAGGTCGAGCTCGCGCCCAAGATCCGCGAAGTGAACGCGCGCGCGCGGGAGACGGTCGGGCTGGCGCTGTGCGGGTTTTCGCAGCGGCTGTACCTGACCTTTCCGCAGGCGGTGCGCGGCGACGCGCGCAAGCCGAGCGAGATCGTCGGAACGGTGCGTTCCCTCTTCACGGCGGGCGGCAAGCCCCTCGCCGTGCATACGCGCGCCTCGCTGGAGGGGCGCGAACAGACGGACGCGGCGGCGTTTTTGCGCTATTTGGGCTGTTCGTGTTCGGAAAAGACGCCCGCCGTGCGCGCGCTTTTGCGCCATGCGGACGCATACAGGCGCGGAAGGGGCGGCTTTACCGCCTACACGGGCGTGTACGCCGCCCTGCGCGAGCGCGGCGACGCGCCCGCAGACCTGCTGTTTGCGGAAAGGGCGCCGCAGGACTTCATCCCGAACGCCGCAGACGCGGTGTTCCACGGCAGGAACGCGGTGTACGCGACCCTCGCGGAGGACTACTTCAAGTGCCCGTACGCGAACTTCGCCAAGCAGGGGCTGCAGCTGCGCGAGCGCGAGGAGCAGGCGGTGCAGGCGACGGATACGGGCAACTTCATGCACGAGGTGCTGCGCCGCCTGGCGGCGGCGCTCCCTTCCTTTGCGGACGCGGCGGCGTGCGAGGCGTTCGCGCGCGAACAGGCGGAGCAGCTCCTCTCCGAGCCGCCGTACCGCTACCTCGCCGATACGCGCACGGGCGGCTATTCCTCCCGCACGCTAGTGCGGGACGCGGTCATCGTCTGCCGCAACGTGTACGAGCAGATCGCGGGCGGCTCCTTCACCGTCTCCGCGGCGGAGCAGTCCTTCGGGTACCCCGATTCGCCGTACCCGGGCATCCCCATCCTGCGCGGCGAACGGTATGTGCGCCTCGCGGGGAAGATCGACCGCGTGGACACCTGCGGCGACTATGTGCGCATCGTGGACTACAAAACGGGGCAGATCGGCACGAGCGCGGAGGAGTATTACACGGGCAGGAAGCTGCAGCTCCCGCTCTACCTTTCCGCCGTATCCAAGGGCAAAAAACTTGCGGGCGCGTACTACTTCCCCGCGCGCGTCGGCTTTTCGGACGGGGCGGACGCCGCGCCCTTCCGCATGCAGGGCTATACCGCCGCCGACGACGAGGTGGTGCGCATGAACGACCGCGCCGCCGAAAAGGGGAAGCAGAGCCGCTTCATCGACGCGGGCATCGGCGGCAGGAAGAACCGCCGCTGGCTCGCGGAGGAGGATCTTTCGGCGTTCGTCTCCTATTCCGTGCTCGCGGCGCGCAAATGCGCGGAGGAGACGGTCGCGGGCTGCATCGCCGCGTCGCCGTACGAAGGGGCGTGTGAATACTGCCCCTACGGCGGCGTGTGCGGGTACGACCCGTCTGCGGGCGCGCGGAAGGAGCGGGGCGTCACCGAACAGGAGATCGTGCGCATCGCGCGCGGGGAGGAAGGGCAATGAGCGGGCGCTCTCTTACAAGCCAGCAGCGCGCCGCCATCGAAGCGGAGGGCGAAGTGCTCGTCTCCGCCTCGGCGGGCAGCGGCAAAACGTTCGTCATGATCGAACGCATGGTCTCCCTCGTCCTCTCGGGCAAGGCGGAGGTGTCGGGCATCCTCGCCGTCACCTTCACCAACCTCGCCGCGGGGGAGATGAAGGAGCGGCTGCGCGCGGCGATCGTGGCGCGCATCAACGCCGAACAGGACGCGGGCAGGCGCGCGTACCTGCGCGAACAGCTCGCGCAGATCGGCACGGCGGACATCAGCACCATGCACTCCTTCTGCACCTCCGTCATCCGCCGCTATTTTTACGAGACGGACGTGAGCGGTTCCTTCCGCGTGCTCGACGAAACGGAGGCGGAAAAACTTAAAACGCGCGCCATCGCGCGCACCTTCGACCGCCTTCTGGAGGAGAACGACGAGGGCTTTGCGCTGCTCTCGGCGGCGTTTGCGGGCTCGCGCGGGTTCGGCACGCTGCGCAAAACGGCGCTGGAAGCGTACGAAAAGGCGGTCACCGCGGCGGACCCGCAGGCATTTCTGCGCGGCATCCCCGCGCTGTACGACGAGGCGCATTTCGACGCGCTGTGCGAAGAGCTGTACGGCGGCATCTGCGCCCGCGCCGCGCGGCTCAGACGCCGCTGCGCCGCGCTCGAAAAGGAGGCTGCGGCATTCGGCGCGCCCTTCGGCGCAAAGCACTTCGCGTACATTCAGGCGCGGGAGGACTTTGCGGACGCCGTGCTCGGGGCGGGCAGCCTGTTCGCCGCGGCTGAGGCGGCGGAGGGGGTGAAGTTCCCGAGCAAGCCGCCGAGCAGCGGGATAAAGGAGAGCGGCGAAGAGGCTTTGGCGCTGGACGAAAAGCTCGCCGCGCTCAAAGGAGAGGCGGATAAACTCGCCGCGCAGCTCAAAGACCGCGCGGGCAGGGAGGAGGAGCTGGCGCGCTTTTTCGCCGCGGGGAAGGTCGCCTCCGCCCTGGCAGGGCTGCTGCTCGCCTTTGACGCGCAGTACGCCGAGGCGAAGCGCCGCGCGGGCGCGCTCGACTTTGCCGACCTCGAACACAAGTGCCTCGAACTTCTCAGCCTGCCGCATGTGCGCGCCGAGGTCGCGGGCAGGTACACGCACGTGTTCGTGGACGAGTACCAGGACGTGAACCCCGTGCAGGAAAAGCTGCTCTCCCTCGTCGCGGGCAAAAACGTGTTCATGGTCGGCGACGCAAAGCAGTCCATCTACGGGTTCCGCGGCTGCAGCTCCGCCTTTTTCACGCAAAAGTACGAGCGCCTGCGCGCGGCGGGCGGCGCTTTGCAGCTCAACCACAACTTCCGTTCCCGCACCGCCGTGCTGGACGCGGTCAACACCGTCTTTTCCAAGGTCATGACGCGCGAGAACGGGTCGGTCGACTATGCCGCCGATTCGGTGATGCACGCGGGCACGCCGCAGCAGGAAGGGGGCGCGGTCCGCGTCGCGCTGGTGCGCGACGCGGAGGCGGAGGAACGCCCCGTGCGCGGCGTGTATTCGGTGGCGGAGCACATCGGCGAGGCGCGCGCGGAGGAGTTCCCCGAGGGCGCGCTCGTGGCGGATATCGTGCTCGAAGAGCTGTGCGGCTCCCTGCCCGACCCCGAAGGGGGCGAACGGCGGGTCGGATACGGCGACATCGTCATCCTCACCCGCAAAAACAAGGGCAAAACGGGGCGGATCGTCGAGGAGCTCGTCCGCCGCGGCATCCCCGTCGCCACCGAGGCGGAGATCAACGTCTGCGACTACCCCGAGGTCAAAACGCTACTGAACGTATTGCAGTTTCTGGACAACGGCTCGCAGGATATCCCCCTTGCCGCCGCGCTCAAAAGCGGGCTGGGGGGCATGACGGACGAGGACCTTGCTGCGATCCGCCTGGCGGCGGGGCCGAAGACCTCCTTCGTGTCCGCCTGCGCCGCCTATGCCGCGCGCGGGGAGGGCGGGCGCGCCGAAAAGCTGCGCGCCTTTTACGGCAGGGCGGAGCGGCTCAGGCTGTTTTTGCCCGTCTCCTCGGCGGCGGAGCTGGGCGTGCGCATCCTGCGCGAAACGGGCATGGAGCTTGCGCTCCTGGCGCAGCCCTGCGGCGAGGACCGCCTCGCGCGCGTGCGCCGGTTCCTTGCGGAGGGGAGCGGCGTGTCCGTTCCCGACTTCCTCGAAAAGCTGAAAAACGGCGGGTACGAGGTCGGGCTGTCCGAAAAGGGCGGCGAAAACGCCGTGCGCGTCATGACCATCCACAAGGCGAAGGGGCTGGAGTTCCCCATCGTCATCGTCGCGGGGCTGGGGGACGAGTTCGGCAAGCTGGACCTGATCGGCGTGCTCGGCGACGACGAATACGGGTTCGCGACCAACGCGTACGATCTGGAAACTTTCACCGCGAAGGAGACGATTTTGCGCGAGGTCGTGCGCGAGCGCATCCGCCGCAAGCGCACCGAAGACGAAATGCGCCTGCTGTACGTCGCGCTCACCCGCGCGCGCGAGCGGCTGTGGCTCGCCTTCCCCGGCGGGCATACCTTCCGCGAGGATGCGGTCGCCGACGCGAAGTGCTTTGCGGACTTCATCGACCTTACCGACTTTGCGGAGAACATCGTGCCCGTGTTCGGCGACGTGCGCGAGGCGCCCTCCGCGCGCGTGCTCGTAGCGGGCGAGGCGGACGAGGAGGCGCGCCGCGCCGTGGCGGCGCGCTACCGCAGGGAATACCCCTACGCCGCGAGCGTGCGCCTGCCCGTCAAAACGTCCGCCACGGCGCTTTTAGAGGAGCGCGGCGACGTGCAGGAAACGGGACTTTTGGACGCGGGCGAAACGGACGCGGACGTGCTCGCGGGGGAGGTCTTTTCCGATCCGCGCGGCGAAGCGGCGGCAGAGGGGCTGACGCACGCCGACGCGGAGACGGGCGTGACGTACCATGCCTTTCTGGAACGCGCCGATTTTTCGGCGCCCCCGCAGGCGGAGGCGGCGCGCGTCATCGCGCAGATGCGCGCGGAGGGGTTTGCCGTGCTGCCCGACCCCGCGCGGGCGCAGAAGATTCTGGAGATGCCCGTCTTTGCGCGGCTTGCAGGGTATACGCTCCGCCGCGAGCAGCCCTTCCTCGTGTCGCTGCCCGCGGGCGTGCTGTACGATACGCCCGCAAAGGACGAGGTGCTCGTGCAGGGCGCGATGGACCTGCTCGCCCTAAAGGACGGGGAGTGCGTCGTCGTCGATTATAAATATTCGGGCAAGGACGCGGCGCAGCTTCTGGCGGCGTACGAGCCGCAGTTCCGGGTGTATACCGCCGCCGCGGCGCGCATCGCGGGCGTGCGGCAGGTGCGCGCGTTCGTGGTGAACATCCTGCGCGGGTTCTGCGCGGAAGTGCCCGTGCGCGCGGAGGACGTGTCCGCCGCGCAAAAATAGAGCGGCGCGCCGCAGGGAGCGCGGATCCGTGCGGCGGCGCGGGCAATACGGCAGGGCAGGCGCCCGCCCGAACCGTTCGGGCGGGCGCCCGTTTCGCCCGATGTCGACGAAAACCGACGGTCTTTCCCTTCTGCGGGGCGGGTTTTGCGGCTATAATGTGTGGTATCACCGAACACGGAGAACGTTATGCCGCAGATCGTTCAGACTTTTTTTGCCCTCGTGCGCGGGGAAAACGGCGCGCTGTACGGGTGCGCGCTGCTGCTGTTGGCGCTGCCCGCGCTCGCCTTCCTCGCCGCGCTTGTGTTGGCGCTGTGCCTGCCGCGCGTGCGCCGCAGCTCCAACGCCTGGTTTTTGTTTTTCGCGGATTTCTGCGAATGCGCCTTCGCCGCCCTCTTTCTGCTCGGCGAGGCGGGGCGCGGCGCGCTGTTGGAAGCGCTGTGCGTCGGGCTCTTTGCCAAGGCGCTGTATCTTGCGCTGTACGGGGCGCTGTGGCTGCCCCGCGCCGTATGCGCCCTGCGTGCGCGCGTCCGCGAACGGCGGAAAAACGCGCTCGCGGCGCGCCTTGCCGAAGAGGAGCCGGACGGAGCCGCTCCGCCCGTTCCCGCGCCCGCTCTTCCGCCCAAAGTGCGCTGCTTTCAGGAGGGCGGCGTGCGCGTGGAGCGCGACGTGCGGCTCGACCATATCTCGCAGGCGCTGCGGCGGCTGCAGAACGCGCCGCTCACCGCGGGCGACCGCCTGGAAACGCAGGCGGCGCAGCAGCTTTTGTCCGTCTATGCGGGCAAGGGCGACCTGCGCTCGGAGGAGGCGGAGTCGCTCAACGACGTAATGGCGTCCTTATTGAAGATGATGGCGCGCTACGATCTGTAAGCGCCGCTTGCCGCCGTACGGGGGCGGTCCTTTGTCCGTCCCGCGCAAAGCGGAACGTTCGCCCGCGCCCGCGCCGCAATTTTGCGGCGCGGGCGCGGGCTTTCTGCCGCAGGGGTTGACAAGCCGCGCTTTTTCGGCTATAATCTTGTATCAAGGCGATATGCCTGTACAGGAGAGGCCCGGTATGATCGAATTTTACGGAGAGGTCACCGACTATACGAAGCGCCGCACCGACAAGCTGCGCAAGCGGTACATGTCCAACTGGATCTTTGTGCTGGCGGGGGTCATCGTGGTGATCGCGCTCATTGTGCTGTTCACCACAGCGGGGAACAACTGGCTTTGGGTGGGCCTGTTCGCGGTGCTGCTGGCGGCGGTGGGATTCTTTGTGCGGTTCGGTCCCATGCGCAAAAGCGTGAGCAACGCAAAATGGCTCGTCCGCGTGCAGATCGAAGGGGAAAAGATCCTTTGGGTCCAATACCTGCCCGATAAGACCATCCGCAAGGAAAAGATGATCGACAGCATCAAAAAGGTCTACCGCACAAAGTTCTGCTACTATCTGGTGTACAACAACCTGTCGAACGCTATTATTTGCGAGCGCTGCCTGTTGAAGCGCGGCACCTTTGACCGCCTCGAATACACCTTCGAAGGCAAGATCCGCAACCTTGATATTTAAACATAAAAACGACGCTGATATTTAAACATAAAAACGACGCTCCCCCTGTGCGGCATCCGCCGCACAGGGGGAGTTTTTGAGCAGCATTCCACGAGGAGAAAGAAAAAAACGCACGCCGTCGGCGAGCGCTGTCAGTTGCGGTAGTCCGTTCTGCCGAGCAGGTAGTCGGGAGAAACGGAAAAATACGCGGCGAGCTGCAAAAGGTATTCCAAGGAGGGAAGATTTCCGCGCTTCAGCCATACATGAACGGAATTGCGTGCAAATGTGACCCCGGGAGCGTTGGCTACGTCGGCAATCTTTAATTTTCGTTCGTCAAGGAGCAAAAGCAACCGTTCTCCGAAGGTTCGCCTCGTTGCCGCCGGGGTATAGGTCTCATCGTCCGAACGCCCTAAAACATAGAGAAGGGGCTTTTCGGTATAGTCGGCAATTTTTATCAACGAAGGCACGCTCGGAAGAATGCCGTAAATAACGGCGTTTGATATGACATGTTTGCCGATTCCTGCACGTTTGGAAAATTCGGCGGTCGTGCACGGGCCGCTCTCCGTATCTTCCTCGGCGAGCAAACGGGTCATCCGCTTTTGGAAGGGAACAGATATGATTTCGCTGTTTTCCGGATGTCTCGGCATAATTCGACAAACAAACTCCGATTTCGACAAAAATAGATAGTAGCTAAATCGTGTAAGTGAACAATAAATATGATAAAATAAAAATATCTTCATTTGGATAACTAAATCGATTTAGATAACAAAAATTTAAAAACCAGCAGCCAATCATCGGCTTGAGCCATAATTAAGGAGGTAATAAAGAATGGAATTTAAACTCACGGAAGAAAATGCGAAAATTTTGCTAAGATTGGTGTATTTGGGGAATGTCGTTGTAAACGGCAGCCGTCAAACGCCGCTCGCTGCCTATAATGTGCCGGCAGAAAAAATGTATACGCAATACCTTGCCGCAACAGATCGTTCCGTAAAAGTCGAAACGACAGATCGGTATAAATATGTTTTTCTGCATCCACGGGGGAACGAGGTAGCAGATCTTTGCGACAGGATCTACGATGAAGTTTTGGTTTTGCTGAAAGAGCACGAGCGCGCCGTCGTCCGCGAACGGTTTGAAGAGATATTCCGAAAAAATAAAAGAAAAGGCGCGGTAAAATTTTTTGAAGCAAGCCCCGCGCGGTCACCGCGCGGGGCGTTTGAGCGGGTTTTGCACAGGCGGCGGGCGCAGAATGCGCCCGCCCCCTGCGGCTGTGCCGGAGGGAAGGCTCGGGTTCTATGTATGTCGGCGGGCAAAGCCCCCCGCTCGTTTCTGTGGGGCAATGCCCGTATTTGTTCGGGAACGATATGCCCGCCGTTTCCCGCTGCATACGCTCCTCGCCGCGCCCGCCGCGCTTTGCGCTCCCGCCGCAGGGGCGCCGTAACGGGGAACGGGCGGCAGACCTTGGTCTGCCGCCCGCGTTTTTGCCCCGTGCGGGGCGCTTACGCCTGTTCGAGTTTGACGCAGGCGCCCGTTACGGCGTCCTGGAACATCATCCAGTACCCCTTGCCGCCAAGGTCGAACACCGAAAGGGGCAGGTACGAGCACCATTTGCGCAGCGGCTCGGGCGGTTCGCCCCGCCGCTCGGACGGCACGCCGTAGCAGATGTACTTTACATGCGTTTCGTCGCGGATGATCCCGACGGCGTAGTGCTTCCCTTCGCCGAAGGCGATCTTCGCCCAGCGCGAAAGGGGGATGCTCTTTGCCAGCTCCTCCTCGGCGGGGTGCTGCAAGAACAGCGCGTCCAGGTCCGCCTTCACTTTATCGTAATAGCAAGCTCCTTCATCCGTTCGGACGTCCTCGCACCCTGTGCGGCTGAATAGGCTTTGAGCATCTTCATCCGCTCCAGCGTTTCGCCCGTCCGTCTGCGCTTTGCCATGAGCGCCACCTGCTTGCGCATGCGTATCCTCCTTTTCCGCCTCCGCGTCCGCGAACGCGAAATAGTTGACGTCCGCCACCGCCTCGTCGTCGTAGGGCGGCGCGTTCTGCGCGTCTGCCTGCTTCGGGGGGAGGGGTGCCGCTTTGTCCGTCCCGTCCGCGGCTTGCGCGCCTATACGGTTTTGTGCGCCTGTACGGTTTTGCGCGCCCTCCCGTGCAGGCGGCGCCTTTGCCGCGCTCTCCTTCGGCGCGGGCGGCTCCGACTCGTCGACGAGCGCGCACATGGTTTTCAAATCGTAGGCGTGTTCCCCGCTCTTGCCGAAGGCGACCGCCTTCGCCGCGCCGTTCACGTACACGAGCGCGCACCCCAGCCCGTCCGCAAGCTCGAGCGCGCTCTGCCGCTTTACGGTAAAACCCGCGGGGGAGGGCAGGTCGAACACCTCCGCCGTGCCGTGCGCGTCGCACACGACCGCGCGGTACCGCCCCGCCGAAAGGGGCGCCAGCCCGATGGGCGCAAGTACCGCCGTCAGCCGCCCGCCGAAGCTCTCCGCCGTCAGCAGGGCGGAGAGCGCCTTGCCGTCGGCAGCAAATCCCGCGCTCACCTGTTTCAGAATGCAGATCTTTTTTATGTATTGCATACGCCGCTCCTGCGTCTTTTCGGTCTGTGCCGCATATAAGTATATATGTTTTCAACCGCAGAAAAAAGACTGTTTTCGGCGAAAAATGCCGTATACAGCCACAAAAGCGGCGGGAGCTATAAGAGAAGATTATGCAAAAAGCCCGCGCAAAAAGTTTACTTTTTATTCCGTATCGGGTATAATGGACGGGAACGAATCAGCGGGCGTATGCCTGCGAAAGGAGTGTAAGCGTTATGAACATGGCAGAAGTCATCAAAAACGAAAAGGTGCTCCGCTTCATCGACGAAAGCGCGGCGCTGTGCAGCCCCGACAGGATCGTCCTCATCGACGGCAGCAAGGAGCAGCGCGACGCGCTGCGTGCCGAGGCGTGCTCGACGGGCGAGATCATCAAACTCAACGAGGACCTGCTCCCCGAGTGCTACCTGCACCGTACCGCCGTCAACGACGTTGCGCGCGTGGAGGACCGCACCTTCATCTGCTGCCGCAATAAGGACGACGCCGGCCCCATCAACAACTGGATGGACCCGAAAGAGGCGTACAAAATGGCGGGCGACATCTTCAAAGGCTCCATGAAGGGCCGCACGATGTACGTCATCCCGTACAGCATGGGCATCGTCGGCAGCGAATTTGCAAAGATCGGCATCGAACTGACGGACAGCATCTACGTCGTTCTGAATATGGAGATCATGACGCGCGTGGGACTTGACGTCCTCGAAGCGCTCGGCAAGGACGGCGACTTCGTCAAGGGCCTGCACTCCAAGTGCACGCTTGACGAGAGCAAGCGCTATATCCTGCATTTCCCCGAAGACGACACCATCTGGTCGTGCAACAGCGGCTACGGCGGGAACGTGCTGCTCGGCAAAAAGTGCTTTGCGCTGCGCATTGCGTCCTACCTCGGCAAAAACGAGGGCTGGATGGCGGAGCACATGCTCATCCTCGGCTTCGAAAAACCGGACGGCGACACGAAGTACATCGCGGCGGCGTTCCCCTCCGCGTGCGGCAAGACCAACCTTGCCATGCTCATCCCGCCCGCGATCTATCGCGAAAAAGGGTATAAGATCTGGACGGTCGGCGACGACATCGCCTGGATCCGCGTCGGCGCGGACGGCAGGCTGTGGGCGATGAACCCCGAAAACGGGTTCTTCGGCGTTGCGCCCGGCACGAACGAAAAATCCAACCCCAACGCGCTGCACACCACGCAGAAGGGCACGATCTTCACGAACGTCTGCCACAATTTGGATAACAACACCGTCTGGTGGGAGGGGCTGGACAAGAACCCGCCCAAGAACGCGGTGGACTGGAAGGGCAACCCGTGGGACGACGCCGCAAAGGCGGCGGGCGTAAAGGGCGCGCACCCGAACAGCCGTTTCACCGCCCCCGCAAAGAACTGCCCGTGCATCAGCAAGGAGTTCGATAACCCGAAGGGCGTGCCCCTGTCCGCGATCGTGTTCGGCGGCCGGCGCGCAAAGACCGCTCCGCTGGTGTACCAGAGCAAGAGCTGGGACAACGGCGTGTTCGTCGGCTCGATCATGGCGAGCGAGACGACGGCTGCGGCGACGGGCGCGGGCGGCGTGGTGCGCCGCGACCCCATGGCGATGCGCCCCTTCTGCGGCTATCACATGGGCGACTAC
>JAGHJS010000062.1 GCA_017886545.1 Clostridia bacterium
CCGTGGGTGGAGGGCGTTTCCCGCCCGCCGATGTATCTGGAAGATACGGACGTATACGGCGAAGAACTGCCGCAGTACGCGCGGGAGAATACGACGATCAGCTACCTTGCGGCGACGAAAGACTTTGTACATTACAAAAAGCTCGGGCGGCTGACGGAGCCGACGGTGGACGACAGGGACGTGCTGCTCTTTCCCGAAAAGGTGAAGGGGAAGTATGTGCGCGTATCGCGCCCGAAGTACAAGGACGCAGGCGTGAAGATGCCTTCCGTTTGGATTTCGTACGGAGAGGACCTTTTGTGCTATGAAGCGCCGCAGCTTCTGATCACGGGCGAGCAGTGGTGGGAAGAGCAGCGGATCGGCGCGGGCACGCCGCCGATCCGGACGGAGGAAGGGTGGCTGATGCTGTACCACGGGGTGGACGCGAAGGGGGTGTACCGCGTGGGTGCGGTGCTGCTCGATCTGAACGAGCCGAAGAAGGTGCTCGCGCGGACGAAGGAGTGGCTGATGGAGCCGGATCGGGAATTTGAACTGAGCGGCATCTACGAGGGGTGCGTGTTCCCGACAGGAGCGGCGGTGAAAGACGGAACATTGTATGTGTATTACGGCTGCGCCGACCAATACATCGGGCTTGCGACCTGTGACTTCAAGGAACTTGTACAATATCTTGCAGAGGAGTGCCGCATATGATCTTTCTTGGAAAAAAAGAATTCCGCGACAAAGTGCATGCCTGCTGGCTGGGGAAAAGCATCGGCGGCACGATGGGTGCGCCGTACGAGGGAACGCACGAGTATTTGTCGCTTGCGGGGTTTTCGTCCGACGCCCCCGAATCGCTCCCGAACGACGATCTGGATCTGCAGCTCATCTGGCTGCAGGCGCTTGAATTTTCGGGCGTGAAAAACATCACGGCGCAGACGCTCGGCGAATACTGGCTCGCGTTTATCACGCCGTTCTGGTCAGAATACGGCATCGCAAAAAGCAACATGCGCAAAGGCTTGCCGCCTTCTGTCGCAGGCGACTATGCGAACGTGTGGAAGCACAGCAACGGGGCATGGATCCGTACCGAGATCTGGGCGACGCTTGCGCCCGCCGCGCCTGCCGTGGCGGCAAAGTATGCCGCCGAAGACGCGAAAGTGGATCACGGCACAGGCGAAGGGACGATCGCCGCCGCTTTTGTTGCCGCTCTGGAGAGCGCGGCGTTTGTTTTGCAGGACGTGCGCGAACTCCTTCATCTGGCGCTCGGATATATTCCCGAAGACAGCCGCGTCGCGAAAACGGTTTTGCTCGCCGAAAGTTGTTTTGACAGCGGTGTGGCGCTGCGCGAAGCGCGCGATAAACTGATCGCCGAAAATGCCGATATCGGCGACGGGTGGTTTCAGGCGCCGACGAATGTCGGGTTTGTCGTTCTGGGATTGCTGTACGGGGAAGGAGACTTCAAAAAAAGCATGCTCGCCGCCATCAACTGCGGGGACGATACAGACTGCACGGGTGCGACCATCGGCGCCGTCATGGGCATTCTCGGGGGCATGCGGTCGCTCCCGAAAGATTGGCGCGCGCATGTGGGCGATACCATTGTCACGGGCAGCATCAATATGGGGGTTTCTTGGATCCCCGTCACGTCGTGCAAGCAGCTGAGCGAGCGTATCTTTCGCCTTGCGCCTGCCATGCTGGCGGAGAACAACGCAAACGTAAGCATACATTCAGGGAAAACAAAGTTCGACGCCGAAGGATGGAAGGAACGAAGTGGTACAAATTTTGCGGATATGTGGAAAAGGATGCAGCCGTATACCTTTTGTATGCCGTTCGCCTTTTTCACGGCGCAGGTGCGCTATTGCGAAGGGCCCGTTCTGCTGCCGAACGGTACGGCGTGCATCATGCTGAAATTGTACAACAACGTCAAGGCGTACGGAAACCAGCCTTACGATCTGCAGGTGCGCGTGCTGCTGCCGAAGGGAGTCACGGCAGACCGCACCGCGTTTTGCGTGCATCTTCCGCACTGGTCATCGCTCACCACCGAATATGAAACGGGCGAGATCCCCATTCGCTTTTCCGCCGACGAAACATTGCCTGCGTCGGTTCGTGTGGTTTTGGAGATCTCGGCGGAGGGGCATTACACGGTCGGGTATGTGCCCGTCGTGTTTTTAAATGAAATTGTCATGCAGGAGAATAGCGATGGAGCCTAAACTTATCGGTGCGCCGCTGCCGAACATACCTTTTGAAGAGCGGACGGAGCAAAACGGGCTGCCGTTTTGGAGAAGTGCAAAAAACCCCATCATTTACCGCAATCCCGTAAAGGGCGTGGCGCGTATTTATAACAGTGCGGTCGTGCCGTTCGGCGATGGATTTGCCGCCGTATTTCGCGGCGACACCCTCAACGGCTGGCCGCTGTTGTATGTCGGGTTCAGCAAAAACGGCTATACATTCGATATCTGCGAACGGCCGATCTGCATGGAGCAGGAAGACGGAAAGCCGTATGCGATGGAATACGGCTACGATCCGCGGGTCGTGCAGGTGGGAGATACGTATTACGTTCTTTGGTGCGACGGGTTGCAGGGGCAGCCGACCATCGGGCTGGCAGAAACGAAAGATTTCAAAAAGTTTATATTCAGGGGGCATCCCGTGCTGCCGTACAGCCGCAACGGAGTTCTGTTCCCGCGCAAGATCGGCGGCGAGTATGTCCTGCTGACGCGCCCCTCCGATCAAGGGCATACGCCGTACGGAGATATTTATCTCTCGTACAGCAAAGACCTGACGTATTGGGGCAAGCATAAACTGCTGATGCAGCCGAAAAGCAGTTGGGAACGGTTGAAGATAGGGGCGGGACCCGCGCCGATCGAAACGAGCGAGGGCTGGCTGCTGCTGTATCACGGCGTAACGCAAACGTGTTCGGGCTACGTGTATTCCATGGGCGGCGCGCTTTTGGATCGGGACGATCCGTCAAAAGTGCTGCACCGTTCTGAAAATTATCTTCTGACCCCCGAAAAAGAGTATGAATGCGTCGGGTTTGTGCCGAATGTGGTATTCCCCTGCTCAACGCTGACGGACTCCGTTACGGGCAGGATCGCTCTCTACTACGGTTGCGCCGATACGGTGTTCAGCCTTGCGTTTTCGACGCTCGACCAAATCATAAACTATATAATCGGATCTTGACGGGAAAGCACATGAAAAATTTTTATGGGGAAGAGCTGCTTCTAAGCAGCGGAAGCGCGAAGGAGATATACGGGGAGGTCAAGGACCTGCCCGTCATCGACTATCACTGCCACCTGGACCGGAACAAGATAAAAGCGGACGCGCAGTTTTCGGACATCGGGCAGTTGTGGCTTTCGGGGGATCATTACAAATGGCGCACCATGCGCCTGTGCGGGGTGGACGAGGAGTACATCACGGGCGGCGCAAGCTACCATGATAAATTTCTGAAATACGCAGAGATCGTGCCGCAGCTGGCGGGGAATCCCTTGTACTATTGGACGCATCTGGAACTTAGGCAGGTGTTCGGGATCTGCGAGCCGCTGAACGGAGCGAGCGCGGAGCGGATCTACAAACAGGCGAACGAAAAGCTGAAAAACATCTCTGTGGGGACGCTGTTGCAGCAGTACAAAGTGGAATACGTCGCGACGACGGACGACCCCTGCGACGATTTATCCGCGCACGGGAGGTACGGAGGCACGGTCGTGGCGCCGACGTTCCGCCCGGATAAACTGTTGGCGTTGGACGGGGCGTACCTCAGACGGCTGGGCGAGGTCGTGGGATATGAAATAACAACGCTCGCCGACCTTCTGCGCGCGGCGGAAGAGCGGCTGCAATACTTTGTGGCGCACGGTTGCAGGATAAGCGACCACGGTTTTCTGAAATTTCCGTCCCGTTACCCTTCGCGCGCCGAGGCGGAGCGGCTGTTCCTTCGCCGCGGAGAGCTTTCCGCGGCAGAGCGGGAGGAGTTGTTCGGGTATCTTCTCGTCGAACTTGCGAAGCTGTATAAAAAGTACGGCATCGTCATGCAGCTGCACTTCGCGGTGACGCGCAACGTGAACGAAAAAATGTTTGAACGCTGTGGCGCGGACGCGGGGTTCGACGTGATCGCAGACGGCACGCGGATCGAGGACGTCATCGGGTATTTCAGACAGCTTACGGATGATGAGCGTCCCGAAACGATCCTGTACACATTGAACGATTCGGACCTGCCCGCGCTGGCGGCGCTCACGGGCGCGTACTGCCATGTGAAAATGGGTGCGGCGTGGTGGTTCAACGACACGGTGCAGGGGATACGGAAGAACCTTTCGACGATCGCGGAGTATTCGGTATTGGGCACGAACTACGGCATGCTCACGGACAGCCGCAGTTTTTCGAGCTATGCGCGGTTCGACTTTTTCCGCCGCATTTTATCGGACTATCTGGGGGACTTGGTAGAAAAGGGCGAGTACGATATGGCGGCGGCGAAAGAGCTGGCGCGGAACGTGTGCTATTTCAACATCAAAAAGGCGCTCGGGATATAGGAGCGCAAGGAGCGGGACATGAAGACGGTAACGCTTGGGGAGATCATGCTGCGGCTAACGCCTGTCGGGCATAAGCAGTTGGTGCAGGCGGAGGCGCTGGAGGCGGACTACGGCGGCGCGGAGGCGAACGTGGCGGTCGCGCTGGCGGTATGGGGCGAAGAGGCGTCGTTCGTGAGCAAGGTGCCCGCAAACGGTGTGGGGCAGGCGGCGGTGAACGCGCTGCGGCGGTACGGCGTTGACACGCGGCACATTCTCCGCGGCGGCGAGCGGCTGGGGCTCTATTACGCGGAGCGCGGCGCGGACAGGCGCGCGGGAAGCGTGGTGTATGACCGCGCGGGCTCGGCGTTTTCGCAGTCGGTTCCCGAAGAATACGATTGGGATGCGATATTTACGGGCGCGGACCGGTTCCATATCACGGGCATCACGCCCGCGCTCGGCGAAGGCTGTGCGCGGCTGGCGGAAACGGCATGCCGCAAGGCAAAGGAGCATGGCGCGGCCGTCTCCTGCGACGTGAACTACCGCAGCAAGCTGTGGGGGAAGGAACGAGCGGCGAAAACGCTGGAAGGGCTGTTCCGCTACGTGGACGTGTGCATCGTGAACGAAAACCACGCGAAGGAGCTGTTCGGATGTTCGGACGAACGCACGCTGGCGGAGCGGTACGGGTTCACGCACGTCGCGTTCACATACAGGCGCACCAAGGACGCGCGGCACAATAAAATATGGGCGGAGCTGTATGCGGGCGGCGAAAAAGTGCAGAGCCGCGCGTATGAAATGGAGATGGTGGACCGCATCGGCGGGGGCGACGCGTTTGCGGCGGGGCTCGTGTATGCGCTGGGGCACGGATACCCGCTGCAAAACGCCGTGGACTTTGCGGAAGCGGCAAGCTGTCTGAAACATTCCGTGGAAGGGGATCAATGCCTGATCGGGTCGGAAGAGATCGCCGCATTGGCGGCGGGCGGCGGGAGCGCGCAGGTGCGGCGCTGAAGGAGCGGACAATGAAAATGACCTTTCGCTGGTACGGGGAGGGCGATTGCATTCCCTTGCAGTACATAAAGCAAATTCCCAACATGAGCGGCGTGGTTACGGCGGTGTACGATACGCCCGTGGGCGAAGTGTGGGAGGAGAGCAAGATCGCCCGCCTGAAAAGCCTCTGCGACGAGGCCGGGCTTGAAATGGAAGTCATAGAATCCGTGCCCGTGCACGAGGACATCAAGCTCGGAAAATCTTCCCGCGATAAACTCATAGCAAACTATGCGCAGACGATACGGAATCTCGGGAAGTTCGGCGTAAAGTGTATCTGTTACAACTTTATGCCCGTGTTCGACTGGTTCCGCACGGACCTGCACTATGTGCAGGCGAACGGCGCGGAGTGCCTCGCGTACAAGGAGGCGGACTTCCGGAAGCTGGACAAGCATAACCTGCGCCTGCCCGGCTGGGACGAGAGCTACACGCCCGAACAGCTGAACGGATTGCTCAAAGAATACGAGGGCATGACGCACGAACAGCTCTTTGAGAACCTCGTGTATTTCTTAAAGGTCATCCTGCCCGCGTGCGACGAGACGGGGATCAACATGGCGATCCACCCGGACGATCCGCCGTGGGACATCTTCGGGCTGCCGCGCATCGTGGGGCGGGAATCGGACTACGACAGGCTGTTCGCCGCCGTACCGAATAAGCACAACGGCATCACGTTCTGTACGGGCAGTTTGGGAGCGGGAAGGTTCAACGACCTGCCGAAGATGGCGGCAAAGTATGCGAGCCGCATCTATTTTGCCCACCTGCGGCAGCTTAAATTTGTGAACGAAACGGACTTTTACGAAAACGGGCATCAGACGTCGGACGGGAATGTGGATATCTATGCCATCGTGAAGGCGCTCGTCGAAAACGGATTCGACGGGTATGTCCGCCCCGACCACGGGCGGAACATCTGGGGCGAGGACGGAAAGCCCGGGTACGGCTTATATGACCGCGCGCTCGGCGCGGCGTACCTGAACGGCATGTTCGAGGCAGTGGAGAAGGACGGGAAATGAAAGACGTATTGCAGAAAATAGAACAAGTCAAGCTCGTTCCCGTGGTGACGATACAAAAAATCGACGACACGGCGGACATGCTGGAAGGGCTGCTCGAAGGCGGGCTGCCCGTCGCGGAGATCTGCTTCCGCACCGACTGCGCGGAAGAGGCGATAAAGCTGGCGGTGAAAAAATACCCCGCCATGCTCGTCGGGGCGGGAACGGTGATAAACGAAGAGCAGTGCGAGCGTGCGATCGGGGCGGGGGCGAAGTTCATCGTCTCGCCCGGGCTGTCCGAAGAGGTCGCAAAGGTGTGCGAGGAGAAAGAGATACTTTATCTTCCCGGGATCGTTACGCCCACGGAGATCATGAAGGCGCTTGCATTGGGGCTCACGCGCCTCAAATTCTTCCCCGCGGGGAATTTTGGCGGGCTGAACACCATAAAGGCATTGAGCGCGGCGTTCCCGCAGGTGCGGTTCATGCCGACGGGCGGGGTGAACCTTGTAAATATGAACGAATACCTTTCCTTCCCCAACATCTTCGCCTGCGGCGGCAGTTGGATGATGCAGGGGAGCAGAGAGGAGATAGCGGAACAGACGCGCGCGGCAGTGCTTGCCGCGAAAGGAGAGGAGAAATGAAACTTCCGTTCAAAGTAGATCTGAGCGATAAAATCATAGCGGTCACGGGCGCGGGCGGGGTCATCTGCGGCGAATTCGCCCGCGCTCTCGCCGCATGCGGCGCGAAGGTCGCGCTGCTCGATATCAACTTCGACGCGGCGAAGAAGATCGCGGACGAGATAGGAGACAACGCGATCGCCGTACGCTGTGACTGCCTGAACAAGGACAGCATTATCGCCGCAAAGGAGAATATTGAAGAGTCGTTCGGCAAGGTGAATTTTCTCATCAACGGCGCGGGCGGGAACAACCCGAGGGCTACGACGGACAACGAGACGATGACCGCGGACACGCAGGGGGTAAAGGATTTCTTCAAGCTCGAAGAGAGTGGCATAAAATTCGTGTTCGACCTGAACATCACGACGGCGTTTCTCGTCACGCAGGTGTTCGCGGAAGCTATGGTCAAGACGGGCGGGAATATCATCAACATATCCTCGATGAACGCGTTCCGTCCGCTCACGAAGATCCCCGCGTACTCGGCGGCGAAGGCGGGTATCTCCAACTTCACGCAGTGGCTGGCGGTGCACTTCGCGCCGTGCAACATCCGCGTGAACGCGATCGCGCCGGGGTTTTTCGTGACCAACCAGAACCGCGCGCTGCTGTACAACGAGGACGGCACGCCGACGGCGCGGACGGGGAAGATCTTAGCGGCTACGCCGATGAAAAAGTTCGGGGAGATCGGCGATCTTCTGGGCGCGCTTTTGTGGCTTGCGGACGATACCGCGAGCGGGTTCGTGACGGGTACGGTCATCCCCGTCGACGGCGGATTCGCCGCCTACAGCGGGGTGTGACGCCGCGAAAGCCGAGGCGCGGCGGACCTTTTCGAAGCAGCGAGCCGCTTCAAACATTCGGCAGAGACGGATGCCTGACGGATATCGCTTGAAGAGAGCAACGACCCCTTTCGGCAATACCGGCGGGCGCAGAGAAAAATAAGGGATCAGGGAGCTGCCATGTGCGATAGTATACAGGAATGGTTTGAAAACATAACGGATAAAACGGAACTGTCTGAACTGAACGCGCTGACGGAAGAGGAAAAGAAGGAGCGCTTCAGCAGTGAACTGCGATTCGGCACGGGCGGGCTTCGCGGCATCGTCGGGATCGGCACAAACTGTATGAATATCTATACGGTCGGGCGCGCGACCAAAGGGCTTGCCGCCTATATGCGCGCGCACGGCATGGAAAAGGCGGCGATCAGCTACGACAGCCGCAGAAAATCGCGGCTGTTTGCGGAAACCGCCGCACGCATTTTTGCCGGAAGAGGTATCCGCGTGATGATTGTGCGGGAATTGATGCCGACGCCGTATTTGTCGTTTCTGACGCGGGAAGAGCAATGCGGCATGGGCGTGATGATCACGGCGAGCCATAACCCCGCGGCATACAACGGTTACAAAGTTTACAATAGTGACGGCTGTCAGATCACGGATGCCGTTGCCGCGGAAGTGGCACGGTTTATCGGGGAAGAAAGCTATTTCGGGGAGGAAAATGCTCCTTTCGACGAATATGTGCGGCAGGGAACGATTTGTTTTGCCGCAGAGGAAACGGAAGAGAAATATTTGCAGGGGATACGGAATATCGTCGGCGAAACAGATCTGAGCGGATTAAAAATCGCCTATTCCGCACTGAACGGAACGGGGTACAGGCTTGTGCCGAAACTTTTGGAAAGTGCGGGGGCGAACGTCTTTCTGACAGAGCCGCAGTGCGTGCCGGACGAGAATTTTGCGACGTGTCCGTATCCGAATCCCGAAAAACGGGAGGCGTTGGCGCTCGGCATAAAAACAGCGGAAGAGAACGGCTGCGATTTGCTGATCGCGACAGACCCCGACGCAGACAGGGTAGGGATCGCCGTGCGCTGCGGCGATGCCTGCATCCCTTTTACGGGCAATGAAGTCGGTTTATTGCTCTTGCAATACCTGTTGGAGGAGCGGAGAGGAAGAGGGGAGGACACCTCCCGCCTGCTCGTCATCAAGACGATCGTAACGACAGATCTTGCCGAAAAAATCGCCGCAGAGTACGGTGCGGGCGTCATCAATGTGCTTACAGGGTTCAAATATATAGGCGAGCAGATCGGTTTGCTGGAAGCAAGGGGAGAAGCGGACAGGTTTCTTTTGGGATTTGAAGAGAGCTACGGTTATCTTCTCGGCACGCAGGTACGGGATAAAGATGCGCTCGTCGCCTCGCTGGCGATTTGTAAAATGGCGGCAGCGTATCGGGCGCAAAAGAAAAATTTGAAGGACGTACTGGAATCGGTTTATAAAAAATACGGAAGGCTGAAGAATACGCTCCTTTCGTATACATTTGCGGGCGCGGAGGGGCATAAAAAGATAGAAGAGATCATGGCATGGTTCCGCAGGCACCCGCCCAAAGAAATATGCGGGAAAACGGTCGGAAGATGCGTCGATTATCTGGAGGGCGAAAGTACCGGTTTGCCGAAATCGAACGTATTGCAATTTGATTTCGGGAACAGTGAAAGCGTCGTCATCCGTCCTTCGGGAACGGAACCGAATTTAAAAATTTATCTGGCTCTCCGGTCCGGGACGGACCAAATGGAAACTTGCTTCAGGAATTTTATAAAACGAGCGGGCCGTTCATAGGGAGCAATGCTTTTATGAAGGAAGGGGAGCTGCTTCCCTCTCTTCGGGTGCGGCGCATGCGGGCGGCACCCCGCGCCGCGCGGGCGGCGGTGCGGAAGAGGGTGAATTTGCGGCATTTATCAATATGTGTTCCAAAACAGATGCCGCAAAGAGGGAGAAACCGACATCCCGCAAGGGTGTCGGTTTCTCCCTCAGATCAGGGAAAAATTTTTTGTCAGCGAAAAAATTTTTCGTGAACACGATTAATAATCAATTGCGCGTTCCAAAGCCGCGCTTTTCGGAAAGCGCACTCTCGTCGGAGCAGTCGGCTACGTTCTCGCATTGCCGCAAAGCGGCAATGCTCGCGTGTGCGCTCCGCTCCTCCTCTTCCCAAAAATCTCGTAGTGCGTTAGCACGCTGCGATTTTCGTGAACACGTTTAATAATCAATTGCGTTTATCGAAAACCACGCTTTTCGGAAAGCGCACTCTCGTCGGAGCAGTCGGCTACGTTCTCGCATTGCCGCAAAGCGGCAAAGCGGCAATGCTCGCGTGTGCGCTCCGCTCCTCCTCTTCCCAAAAATCTCGCAGTGCGTTAGCACGCTGCGATTTTCGGGAACACGTTTAATAATTAAATTGCGCGTCCGAAAACCACGCTTTTCGGTAAGCGCACTCAATTTGCCGCAAACCTGCGGCTCAATTCGGAAAGAGTGAATGCGGCGCGCTTAAATAATCTCTGGCAAAAGGCAAAATCGCACTTTTGCCTTTTGCACTTTACGCTTTGTGGAAAGCGTGACGGAAGAGGGTGAATTTCGGGCACTTCTATAATGGTGTGCCCCGAAAGGTGCCCGAAAGAGGGAGAAACCGACATCCCGCAAGGGTGTCGGTTTCTCCCTAAACTCACGGAATTTCGCAGGCAGCAGCCTGCCGAGAAATTCGTGAACTTTTTTCGTGAATCAATTCACTTGCAAATAATACGCTTTCAGATACCCCGTCTCTTCGGCGGCGAGTAAGGTCGGGTGGTCGGGCGCCTGCCCGCGCGCCTCCAAAAGGCGCGCCTCCCTTCCCGCGTGCTGCGCGCTTTCGCGCAGCATTTTTTCGAACAGCGGCGGGGTCATGTAATGCGAACACGAGCAGGTCAAAAGGAACCCGCCCCGCTTTACCAGCTTCATGGCGGAAACGTTGATGTCCCTGTACCCGCGGTACGCCCCCGGCACCTCCGCCGCGCTCTTGCAGAAGGCGGGCGGGTCCAGAACGACGCAGTCGAACTGCTCCCCGTCCGCGCGGAGTTTGCGCAGAAGGTCGAAGGCGTCGCCCTGCATCGTGCGGATGTTGGTTAGCCCGTTGCGCGCCGCGTTCTGCCGCAGCACTTCGAGCGCGCTCTCCGAAATGTCGTTCGCGACCACTTCTTTGGCGACGAGCGCGGCGTTCAGCGAAAAGCCGCCGCTGTTGCAAAAGCAGTCCAGCACCCGCCCGCCCGCGGCATAGCGGCGCAGCGCGAGCCTGTTCTCCTTCTGGTCGAGGAAAAAGCCCGTCTTCTGCCCGTTTTGGATGTCGACGCCGAGCGTCAGTCCGTTCTCGGTCACGGTCAGCTCCTCGGGCAGTTCGCCGTAGAGGAGTTTGTCCTCGAGGGGCAGCCCTTCCTTGCGCCGCACGGGCGCGGTGCCGCGCATGTAGATGCACCGCGGCGAAAACAGTTTTGCAAAACAGCCCGCAATGCGCTCTTTGCGCTTGTCCACGCCGAGGGAAAGGCATTCGAGCACGATGCAGTCGCCGTAGCGGTCGGCGATGAGCGCGGGCAGCCCGTCCGCCTCGCCGAACACCATGCGGTAGTTGTCGCCGCCCACAAGCCTTTCGCGCAGCGCGTTCGCCTCCGCGATTTTTTTGCAGTAGAACGCGTCATCGTCCTCCCCTTCGCCGCGCAGGAAGATGCGCACGAGGATCTTGGAGAGGTGGTTGATGTAGCCTTTTCCGATGAACCTGCCGTCGTGCGCGTACACGCTTGCGAGCGACCCGTTCCCGCCGTCGCCCTCGATCTTCGCCGCTTCGTTCGCGTACACCCAGCTGTGCCCCGCGAGCAGGCGGCGCTCTTCGCCCTTTTTCAAATACACAGAATATGCCATACTTTTTGCGCCTTCCGAATAGATATATACGGTATTATACCAGAAAGCGCGCCGCCGCGCAAGCCGCGGAGCATGCGTGCGGGGCGCGCGCCGCCGTTTTCCCTTGACATTGCCGCGGGGAAGGGGTACAATATGAGATATTATAATAGAAGTAACGCGCGTACGCGCGGAAAGGAGCAAAGGGGCGGATGCGGGAGCTGAAGGACTATTCGGTAAAACAGCTTGAAGCGCTCGCGCGCAGGTTGCGCGGGCAGCTCGTTTCCGCCGTGCAGAAAAACGGCGGGCATCTTTCGTCGAACTTAGGCGCGGTAGAGCTGACCCTCGCGCTGCACAAGGTGTTCGACTTCCCGCAGGATAAGCTCGTGTTCGACGTAGGGCACCAGGCATACGTGCATAAACTGCTCACGGGCAGGTCCCTTGACGCCCTGCGTGCAAAGGGCGGCGTGAGCGGCTTCCCCGACCCTGCGGAGAGCGAATACGACGCGTTCATCGCCGGGCACAGCGGCAATTCGCTTGCGGCGGGCATCGGGCTTTGCAACGCGCGCGACCTTGCGGGCGGCACGGGCAAGGTCATCTGCCTCATCGGCGACGCGTCGCTGGGCAACGGGCTGGCGCTCGAGGCGGTGTTCTCCGCCGAAAACAAGCCCGAAAACTTCCTCGTCATCCTCAACGACAACGGCATGGCGATCGATAAAAACCGCACCGCCTACCGCGCCATTTCGCGCATGACCGCAAAAAAGCGGTACCGTACCTTCAATTCGCGCCTTGCGGGAACGTTCAAAGAGACGGGCGCGTTCGGCAGAACGCTGCGCCGCTTCAAATACAGCCTTAAGGGCTGGCTCAACAAAAACGACTTTTTCGACCGCTGCGGCTTCAAGTACGTCGGCCCCGTCAACGGGCACGACCTGCACGAGCTCGTCGACGTGCTCACGGACATCAGAAAGCTGAAAGAGCCCGTGCTGCTGCACGCCGTCACGCAAAAGGGCAAGGGGTACGCCCCTGCGGAGGCGGCGCCCGCCCTCTACCACGGCGCGGGCAAAAATTTCACCCCCGCCGAAAACACCTTCTCCGCCGCGCTGGGCGAACTTCTTTGCGCGGAAGGGGCGCGGGACGAACGCCTCGTCTGCGTTACGGCGGCGATGGCGGACGGCGTGGGGCTTTCGGGCTTTGCCAAAACATTCCCGCAGCGCTTTTTCGACGTCGGCATCTGCGAAGAATACGCCGTCACCATGGCGGCGGGCATGGCGAAGGGCGGCATGCGCCCCGTCGTGTGCCTGTACGCCACCTTTTTCGAGCGCGCGCTGGACGAGGTGCTGCACGACGTGTGCCTGCAGAACCTGCCCGTCCTCTTCTGCGTCGACCGCGCGGGCTTTGTGGGCGCGGACGGCAAAACGCACCAGGGCTTATACGACCTTGCGGCGCTGCGCGCCATGCCGAACCTGCGCATCTTCGCGCCCAAGGACGGCGCGGAACTTGCGGAGATATTCGCCTATGCGCGCACATTGAACGCGCCCGCCGTGCTCCGTTACCCGAACGGCGAAGCGCCCCCGCTTGGCGGAACGGCGCCCATTACGCAGAGCCTTTGGGAAGTGCTCGCGGAAGGGCAGGGAGCCGTGGTGCTCGCCTGCGGCGCGCGCGCCGTGCGCCGCGCGCTGGAAGCGCGGGGCATGGAAGGCTGCGGCGATGCGCAGATCGTCAACTGCCGCACCGTTTCGCCCCTCGACGAAGAGATGCTCGCCTCGCTTGCGGGGCGGCGGCTCATCGCGTTTGAAGAGAACGCGCTCGCGGGCGGGTTCGGCGCGGCGGTCGCCGAGTGGTACGCCGCGCGCGGCATTCCCGTGCGCCTCAAACTTCTGGGCGCGCCCGTCGCCGTCGTGCCGCACATGACGGCGGAACAGCAGGCGGAAGAGGCGGGGCTGACTGCGGCGGCGCTCGCGGAAGAACTGCGCGCGCGCTGACCTTGCCGCGGCGATCCGCGCGCAATGACCCCGCCGCGCCCGAAAAAGGCGGCGGGGCATTGATTTATTACAAAAAGCATACAATTCCGATACACGATCGTGACAAGCGCGGTCTATACTGAAACATCATATTATGGAAAAGGAGAAAGTCATGGAAGGACCCGAAAAGGGAACCGTTCCCGAAGAGGGCGCAGCCCCCGAAAACGCCGCCGAACAGCGTGAGGAAACAGCCCTCGCAGGCGTGAAAAAGCCCGCAACGGACGGTGCCGCCGCACTCCCTGCCGGTGCGGACAAGGCGTCGGCGATCGGCGCAGCGCCTGCGGAAGAGCGTGCTGCGGACGGCGCAGAGCCTGCGGAAGTCACGGCGGACGATCTGCGCTATAAGAGCAAGGGCGACGTGGCAAAGGGCGGCGTGCTCGGCTTTTTCATCGGGCTGGCGGTCATCGTGCCCGGCATCAGCGGCTCGACCGTCGCCATCATCTTCAAACTGTACCGCAAACTCTTATTTGCGCTGGGCAACCTGTTCAAGGCGTTTAAAAAGTGCGCGCGCTTCCTCGTGCCCATCGTCATCGGGCTGGCAGTCGGGTTCGTCGCAGGCTTTTTTGCGGTCGATAAACTGCTCGGCGTCAGTATGTTCGCCGTCGTCGCCCTCTTTGCGGGGCTGATGTTCGGCGCGGTGCCCGCCGTCACCGACGAGATCAAGGGCGAAAAAAAGACGGCGCCGCGCATCCTGCTGCTTATCGTCGGCTTCTGCGTGCCCGTCGCCATCAGCCTCATCTCCTCGTTCGTGCTTGCGGGCGAGCGCTCGCTCGAAAACCTGAACGCCTGGCAGTATATCCTGTTCGTCGTGCTCGGGTTCATCGTCGCGATCACGCAGATCGTGCCCGGGCTGTCGGCGACCGCCATTTTGATGATGGCGGGGTACTTCCGTCCTCTGATGGACGGCGTGGGCAATATTTTCCGCGACCCGATGCTCCTTCTGGTGTACGCCTGCCTCGCCGTCGGGTTCATCGCAGGGCTTTTAACGGTGTCGAAGGGGCTTGACAGGCTGCTCGCAAAGTACCGCGCACCCTCCTTTTTCTGCATCGTCGGGCTGTCGCTCGGGTCGGTGGTCACTATGTTTTTCAATCCCGAGATCTATGCGGAGTACCAAAGCTGGGCGGCGGGCGCGTCCTTTGCCGTCGACCTCGGCGTAGGGCTGGCGCTGTTTGCCGTCGGCGTGGTCGCGGCGTACTTTTTCGTGCGCTACGAGCGCAAAAAAAAGGCGTAGGCAAAGCGCCGCGCGGAAAATCGGGAATATTTTGTAAGAATGTCCGTTCGGAACATGTTCCGCGCGGACGTTTTTTTCGTTTGTTAAAATGACAGAATACAATAAAGGAACGTTCGCACAACAAAAATCGCCGAAATCGTGGAAAAGTCGGCGATTTTTTTTACAACTTGTTACAATTTTGTTACAAAATCCGCGAAGGATTTATACAAGTCCGCGTTATACTGAAAGCACAAATTCGAAAGGAGAAAACGAAAATGAAGAAGATCTTCATGGCAATCGCAAGCGTGGTGCTTGCTTGTGGGATCGGCGTTGCAGCAGTCGGCTGCGGAGCATCTGATACGATCAATGTGTACAACCGTGACTCGGCTTCCGGTACACGTGCAGCATTCATCGAGCTGTTAGGGATCGACGAGACAGAATTGTATTCCAACGGCGCGGACCAGAACTCGACGGGCGCTGTGCTCACGACGGTTGCGGGCGATGAAAAGGGTATCGGGTATATTTCCCTTGGGTCGTTGGATGAAACTGTTAAAGCGGTTTCGATCGACGGTGTAGAACCGACGGTGCAGAACATTGTTGATGAAA